>NZ_CP147776.1:4295823-4909512 GCF_037300705.1 Massilia sp. W12 | reverse complement strand
ATCAGTGAGGCTAAGCCCATCAGCGCAAACAAGCCCAGTTTGGCGTGAAACACCGGATTTTTACTATAAAACGCCGCACCCTTTGCCCCTATCAGCCACAAGCTCAAGCCTGCGCCCAGCACCAGCAGGGCGGCCAGTCCATACAGTGCGTCGATGCGTGCCAGACGCCGCACCTCGTCTTGTTGCAAGACGGGGCGCAAGAGTAGATTTTCAGCAAACAGTGCGGCCCCTAGCAGCAGGATGCCGAAGAAATGGATGTAGCGCAGCAAAATATCGGTCATGGCGGCGGATTTGGAAAGTGAAAGCTTATATCTTAAACCGTCAGTGCGAGGGCAATGCGGTCGCGCTGTGTGCGTCCAAGCAAACAATCAAGTTGCGGTGCGCCAGTTATACACTGCGCCGCCTTCTTGCGTTCGCCATTCTCCGGCCTGTTGCGCGGAAGGTATGCCGAGCAAGGCCATGCTGCGCGCCAGATCCTGGCGCAGCAATTCCACCAGACGTTCGACCGCGGCTTCGCCGCCGGCCGCAAGCGCATACAGAAATGGCCTGCCGAGGAAGATCGCGCCAGCCCCCAGCGCCAGCGCTTTCGCGATATCTTCCCCGCTGCGGATGCCGGAATCGAGCAATAATTCCGCCGCCGGCAAGCCTTGGGCGGCGATGCCAGGCAACATTTGAACAGGCGCCGGTGCGGCATCCAATTGGCGCCCGCCGTGGTTGGAGAGATACACCGCATCGAAGCCTAGCGCGCGCGCGCGCAAAGCGTCTTGCGCGCACAGCACGCCTTTTAAGACCAATTTGCGCGGCCAGCGTGCGCGGATTTGCGCCAGCGCATCCCAATCCAGCGCGCCGCCGGTTTGCCAGGCCATCAGGCGTTGCAATGGCCAGGTGCGGCAATCCTCTTCCGGCATGGCCAGATTGGGGAAACTGATCGCGCCGGCGCGCAGCCGGCGCCAGGCCCATAAGGGGTGTTTGAGCGTGGCGGCCAACAGCCGCGCATTCCAGCGCAGCGGCATTTGCAAACGATGGCGCACATCGCGCAGCCGTTTGCCTGGGGCGGCGACATCGGCGGTGACGATCAGCACCGGGCAGCCGTGTTGTTCGGCGCGCGCTAGGGCTTGTGCTGCGGCTTGCGGCGCTTGCGGCGCATAGAATTGAAACCAGGGCGCCTCCCCCAGCGCTTGACTTAATTGCGCCAGCGGCAGATTGCTGGTGGAGCTGAGGATGTAGGGCATGCGCAAACGCTGTGCGCAGCGCGCCAGCATCAAGTCAGCTTGTGGGTGGACCAGGCCGCATAGACCAAGCGGCGCGATGCCGAAGGGTAGTGCGAAATTCTGACCCAGGCAGCGCAGTGAGAGGTCGGGGTGTTGCACTTGCTGGCCGAGGCGCGGAACCAGGGCGATTTGATCCAGGCTGTGCTGGTTGCGCGCCAGCGCCAGTTCGCGTCCGGCCCCGCCGGCGATAAAGTCGTATGCGTAATCCGGCAAACGTCGCCGCGCCAGTGCGGCGAAATCTTCAACAGTATGGCAATCTTGCAAAACAGACATGGCGGCGCGTTTTCAGTTTGGCAGTTTGGCGCTTGTGGTGGCGACCGGTTTGCGTTTGTTAAAGTGCAGCACGGCGAGCAACAGGGCTACGCTCTGGATGGCGAAACTGAGCAGGAAGCTGCTGCCCAGACGCCAGTCGCCTGCCGGCATGTGGTTGACCATGCTGAAGGCGAATGTGCCCAGTAGCGGCGCGGCGACCATCATGATGCTGTTGATCGCGCCCAGCGCACCCATGGTGGCGCCCTGCCGTTCGGCATCCGCATCCGCCGAAACCAGACCTTGCAAGATTGGCGCGCTCAGCGCTGACATGCAGGTGATCAAGGCAATGGCGTACATCATCCATGGTTGCCAGGCCAGTGCGAATAGCAGGAAGCTGGCGCTGGCTGAGAGCAAGGCGATCAAGGTCAAGCGTTGCTCACCCCAGCGCGGCAGCAATTTGCCTAATAACCAGCCTTCTGTCAGCACGCTGAGTAAGCCGATCGCCAGCAACATGCCGCCATTGTCTTTGGGTGTCCAGCCAAAGCGGGTTTCGGTATACATCACCCATACCGATTGCAGAATGGCCTGGGCGCAAATCGACAGCGCGATGATGGGGGCCAGTCCAGAGGCGTTGCGGAGCAGTTTTAAATCGGCAATTGCATTAAATGGGGACATATTGTGCCATTTCAGCGGGTTGCGTTTAGCGGCCGGCAGGCTTTCCGGCAGCACCAACAGGCCGTACAGGGCGTTGAGTACGGCCAGCGCGCCAGCGGCGTAAAACGGCATACGGATATCGACTTCGCCCAGCAGGCCGCCGGCCATCGGCCCGATGATGAAACCGAGGCTGAAGGCGGCGCCGATTTTGCCGAAAGCCGCCGCGCGTTGATCCGGCCGGGTCACGTCCGCCATATAAGAATTGGCGACAGCGATGGTGGCGCTGGTGCAGCCGGTCAGCAGACGCGCAAACACCAGCGCCGCCAGGCTGGTGGCGCAGGCGTGGATGAACTCGCCCGCAGCCAGACCCAGCAGAGAAAGCAATAAAACCGGTTTACGGCCGAAGCGGTCGCTCAGGGCGCCCAGAATCGGGGTAAAGAAGAATTGCATGACAGCGTAAAGCGCCATTAAGATGCCTATCCATTGCGCCTGACTTTGTGCGGACGTGGATAAGCCGCGAATTAAAGCGGGTAAGACCGGGGCCACCAGGCCAAAACCCACAACGTCAAGAAATACTGTGAGTAATATAAAATATTGAGGCTTTTTGCCTTGAATTGGCAGTGGCGAAAATCCTGTCATAGTTGTTCTCGTCTATAGTTGCGGGGCCGATTATCTGAGGAAAGGCGGGTGGCGTCTGGCTGGGCTGATATTGTAAATGAGCTTGCGCGTCCGATCTGGTTTCTCTCAGAAAATGAATTATCAGTTTATAAATGGAGTTTGATCCGAATGCTTGCAGTCGAATTTTTGCGTTGCCCGGTGTGCCAGTCCGCCTTAGCGGATGCACCCGGTAAATTGTCATGTGACAAGCAGCACGCCTTTGATATTGCAAAGGAAGGGTATTGCAATTTATTGCGCGGCAAATCACGTGGCGACACCAAGGAGATGCTGCAGGCGCGCCGCACGTTTCTGGACGCTGGTCATTATGCGCTGCTTTCCTCTGCGCTTAACGCCATGGCGGGCAAGGCGCTGGCGCATGACGCTGCTGGCGCGCTGCTGGATCTCGGTTGCGGCGAAGGCTATTACCTGGGCCGTTTGCACGCCCATCTGCTGCAACAGGGACGCAACCTGTCCGCGCTTGGCGCTGATATTTCCAAAGAAGCCATCAAAATGGCTGCCAAACGCCACCAAACTCTGAGTTTTGTGGTGGCGGATATCAATCAAACCCTGCCTTTTCAAAGCGGCTGCGCCAGCCTGATTCTGAATATCTTCGCGCCGCGCAATCCTGCTGAATTTCACCGTCTGCTGGCGGCGCACGGACATTTGCTCGTCACTATTCCCGGCGATGCGCATTTGCAGGAATTGCGCGACATGCTGGGCTTGCTCGACATTGAAGCGGACAAGGCTGAAAAAGTGAAAGCCAAACTGGCCCCGTGGTTCGATGCGTTGGAAGAGCAGGAAATTGTTGCGCGCGCGCGCCTGCATGGCGCCGATTTGCTGGCGCTGGCGACCATGACGCCGAACGGCTGGCATGTCACGGACGAGCATACGCAACGGTTGTTGGCTTCTCCTGAACTGGAAGTGACTTTCTCTTTCAGGTGCCTGCGATTCCAGCGCAGGACGCAAGCGGCAGCCGTTTAGCATGGATTGCCGGCAAGGCTGAATTGGCTGGCGCCGCTGGTCGGGATGATGCGCGGCGGCAGCGCATCCGGCGCCCCGGCGCAACGTTCGTACACGGCGCGCATGCTTGCCGGTAAGACCAGCTGACCATCCTCATGTGGCACGGTTTGTTGCAGCCACGCGTCAAACGCCTCTTTCTGACCATCCTGCATGCTGCTCAGGCGTTGGCCGAGCTCAAGCACCTCGTGATAGCAGTCGTCAAAAGTTTTGCGCAACAGCATCAGGTCTAGGTTGATGCGGCCGTGAAGGATGCGCAATGCTCCTTTTTGCATGAATTTTTGCCATAACCAGGCTGCGCCGCACGCGTCGTTATCCTGATTCAGCAAGGCGTGTTTGCGATCGCTGCTGAAGCCGCGCCGGCCATACCAAAAAATCCGGTTTAAGAAGATTTGCAGCATCAATTCCGGGAACATATTGGCGACATGCAGCAAGGTCAGGTCGGCCGCCAGTTCGCCCATCACCGCCAGCCGCCAGCCGCCTACTTTCAGACGTGGATCCGCTTTCGGGATGACTTTCCAGGGCCCCAGGCGATGCGACATTTCATGCAGCATGGCGTATAACTGCAAAGTTTCCGGGACGCAGCCGAATAATTGCCGGTGAAACAGTGCTGCGCTCTCGGCATCCAGCGCTTGTATTATGCATGGCGCGTGAATGGTCGAGAAAATCCGTTCACTGGTTTCAAACAGCTCAAAGCCGAACACATCTTGCTCATCTTCGCTGACGATGTTGGCGCCATATGGAAAATACAGGAACACATCCTGGCTTTGCGCTAACGCTGCGTTGCCGAACAGGATGCGCGCCGGATAGTGGCGCGGATAGTCCAGTCCGCTTACCTGTGGGTCGCAGGCAGCGAATTTTTCCAGCAATTGCGTCATTTCGATGCGTGCGGAAATCCAGGTGCGGGTGGTGCGCTCCAGACCGAAGTCACGCAGCAGCATGCCGTCCACCCAGGTATGCGGGGTCTTGGTGAAATTGAAATATCCCTGTAGAGGAATCATGCTGTCGCCCCGTTCGAGATGTTTGCGCAGCGCTTCTAACTGATGACGCGAGTTGAATGCCGGTTTTTCGCTAGTATTGTGCTTAGTCATAATCAATTCAATTTGTACAGTTCAGACGTTTGCTTCATTCACATTGCAGCCTGCCATGCGCAATTGCAGGATTGCTTGCGGCAAATCGGCGGCTTGCACCAGAAAGTGATCGCGGTCGTGGCTGGAAATGGCGAACACGCTGATGCCTTGAGCGGCGATGGCGGAGCTGACCGTGGCTACTACGCCGACCTGATCAAAGGCCAGTTCGCCGTCAATGCGCAGGCAGCGCCAGCCGCGACTTTCGGCTTGTAATCCGGGCGGCATCATGCCGGCCGGGCCGATGAATGAAAGCTCA
Organism: Massilia sp. W12; assembly: GCF_037300705.1. Lineage (NCBI taxonomy): Bacteria > Pseudomonadati > Pseudomonadota > Betaproteobacteria > Burkholderiales > Oxalobacteraceae > Massilia > Massilia sp. W12. The sequence goes on along the minus strand of NZ_CP147776.1, from coordinate 4,904,275 downwards.
TCCGGGGTGACGGTGAGCGAATACATTGCTTGCCCGCTGAGCGGGGCCGGATGCAATTGCGCCAGCGAAGTGAGATGGGCGACCACATATTCGCCAGCGAGTACGAGCAGGTTCAGTTTGCAATCGGTCATGATGTGATTTCCTCAAAAGTGTTGCGATGTGCGGCGTGCGCATGCGTGTTTGCCAAATCAGCGCAATCCAGCAGTGCGCTGATGGCGCCGCCCAATTTGTCGATATGGGCGTTTTCCATCATGGAATAATGGTCGCCCGGCGCGTAGCGGATGCGCAGCCGTTGACCCAAGAGGCTGCGCCAATTTTGGATGTTGTTTCCGCGTTCTTCTTCCGCAGCGACAAACAGCCAGACCGGGTTTGTCCCTTGTAACGGCAGAGCTTGATAGCTGAGTAGGGCTTGCGCCAGCGCTTCCTGCACCGCCATGCGGTGCTGGCTGTAGCCGTGCAATCCGGCGGCCAATGTCAGCGCTGGCGCGGCAGAGGAGGCAGGTGGCAAGTTGCGGTAATCGCAGAGCGTGTCAAACATGCCGAGAAAATGCAGTTGCTCACCCGCTTGCAGCAATTCCTGCGCCATCAGATAGGCAATACTGCCGCCAGCCGACCAGCCCGCCAGGCAGTAAGGGCCATGCGTTTGCACTTTGCGGATGCGCGCCAGATATGTTTTAGCGATTTGTCTTAAATCTGTGAGCGGCGCCGTTTCGCCGTTCAAACCGAGTGCGGACAGGCCGTAAATCGGCCGCCCCGGCGTAATCCAGCGCGCGAGTGCGTGGCAATAGGCGATTTCGCCGTCGCCGGCGTGTACCAGGAATAGTGGCGGCAAATCGCCTGCGACGCGGATTTGCGTCAAATTATCTGCGCGCTGTGCGGTGCTTTCCCCACTCAGCGCTGTGCTCAACAGGGCCACACTGGGGTGAGAAAAGATGAGACGCAGCGGCAGTTCGCGTTCGAGCATTTGACTGAGCTTGGCGATCAAGCGCGCCGCGAGTAAAGAATGCCCGCCCAGTGCAAAGAAATTCTCAAAACGGCCTGGCAGCTTGCCGCCCAGCGTTTCCTGGAAGGCGCGCGCGATGCTTTCTTCCAAAGCGCCTTGCGCCGGCGCGGCATGATGCGACTCTATGCTCTCGCCTTCCAACGTGCGCAGGGCTGGCAGATCCAATTTGCCGTTCGGCGTCAATGGCAACGCGGGCGCAAATAGAAACACATTCGGCATCATGTAATCGGCCAGCATGCCGCGCAATTGCTGACGCAGTGCGTCGGCATGCAAGTCGGCGCCGGGATGGGCGACCAGGCAGGCAGCCAATTGCAAACCGCCCTGCGCGTCTTCGCGGGTGAAAACGGCGGCCTCGCGCACCCCATCACAACGCAGTAATTGTGATCTGACTTCTTCGAGTTCGACCCGGAAACCGCGGATTTTGACTTGTGCGTCGGTGCGGCCGAGGAATTCCAGATTGCCATCGGCGCGCCAGCGCGCCATATCGCCGCTGCGGTACAGGCGTCCGCTGTCGATCTGAGGCAAATGCAGGAAATGTCGCGCGCTCAGTTGCGCCTGATTCAAATAGCCGCGCGCCACGCCATCGCCGCCGATGTACAGCTCACCGGCAACGCCGATTGGAACCGGTTGTTGTAGCGCATCTAGCACAAAGACCCGGTAGTTGGCGATTGGTTTGCCAATCGACACCGGGCCGCGTTCGCCGGCCTGGCAACGATGCACCGTGGCCCAGACTGCGGCCTCGGTCGGGCCATATTCGTTGAACAAGGCTAACGGCGGGTCAAAGCGCAAGGCTTTCTCGCGCAGGCTGGCGGGACATGTTTCGCCAGCCACCACGAGTTCTTTCAAACCGCGATAAGCGCGCGCCTCCAGGCGTTCCAGGATGAACGGGGCTAGCAAGGGGACTGATTCGACGCTGCTGATCTGGTGGCGGCAAATCGCGTTGACGATTTCCAGCGGATCTTGCGCTGCGCTGCGTTCGAGCATGAATATCGCGCCGCCGCTGCTCAGGGTCCCGAACAGCCCGGCCAGCGAGCTGTCAAAAGAAAGCGAAGAAAGATGCAAGAAGCGCGTGTAGTGCTGGTATACCGCATTCCGTGCGATGGTCGAGGCGACGATATGGCGGTGCTCCAGCATCACGCCCTTTGGCGTCCCGCTGGAGCCTGAGGTGTAGATCACATATGCCAGATGTTCCGGGGTCAGCCCGCTCACCTGTGGCGCGCTCGAAGGGCAATTCAGCCAAAGCGGCGCGCACATATCGAAGACCTGGACTTGCAAGGCGCTTAGCGCGTCAGAGAGCGCGCCTGCGCCTGCCACCAGGGCGATGCGGGCCCCGCAGTCGCCGGCAATCCGCATCACACGCTCTAATGGCAGATTGGCTTCCAGCGGGACATAGGCGGCGCCGGCTTTGAGAATGCCCAAAATTGCGCATACCGCCTCAATGCCGCGTTCCATGCATAGCAAAATGCGTTGATCCGGGCGTGCGCCGCGCGTGATCAGGAAATGCGCGAGCTGATTCGCGCGTTGTTCCAATTCGGCGTAACTGAGTTGGACGCCCTCATATTCCAGCGCCAGCGCAGCGGGATGCAAAGCGGCTTGCGCCGCCACCATCTGATGGATTAATCCATATTCCGCTTTGCGCTGCGGGACTGGGTTGAATCCGTTCAGCAGGATGTGGCGCTGCTGTGGCGCCAGCAAGGGTAATTCTGCGAGGGGCTGCGTGTCGGCGTCCGCCATGCCGCACAACAGCGTTTGCAAATGCAGCGCATAGCGTTGTATGGTTTCTGCTTCAAACAGATCGCGTGCGAATTCGATTTGTCCGCTGATGCAGCCATGTTGTTCGCTCAAGGTCAGAGCCAGATCGAATTGTGCTGCGTTGAATGGCTGCTCGCGTGGGATCAGGCGCAGACCCGGCAGTTGCAATTCGCTTTGTGTGGCGTCGCTATCCAAGGCCAGCATGACCTGAAAAATCGGGCTGTAACCCAAGCTGCGCGCCGGCTGCAGCGCTTCCACCACCTGCTCGAAAGGCAGTTCCTGGTGTTGGTAGGCGGCCAGCGCGCTGGCTTTGACTTGCTGCAACAATTCCGCCACGTTGAGCGCGGGATCGTATTGGATGCGCAAGGCCAGGGTATTCACGAAGAAGCCGATCAAGCCTTCCACTTCCGGCCGCTGACGATTGGCGGCGGGAGCGCCAATCACGATATCGTGTTGTCCGCTTAAACGCGCCAGCAGCACGCCGAGCCCGGCCAGCATACACATGAACAGGGTGACGCCATTGCGTTGCGCCAGCGCTTTCAGGCGGCGGCTCAATTCCACCGAAAAATGCAGCGGTACTGCGCCACCCCGGTAGCTTTGGCGCGGCGGGCGCACATGGTCGGCTGGCAGTTCCAGCAAGGGCGGCGCACCGGCCAGGGCGCTGCGCCAGAATTCCAGTTGTGCCTGCAGCGCCTCGCCTTGCAGCGACTGGCGTTGCCAGACCGCGTAATCGGCATATTGAATCGGCAGCGCGGGTAAAGGATTGGCCTGCTTCGCGCAGAAGGCTTGGTATAAAGCGCTCAATTCGCGCACCAGGATGCCGATCGACCAGCCATCTGAAATGATGTGATGATTCACCAGCGTCAAGATGTGCCGTTGTTCGGCGCAGGCCAGCAAGGCGCAGCGGAACAAGGGGCCCTGTTGCAGATCGAAGCGGCGCGTTAACACTTCTTCGATAATCGCCGCGCATGCCGCATCTTGCGCCGCGTCTTGCAAGTGCTGCAAATCGTGCAGCTCAAGTGCGCAGCCGCGTTCGGCGGTGTCGATGACTTGACAGGCCTGACCGGCGTCTGCAGCAAAACGGGTGCGTAGAGTTTCATGACGCGCCACCAGCGCATCAAGCGCCGCTTGCAGCGCGGTGGCTTGCAATGCGCCGCTGAGTTCAAAACACGCTGACATATGATAGGCGGCGCTGGCGGCGGGGTCGAGTTGGTCAAGGAACCATAAGCGTTGCTGGGCCCAGGAAAGCGGCAGTGTGCGTTCGCGCGACACGGGCGGGATGGCGGCTTCAGATCCGCTCCCGCTTTGTTGCACCCGGCGCGCCAATCCGCTCACTGTCGGTGTGGCGAACACGTCTTGCAATTGCAATTCCACATGCAGGCTTTGTCGCAGTTTGCTCAATAGACGCACCGCCAGCAGGGAGTGCCCGCCCATGTCAAAGAAACTGTCTTCTATGCTGACTTTTTCCACGCCAAGCAAGGCTGCGAATTCCTGCGCGATGGCGGTTTCCAGTGGTGTGCGCGGGGCCATGCTGAGCTTGTTGGCGGGATGCAGATTCGGCGCCGGGAGTGCGCTGCGATCCGGTTTGCCGTGCGCCGTCAGCGGAATCGCTGGCAGCACGATGAAGGCGGATGGCGTCATGAATTCCGGCAGCAGGGCGCTCAATTCGCGCCGCAGACGCGCAGGCAATCCGGCAATGGTTTTCGCCAGCGTCGGGCTGCTGTGCAATTTGCGGCCGTCTGCTACGCAGCCTGTCCTTGACGGAGCCTGTCGCCAATCAAATGCCGGAAGCGGGCCGTGTTGATGGATCAGCGCATCATAAGCGCCATTCTCCGCTCCCTGACGCCAGCTGAGCTGCAAACCCCAGCCGCGCGCCGCACACAGCTGCGCCAGCTCAGTGGCGTACACGCCGGCGGGGCAATGCTGGCGCACGCTTTCGCGCAATTCCGCCACATTGCGCACCGGCGCGCCGTGGTGCAGATATTCCAGCAGCAGGGCATCCCCCGCCACATGCGGATTCGGTAATTGCAGCAAGCCGAACAGCGGCGCATCCACCACATCGAATAAAGCTTGCAAATCGTCTGCCGCGCGCAGCTGGCTGGCGTCAAACCAGTGCGGCGTCAGCTGCGCTGGCGGCGCGCCGTCGATATGCAGCACCACGTCATAACGATAAGCCGACATTTCATTGTATGCACGTGTTTGCTTGGGCAAGACCTCGATATGGCTGATGCGCGGCAAGGCGGCGCGCAGAGTATCGAACCACTCAGGCTCCACCAATAACTCTTGTTCCGTCAGTACGCGTTGTTTGACCAGGCTTAGTAATTGCGAGGGGGACATAGAATCTTCCGCCTGACTGGCTTGCACCGCAGCATGGAAACTGGACAGCAAAGCATAACGGCGCACGTCGCCCAGGAAGATGCGGCCGCTGCCTGAAATGTGTTGCACAGCCTGACTGAGCACGGATTGCAAATAGGCGATATCTGGAAAATACTGCGATACCGAATTGATGATCACGGTATCAAAGGTTTGCGCCGGGATGGCTCCAATATCGCTTGCCTGCATCTGGTGCAATTCGACTTTCGCCGCCAATCCCGGGTCGCGCTTGATATGTTGCGCCAGCCTGGCCAGGGTTTGGCCGGACAAATCTGCGCCCACATAGTGTTCGGCCTGGCGCGCCAGGGGGAATAAGAGCAAGCCCGTGCCACAGCCGACTTCCAGAATACGTTGTGGCGCAAAGGCGGCGATGCGCGTAACGATGGCGTCGCGCCATTCGCGCATGTCGGCAGGCGGCATGGCTTGCCGTGTGTAACTGCTGTTCCAACCGGAAATGTCGAATTCCGCGTCAATCGCAGCATTGTCATCGACCTTGACTTGGGCGTCGAACACCCGTTGCCAGGTGGCGACCGCTTCTTGCTCCAGCGCATCAGTCGCCAGCAGCCTGGCTTGATCCGGCACAATATACGCAACCAGCATCTTGTTGCCTGGCTGATCTTCGCGCGCCATCACCAGCGCTTCTTGCACCTCAGGCAGGGTGGCCAGTTTGGCTTCGATTTCGCCGGGTTCGATGCGATAGCCACGGATCTTGATCTGCATATCATTGCGGCCGAGATATTCGATATTGCCATCCGGCAGCCAGCGGCCAAGGTCGCCGCTGCGATACATGCGCTGTTGCGGAGTGGCGGAGAAAGGATCGGGCAGGAAACGTTCCCGGGTCAGTTCAGGCTGCCGCCAATAGCCGCGCGTCACGCCCTCGCCGCCGATATAGATTTCACCCGGCACGCCGAGTGGAACCGGTTGCAGCTGCGCATCCAGAATATAGATGCTGGTGTTGGCAATTGGTTTACCGATCGGCAAAGCGCCGGGCAGCGCGGCGCCGGGCGCGATGCGATAGGTGGTGGCGAAGGTGGTGGTTTCAGTCGGGCCGTAGCAATGCACCAGGCGGCCGGGCAGACGCTGGCCGAGCACACGCAAGACCGTGCCGAGATCAGCGCGCTCGCCGCCGAATAATAAATATTTGAGTTGTCCGAACACTTGCGCCAGCGGATCGGCGTATTGATTGAAGAGGCCGATGGTCAGGTGCAGCACATTCGCCTGTTCGGCTTGCAGCGTATTGGCGAAAGCGTGCGGATCGAGCAAGGTGTCATGCGCGATCACCAGCAGGCGTGCGCCGTGCAGCAGGGCGGCCCAGATTTCCCAGGTGGCGGCGTCAAAGGCGGGATTGGCGCAATGCACGACGCAATCCTGGGCGGTGATCGGGGCGTACTGTTGGCCCAGCACTAAGCGCATGATATTGCGCTGTTCGACCATCACGCCTTTTGGCTGGCCAGTGGAGCCGGAGGTGTACATCACATACGCCAATTGGGCGGCGCTGGCGGGCAGGGCGGGATTGGCGTCGGACTGGCTTGCCAGCTGCGCGGCAACGCTGTCGAGGCAGAGCAGGCGGTGCGCCGGCCAGTCGGCCAGATCCGCATAGGCGCTTGTGCTGATAACGCTTTGCGGCGCGCTGTCTTGCAGCATGTAATTCAAACGCTGGGCCGGATAGGCCGGGTCGAGCGGGACGTAGGCGGCGCCAGCTTTGAGGGTGGCCAGGATTGCGATCAGCATATCGGCGCTGCGCGGCAGACAAATCGCGACCCGGTCTTCGTTTTGCACGCCGTTTTGCAGCAAAAGATGGGCGAGACGGTTGGCGCGCTGATTCAATTCTGCATACGTGATGCGTTGCTCTTGGAAGATCAATGCCTCAGCCTGCGGCGTTTGGGCGACCTGGGCCTCAAACAATTGCGGCAGTGTGGCGTGGCGCGGGAAGGCGGCCCCGGTGCGGTTGAAGTCGCGGATCAATTGCTGATATTGCTGCGCATTCAGCAAGGGCAGCCGCGCCACAGTCTGATCCCCGTCTTGCGTCATGCCTTCCAGCAGGGTTTGGAATTGCTGCAAGATGCGTTCGACACTGGCTTGCTGGAACAAATCGCTGGAATACTCCAGCGCTGCTTCCAGCCCGTCGGGCCGCTCGGTCATTGAGAGCGAGAGATCGAATTGGGTGGTGCTGTGCGGCGCGGTCAGGGCTGTGACGCGCAAGCCAGGCATGTGCAATTCGCCTTCGGCGGCGTTTTGCAGGGCGAACATAACCTGGATCAGCGGGTTATGGCTCAAACTGCGATCCGGCTGCACCGCCTCTACCACGCGCGCAAACGGCAATTCCTGATGCGAAAAAGCTTCGAGTGCAATTTGTTTCACGCTTTGCAGCAAGTCCGCCACACGCATTTCCGGCTTGAGTTGGATGCGCAATGCGAGCGTATTGACAAAGAATCCGATCAGGGATTCGCATGCTTTATGCATGCGGTTAGCGACTGCTGTGCCGATGATGACATCCTGTTGCCCGCTGTGGCGGCTGATCACCAGCGCCCAGCCGGCCAGCAAGCTCATAAACAGCGTGACGCCATGTTGCTGCGATAAGAGCTGCAAACGCTGCAGCAATGAGAGCGGCAACATGAGACGGATGATATGTCCAAGGTGACGTTGCACTGCCGGGCGCGGATAATCGTAAGGCAGGCGTAGCAGCGCAGGCGCATCGGCCAGCGTGGCGCGCCAGAATGCGCTTTCCCGCGCCACCAGCGCGCCGCTCATGCGCTCTCGCTCCCAGGCGGCGTAATCGGCGTATTGCACGGTCAGCGGCGGCAGCGGATTGTCCTGCCCGTTGACAAACGCGCTATACAATTGCGCGAGTTCCTTGGTCAGTACGCCGATCGACCAACCGTCGGAAATGATGTGATGCATCGACAGCAGCAAGGCGTGTTCAGCGTCGGCACAACGCGCCAGGGTGGCGCGCAGCAGCGGGCCATGACTGAGATCAAAGCGTTGCTCCGTTTCCGCCGCAATCAATTGCTCCAAGGTCATGTGTTGCGCCAGCGCTGCGCCGGGACGCAAATCCAGTTCACGCAAAGGCATGCCGGCGCCGGCCGGCGTGACCACTTGAATCGCTTCGCCATTCAGATTGTGGAAGGTGGTGCGCAGGCTTTCATGGCGTTGCACCAGGCAATCCAAGGCTTGGCGAAGCGCGTCGAGTTGCAGTACGCCGCTCAGCCGCCAGCCGCCGGTCATATTGTAGGCGCGGCTGCCGGCATCGCCCAATTCGGCCAAAAACCATAAGCGTTGTTGAGCGCAGGATTGCGGCAGCGGGCGGCTGCGATCGGCTTGCGGCAAGCTGCTTGGCTGAATTGCCGCGTCCTGTCTGGTTTTGGCCAATTGCTTGAGCAAAACGGCGCGTTGTAATTGTTCGAGTTTATGTGGCGTATTCATGAACCGGATCATTCCTCAGCAAGAAGGGCGAGTAATTCGTCTTCTGATAATTGATTGATGTGGTCTTGCAGCGCTAACAGGCTGTGCTGGTCGTATGCGGCAAGTTGTTGTGCGGTGACGTAATCCGCCATTGCCGCCAGCGTGGGATGCTCAAACACGGTGCGCAGAGAAAAATCGACGCCGAATTGCTCCCGCACCCGAATCACCAATTGCACTGCGAGCAGAGAGTGGCCGCCGCTTTGGAAGAAATGAGCTTGTTGACTGACCCTTTGCAAGCCGAGGATTTCGCACCAGATAGCGGCGATCTGCGTTTCCACTCCTTCCAGCGGTGCTTGATAGATTGCATCTTGCGCTTCCAGTTGCGGCGCCGGCAGGCGCTGACGATCCAGTTTGCCATTCGCCGTCAAGGGGAAGTTGTCCATGCAGATGCAGAAATCCGGCGTCATATAGTCAGGCAGCATGCTGCGCAATTGCGCCAGAATGCGGGGGCCATCGGTTTGCGCGCCGGCTTGCAGCGCGACATAGGCGACCAGGGTTGTATTCCCTGGCTGATCTTCGCGCGCCATCACCAGCGCTTCTTGCACCTCAGGCAGGGTGGCCAGTTTGGCTTCGATTTCGCCGGGTTCGATGCGATAGCCACGGATCTTGATCTGCATATCATTGCGGCCGAGATATTCGATATTGCCATCCGGCAGCCAGCGGCCAAGGTCGCCGCTGCGATACATGCGCTGTTGCGGAGTGGCGGAGAAAGGATCGGGCAGGAAGCGTTCCTGCGTCAACTCAGCTTGTCGCCAATAGCCGCGCGTCACGCCCTCGCCGCCGATATAGATTTCACCCGGCACGCCGAGTGGAACCGGTTGCAACTGCGCATCCAGAATATAGATGCTGGTGTTGGCAATTGGTTTACCGATCGGCAAAGCGCCGGGCAGCGCAGCGCCGGGCGCGATGCCATAGGTGGTGGCGAAGGTGGTGGTTTCAGTCGGGCCGTAGCAATGCACCAGGCGGCCGGGCAGACGCTGGCCGAGCACACGCAAGACCGTGCCGAGATCAGCGCGCTCGCCGCCGAATAATAAATATTTGAGTTGTCCGAACACTTGCGCCAGCGGATCGGCGTATTGATTGAAGAGGCCGATGGTCAGGTGCAGCACATTCGCCTGTTCGGCTTGCAGCGTATTGGCGAAAGCGTGCGGATCGAGCAAGGTGTCATGCGCGATCACCAGCAGGCGTGCGCCGTGCAGCAGGGCGGCCCAGATTTCCCAGGTGGCGGCGTCAAAGGCGGGATTGGCGCAATGCACGACGCAATCCTGGGCGGTGATCGGGGCGTACTGTTGGCCCAGCACTAAGCGCATGATATTGCGCTGTTCGACCATCACGCCTTTTGGCTGGCCAGTGGAGCCGGAGGTGTACATCACATACGCCAATTGGGCGGCGCTGGCGGGCAGGGCGGGATTGGCGTCGGACTGGCTTGCCAGCTGCGCGGCAACGCTGTCGAGGCAGAGCAGGCGGTGCGCCGGCCAGTCGGCCAGATCCGCATAGGCGCTTGTGCTGATAACGCTTTGCGGCGCGCTGTCTTGCAGCATGTAATTCAAACGCTGGGCCGGATAGGCCGGGTCGAGCGGGACGTAGGCGGCGCCAGCTTTGAGGGTGGCCAGGATTGCGATCAGCATATCGGCGCTGCGCGGCAGACAAATCGCGACCCGGTCTTCGTTTTGCACGCCGTTTTGCAGCAAAAGATGGGCGAGACGGTTGGCGCGCTGATTCAATTCTGCATACGTGATGCGTTGCTCTTGGAAGATCAATGCCTCAGCCTGCGGCGTTTGGGCGACCTGGGCCTCAAACAATTGCGGCAGTGTGGCGTGGCGCGGGAAGGCGGCCCCGGTGCGGTTGAAGTCGCGGATCAATTGCTGATATTGCTGCGCATTCAGCAAGGGCAGCCGCGCCACAGTCTGATCCCCGTCTTGCGTCATGCCTTCCAGCAGGGTTTGGAATTGCTGCAAGATGCGTTCGACCGTGGCGCGCTCATAAATCGCGCTTTGATACGATAGGCCGAAATTGATCTCATCGCCTTCTTCGACCAAATTGGCGGCCAGCTCAAATTGACTCAGATGATGGGGCGGCTCATTATGCGTGATCTGCAGGCCATGCAGGGCGATATCGTGCTCCCCCGGGGTGTTCAAAAGACCGAAAACCACCTGGAACAGCGGGCTGTAGCTCAAGCTGCGTTCCGGTTGTAAGGCTTCCACCACTTGTTCAAACGGCAGGTCTTGATGGGCGAATGCGGCAATCGTGGTCGTTTTGACCTGTTGCAGCAATTGCGCCACGCTGCAGTCTGGCGGCAGCTGTATGCGCAAGGCCAGTGTGTTGACGAAGAAACCAATGAGTGGCTCCACTTCAGTGCGCTGGCGGTTGGCGACCGGCACGCCGATCACCAGATCGCGCTGGCCGCTGAGGCGCGCCAACAATGCGCCCCAGGCGGCGAACAGGGTCATGAACAGGGTTGCGCCATGGCGTTGCGCCAGCGCCTTGACGCTGCTGCTCAATGTGGCAGGCAGGCGTATGTGCACAGCCGCGCCGGCATAGCTTTGCATGCCCGGGCGCGCCCGGTCGGTTGGCAATTCCAGCAATGGCGGTGCGCCTGCCAGATGTTGCCGCCAGAAGGCGACTTGCTGCGCCAGGTTCGCGCCTTGCAACCAATTGCGTTGCCATACAGCGTAGTCGGCGTACTGAATCGGCAAGGGCGGCAGCGGATTCGGCCCGCCTTGACGGAATGCATTGTAGAGCACACTGAGTTCGTGCACCAACACGCCATTTGACCAGCCATCGGAAATGATATGGTGCTTGACCAGCAGTAAAATATGGTTTTGCGCGTCAAGTTGCAGCAAGGCGGCGCGAATCAGCGGGCCCTGACTGAGCTTGAAACTGTGGTTTAGTGTTTGGCTGCTGATGGCTTCGATTTGCGCAGCTTGTTGGCTTGCCGGCAGATCGCGCAGATCGTACAGCGCCAGCGGAAAACCGCTGTCCGCTGCGGCGATCAATTGCTGCGGGCCATCCGCGCCATCAACAAAGCTGGTGCGCAGGATTTCATGGCGCGCCACCAATTGATCAAGCGCGCGCTGCAAGGCCGCCACATCCAGATTTCCCTTCAGCGTGAAGCTGGAAGGGAGGTGATACGCGGCCCCGGCCTTGCTGTCGAGTTGATCCAGGAACCACAGACGTTGTTGGGCCCAGGACAAGGGCAGCGGGAAAGTGCGATCTGCAGGAAGAATCAGCCCGCCATCACTGGCTTGGGCGGTGGCGATGGCGCGTGCGAAATCGGCCAGGCCGGGATGGGCGAACAGGGTTTGCAGCGGCGCTTCGATGTCATGCGCTTGTCGCAGGCGTGCGATGAATTGCACTGCCAACAGCGAGTGCCCGCCCAATTCAAAGAAATTGTCCTGACGGCCGATTTGCGTCGCGCCCAGCAATTCCTGCCAGATGGCGGCGATCAGGCGCTCCCTGGCGTCCGCCGGCGCTTCAAATGCATGCGTGACGAGCGCGCTTTGATCCGGTTCCGGCAGTGCGCGACGATCCAATTTACCACTTGGGGTCAGTGGAAATTGTTCCAGCGTCACCATGGCGGACGGCAGCATGTAATCCGCCAGTTTGCCAGCCAATTGCGCCCGCAGTTCTGTCAGAGCCAGTTGTGCGCCCGGTTTCGCGATCAAATACGCCACCAGACGTTTTTCGCCAGCCGCGCCGTGTTTGACGCAGACGCATGCCTGCTGTACGCCGCGACATTGCGCCAGATGCGCTTCGATTTCGCTTAATTCAATGCGATAACCGCGTAATTTGATCTGAGTATCGCTACGCCCCTGATATTCGAGATTGCCATCGGCGCGCCAGCACCCCAGGTCGCCCGTTTTGTACATGGTCGCGCCGGGCTCGAATGGATCGGCAAGGAAGCGGCTGGCGCTCAATTCCGCATCAAACAGATAAGCGCGCGCGACCCCGGGGCCGCCAATATAGATTTCTCCGCATACGCCCAGTGGAACGGGTTGCAGATGTTTATCCAACACATAGATACGGGTGTTGCCGATCGGGCGGCCGATTGGAATGCTGGCGCTGCCAGCCGGGTTAGCCGTAATCTCATAAGTGGTGGCGAAAGTGGTGGTTTCAGTCGGGCCGTAGCAGTTCACAAAATGCGCGGGTTGTTGGCCGCTGGCAAAGAGTTTGGCGATCGGGCCGACATCGAGCACATCGCCGCCAGTCAATAAATAGCGCAAGCGGGCAAACGCCGGAGCCAGAGTTTCCGCGTATTGATTGAATAAGCCTATCGTCAGCCACAGCACGCTGACTTCCATTTCCAGCAAGCCTTGCAAGAAGCGTTGCGGCTCCAGCACCGTCTCATGCGGGAAAATGCACAGCGTGGCGCCGTTCAACAAGGCGCCCCAGATTTCCCAGGTGGCGGCGTCAAACGCCGGGTTGGCGCAATGCGCCACTTTGTCTTGTGCACATAATTCGGCGAAGCCGTTGTTGCAGATCAGGCGCAGAATGCTGCGGTGTTCCACCATCACGCCCTTTGGCGCACCGGTCGAACCTGAGGTGTACATCACGCACGCCAGATGGCGCGAGTGCAATCCCTGTGCTGACGCCGGTGGATTTTCTTGCGCCGCGCCTTGTAACAGCGCATCGATTTCTTCCAGCGCCAACAAAGGGAGCGGCAGCCAGGGCAGGCGATCCGCCTGTTCGCTGCGCAGAATGCAGGCGGACGGCGCGGCGTGCTCCAGGGTTTGCATGATGCGCTCCAGCGGGTGGTTGGGATCAAGCGGCAAATAAGCGGCCCCGGCTTTGAGCACTGCGAGCATGCTGACCACCATGTCGATGCCGCGCTCAAGGCAGATGGCGATGCGTTGATCTGGGCCTGCGCCATATGTCAATAAGTGATGGGCGAGCTGATTCGCGCGCCGGTTCAGTTCGGCATAACTCAGACTGTGCCCAGCGCAGCGCAGGGCGATTGCGTGCGGCGTTTGCGCCGCCTGCTGCTCGAATAATTGATGCAGCAAGGCTTGCTCAGGATAGTTGCGCCGAGTCGCGTTAAAACTGTGCAGCAGCATCTCGCTTTGCGCGGCATCCAGCAGCGGCAGGCGGGCAACCGGGGTGTGCGGATCAGCGCACAGCGCGCGCAGCAAGATCTCAAATTGCGCAGCGATACGCTGCACGCTGGCGGTTTCAAATAAATCGCTGGCGAAAACCAATTCCCCGTGCAAACCGTCCGCCTGTTCCGTCAGCAATAAGGACAGGTCAAACTTGGTGTAGGGCTGGAACAGGGTTTTTTCCTGTGCCTGCAGCGCGCCCCATTGCGCCGGGGCGGCGATGTCATTGTTCAGCGTCAGGGAGGCCTGGAAGAGCGGACTGTAGCTCAGGCTGCGCGCCGGCTGCAGTGCTTCCACCACTTGGTCGAAGGGCAGGTTTTGATGCGCGAATGCGGCAATCACACTGTGCTTGACCTGTTGCAGCAAGTCAGCGCCACTGATCTCATCCGGGAGTTGAACGCGCAGCGCCAGCGTATTGACAAAGAAGCCGGGCATCGACTCCAATTCGGTGCGCTGACGGTTGGCCACCGGCGCGCCGATCACCACATCCTGCTGTCCGCTCAGGCGCGACAATAAAACTGACCATGCGCTCAACAAGGTCATGAACAGGGTCGCGCCATGGCTTTGTCCGAATGCCTTGATTTGCGCGCTTAATGCCGCCGGGATGTGAACTTCAATTGCGCCACCGGCATAGGATTGTTGCAACGGGCGCGGATGGTCAGTCGGCAATTCAAGCAAAGGCGGCGCGCCATCCAGGTGTTGGCGCCAGAAATCCATCTGCGCCGCAATAGCAGGGTCTTGCAGCCACTGGCGTTGCCAGAACGCGTAATCGGCGTATTGCAGGCCGGGGGACGGCAGTGGATCGGGCTGATCTGCAGAAAAGGCGCAATACAGCGCGCGCAATTCCTGCACCAGAATGGCGATGGATTCCGCATCGGAGATAATGTGATGCTGCACCAACAACAGGATGTGACGCTCGTTTTCCAATTCCAGCAGATCCGCGCGGATCAGCGGCCCTTGCGCCAGATCGAAAGCTTGCGCGCACAGACGCTCCAGCAATGCCGCTTGCGCCGCCTGCTGTGCTGCGGCGGGCAGCGGGCGCAGGTCATGCCGGCGCAGCCGCAGCCCGGTTTGTGCTGGCATGATCTGTAAGTACGCCTGTCCGGCGTGTTCGCCAAAGCTGCTGCGCAATACTTCGTGGCGTGCGATTAGCGCGTCAAGGGCGGCTTGCATGGCCCCGATTTGCAAGGGTCCGTACAAGTCAAAGCACAGCGCCATATTGTAGGCCGCGCTGGCCCCGCCACCCATGCGGTCGAGGAACCAGAGCCGTTGTTGCTCCCAGGATAAGGGCAGGGCTTGATCACGCGGTGCGGCCAGGATAGGCATGTGCTGCAGCGCGCCGCTGTGCTCCAGCCGGGTGGCCAGTGCGCGCACGCTGGGACTGTTGAAGACATCGCGCAATTCGATCCCAAGTTGCAGTTTTTGCCGTACCCGGGCCACCAGACGCACCGCCAGCAGGGAATGTCCGCCAAGACCGAAGAAGCTCTCGCTGACGCTGACTTGCGGCACATCCAGCAATTCAGCATAGATTTCGCTCAAGGCCGCTTCGAGTGGCGTGCGGGCTGCTTCGAGCGGCCCGGCGGCCCCCCCGGTTTGCGCATCTGGCAGAGCTGCATAGTCAGTTTTACCGTTCATGGTTCTGGGCAAACATTCCAGCACGATGATGTGCGCCGGGCACATGTATTCCGGCAAGCTCCGGCGCAGCTGCTCCAGGATGGCCGTACAATCCGCGCCGGCTTGTGGCGTGCTGCTGATATAGGCGATCAGTTTGGCTTCCCCATGAGGCGTATGGCGCAGCGTAACTGCGGCGTCCCGGACTTGCGGGCAGTCCAGCAAGGCCGCTTCGATTTCACCCAATTCGATACGGTAACCGCGCAACTTGACCTGATTATCGAGCCGGCCGATGAATGCAATCTGGCCATCCGCCAGCCAGCGCGCATAGTCGCCGCTGCGGTACATGCGCCCACCCGGCGTAAAGGGATTCGGCAGGAAGCGTTCGCGGTTCAATTCCTCCTGCTGCATATAGCCGCTGGCGACGCCGGCTCCGCCAATATATAACTCGCCCGCCACCCCGATTGGAACTGGCTGCATGTGCGGATCCAGGATGTAGACCTGCACGTTGGCGAGCGGTCGGCCGATCGAAATCCGCTGTTGTGGATCGGCGGAGCAGCGCTGCCAGGTGGCGCAGACCGTGGCCTCAGTTGGGCCGTAGCAATTGTAGACAGCATGCGTTTGCGCCAGCCTTTGCAAGACGGCCGGAGCGATTGCTTCGCCGCCGGTGATGATGGTGACGCCCGGCGGCACAACATCTTGCTCGCCCAGCGCGCGCAACAAAGTTGAAGGCAGATGGGCATGTGTGACGCCAAAGCGCTGCAGCGTCTCGCGCAGCGCTGGGCCTGGCAGTAAATCAGTGCGGCTGGCGATGCACAGGCTGGCGCCGCTGCACAGGGTGAGTGTGATTTCAGAAACGCTGACGTCAAAACCGATGGAAGCGAATTGCAGCATGCGCTGGCCCGGACATAATCCGAATTCCTGAATCAGCGCTTGCGTCAGATTGAGCAAACCGGCGTGATGGTTCATCACCCCCTTCGGTTTGCCGGTCGAGCCTGAGGTGTAAATCAGATAGGCGGTAGGTGATTCTGCCGCGCGCCATTCGAGTACAGGTGCGGTGGCGCTGAATTCGCTTAATTCCGGCCAGACATGCTCGAACAACATCAGAGTTTGCGTCGCCCCGTGCAGTTTTTCTTCCAGACCGCCATGGCACAGCAGCAGGCTGGCCGCGCTATCGTGCAGCATATATTGCAAACGTTCCTGCGGATGCATGCTGTCGAGCGGGACATACACCGCACCGGCTTTCCAGAGCGCCAGCAGGCTGACGATCAATTGCCAGCTTGGCGGCATGCAGAGTGCAACCCGCTCACCCTGCTGCAAGCCGTGCGCCAGCAGATAATGCGCAAATTGATTTGCTTTTTGATTCAGCTCGCCATAGCTGATGCTGAAACCATCTTGCATGATCGCGCATTGCGCAGGCTGTGCTGCGGCTTGCTGTTCAAACAATTCCTGAATTGCGCCAAAGCGCGCAAAACTTGGCCGGTGGGCATTGAATTGATGCAAAACCAAGTCCCGATGAGGCTCATCGAGCCAGGCCAGGCGGCTGATTTCCTGATCTTCCTGCGTGAGCATATCCTGCAATATGCTGCGCCAGAGTTGCAGCAAGCGTTCGATGCTGTTGCGTTCAAACAGATCGCTTGCGTATTCCAGTTCGCCACGCAAACCTTGCGCCACGGGCGTGATGGAAAGCCCCAGATCGCTGCGCGCCGCTTGCGTCGGCAGCGCCTGTTCCTGCAGCATGAGATCACCGAGTTTGCCGCTTTCCAGCATTGGCGCATTGTTCAAGGTCAACAGAGTTTGGAACAGCGGGTTATAACTCATGCTGCGCGCCGGCTGCACCGCTTCCACGATATGGTCGAAAGGCGTGGTTTGATGCGCCAGGGCGTTGAGCAGATTATCCTTGACCTGCTGCAGCAGGGTATTGACGCGCATGCCCGCTTGCAATTGGATGCGCAGCGGCAGCGTATTGACAAAGAAACCCGGCAGCGCTTCCAGCTCAGCCTGGTTGCGGTTGGCGACGGGGACGCCAATCACAATATCATTTTGCCCACTCATGCGCGACATCAATATGCCCCACGATAGCAAAAGGCTCATGTAGAGCGTGACGCCATGCTGTTGAGAGAAATCGTGCAGCTTTGTCGATAATGTCGCCGGCAGCATGATTTCCACTGTCTCGCCACGGAAACTTTGTTGCGCCGGGCGCGGGTGGTCGCTTGGCAACTCAAGCAGCGGAGTGACGTTGTGCAGATGATTGCGCCAGTACTCCAGATGCCGGGCAAAGTCCGCACTGCGTTCCTGACTGCGCTGCCATACAGCGTAATCGGCGTATTGCAGCTTGAGCGGTGGCAGGGGATTCGCCAGATTCTGGCGGAAAGCGTCGTACAGTGCATCCAATTCCTGCAGCAGCAGGCTGACCGACCAGCCATCAGAAATGATGTGATGCTGCACCAGAATCAGCAGATGTTCTGCCTCGGACAACTGCAGCAGGCGGGCGCGGATCAAGGGGCCTTGCGCCAAATCAAACAGCGCCCCGATTTCATCCTGGCAGTGGTATTGCACGGCCAGACTTTGTTCGTGGCCGCTTAAAGTACGCAAATCATGCCGGCTGAGTGCAAATGCGCGCGGCGCCAGAATCTGTTGTCGAGGTTCGCCGTCCGCATCCACAAATACGGTGCGCAGAATTTCATGGCGCGCCAGCAGGGCATCAAGCGCTGCTTGCAATGCGGGTAACTCTAGATGGCCTTGCAGGCGCAAGCCGGTGGGCATGTTGTAGGCAGCGCCGGCGGCGCTGTCTAAGCGGTCGAGAAACCATAAACGTAATTGAGGCCAGGATAGCGGCAAATCTTGTGTGCGGGCAGCGCCTTGTAAGACAGGCAAGACGGCATCGCTATGCTGCGCTGTCAAAAGCGCCATAGCGGCCAGGGTGGGCGCAGCGAAGACATCGCGCAAATGCAACTCCACACCCAGACGCTGGCGCAGGCGGGCGACCAGTTGCAGCGCAATCAGGGAATTGCCGCCCAATTCAAAGAAGTGCTCGTGGCGCCCGATCTGCGGCAGATGCAGCAGTTCACGCCATGTCTCAGCAAGCATGTTTTCCAGCTCACCTTGTGGCGCGATGTAGTCGCGTGCAATGCTTGACTGTGCATCTGGCGCAGGCAATGCTTTGCGGTCGAGCTTGCCATTTGGCGTCAGTGGAAATTGCGGCATTTGCACGAATGCAGACGGAATCATGAATTCAGCCAGATTTTCGGACAAAGCCTGGCGCAAACTTGCCGCATCCATCTGTTCGCCAGCAAACATGACAACATAGGCAACCAGGCGCTTGTCGCCTGGCGTATCTTCGCGCGCCAGCACGACGGTTTCGCGCACCCCCGGACACTGCAGCAAGCGGGCTTCAATTTCACCCAGTTCAATCCGGAAACCACGTAACTTAACCTGGAAATCATTGCGTCCCAGGTACTCAAGTACGCCATCTTCAAGCCAACGTCCCAGGTCGCCTGTTTTGTACAGACACGCGCCAGGACGGCTGCTGAATGGGTCGGGGATGAAGCGTTCTGCGGTTAACTCCGGCCGGTTCAAATAGCCGCGCCCGACAGCGATGCCGCCAATGTAAATCTCACCAGTCACATTCAGTGGCGTCGGTTGCATATGCTGATCCAGCACATACATTTGGTTATTCGCAATCGGCCGGCCAATTGGCACGATGCCATTGTAGCTATCCGGCCGACAATGTATTGCGGTGACTTCAATTGAGGCTTCAGTCGGGCCGTACAGATTATGCAATTCGACATGCGGATTGCGTTCGTAGAAAGCCTGTTGCAGTGCGTAAGGCAAAGCTTCGCCGCAACACAGCACGCGGCGCAGGCAAGCAGGGGCTGCGCTGCTGCTATGATGCAAAAATACTTGCAGCATTGACGGCACAAAATGCATCAGCGTGACGCCGGCCTGTTGTACCAGCTGTCGCAGATAAGCCGGATCTTTATGTCCCCCTGGGCGCGCCATCACCAGTTGTGCGCCGGAAATCAAGGGCAGGAAAAATTCCCATACCGAGACATCAAAACCGAACGGCGTTTTTTGCATGATGCGGTCATGCGGGCCAATGCCATATGTTTCTTGCGCCCATTGCAGACGATTCGCCACCCCGTCATGTTGATTCATTGTCCCCTTGGGCTGACCGGTTGAACCTGAGGTGTAAATCACATACGCCAAATGCCGTGGCAGTAAATTTTCGACGACTGGATTATGTTCCGCCAAACCGTTTGTTAAATCTAATTCATCCAATAACAACATTGGCGCCGTGGTATGCAGCATCGCTTGTAAAGCTCGGCTGGTCAAAACAGACATTGGCGCACTGTCCGCCAGCATGTATGAGATCCGTTCGTGCGGATAAGATGGTTCCAGCGGGACATATGCGCCACCGGCTTTCAATACCGCCATCAGACCGATCACCATCTCAAAGCTGCGCTCCAGACAGAGCGCGACGCGTTTGTCAGGGCCCACGCCCAGGCTGCGCAGATGGTGCGCCAGGCGATTGGCGCGCCGGTTCAACTCATCATACGTCAGGCTCTGTTCTTCAAATCGGACGGCGATGGCGTGTGGGGTGCGCGCTACTTGTTCTTCAAA
This sequence comes from Massilia sp. W12, assembly GCF_037300705.1. Lineage (NCBI taxonomy): Bacteria > Pseudomonadati > Pseudomonadota > Betaproteobacteria > Burkholderiales > Oxalobacteraceae > Massilia > Massilia sp. W12. The sequence continues at coordinate 4,884,358 of NZ_CP147776.1, read as the reverse complement.
CATTGCGTGCAGCAAGGCTGGCTGTGGATAGTCGCGCCGGGTGTCGTTGAAGGTGTGCAGCAGTTGGTTTTTTTGCGCAGTGTCCAGTAATGCCAGGCGCGTGACTGGCATGTCTTGATCGGCGCACATGGCGCTGAGTAAAGTCTGGAATTGCTGTGCAATACGCAGGATGCCGTTGCTTGTGAATAAATCACTGGCATAGATCAGCGCCCCATGCAATTCGCCCGCTGTTTCGGACAGCCGCAAAGACAGATCCAGATTTTCGTAGGGAGTGGTCGAAATTTGTCCCTGAGTATTGTCCGATTCACTGCTGCTCAGATGCAGTAAGGTTTGAAAAATGGGATTGAAACTCACACTGTGTGGCACATGCATCGCTGCTGCGAGTTGCACTGCCGGCAGAGCTGGATGCGCGCATGCTGCATTGGTGGTTTGTTTTACTTGTTGCAATAAATTCGTGGTGTTAATCGCGTCATCCAGGCGAATACGCACCGGCCATGGATTGGCGGTTTCGTCCGGTGTGGTGTGTGGCGCTGCGCCAATCACCAGATCCGCTTGACCACTCAGTCGGGCTAATAAGCTGCCCCATGCAGTCAGCAATACGATGAACAGGGTTACGCCATGGCGTTGCGCCAGCGCTTGGACTTGCGTATTCAATTCAAACGGAATCCGTATTTGCTGGATTGCGCAGGAATTGCTTGCTTGGGATGGGCGCGTATAGTCGCATGGCAACTCCAGCAAAGGTGGTGCGCCGGCCAGGCTGGCGCGCCAGAAATCAGCCTGATCAGCGTTGCTTACGGCGGGGATATCCTGTGAAACTTGTGCGCTGTTTGTATGAACTTGCATATTCTGATCCTGTTCCATGTTTTGACTTGTCTTGTGCGCCGGGAGAGATTGCCGGACTGTTGAGATGGCTATGGTGTGCTGTGTTTATGCCGCAACCTGTTCCGGCTGCATCACTTGCTCTAGCACCGATTGATAGCTGTCAAAGGATGGTGCAACGAAATAAATCGATTGCGGCTCGGTGTAATTGATGTCAACTTGCGCTGCTGCACTGGTATATGGGACATATCGATGTTGTTCGCGCAGCACTCGCGTAACTTCCCGCCGGGAAGAAAGGATGGCGGCCCCGCTCAGCATGATCCGTTGCTCAGGAGTTTGCAAAACACCGAACTCAATCGACCAGAGAAACAACCGGTTAACCTGGGCAATCAAGGAGTCAGCCCCGGCCAGCATCCGGCTCAGGCGCGCCACTTCATGTTCCGCCTGCGCGATCTGGTCAGCGCTGGCGCTGGCTGCAGTCAGATCGCCATATGTTTTTCTGGCGCTGAAATATTCCAATTCAATGCGATCAAGCGGGCAGCGCGCAAACGCCAGTGCAGCATTGCGCAGGTAGGCGCAGTAAGCCGGACTGCATAGGAAGGGGAGGTGTCCCAGAATGTCATGAATCGCATCTGGCGCCGGTGAGTGCTCAAGCTGGCTCAGCGTCCTGACATTCGCGGCAACCGGAAACCGCTGTTCCGCGATCAGGGCCGCGAATTCGCGCGAATGAATGATGCCGTCAACCAGCACCACTTCCCAGCCAAAAGGGCGCAGCGCAGCATCCAGCGCAGCTTTGTCCGGCAATTCATGTGGGGACAGAGAAAGTCTTTGAAAACCCTGGATATACCATGGGTGGATATGCTCATGGTAGGCGCCAATCAACTGTTGTTGATTGGCGTAAGCGGCTTGCCAAACTTGATCTGTTTCAGTGACGGAGTTCATTCGCATAAATTGCCTTAAACAAAAAAAACGGCGGAAGTGATGGCTTGGAGGTCATCAGGCTGAAACATATAAATATATGAAAAGTAGTATTTTTCATATCGGAAAAGTGCTTGTAAGTTGTTCTTATGACTTGAAATTTATCGTGCCGGCGGGAATGAGCAGGCAAGAAAGGTGATCAAACAAAGGTGGCAAATAGTTTTCAAGGCATGCTCCGAGCCTTTTTGCTGGCGCAATTCCTGAATTTCTCATGGCGAAGTATGAGGTGGAGAATGACGCAGAAGCGTTTAATGGCCCTGCTGTACTCCAAAAAATACCAAATTAATTTACCATAGTAAGGGAATATGCACAAGCTTTCCCCGCATTTAATAATATATACATATAATTAAAAATTATTTGGAATAAAAACGTAGAAAATGTTTAAAAATGTCTATATGTCTTTGTATTAAATGTTGCCAATTAAGAAATTAAAATGCGCATCATACACATTGAACAATTATTTTTATGCCAGCAATACTGCTTGCATACGCATACTTTTATCCGTCTCCGCTTGCTTGATGTGCTCATTTTTGGAGGAATGCCTCATATTCCCGTGCATCAATCATGCGCTTAATCGATGCTGCTGCCTATAGGAGTGGATTGCAATGCGTGGCGCTGGTGCTGACTCAGCTGTGATTGTGGATCGATGGGTGGAGATGCCTGCAAGGCGAATTCTGTGGTTTGGCTTTTGCACTTTTCCGATGTAAAAGTCAAATTTCAATGTATTTAATTCAAGTTTATTTTATTAAAAATTTTTTAGAGTTGGCTTGACACAGAAATTTATTTATCATAGTCTAAAATAGTACTTTTAATTTATTTCCACTCCTCAATCTTTGGCTGGTCTTGCAGTTTCATCACTTCTGCGTGCGCTTCGGCCTTCTTCTTGGTAATAATAAATGGAGCAAACTGTATTCTTGCGGCCAGAGGTCGTTATAGAGCCACGCGTCAATTCATGGTATGCCTGGCCTTTCCTGATTTATCCCGCCACATTGGGAATGGTGACAAAGAATTCACATCTGAAGATTTTGGATTCTTTCATCAAGTCTCCCCAAATCCATCATGCCGCTGCGAAAAATCCTGCAATGCTCGGTGGGCCATTTTTGAATTACGACGGCGCGCCGGATCATGTGCAGAGTTTGCTGGACGCCACCCGCGCCGATCTGGGGCCGCAGATCGAACTCGCGACGCAGATTGCCGCGCTGGCTGGACGCTTGTCTGAATTTACTGGTGAATCGCTTGATCGTGTTTACGCAGAATTGCCGCCAGCATTACGCGGTCTGACTGAGTTGCGTTATGACTTTCGTCATGTCCCTTCATTTCGCTTGTTGGAAGCCCTGGTTTATGCGCGCTATAGCACAGACGCATTGCAAACCTTGCACTTTGTCAAGCACGACCCGGAGAAGCGTCCCTTTGCATTGAGTACGCCAGCGTTGGAAGCGCAAGACATGACGCTGCGCATTCCTTTCCGCAACGCCGATGTGGACTTTTTCAGCCGCGCCAGATTGCAAGCTTGCAGCCTGCTGGAATTAAGTGAGCGGATCTCAAAATACACGGCAAAGCCAGTGACGCCGGACGATTTGCAATCCTGGGTCACGCCTGATAAGCCGTTGCCGGGTTCGGCCCCGGAATTTGACGGGGCCGGCATGCGGATCCGTTACTTTGGTCATGCCTCGGTGTTGCTGCAAACCGCGCAATTCAGTTTGATGGTTGATCCATGTGTGTCTTCGGTGGCGGAACATGGCCCGCAGCGTTTTGGCTTCCTCGATTTACCGGAGCGGATTGACTATGTCCTGCTGACCCATTGCCATCAGGATCATGTGCTGTTGGAAACCCTGCTTGCGCTGCGCCACAAAATCGGCACATTGCTTGTGCCGAAAAGCAATGGCAATGGTCTGACTGATCCATCATTGCGTCTGATCTTGAAAGCTTGCGGTTTTCAGAACATCATTGAACTCGCTGAGATGGATGAATTGCCCTGTCCCGGTGGAAAAATTCTGGGCTTGCCTTTCTTTGGCGAGCATGGCGACCTGGATATCAATGGCAAGCTGGCGTATGGCGTTTTGACCGATCAGGGCAGCGTTGCATTTCTGGCTGACAGCAATAATCTGGATAGCGAAGTGTATGCGCAAGTGGCGCAGATAACCGGCCCGCTGGATGTTTTGTTTATTGGTATGGAGTGCGAAGGCGCGCCGATGTCTTGGCTGTACGGCAGCTTGCTGCAGGCCCCGCTCAGTAGAGCCCAGGATCAGGCGCGCCGTTTGAATGGTTCAGACAGTGTTAAAGCTGCACAGATTGTAGATTGCTTTCAACCTGCCGCTGTCTTTGTGTACGCGATGGGAGCAGAGCCATGGGTTACCTTCTTATCCAGTGTCTCCTACTCCGCAAACTCGCGCCCGATTGTGGAAAGCACGCGCTTGCTGCAACACTTGCAGGAGCGCGCAATTCATGCTGAACGCCTCTACGGAAACCGTGAAATCCATTTGCGGGATCGTACTTTGTATTTTACCGGCGCACCGCAGGCCGAACCCTTCCTCAAATAACTTCAAACATACATCATGACTTCAGAATTACTCGCCCCCGCACCTGACTTGCAAGCCGATCAACTGTTTTTAGGAATTGATCACCTGGCCATTGCTGTCCCTGATTTAAATGAAGCGATTCGCTGGTTTCACGGTACGCTTGGTTTCACTGTCGATGAGCGGCGCGAAACCAGCGGCCTGCGCACCGGGATGAAGTCGGCGGTGCTCAGTAATGGCCCGGTAACGCTGGTCTTAACGCAAGGTCTGGGCAAACAATCGCAGACCAGCCAATACGTCGATAAGCATGGCCCCGGTGTGCAGCATGTCGCTTTTCGCGTGGCGGATCTGGACGAGGCGGTGCAGCAATTGCGTGCGCAGGGAATGGAATTCAGCACGCCTTTGCTGGAGGGCGAAGATCTGTCGCAAATCTTCTCTGTGCGTCATCCCGCCAGCGGCATGATGGTGGAATTGATTGAGCGCCGCAATGGTTACACCGGTTTTCATGACGGCAATGTGCAGCGTTTGTTCGATGCCCTCGAAAAGCAGGAATTATATTAAGCGGAGCCCAGCAAATGCACAGTATCAATCCGGCCTTGGCGCATCGCAATGTCGAGGTGATGAATTTTCTTAACGAAGTTGCACATCGTTATCCCAATGCAATTTCATTTGCTCCGGGGCGGCCGCAAGAGCGTTTTTTTGATGTGCCAAGCGCGCTGGAATTGATCACCGAATTCGCCCAGGCAAGACCGGGTGTACGCGGCGCGGACCTCGCCGATCTGGGACAATACGGTCGCACCAATGGCGTCATCGGCGAATTAATTGCAGATTTGCTGCGTCAGGATGAGGGCTTGTCGGCCGACGCGCAAGAGCTGGTGGTCACAGTGGGGGCGCAGGAAGCGATGTGTCTGTGCTTGTTGACGCTGTGCGGCAGGGCGGATGATGTGGCGTTGGTGGTGGAGCCTGCATACATCGGTATGTCCGGCGCCGCGCAGGTGCTTGGCATCGCCACTTGTTGCGTCCCCAGTGATGATGATGGTGTCGATTTGATAGCGCTGGAGCAACTCGTGACGCAACTGCAAGCGCAGGGCAAGCGCGCCCGATTACTTTATCTGGCCCCGGATTTCGCCAATCCAAGCGGCGTCACCACCACGCTGGCGCGCCGTCAGGGGTTGCTTGATTTCACCCGCAGGCATGGCATTTTCGTGGTCGAGGATCACGCATATTCTTATTTCCGTTATGAAGGCGAGCGTCTGCTGCCGTTGCGTGCGATGGCAGGGGGCGCGCATTGCGCTTATATCGGCAGTTTTTCCAAGAGCCTGTTCCCGGGTGTGCGGGTCGGTTTTGTGCTGGCTCCGCATGACGATATGGCAGGGCAGTTGAGCGCGGCCCGGGTGGCGCATGAAATGTCGAAGGTCAAGAGCCTGTTGACTGTCAACACATCGCCGCTGTGCCAGGCGATTGTGGGCGGCATGTTGTTGCGACATGGCGGCAGCTTGCAAGACTATATCCGAGTGCGGCATGCGGCGATGCGGGAAAACCGCGATACCTTGTTAGCCGCGCTGGAGCAGCATTTTCCAGCACAGACCAGGCCCCACGGCATGCGCTGGAATAAACCGGAAGGCGGCTTCTTCCTGACCTTGTATACAGGTTCCTGGACGGTGACGGATCAGGATTTATTGCATTGTGCAGCCGAATATGGTGTTTTGTGGACGCCGATGAGTTATTTTTACCTGGATGGACGCCCGGCGCAGGCGATTCGCCTGTCTTTCAGCTATGTCACGCCGGAGCAAATCCAGCTGGGCATTGCTGCTTTTGCACGCTTTGTGCGCGCACGGAGAGACTGATTTCGTTCAGCCGGGATGTGACGACAAGCCCATCCCGGTCGCGTTTTGCTGTTCTTTAAAAAAGCAGTCAAGTCAGTATTTTGCTTTTCCCGGATTTGTGGTAATGTGCCCGCCCTTTTTCATTTCCAAGCGCTGTTGCAGCATCAATTGAGCGCAATGTGCGCCAGTTTTTGTACAGCCACAGGACGGCATGGTTTTTCTGGATCGCATATGAATACTGCTTTACCTCATTCCGCCTGGGCGCGTGCTTGCGGCATCGACTTTGGCACCTCGAATTCCACCGCAGCCTGGATCAATCCCTTGCGCCCGGCTTTGCTGGAGTTGGAAGATGGCAAAGTCACGCTGCCATCCGCCGTGTTTTTCAACGCCGAAGAAGAGCGCACCTGCTATGGCCGGCGCGCGCTGGCGGAATATCTGGAGGGCTATGAAGGGCGCTTGATGCGTTCGCTCAAAAGCTTGTTGGGTTCCAGCCTGATTGACGGGCAGACCGAGGTGAATGGACGGGTCTTGCCTTTCCGCGCTTTGCTGGCTTCGTTTATCGGCGAACTCAAGCGCCGCGCCGAGCACGCCGCCGGGCGCAGTGTGGATACGGCGGTGTTCGGGCGGCCTGTGCATTTTGTCGATGATGATGCGGCGGCGGACGCCAAGGCCGAGCAAACTTTGCAGGAAGTGGCGCAGGCGGTGGGGTTTCGCGAGGTCAGCTTTCAATATGAGCCGATTGCCGCCGCATTCCACTATGAACAAACCCTGACGCGCGAAAAGCTGGTGCTGGTGGCGGATATCGGCGGCGGCACCTCTGACTTTTCCATCATTCGCCTGTCGCCGCAGCGCATGAGCGCTGCAGAGCGACACAGCGATGTGCTGGCGAATGCCGGCGTGCACATCGGCGGCACTGACTTTGATAAATATCTGAGTCTGGCGCAAATCATGCCATTGCTGGGTTTGGGCAGCCGCTTGCGCTCGCAAGCCGATGTGCCGTCCAGCTATTATTTCAATCTGGCCACCTGGCACACCATCAACTCTACTTACACGCGCAAAGTCTGGCAGGAATTGCAGGATGTGTATCGCGACGCCTGCGAGAAGGATAAGCTGGCGCGCCTGCTGCGTTTAATCGAGGAGCGCGCCGGGCATTGGCTGGCGATTCAAACCGAAGAAGCCAAAATCGCTTTGTCTGGCGCTGAACGGCATACCCTGGATTTAAGCCGCCTGGAGCCGGGTCTCCTGCATGCGGTCTTGCGCAGTGCATTTGAGACGGCGATTGATGAATTGGTGGGACAGGTCGGGCATACCGTGGCGCGCGTGCTGCAGCTGGCGCAAATTCCGGCAGAGCGCATCGACACCCTGTTTGTCACCGGCGGCTCGAGCGGCATCGGCCTGCTGCGCCAACGCTTTGCGCAACTCTTGCCGCAGGCGGAATTGGTGGAGGGCGATTTATTCGGCAGCATCGGCGCCGGGCTGGCGATTGCGGCGTGGCGTCGCTACGGTGCGGGGTGAGGCTTTGCTGATTCAGAGCTTGACCAGGAAGGGATTACCTTTTACGCCCTTGCCTTGAATTGCGCTGGCCAGCCCCATTCTGTGTAAGACCATCATCAAGAAAGTGCAGTGGCAGCTATGGCCATTATGTTTGGAGTCAAAGACGGCTGGGCGCATGGCCTTTAAATCATTTGTGCTCATTTCTTTTCCAGCGTACTGGATGTATCCCTCATACAAATCACTATATTTGACAGCCATTGGCGATTTGCCCCGCTTGTAGCAAATTCGCTGATCATTACAGTAAAGGATGGTGGATGTGCCGGCGCCAGGATTTTGCATGACCAGGCCAGTCTGCGGCGCGTTTTTCAGAGACTGGACGAAAGCGTCAAAGTCCATAGTTGCTCCTTTGCGCCGTATATTTTCTGTTTATTAGCAATGCCTATGCTGGATTGTTTTGACTCAAACCATATTTGCCGGCGCTGGTCCGATTGAGCACCAGTAAGTCTAAAGAGGGCAGTTTCCAGATCGTGCGCAAAGCTTGCAATTGAGGCTGACAATGTTGGCGCAATGCGTCTTGTAATGCCGGGCAGTGTTCAGATGGCATATCCGGAATCACCAGGACTGTGCGCCAATTCAAGTCGTCAAGACTGTACGCAAGCCATTTGGCAGGCATGCCCGCAGGCGTAGCATGACGGCGTAGCAGGATGCTGAGCTGCAACTGCAGCGCATCAATGAATTTGCGGTTGATTCCGGCGCACCAGTGTTGAAAATCCTCTTTCTTACTTTGCCGGGGGACGCTGGATTTTGCCTCTACCAGCCACAGGGCGATTCCGTTTTTTTGCTGTTTTTCGAGAATGAACTCAACCCCGGCAATATTGTGCGCACACAAGCTTTGAAACAAGCTGCTTTGCTCAATATGAAAGCATGCTTGCGTGGGGAAGGGGCCAAAAGTCAGGCCCGATTCAGTGATCTCGATGGCGCTCATGTCAGCGCCAGCTCCACTTCCTGTTCATACAGGCGCACCGATTCGCGCACAATCGGATTGTGCGGCATGGCCTGCAGCAAATCATGTTGTTCCCAGCCGGCATCTTCCTGGCTTAAGACTGGAATGCTGAGTTGTTTTTCCTGCGCCAGCAAATACAGTTTTTTGAGAACGAAATAGGAATGGCTGGCGATGAAAAACTGCATGCCGCGCGCGGCGAGCTGGGCAATGATGTCAAGAAATTCGCAAATCAGGCGTGGATGCAAAGCCGCTTCCGGCTCATCAATCAAGACCACAGAATCCAGCGCCAGATAACGATTGCCCAGCAGAGTGTCGAGGATGGCGATTTTTTTGATGCCTTCCGCCGTCACGCCCATGCTGAAGCGCTGTCGCTGTTGATTGGTGAAGTACCAGCGATTGCTATCGGCTTCCAGACTGATGGCGCCGCCCAACATGTGTTCCAGACGGCTGCGCGCATCCGCGAATTCTTTGTAATTCTTGCCTCTGCTGGTGCTTTGTTTGAGCGCTAACGCCAGATCGTAATAGGTGTCATCAAAGCCAAAAGCGCGATCCTGTTCACGCGCTTTGAGAATGATCGCGTGCAAAGACAGGATTTCTTTGGCGGGCAGGAAAATTGAGTTCGCCGAACGGGGCTTGAAATGGTTTTCAAGGCTGTTGATTTGGCGCGTGGTGTCGCGCCCAAAACTGTAGGCGAATTGTGCTTCTTGTTCATGCAGTGCAAAAGACAATGCGCCCGCTGCGCTGCGTTGCACCAAGTCGCCCACTTTTTCGGCTTGAAAAGTCCAGTGTAATTTTTCCAGCAGAATTTCACTGGCGCTGCGCGGCTCGTCGCCTCGCTTATAGGTTTCCAGGGTGCGCAAGGCGCTGTAGATCGCTTTCAGCAAAAAAGTCTTGCCGCTGCCATTGCCGCCCAAAATCAGGTTGATGCCGCCCAGATTTTTCCAATCCAGGGCGGACCAGGGGCCAAAATGCTGCAGTGTCACGCGATCAAACATGCTTGCGCTCCCCTTGCCAGTGCCGGATCGATTACACGTTAAATAGGAAATTCAACACATCCCCATCCTTGACCACATATTCCTTGCCTTCCGCGCGCATCTTGCCGGCTTCTTTCGCCCCGGTTTCGCCTTTGTGCGCGATGTAATCGTCAAAGGCGATGGTTTGGGCGCGGATGAAGCCGCGTTCAAAGTCGGTGTGAATCACGCCGGCGGCTTGCGGTGCGGTGTCGCCGACGCGGATAGTCCAGGCGCGCACTTCTTTCACGCCGGCGGTGAAATAGGTTTGCAGACCGAGCAGCTTGAAACCGGCGCGGATCAAGCGGTTTAAGCCCGGCTCTTCCATGCCCAGATCGGCCAGGAAGTCGCCCTTGTCGGCTTCGTCCAGATCGGCGATTTCCGCTTCAATCGCGGCGCAGATCGCCACGATGGGGGCGTTTTGCGCATTCGCATAGGCGGTCAATTGATCCAGCAGCGGATTGTTTTCAAAACCGTCTTCCGCCACATTCGCCACATACATCGCCGGCTTGGCGGTGATTAAGCACAGCGGCTTCAACATCAGCAGCTCTTCCTTGTCCAGACCGAGCGCGCGCACCGGTTTGGCTTCGTTCAGATGCGGCAGCAGGCGTTCCAGCAGGGCGCACAGCTTGATCGCGTCTTTATCGCCGGCGCGCGCTTTTTTCAGTTCGCGCTGATGGGTTTTTTCCACCGTGCTCAAATCGGCCAGCGCCAGTTCGGTCTGGATCACTTCGATATCGTCGAGCGGGCTGACGCGGCCGGCGACGTGCACCACATTATCGTCTTCAAAGCAGCGCACCACGTTCACGATGGCGTCGGTTTCGCGGATGTGCGACAGGAATTGATTGCCCAGCCCCTCGCCCTTGGAAGCGCCGGCCACCAGGCCGGCGATATCGACGAATTCGACGATGGCCGGCACGATGCGCTCAGGTTTCACGATTTCAGACAGTTTTTGCAAACGCGGATCGGGCACTTCAACTACGCCGACATTCGGTTCGATGGTGCAAAACGGGTAGTTTTCAGCCGGGATGCCGGCCTTGGTCAGGGCGTTGAACAGGGTGGATTTGCCGACGTTGGGCAGGCCGACGATGCCGCATTTCAAACTCATAATGGTATTCGCTGCGAGAGTGGGAAGGCCGGTATTTTACTACCGATTGCGGCTGCCGCACAGCATTCAGCCCGGGCCACGGGCGGCCCACCCATCAATACTGCGCAGCAAAGCGCGGCGCGGCATAAGCTTGCCCCGGAGCGCGGAAAATCAGCGGCGCATCCACGCTCAGACAGCCGCCGCGCCAGGCTTGGCGCAATTGGCACAGGTCGTGCAGCCATTGCGCACAGCCGGCCAAGCTGTCAGCACGGTATTCGCCGGAATCGGGGTCGAACATCAGCCAGCTATCCGACTGGCGCACAATGCAAAGCTGATGACTGCGCGTGTCGCCATCCAGGCGCAGCAACATGCCGCTGTGACAGCCCAGCTGCTGCAGCAAGTCTTGCGCGCCGGCCTGGCTGAACGCAGCGCCGGGGCTGGCCGCATTCAGCGGCGCCCGCTGTGCCGGCGGCAAGGCCGGCTGACTGCTCAACCAGGGTTCGCGCAGGCTGTGCATGCTGAGCACAAAAGCGCGCTGGCACAAGCGCGCCTGCAACCAGTCCAGCGCCAGCACCGCGCCGACGCCGCCCAATTGCGCCATATGGCTTTTACAGCCCAGCATATCGTCCAGCTCTTGCTGGCAAAACGCATATTCGAGGCGGTAAGCGATGCTGGCAGGCAGACGGTACATGTGCGCCTCCCTTACACGCTGAATTGAATCGCGTGCAGCTTTTGCGTCCAATCCAGATAGCGCCCGCGCTCTGGACGGTTGGTGTTGCAGAGGGTGTGCAACCAGTGCGCACAGGCGCGCGCGCTGCTTGCCGTGTATTCGCCGAAATTCGAGTCAAACATCTTGTATTGGCGGCCATTGCGCACGATGCACACCATATGCCCGCTGGCGTCGTTCCGGTCGAGCGAAACGCCGAGGTGGATCGCAATGCCGCCCGGATTTTGGATTTGATTGACCGCGCTCAGACAATTCGCGCTGGTGATGTCGTAGCTGTAGATGTTGCCGCGCCGCAAATTCGGACAGTAATTCGCATACACCTTGTCATACGCCGCCTCCAGCGTGTTAAACATGCGCGCATTTGCGTAGATCGACTGCCAGGTGACAACAAAAGCCTGATTGCGCAATTTCGCTTCCAGCCAATCCAGACCCAGCACGCAGCAAATGCCGTGTTCGGCGCGCACCGCGTCGTCAAAGCCGTCATTCACCCCTTTCACGGAGGTGGTGTCAGTCTGGCAAAAAGAATAATTCAGCGTGTATTGATTGGATTGTTGCATGTAAAACATAGCAGAACTCCCGGGCGAAAAAAGGGCCGGCCCATGCCTGGGCGGCGGCAGTATTGGTTTGGCGGCGCTGGCGCATAGCCAAGCTTGCGATGAATGAAATTCTCGTCTTTTGCCTGCTGTATTGGAATTACAGGCATTTACGTTGCATTACAGCATGACTTTTTTTGAACTGTACGGCCCCCTTGATGCAGGGCAGAAACGACTTTTAAGCACTTGGTGTAAATGCCATATAAATATTGAAAGCAGATATGTATATGATCTGGACGGCGTGGCAAAACAAGCCTAGACTGCGTAGCTTATTGCTTTGCAGCAACTTGCGCCCGGTCGCTGCAATCCCCCCGCACAGGGCGCCCGAAAGGAAATCGTATGCAGTTGCGCTATTTGCTTGTCGCAGTTTCCAGTATGTTCTCCCTGCCTGTATTCGCGGCGGCCCCGATTGAAGTCACCAACTATCCCGCCGGCACACTGATCGGCGACAACCTGGCCTGGCTCAAGCCAGATGGCGTAGCGCGCAGTGAAGAAGAGGCGACCTTATTCTGTAAAAACAGCACTGCAGGCGGCGTCAGTGGCTGGCGCTTACCGACGCGCGATGAAATTTCCCATTTTTATTACAACCGCAATCAGGCCCAGTTGCAAAACGCCGCCTGGCCTGCGGCGGCGTACTGGACTGCCAGCATCGAAGATTTCAGCGGCCAGCAATTGGTGTTCAACACCGCCGACGGCGCCACCGCCTATGCCGGCAGCACGCATCAGACCGTGTGCGTGCGTTACTACTACCCGCTGCCGGCAGGTTTTTTGAAGAGCGGCAATCTGATGTTCCTGCCGCCGGACGCCAGCACCCGTAATTTCCCCACTGCAGACGCGTATTGTGCAGCGCAAAGCGCCAGCGGGCGGCGCGGCTGGCGTTTGCCGACCGTGTATGAATTGGCGAATCTGTATCACGAACGCGGCGCCGGCGCCATCAGCGCCGCCGGCTGGCCCAGCGGCTGGCTGTGGAGCAATACCCCCGGCGCACCGGCTTACCATGTGTTCCGCATGACGGATGGTTTGCCCAGCACAGCTGGCGGGAGCAACGCCTATAACGTGACTTGCGTGCATGACGATAACGACCCCTTGCCAGTGTCCACCCTGGTGCATGATGGCCTGCGCTGGGCGCGCCCGGAAACCACCGTGCGCAACTGGGGCAGCGCAGCAGCGGCTTGCAGCGCCAGCACCCTGGGCGGCGTGGGCGGCTGGCGCTTGCCGAGCATGGCGGAATTGGGCAGCCTGTATTACAGCAAGGGCGCGACCTTCCTTTCCTCCTTCGGTTTTGGCGCCAGCTGGATCTGGGCTTCGGATGTGCAAGGCGCAGGCCACAGTGTGTTGCGCTTTTCGGATGGCTTGCCAAGCTACGATGTGAGCGGCAGCAATTACACCGTGTGCGTGCGCAGCGCAGCCGATCTGCCGCCAGCGCACACCCCCACCCTGCAGCAAGGCGGCATGGTGTGGAGCAAGCCGGTCAAGCAAGCCATGCCCTGGGCGAATGCGCAATACAGCTGCTCCTGGTATGCGCCGAATCCCGGCTTGAGCTGGCGCATGCCGAGCCAGACCGAAGTGGCGGCCTTGTATGCGGAAAAAGGCGCCGCCTGGATGCAGGCCGCCGGTTTCCCGGCAGATCCGGCCAATTTATGGACGCTGCCCGGCCCCACCACTTCCTCGCTGCCGGAAGGCAATGGCGCACGCCATCTGCTGGCTTGTGTCAGCGATCAATCCGCTTATAGCAACAGCGCAAGCGGCGCGCAAATCGTCGGGGCTGATGTTTGGGCCAAAACCGGGCCGACCTTGCGCCCCTGGTATGCGACTGAAAAATCCTGCGATGAGGCCTTGTATGGCCAAAGCGGTTGGCGCTTACCCAAGCGCAGCGAATTGCAAACCCTGCGCGCGACGCTTGGCGCAAGCGGCTTGAGTCAGCTTGGCTGGGCCACGGATTGGTATTGGGCCTTTAACCCGCAAAGCAGCGGTTTCCAGGTTTTGCGCATGACGGATGGTTTGACTTCCTGGGCCGCGCCGACCGAAAGCAATCGCTACACCGCCGCCTGCATCCATGATGCCAACGGCTTGCCGGCCGGCAGCGTGCAGCAGGGCGGTTTGACCTGGGCGCGTCCGGGCGGTGTGCCGCGTGCGCATTGGGCGATGTTGCATTACTGCCAGGGCCAGAACATCGGCGGCTTAAGCGGTTGGCGCATGCCGAGCACAGCAGAAGTCACGGCGCTGGTGGCGGCCATCGGCGGCGCCAATCTGGTGAATGACGGCTGGCCTGCCGGCTATATCTGGACAGCCACGCCGGCCAGCAGCGGCAACCAGGCGGTGCGCATCAGTGATGGCGTGGTCAGCTACGCCACAGCGGCGGACAGCAACCGTTTGCCGGTGGCTTGCGTGCGCGCCAACTGATTTTTTCCACCCTCCTCAGATTTGCGGCGGCCTGCGGGCCGCCGTTTTTTTGCGCGCTTGCGGCAGGCGCGACTTCAGTCGCGAAAACCGGCGGCTGGGATGGCGCGGCGCCTGTTCGCGGCTAAAGCCGCTCCTACCGGTATTTTGTCAATTCACAGCTTGTTGCGATGGTGGATTTTTGGGTGTGCAGATTGCCGGGTTTTCTGGCGCGATGAGTAGTGGATTTTCTGGCGTGCCGATTGGCTCATTTTCCTGTGTTCCGCTCAAGAGCATGCGCAAGGCAAACTTGTGAGTTTGTGGTGGGAGCGACTTCAGTCGCGAACCAGGCCGTCACCTCGCAACGGACGCTATTCGCGGCTAAAGCCGTTCCCACAAGCTGAATGAAGCTGGCAGGATGCCAAACTGCTGGCGAAGCGGCGCCAGACAACCCGGCTGCGCAGGGAAAATGGAGCGCCGCCAAGGCGGCAAACCCCGTCATGCTGCGCCTGCCACCCCTCCGGCGGAGGAGAATTGTTGGTGCGGCCTGTTGGGATGCCGGCTTGTACGGCCTGCAGCCATGTTTCGCAACACCTGCAGAGCGGGCGGGCTTAAAAAAATGCCTTGATTTTCTCTCCCAGGTTTTTGACCTGCTCCAAAATTTCCAGGCTGGCCCCGGAATGGGACAGCAAGTCTTGCAAACCGCTCAGCCAGCGGCTGACGCGGGAGGGATTTTTCTCACCCTGGTGCTCTGTTTGTAAGCGGTGCAGAGTTTCGGCGGCTTCCTTGGCGTCGGCAGCGGGCAATTGGCAGGCGCTCAACAGGTGTTCCAATTGCTGCAGCAGGGCGGCCAGGTCGGGCTGGGTGTGTTGATGTATGTGCAGATTCGCGCTGGCCTGCGTGCCCTGGGCAGCGGCATTGTTGTTGCCGGTGATGGTTTGCTGGTAGTTATTGCCCATGCTGATCTCCTGTTGAAATTGAATGGCGCGGCCTGCCAGCAAGGTCAGCAAACTGCGATTGTGCCCGACTTCCTGCGCCAGATGCTGATTGCTGACTGTCAGCGCCAGCTTATCTTTTTCCAGCACGCTGCAGGCCAGCGACAAACGTTGCTGCTCTTGCTGCAGCAGAGCAATTTGCGCCTGTTGCTGCTGCATTTCTGCGTGAAGCCGGGTATATTCCTGTTCCCGCTCAGCTTCTGGCGGCAAGCCGAGTTTGACTACCGTGCTGCCTCCTTTTTGCTCCAGGCTCAGAATTTGCGCTTCAGTTTTACCTTCTTCCTGCAGCTTGCTCAAAGCCAGGGCGAAAGCCGCTTCTTCATTACGGTTGTGCAAAATAAAAGAAATCGTTTCACTGACTTGTTGATACAGCTTGCTGAATTCGCCTGGCTGGAAGGTTTGATGCGCAAGCGGCGGATTGCGCTCACGTCCCGGGCCGGTTTTTTTCATTTCCAGCCAGACAAAATCGCATTCCACATTGCTAAAACGGGTTTGTGCGTCGATATTCCAGTTTTCAATGATGGCGCCGCTTAAATTCGCGTCGCTGAAATCGACGCCGGTGACATTCGCATGGCTGAAATTCACCTCTTGCAATTTGCAACCGGAAAAATCGCAGCCAGCCAGGTTGCAATTGCTGAAGTCCAACATGCGTAAATCCATGCCGGCGAAGCTGGCGCCATGCAAGTCGAGATTGCGGAAATCTTTTTCTGTGCTGCTGCCATGCACCAGCAATTCCCGCACGGCGCGCTGCTCAAGAATTGTGCCTGTGGTGCGCGTCATATGCAGGTTTTTGGCGCCGGAAAAAGTACAGCGCAAAAATTCGCAGTCTTGCAGATTGACATACTTGAAATCTGCTTGGCTGAAATCAGCGTGGCATATGGTTTGCTTGAAGCGGCAAGCGTACATGCTGGAAAAAAGCAGGGCCAGATTGCGCAGCCAGAGTAAGTGCGGCTCTTGTAATTTCAGCGCCCGCAGGGTCAGGCGCCAGTAAAGAAACTGAGCAAGCAGGAGGACGGTTAGTATAAGGAAAGCAGACGATTGAAGCTTTGAGTCCATAACCACTACCGCTACCGCTCCCGCTACCGCTGCCGCTGCCGCTCCCGCTGCCGCTCCCGCTGCCGCTCCCGCTCCGGCTGCCGCTGCCGCTACCGCTACCGCTACCGCTACCGCTGCCGCTGCCGCTATCGCTCCCGCTCCCGCTCCCGCTACCGCTCCCTCTACCGCTCCCTCTACCGCTGCCGCTCCCGCTACCGCTGTCATCATTGAAAAAAATAGAGTAAAACCAATAGTAAGGAACGCTCTATTGCGGAAATGAAATGCAAGCCAAGGGAAGAAATAGAGCAGGGTGAGAAAAAAGCCAAAGAGAGGCCCTTTACCAATTAAGGGTGAAAGGAATTTGTCGCTTTCGGCTAAAACAAAAAGCCAAAAAATACCGAAAACGCTCGTCAATCCCGACAAACCAGCCAAGCCACATTGCGCCGCAAAAACCGCCAACTTGCCACCCCAGCTCCGCCCCAGGCTTGCCCCACAAAACTTCGCCCCATCCAGCTTCTTCCCGCGAAAATCCACACTGGCCAGCCGTGCGCCGCTGAAGTCTGCATCTTGCAGATCATCCAGATGTCGCAAATCTGCCTGACTGACAGATTTCCCGGCAAAGTTCAGCTTGGTCATGCCGCCCCCGTATTGTTCGCATGCATGTATTCTCACACAGCAGGCGTCTTGCGTAACCATGAGTGTATTGCGTGTGCAACAGCAGCGCGCGATATTCCTGGCCGGGGTGGTGCGCCGCCAAGCGCTCAGCCGAGACCGCATTCAATTCCTCACATCCTGTTACAGCAGAAACATGGCGCGGCTGGACGCTGTGCGCGTGCGCCCCTACACTGCATGCCGCCATGCTTTCCACAAAGAAACATAAATGGCCCTACGCATCGACCCCGATGCGGTGTAACATGAATTGACCGGCTGCATGCCGGCACGGATCTGGAGTGAGAAAATGAAGCGATTCCTGTGCGCCCTTGTTTTGCCTGCTGTCCTCGGACTGTCCCTGCAGGCGCAAGCTGATACTCTGAGCAAGATACGCGGCAGCCAAAAGATTGTGCTGGCGCACCGCGAAGCCTCGATTCCCTTCTCTTATCTGGATGAAAGTAAAAAGCCGGTCGGCTATTCGGTTGAGTTGTGTTTGAAAGTGGTGGAGGCCATCAAGCGCGAGTTGAAACTGCCCAAGCTGGAGGTGCAATGGCTGATGGTGACGCCGAGCGACCGCGTGGCGGCGTTGACGGAAGGGCGCGCGGATCTGGAATGCGGCTCCACCACCAATAATGCCGAGCGCCGCAAACAGGTGGCGTTCACGATTCCGCATTTCATCGCCACCACGCGCATGGTCACGCTGCAATCTTCCGGCGTCAAAAATTGGGGCGATTTGCGCGATAAGCGGGTCGTCACCACCAAGGGCACTACCGTGGTCAAGGTGCTGCAAAGCCGCGATAAACACAGCGCGCTGGCGATGAAATTGATGGAAGGGGCAGACCATGCGCAATCTTTCGGCATGGTCGAGCGCGGCGAGGCTGATGCATTCCCGATGGATGATGTGTTGCTGTATGGCTTGCGCGCCAAATCAAAATTGATGGATAAGCTGATCATTACCGGCGATCCGCTCTCTGCTGAACCGTATGCAATCATGATGCGCAAAGACGATGCGCCATTCAAATCCCTGGTGGACAAGGAAATGAGCCGGATTATTTTCGATGGCGAATTGAATAAGGTCTATGAAAAGTGGTTCATGAAGCCGATTCCGCCTTCGGGTTTGTCGCTGGCGATGCCGATGGGATTTTTGCTGCGCGAATCGCTGCGCTTCCCTTCTGACAAAGTGGCGGATTAAAACGGTTTTTGAAAACGGCGGCAAGCGTTGGCTTGCCGCCGTTTTTATTTCACTTACTTGATCTGAATAAATTCAGCGCTGACCGGCCCCCAGGCCCCGGAAGCGTCTTTGGCGCGCACATATACGATGTGCTTGCCAACAGATAAGCCGCTGGTGCTCAGGGTGGCTTTCACTCCCTCTGACGTGGCGTTAAACGCGCCGTCCGTCGCCGTCATGGCAATCGCTCGCGCGCCGCTTTTCCAGGGCGGGATGTCGATATAGTATTCCGCTGCGGCAATCGCCTGGGTCGGTTCCGCGCCATTGCTTTGATTGAATTGGGCGTCGTTGGCGGTGGCGCTCAGCGCCAGGCTGGTTCCGGCTGTCACCGGGGTGGTGGCGGCATTCGGCGACAGCGCCGGTTTGCTGACATTCGGCCCGGCTGGCGTGATGTAGGGCGCGCGCGTCACTTTGGCGGCATACCACAGCGCCGGCAGATTCTTCGGCTTGGTGGTGTTGTTGTACGAGGTGCAGCTCTCAAAGAATGAAGTGCCAAGCTCAATTGTGAACGCCGCCACCCCCAATTCGCCATACGATGGGCCGTCTGAGGTGCCGTCGGTCGGGTACAGACCAACCGATTGCTGCGGTTTATAGCCATTGAAAAACGCCAGGCGGCGGCCCAGGGTTTGCATCGCGGTTCCATTCGGCGCCTTAGTCGAGGTATTGCCCCAGGGCCACAACACCAATTGGCTGTAGCTGTGAATATCCAGGTGGATGCCGGAGGTGTCAGTCGGGGCCGGGTCTGTGCTGCCGGGGCCGCGCCGATCCGGCCAGATTGAGCGGATATACGCTTCCACCGCCTTGGTTTCCGGTTCCGAGCCGGCGGACGGGCCGCGATAGGTTTCATTGCACACGCTGCCGGAGGAACCCTGGCCATTGGTGCTGTTCCAGCTGTGGCTGAAATTGCGGTTCAAGTCCGCGCCCCGGCTGTTGCTGGTGCTGCCGCAATAATTGCGATTGGTGTTTTTGCGCCAGGACAGGCCGGTTTCGGCTTTTTTGCGTCCGTCCGGGTTCACATAGAACATGAAATGCACTTCCTGATTGTCCAAAATCCAGGTCGCATCGGCATTATTGCCATAGCCGCTTAACAGTTCGCGCGCAAACGCCAGGTTGAGCGGCGCGGTGGTGTATTCACGCGCATGGATTGAGCTTTGGATGAACAGAATCGGCTTTGTGCCGCTCACGCTTTTATTCGTCAGCTTCAAGACATAGATGTCATAGCCGCCCAGATTATTGGTTTTTTCCCAGGACTTGCCGACTGCTGTCCAGCTGGCCAGATTCGGATAGGTGGTGGTGAAAGCCTGCGCCGCAGCATAGGTTTCTTCCACCGTTTCATAACATGGGTAGCTGGGAATCGCTTCCGCATTCAAACCGCTGAAAGCCGGCGCCTGTTTGCCCAGCAGCGCTTGCGGTTTGCTGCCGCCGTGCAGGCGCTCCAGCATGGCGTTGCGTTTGTTGATGAAGTCTTGCGCCACTTTCAGCTTGAAGCCGAATTTTTCCAGCCCTTCTTTTTCCTCATCAGACAGTTCAAACACCATATACCCGGCGCCGTAGTTGGCTTCCAGCAGACCATGGTGAAAGCTGATCGCGGCTTTATGCGCCAGATCCAGATTCGGGAAACGCGCTTCATAGATATTCATCTTGCGCTTTTCCTGCGCAATCTGATCTTTCAGCTCGTGCGTGTGATTGCCGCCGGCCCAGACTGGCCCCAGCATGCCGATTGCGGCCAGAATCACGGCCAGGTTTTTTGCAGTTGTTTTCATTGTAAGTCTCCTCTCAAAAGGAAGACCAGATTACTGCATGTGGATTTTGCTGTGGCGCAAAAAATGGTTTTTTTGATAAAAAAATGAAATTTGGTGGGATTCCAGCCACATTGATTTCCGGCAATTATGCATGTGGCGGGAGTATATCTGCGAGGACTTTAAAAAATATGGTAAATAATTGATTTTTAAGGGAAATATTAAATCATTCCGGGTTGCGTTGCAGTCTGGAAATGGATTTCAATAAAATGTTTTTTACAGGAATGAGATGCGCATTGCATGAAATAGAAATATTTTAAAAAACGTCAAGATTTTAACGGAATGTTATAACTCTTCAGCGTGACTCAGGAAAACTCCAGGCCGTCTTGCGCGCCGCTGCTGTTGCGCCGGCGCGCAAGCCATGTATCATTTCATTGTTTGGCAAAGGCCTTTGTGGCCGGCGCCATGGATTTCGCCAGGTGGGCCGTGCTGCGTGCATGATTGCTCCACAATTGGCATGCAGACTTTGCGGGTCTGAGTTGATTTTGGAGAATTGTAATGGCTCGCCTGCCCCGACTCGTGGTGCCTTTTCAGGTGCACCACATCATGCAATCCGGCAATGACCGGCAAATTGTGTTCCGCGAAGATGCGGATTACCAAGCTTGGCTGAACTGGCTGCAGCAGGCGGCGCAGCAGTTCAAGGTTGCCTTGCATGCCTATGTCTTGATGCCGAATCATGTGCATTTATTGGCTTCGCCTACCGACGACAATGGGCTGGGGCGCATGATGCAGTGGATAGGGCGGCATTATGTGCCCTGGTTCAATCGCAAATATGGCCGCAGCGGCACTTTGTGGCAAGGGCGTTTCAAAGCCTCGGTGATTGACGCCGATGGCTATTTTCTGCATTGCTGCCGCTTTATTGAAATGAATCCAGTGCGTGCGCATGTGGCCGCCCATGCCGGCGCCTGGCCCTGGTCAAGTTATGCGCATCATGCCGGGGTGCAGACCAGTCCCATCATTACAGATCACCCGGTGTATTGGGGGTTGGGGAATACGCCGTTTCAGCGTGAAGCGGCGTATCAGCAATTGCTGGCGCAGAGCGCGGCGCCGGAGTTGGAGGCGCAGATCCGCAATGCTTTACTCAAAGGCTGGGCGCTCGGTTCGGAACGCTATCTGAACAGTTTGCAGGCGCGCACCGCGCGCCGTGTGGCGCCGGCGAAACGGGGCCGCCCGCCGAAAAACCGCAATCCCGCCGCCAGCCAGATGCTGGCCGCAGTCTGATTCCCGGCCGCACTCTTTTCGCTTGATGGCGCCGCTGATCGCGGCGCCATTTTTTTCTCCACACTTGCTGCAAATTCGCTCCACATTGCGCAGGCAGACTATGCCCACGATCAAGCAAGGAGAAGAACATGGAAACCTTAGAGGCGAATCCCTGGTTCAGTTTGCGCACCCCGTTTGCATGGCCCGCTGCCGCGCAGCGCCACAGCCCCATGCTGCATGGGCATGGCGTGAGCGGCATGCTGGCGCTGGACTGGTTACGCGCCACCCTGACCCGCACCACGTTTGTGATCAGCATGCATTCGCTGGCGCCATGCGCGCCGTTACCGCACAGCCTTGGCCGGCAAGCGATATTGGGACAGACGCAGCAAGTTACGCTGGCTGATTGCGCCTGCGCCGGCTATGCCTGTGCAATGGGCAGCGGTGTGATGCTGGCCTTGTACGACCGCAGCGGCAGCGTGCGGCACTTGTTGGCCATGGCGCATCTGGAGGAAGGTTTTTTCATGTTTGATCCGCATTGCGGGGTGTATCACGCGCCAGAGGCGAGCGCCTGCGCGCATTGGTTGCAAGCGGTTTGCCGGCATGGGCAGGCCGATCATTCACCTTACGTCGATTGGCTGCACCGCATCTGCCTGCTGCCCATGCGTTTTCAAGCGCTTGGCGACTGAGCAGCGTTATGCGATTTCATAATAAAGATGGGATAAATCATTCGTTTTGTATTTTAAGGGATTCCTTTATTCTGCTTGCATTCACAGCGGCAGGAATCCATTGAGCACATCAATCAAGCATCTTTCACGCACCATGCGGGCCTTGTGCGCGCTGTGTTTTAGCTGGCTTACGATATTGAATTGCGCCGCTTACAGGAGGAATTGCACCTCGCCAGCATCTTTGTTACGCATGATCAGGAAGAAGCCCTGGAAGTGGCTGACCAGGTGGTGTTGATGAATTATGGCAGGATCGAGCAATGCGGCGCGCCGCAGCAAGTGTATAGACATCCGCCTTCGCCTTTTGTGTACGCAATGTGAATCTGTTTCATGGCCGTGTGCACAAAGGGATTTTGGACTTGAGCAGCGGCAGTTTGGCGGCATGGTCGCGCGTTTGCTGCTCAAGCCACGTCGCATGCAAGTGTTTTACAACACAACAACTTAATCAAGGGACGCACGCATGCCGCGTGCAGAAATGGTGGATATCTATGAATTTTCAACAATTGCGCTCCGTGCGCGAAGCCGCGCGGCGCGGTTTTAATTTGACAGAAGTGGCCCAGGTTTTATTCACCTCGCAGCCTGGCGTCAGCCGGCAGATCCGTGATTTGGAAGAAGAATTGGGCGTCGATATTTTTGAGCGCCACGGCAAGCGTTTGACGGGCTTGAGTGAGCCGGGCAAGGGGATTTTGCAAATCATCGAAAAGCTCCTGGTGCAGGCGGAAAATCTGCAGCGCGCCAGTCAGGATTTTGCCGGCAAAACCAGTGGCGCTTTGACCATTGCCACCACCCATACCCAGGCGCGCTATGTGTTGCCGCAAGTGGTGCAGAGTTTTCGCCGCAGCTTCCCGGATGTCCGCATCGCTTTGCAGCAAAGCGCGCCGGAACATATTGCGGAATGGGTGATTTCAGGCAAGGCCGATATCGGCATCGCCACCGAGGGCTTGAGAGAATTCGGCGAATTGCTGTCCTTCCCATGCTATCGCTGGAGCCATGTGGTGGTGGCGCCGCAAGGCCATCCCTTGCTCAAACAAACGCCTTTGCGGCTGGAAGATTTGGCGCAATGGCCCTTGATCACGTATGACAGCGGGTTTACCGGGCGCGGCCATATTGACGAGGCGTTTGCTGCCGCCGGACTGAAACCGGATATTGTGCTGACGGCGATGGATTCGGATGTGATTCAGCAATATGTGCAATTGGAGATGGGAGTGGGGATTGTCGCCAGCATGGCGATTACGCAAAAAGAAGGCAGTTTGCGCGCGATTGAGGCCGGGCATTTGTTTGCGCCGAATGTGACGCGGCTGGCGGTGCGGCGCGGCGCCTGGTTGCGCAGCTATGCGCTGGATTTCATTTGCGAATTCGCTCCCACGCTGGAGCGCAGCGCCATCATTACGGCGCTCCAGCAAGACCAGGCTCCGGCAGCCTGATTTGCTTATTTCAGCAGACGCTGCGGCAGCACATCGGTCGGGTTGGGATCGCGCTGCGGCGCGCTGTAGGCCTGTGCCCTGCTGCGCTGCGCGGCGGGTTTGCGCCCGGCCCAGACGCTGACCAGCACGGCCAGTTTGAAGATGCTGAACACGATGAAAATAAACAGCGCCAGATGCAAGAGCGCAATCGCCAGCACCAGCAAGGCGGCGCAGGCCAGCATTTGCACGCCGCTCATTTTTTGCACGCGGTTAAAGCCGCGCCGGGCGAAATAGCCGCCCGCCTTGAAACTCTCACGCAACAGCATTTTGACTTGCTGCCTGAAACTGTCCTGATTCATATCCGCTCCTGAAGGTTTGCGCCATCTGCGCCATGTTTGCAGTGTGGCGGCTCGCGCCGGGTGGCGCAAGAACGCTGCGATGAACTGCAGACAAGCGCTATCTTGCCGCAGAATCCGGATAACAGAATGCAGGGAAAAGCTGAAGGGGTTGAAGAAAAAACGTGCTGTTGAGAGGGGGCGCAGGGGAAGTACAGCAAAGCGCGCAGATCGGGAGGGGGAAGGGCGACAGGCCTGGCCTGTCGCCAGCGCCATCAGCCGTGGCAACCGCCTTTGTCGATCAGATCTTGCAGGGATTGATTGAAATTGGGACGGCTGTCAGCCAGGATGGAAAAGTATTCCAAATCCACACGCTCCACATCAGGCAGCGCTGCTTTGGCTTTTTCGCGACCCGAAGAGGTCAGCACCAAATGCTTGGCGCGGGTGTCGTGGGGGTGGGGGTGACGCTCCAGCAATTTGCGGCCTTCCAAGGAACGCAGCACTTGGGAAGTCATCATTTCATCAAGCTTGGCATGGCGCGCCAGCATCGCTTGAGTAACCCATTCCTCTTTGTCTTCCAGCCACATCAAGCTGGCCAGCAAAGCAAATTGGACTTGGGTGAGTTCGTGGCCACGCAGAACGGCAGCGACATTGCGTTGCCAGATCGAGGTCACTTGCCAGAGCAAAAAGCCGGTACTTTCCGCTGTTTCCTGGCCGGGAAAAGATTTCTTGTCAATCATCCAGTAATACTCCCATATTAATTACCACTCCCGTTGCAAGCGGTGCTCAAAGACTGCGCCGGGTATGGCTTCCAGTTTCAAAAAAACCCGCCTTTTTTCCGCTTTCGTTGTGTGCCCGGCAGGCTCATTCAGCCACTGGTAGAAACTTTTGATTTTTACCGAGATACTACTGGAAGGCATACCGGTGCATTATTTAGGCAGGTACACTATTCTATACGCTTATTTCCGGAAAAGCAGTTCTTATTTGGAAGCGAAACAAATTTTTACCGCAATCTTAACAACATTCCCCAGCAGAAATCTTGCGCCAAGGCAAATCTGCTGCTGAAAAAATCGTCGCAAATGATTGCAGGATGAAATGGTTTTACCGGGAATTGAATACAGTTAGCGCAGTCACGCTAACTGTATTCCGTTTATGGTTTCTGCATGCATACGACTGAAATCTGTGATGTTGTCATCTGGCAACATAGTTTGATCAGTCGTCAATGTGCTTGCAATTTATCCAAACCATGTTCAACGGCGAACACTGCGGCTTGCACGCGGCTGGACAAATGCAGCTTCTTCAACACGTTTTGCACATGGATTTTGACCGTGCTTTCGGCCACCGACAGATTGCGCGCGATCACTTTATTGCTTTCGCCGCGCGCCAGACAGATCAGAATTTCGCGTTCGCGCGGGGTCAGTTTGTCCAGCCCGCTGCTGTTTTCTGTGCGCGCCGGCGCGCCGCCTTTGAGCTGGGCCACCAGCTTGGCGGTCATGGCTTCCGCCACGACCGCCTCGCCGGCGGCGGCGCGGCGGATCGCGCGCACCAGATAATCGGCGTCAATGTTTTTGATCAGATAGCCGCGCGCGCCGGCTTGCAAGGCGGCGGACAGATCTTCCGCGTCTTCAGAAACGGTCAGCATCAAGACCGTGGCTTGCGGCCTGTCTTGCAGCAGCATTTGCAGCGTTTCCAGACCGGAAATGCCGGGCATATGCAAGTCCAGCAGCACCACGTCCGGGTTGAGCTGCTTGGCGCGTTTCACGCCCTCCACGCCGTCCGCCGCTTCGCCCACCACCTGAAAATCGGCATGCCGTTGCAGCAGGAAGCGTATGCCGCTGCGGAACAGGGTGTGGTCATCGACTAACAGCACGGAAATTTTTTCTGCTTCTTCACTCATAATGGTTCCGAATGGTGGATTTATGCGGCGGCGCGTTGTTCGCGCGACAGGCGCATGCGCACGGTGGCGCCGGCGCCGGGTTGGGATTCGAGGGTGAAATCCGCGCCGATGCGCTGGGCGCGTTCACGCATGATTTTCAAGCCGACATGGGTTTCGCCTTTTTGCTGCAATTCAGCCAGATCAAAGCCTACGCCGTCATCTGTCACGGTGAGTTCGATATCCTGGCGGTCGGCAAAGCGCACGCGGATATGCGCGGCCATGGCGTGCTTGCGGATATTCGACAAGGCTTCTTGCAAGATGAACAGAATTTGCAATTGGTGTTCGCGTGGCAGCGGCGCGCCTTCGCTGTCAGCCTGGAAATCAATTTCGATGCCGGTCTGGCGGCGGAATTTTTCACAGGTGTTTTCCAGCGAGCGCGCCAGCGAACCTTCGGCTAAGCGGCTGCGGAAGTTTTGCAGCAGTTCGCGCACATCTTCATAGCTTTCGGCAATGCCGGCGCGCAATTGCGGGGCGATTTCGGCAACCTCATCCAGCTTGCCCTTGGTCAGGGAATCTTCCAGCATTTGCACCTGGATGTTGAGGAAATTCAAACCTTGCGCAATGCTGTCATGCAGGCCCTGCGCCACCAGATTGCGCTCTTCTGAAATCGCCAGCGCGCGTTCGCGTGTGGCCAGGCGGATGTTTTGCAACGCCACGCCCAAGAGCTGGCCCAGCGTGTCGAGCAAGGTCACTTCGCTCTTGCTGAAGGTCTTGGTGGTGCGGAAATGCAAATTGAAAAAACCCAGATGCAGTTTGCTGGCGTGAATCTGGAACACGGAAACCGAGGCGAAGCCTTCTTTGTGGCATTGCAAGTGGTGTTTTTGATCCATTTTGTTCAAATCGTGGATCACAATCACTTTTTCCGCCACCGCTTCGCCGCACAGGCAATCGCCGACTTTCAAACAGTGTTCCGCATTCACCAAATCCGCTGAAATGCCATGATGCACCAGCATATGCAAATTGCCATGCACCGGATCAAGCACCCGCACTGAGCCGCCATCCGCGCCGAAATATTGGCGGATGCGGTCGAGAAAACCTTCGCATAAACCTTCCATTTTCAAAGGCTGCTGCAAAAAACTGGCGCATTCATACAGCAGCGCCAATTCGCGGTTTTGCGTTTCCAGTTCCAGGGTTTTGGCCGCCACCCTTTGTTCCAGGCCGTTGTAGAGATCGGAGAGGCGGTCGGCCATGCGGTTAAAGCCGGCGGTGACTTCGCCGAATTCATCATCCGATTCGACTTGCAGGCGCACATCGAAAGCCTGCTCGCTCATTTTTTGCATGCCTTCCTGCAGATGTTTGACCGGGTCAATGATCAAGACAAACATCAGATAAATCAGGGCCACGGTGCCGGCCAGGGAGAGCGTGATCAGGGCCAGTTGCGAGCTGCGCAGCCAGGAGGCGCGCTGTTCGCTGTCTTTTTCAATCAGGCGCACCAGCTTTTCAATGTTTTGCACAAACAAGGGAATGTCGGTGCTGATCACCTGGGTTGATTGATGCACCGTCTTGGGGTCGCCATGCAGCAGCGCTTCCACCGCCGGGCGGATGGTGTTCAGCCATTGCTGTTGTGCGGTGATGAATTGCTGGCGGATTTCCAATTCCGATGGCAGGTACAGCGGGCGTTGCGGGTCGCCGCGTGAGAGCAGGGTGAAAACGTGGTCAATGGTTTTGATTTCCTGCTGCAAGACAAACCGTTCGGCCTGATTATTGTGCTCGTTGCGGATGCGTTCGGCGCGCAGGCTGAGCTGATAGCCATGCATGCGCAGCCGGCCGCTTTCATTGATGGCGGCGGATGCGCCTTCCAATTGCCAGGACAGCAGCAGGGTGGTGCTGATGGCCAGCAGCGCTAACAGCAAGACGCCAAGCAGGGCGGCGACGATTTTGCCGCCCAGACTTTTGGCCGGCAGCACATTACGCAACATCTTGCATTTCCTCCGGCCAGCGCAGCAAACCTTGCGCCAACTTGGCGTGCACCCAGGCGGCAATCTGTGCGGCTTGATTCAAATCCAGCCAATCGGGTTGCTGCGCGCGCGCCGCCGGCCCGGCTGGCGCATCGCTGGCGACGCCGATAATGTGTTCATCTTCCAGATACAGGGCCGGCTTGCCCAGCGCCGGGCGGTGCACTTCGAGACGTTTGATGGGGGCGAATTTGAAGCCTTCGACCAGCACCAGATCCGCCGGCGCCAGGCGCGCCAATTGTTGCGCCAAATCCGGTTCGGGCGCGCCGCGCAGCTCATGCACCAGCGCCCAGCGATAGGGCGAGCTGAGCAAGACCTGTGTTGCGCCGGCGCGGCGCAGGCGGGCGCTGTCTTTGTGTTCGGGTTCGAGTGAAAAATCATGATGGCTGTGCTTGATCGCATGCACGGTCAAGCCTTGTGCGCACAGCAGGCTGAGCAATTGTTCCAGCAAGCTGGTTTTGCCACTGCCGGACCAGCCTACCACGCCCAGCACATTGCGTTGCGGGCCGAATTGTTGCGCGCCATTCATGAGTCGTGTTCAGAGTTGGGAAAGTACCGCGATTATAGCCGGGCGGGGCGGCGCCGGCGCGCTTTATCTTCTGCGCCGGCGCCTTGGCAAAGCGGATTTATTGCGGCGCTTGCCAACTGCGATACCAGGCGCCTTCCAGCAGCGCCTGGCGCAGTTGCTGCGCGCTTTCGCGCCAATTCAGCCAGCGCATGGCGTTGGATTGCGGCGCAGCGCCGGCTGCATCCAGCGCCAGCCAGTCTTGCGCGGCTTGCGCCAACTCGCTTGCGCCGCCTTGGAAAAACTGCGCATGCTCAGTCATGACTTCGACGAACACCGGCAAATTGCGCGCCAGCACCGGCAAGCCGTGTTGCGCAGCTTCGATCAGCGGCAGGCCAAAGCCCTCGCCTTCTGAATTGGCGAGCAGAACTTTGCTGGCGGCATACACCTTGCCCAGCATTTCATCTGACATGCCTTGCAGCCAGAACAGGCGGCGGCCCAGCTCGGCATGTGTTTGCAGGCGCTGGCATAAAGCGTCCACCATCCAACCCTGTTTGCCGACGATCACCAGATTCACGTCCACGCCCCTGGCCCAGAGCAGCTCAAAAGCCTGCAGCGCCATTGCGTGGCCCTTGCGCGGCTCGACTGTGCCGACCATCAAAAACGCCGGGCGCGCCTGAATCTGCGCTAATAACGCTGCGGCATTCTCCGGCAAGCCCTGGCTGGGGGCGCTGGCGTCCAGATCTGCGCCCAGATGGAACCAGCCGAGTTGCAGCGGCGCATCCTGCGGCGCGCGTTTCGGCGGGGTGTGGGTGAACCAGGCATGCACTTCATCCGCCACCGCGCGCGAGATGCACAGCAAAGCGTCGCTGTTGCGTCCCGCCATCTGCAGCCAGGCGCCGAAATCCTCCGCCGCACCGGACGGGAAGCGATCTGGCAGCAGCAGCGGCAAAATGTCATACACCACAAACACAATCTGCACGCCGCGCCGGCGCATCGCTTGCAATTGCGGCTCGTTTTGCGTGCTGCCGTGCATGAATAAATCCAGGCCCAGAAAAATATCGCCGGCCAGGCTTTGCACCGGGGCGTCATCCAGGCCCAGGCTGTCATGTCCCAGCCATTGTTGCATATAGCGGTGCGCGTGGCGGTAAGGCTGGTTACGGCCTTCGCTGTACACCGGTTCGATGCGCCAGCCGGGCGGGCAATCCGCCAGCAAGGCTAACAAAATGCTGCGCACCACGCGCTGAATTCCAGTCTTCAAATCGGTTTGCACCATGGCCGAGAGATCGACCAGCAGGCGGCGCGGCGCGCTGGCGGCTTGATTATCGGCCAGACTTTGCGCCAGATTGATCAAGGCGCCAGCCTCAATTTCCTGCGGGAATTCCTGCGCCAGATGGGCGATGCTGTGCAGCAGACCGCGCCGGCGCTGTTGCTTGCCGTGATTGGCGAAATGCTCCAGCGCCTGGCGGTAGGCTTGTCCGACGATGCCGGGCGCGTGCTGGCTGGCGATATGCGCCAGTCCGGCCTGGCGCAGTTCGGCGCGGGCCGCCGGGTTGCGCCACAAATTTTCCAGCGCATCGCGCAAATCTTCCGCCGTGCACAAATCAGGCAATTGGCGCACCGTGTGCGACGGCAATTCGGCCAGCGAACCATGCGCATTCACGATGGTGGGCGCGCCGTACAGCAGGCAGTCAAGCACGGCTGCCGAGGTTTCGCCGCGCGAGTCTATGCGCAATTGCACCGCACAATCCGCCGCCAGCAGCCATTGGCGATAGGCGGCGGCGTCAACAAAGCCGGTGATGCGGATGCGCGCGCCAAGACCGGCGGCCTGGATTTGCTCCAGCATGCTGCGGCCATATTCGCCGCCCTCATTCGCGCCGACAAACACCAGATGGCATTGCGCAGCGCTGGCCAGCGCGCTGGCCACAAACGCCTGCAACAGCAGCAGATTGTGTTTGGTGCGTCCCAGCATGCCGAAACTGCAGACCACATAATCCTCTTCCTGCAAGCCGAGTGTGGCGCGGGCAGCGCTGCGCGCTTGCGGCAAGTCGGCGTCCGGCAAATCCGCGCGGCCACGCAACAGCGGCAGCACTTGCCAATCGCGGCCATAGTCTGCGCCATACCAGCGCTGCGCCAGGCGGGCCGGGAACGCGGCGTGCGCAATCACGCCGTGCGCCGCATCCAGCACCCGCTTATTGCAGGGATACGCCCAGATTGAGGGCACCACGCCGATCTTGCTTTGCTCCAGCAGCGCGCTGTAGCCGTGCGACTCGTACAACTCGCGCATAAACGCATGCGGCGTGATGTGCTGGTGGTGCATATAGTCCAGCACATTGGCCAGATAAAAGTCGTGCAGCACCACTACCCCGGGATGGCGTTGCAGCAAGCTGAACATATGGCTGTGCATGGGCGAATTGCCGAGGTGGTACAGAATGTGGTCGAAGCTGTCGGCATGCGCTTCAAACCAGGCCAAATCGCGCAGCGGCAGCAAGTCGCGGCCCCAGGGCAGTTTGAGTTCGGGCTGCGCGACAATCAATTCGAGCGCGAAATCGCGCGCCAATTCGGGGATTAATTCCGCGCTGTAATCGGCAATCCCTGACGGCAGCGGCGGCAAAGGCGAAACAAAGGCCAGGCGCGGCCGGCGCGGCGCATGCAGCGGCGCCGGCGTTTGTATGATCTGGCGCAGCGCTTCGAGCAGGGCGGGCAATCCGTTCTGCTGCAGCCTGTCCGGGGCCGGCGGCGCGCATGCCGTTTGCAGCAATTGCGCTAAGCGCTCGTTCAAATCGGTGCAAATCCGGTCTGGAAGTTCCTGGAATTGGCAAAATTCCGGCCATAGCGAGAGCGCATGCTGGCTGCTGACCGCCAGCGGCAAGCCGCATAAGGCGGCGTGCAATCCGGCTTGCACCGGGGCGGCTGTGCACAGCACGCCCAGCGTGCTTTGCGCAAACAGCGCCTGCCATTCCTGTGCGCTGTGCGGGCTGGCGAATTGCAACTGCCCGGCGCAGCCGCTGCGGCTGGCGATTTCGCTCAGTCTTTGCTGCTCTTGCGCATCGGCTGCGCCCGCCAGCACGGCTTGCCAGTCTGGATGGCGCGCCAGCTGTTGGCAAACGCCGCTCCATAACATGCGTTGTTGCTGCGGCTTGGCGCCGGCTGCGAACAAGAGCAGGTGCGGGCTGGCCGGGGCCTGGCGCGGCGGCGCATCCTGAATGCCTGACAGCGTTTGCGGCAGGCAGGGCGGGGCCAGGCTCAAGACCCGGCTGTGCGGCAGTGCCTTGCGTAAATACGCCGCATCTTGCGCATTGCCGCACACCAGCGCCGCCGCCTGGCTCAGCCAGGGCAGGGTTTGGAAATGCCAATCCGGTTGATGGCGGTGATGCGCGCCATCTTCTGTCCCCAGTTCCGCCGGCAGCGTTTGCAAAATATGCAGCACACGCGGCGGCATGCCGCTTTGCGCATGGCGGCTTGGCAATTGTGCTTGCGGCGCGTGGTCGGCGCGCCAGAATTGGTAAATCAAATCCGCGTCGCTTTGGCGGATCACATCATCGCGCACAATCTGCGCCGCCAGGGCATTGTATTCCGCGTTGTCGCGCGCCGGCGGCAGCTCAAAACTGAAGAACGGCAGGTTGAGCGCGCTGTCGCGCATGGCTTTTTGCACCCAGTTGGGCAAACCCTGGTTCAGCAGGGCGCAGCATTGCCAGTCTTGGGCGGCAGCGTTCTGCTGCAGCGCTTGCAACAGGGCGATGATGTGCTGCAATTCTGCGGCGTCAGATAACTGGCAGGCTTGGAGATCGAACAGCAAACGCATTACGGTTTTCCTTGTGGCGGGAGGCGGTGCGCAGCGCGCTCCAGATCGGCATACAGTTGGCGCGCTTGCGGCGTCAATTGGGACGGCGCGCTGGCTTGTGGCGGGGTTGCGGGCGCGGCCTGATAAGCCGGGGCGGCGCCGTCTTGCAAGGCTTGCGCATGCGCGCGCGCGCGCAGCCGGAATTGCACGCTGGCCAGCAGGCGCTGGAATAATTGGCCTTCCCGCTGCAATTGCCGCATCTTGCGCAACAGGCCGATGAGCCGGCGTAAGGGCGCGGTCAAACGCCAGGAAAGCGAGGCTTGCATCTGTCCGATTTGCGCGCCCAGGACTTGCGAATTCTGATCCAGGTTGTGCGCCCATTCCTGAATCGCGCGCGCTTCATGTTGCAATTGCAGCAGCGATTGGCTGGCGTTGGCGGCGATTGCGCGCTGTTGCGCCAATTCCGTTTCCAGGCTTTGTTGCAGACTTTGCAGGCGGTCTGCCTGTAATTGCAAATAGTCGGCGCGCGCATCTGCCGTTTCGCGCTGTTGCAGCGCCAGCAGGCTTTGTTCGCCATAGGTTTCGAGCAGGCTTTCGACGGTTTTCACGCGCTTGGCATACGCTTGCACATCGACGATGGCCTTGTCATACATTTCCAGCGCATGGTGTAAATGCGCGCTTTGGAAATTGTCGAACACATTCGCCTGCACCGACAGCAAGGGGGCCAGCTCCGCATGCTCGGCGCTGAGGTAATAGCGGTTCAGGCCGTCAAAATAACAAAAGCGGTAGTCGCAATCAGTCAGTAAATGTTCCCATTTCTCATGATTGGTGGCGCGACTGTTGGGCAGGGTGGCTTCGACCACCACCACCCAGGGCCGCCAGCGCTGAAAATCCATGCCCAGCAAGACTTGTTCTTCAAAGCCTTCGACATCGATTTTCAGAAAATGAATCTGATCCTTGACATGCTCGGCGCACACTTGGCGCAAGGGCAGCACTTGGGTGATGCTGGTGCTGACTTGATAGCCTTCGCTGGTATGACGCTGTGCGATGTCAGCGTCCAGCGTGGCCCAGCCATGCATTTGCGGCACATCGTACAAGGTCAGCGTGCCGGCTTCTGCGCCGCACGCCATGGCCAGATTGATGTCGTGTGGACGGGCGCTTTGCAGCGCCGCATGAAAATGCGGCAGCGGCTCCAGATTCAGGCCGCGCCAGCCGCGCTGATAAAACGCTTTGGTGACTGAATCGTGCTCGGGATCATTGGCCCCGACGTCGATATAAAAACCGTGTTGAATATGTCCCAGTGCGCGCCACAGCAAGACATCTTCGGCGTTCTGAGCGTAGGAAATAAAAGGGGCTTGCGTGGTCATAATGCATTACTCGCTGCGCAAAATGCTGATTTCGGGATCAAGCCAGGCGCAGCCGACAAAATGCGGGCGCGCCAGATTGACCACATTGAACACCAGCGCCAAATCGCGCCATTCATAATTGTTATCCAAATGGGTGTCGCTGCTGACCAGGGCGGTGGCGATGGAGTAACTGCCGGGGCCGAGATTGGCGGCAAAACGGAAGCGGAATTCCACTTCCTGTCCCGGTTGCATGTCATACAGCGGCATGTCTTTGAGGTGGGTGTTGGTGCCGTAAATCGGCTGGCCCAGGCGGTCTTTGATCATATAGCCCAGCACCAGGCGCGGAATCGGCGCGCGGATCGCGGCTTTCACGCGCAATTCCAGCGTGCTGCCGACATCCACCGTTTCCAGCAATTGGCCCTGCAGATCGTACAGGCCGATCTCTGTCACGCTGGCTTCGCCGGTGCCGGAAATGGTCGCCACTTTGCCGCTTTCGTGTGTCACCTGGCTCACGCTTTGCCCTTCGCGCTGGGACAGCATGGCGTTGTAATAATCCATGATTTCTTCCGGCCCGCCTTCTTTCGCCACCCGCCCGCTATCCAGCAAAATCGCGCGGTCACAGACTGATTGAATTGCATGTTTATCGTGCGACACCAGCAGCAGGGTGGTGCCCTGGGCGCGGAATTGCTTGATGCGGTCAAAACTCTTGTGCTGGAAATACGCATCGCCCACTGAAAGCGCTTCATCCACAATCAGAATATCCGGGCGTTTCGCGGTGGCGATGGCGAACGCCAGGCGCATTTGCATACCGCTCGAATACACCCGCACCGGTTGTTCGATATAGTCGCCGATTTCAGCGAAGGCTTCGATTTCCGGCATCAGCGCTTCAATTTCTTCCACCGTCATGCCGCTCAACTGGCCGGCCATCATGACATTTTGGCGGCCATTGAAATCCGGGTGAAAGCCCATGCCCAATTCGAGCAGGGCCGCGACGCGCCCTTCAAATTGCACATGTCCGGTGGTGGGTTGGCTGGCGCCGGTGATTAATTTCAAGAGCGTGCTTTTGCCGGCGCCGTTGATGCCGATCAAACCGACCGCTTCGCCCGCATCGACACGAAAGCTGACATCTTTCAAGACCCATTTTTGCGTATGCCAGATGCGCTGGCCGGGAGTCAGCCATTCGAGCAGGCGGGCCCAGCGATTGCTGTATTGCTTATACGCCTTGCCCAGATTGGAAACCAGTATTTTGCCCATGCCTTGCCTCTTACAACTCATCAACCATTTCGCCGGCGCGCTTGCGGAACAGGGCCAGACCGGCGATGCAGCACAGCAGAGCAAAGCCGGCGGACGGCGCCAGCGCCAGCCAATCCGGCCATTGATTCGCCAGCACAATCTGCTGACAGGCGCCGAGCAAATGCGCCATCGGGTTATACGCCAGCCATGCGCGCACTTCCGCCGGCAGGATTTGCGGCGCATACACAATCGGCGTCAGCCAAAACCAGAATTGGATAAAGATGGAAAAAAATTGTCCGACATCGCGGAAAAACACATTCAGCACACCCAGCAGCATGCCCAGGCCGATGGCCAGCAGGCAGACCAGGCCCAGCACCGGGAACAGCGCCAGATAAGCCAGGCCGGGAAAATTCCCGCTCAGCAGAAGATAGAGCGTAAACAGGGTAAAGATGATGCTGAAGTTGAGCAGGGCATTCAAGACCACAATCACCGGCAGGCAAAAGCGCGGGAAGCTGATTTTCTTCATCAGATTCGCATGGTCAAGAAACACCGTTTGCGCGCGCGTTGCGATTTCCGAAAACAAGCCCCATGACAGAATGCCGGCGCACAGATAGATGCTGTAAGACGCGCTGTTTTGCGCACCGGGCAGGCGCGCTTGCATCAACTGTGAAAACACCACGGTGTACACCAGAATCTGCGCCAGCGGCTGCAAGATGGCCCACAACGCACCCAGCAGGGAATAGCGGTATTTGACCTGGAATTCGCGCTTGACGCTGCCCAGCACAAAGCCGCGATAAGCCCATACGCCGCGCAGTAAGGGCATCAACATATGGCCTCCGGCATGGCGGCGCAAAACGGGGGGGCGCAGAAGGAATTCAGGGCGGGCATACAAGCTGGGGTTTTCGGGAAAGCGCGGATTATAGCACTGCGCCTGCCCATATTTTGGGCAAGGCTGCAGAGGAGTTTGTTGCGCCGGGTTGAGATTTGTATCGGGGTTTAAGGTGTACTGGAACAGAGCGGTGGGATTTGCATGGTTGCGCAGAAATGAAGCCCACCATACTGAAAAACGATGGCGGATTAGTACATCCTCTCTCCCCTCGCAGGAGGCTGTCGCAAAAAGGTATTAGGGCGGCAAAATTGCGGCTGACTTGTTGCAAGAAGGCGATTGCTCTGGCAATGCCTTACTCTTTGCCTTCTAATAATTGCGCAGGGGTGAATTTGAAATCTGCCTGGTGCTTGTTGTATTGCTCTACCAGGTAAGCAATCAAATCACCCCGTAACATCAGATCTTCTTCATGTGCTTCAATGTCTCGCAAGGTTTCGCTTGTCAACAGCCCTTCTTTGTAGCGGATTCCATCTCTTACTGTTTGTAGCAGGGTGGGAATCCAATAATTGTCAATTTCCATTATGAGACCTTTGCAAACAATTGGACCGCCAGTTGATCCAGCAAGCCTTTAAATTTTTCCAGGGGCATATCATGTGCGGGCGCAATTGTATAGTGGGTTGCGCCAAGCACAGGATTAAATCGATCCTTCACAATTGCTAACCCAAATGGCAAGACAGTGCCTGCCGGAATTTTGTAATACTCCCATTTCCCCCGGGCAAACACATCAGGCTTGTCAAATGTGCTGATGCCACGGGGCGCTTTGCTTACTTTGACCCAACCATTTTCAATAGTGATATCTGGCGGGCGAACATTTCCCGCGCGTCTTTCCTCTTCTTCCACCATAGCAAATAAACCAAGCCCTGGCTTATTTAAGTTCTTTGCGCGCCAAAGATTGACCGGCACACTGTCACCGTAATATTTGTCAACCTCTCCCGCTTGAATCAAAACATCTTGCAAAACTTCAACTCTCTGCATACATCCTCCTTTAATTAAGTTCGTTGATGTACTCCTGATTTGTCCCTACCCCGCATTCTGTATCGCCTTCAACAACCCCGCCGGATCATGAATCAAGAGCCGGTGCGCCTGTTTTTCCACAATGCCCTGCTGCAACAGCACCGCCAGCGCGCGCGTGACGGATTCGCGGCTGGTGTTGACCATATTCGCCACATCTTGATGGGTGGGCATGTTTTCTATCACTTCGCGCCCGTCCGGCAGGGTTTGCTTGAGCAGGCTCAGATAGGTGTAGATGCGCTTGGAAATATTGTTGATCGAGAGCAGGGCGCGGAATTCGGAGTCGCGTTGAATTTTTTGCGCCAGATGGCGCAACATCAGATTCGCCACCGATGGCGAGTGGGAAAACAGATGCAAGGCGGTCGGGGCTGGTAAAAACGCCACCAGCACTTCACTCATCGCCACCACCGAGGCAGAGCGGGTGGAATTGTTGATGACGGCGATTTCGCCAAAGAAGTCGCCCGGATTCAACATGCGCAAGCCGATCGCGCGTCCGTCTTCCGTCACATCAATCACTTGCAATTGGCCGGCCAGCAAAAACAGCAGGGCGTCGCCGCTGCCGCCTTTTTGCAGCACCACTTCACGCTTGGCGTATTGGCGGATGCGCAGATCCGTTTTGACGCGTACGATTTCCTCATCGCTTAAATCAGCCAGCAGCGGGATGCGGCGCAAGTGGATGTGCAGATTTTGCCGCGCATTATGATGCAGCGCCATGCTGCCAGGCGCGGCGTCGGCTTCGATATGCGCAGGCTTGTGCTGCACCACTTGCTGCTCAGCCTGTTTGTGATTGATTACGCTAGCCATCCTTGCCTGTTGAAAATGTGCGGTTTGCTTGTCATCCGGGCAAGCTTACCACGCCATGCGGGCTTGCCGGAATGGGCATTGCACTGGATTCAGTTGTGATACCAATGCCAGCTTAATTGCAATTGCTGGTTATTGTACTGAAATACAGAGATATTCTCGCGATTGCGCACCGCGCGCCACTCCATCTGCCAACTTTGTTTGTCGTTTTGCTGCCAGACCATGGCCATGCGCAGGGTCTGCATACTTTGCTGCCGCACCAGATCGCCGAAAATTTCCTGTGAATAGGGACTGGAGCCGCGCCAGGTCTGGCGCGACCAACTGAGTTCCGCTGACAGATTTTCATGCACTTTTTCGCGCCACTGCAGATGGCCCAGCCAGCCGTGCCGATGGCCGCCGGGGCGCGCGTCAGTCGCGTGGTCATTCGCCCAGGTCAGCGAGGCTTGCAGGGTGCGCTGCGGTTTGCGGTATTGCAGCTGCGCCCGCAATTCCTGGGTGTTGGCGTCGAAAGAGGTCAGGGTCAGATAACGCAAATGGCTGGCGCTGGCGCTCAAATGCGCCTGCCATTCCGGCGGCAGATTCAGCGGCGGAGTGGCGCGTAATTGCACCTGGGTCTGGCGTTGATACAAGGCGCCGCCCAAACCATGCACGCCGAACCAGAGCGAACCGCGCAAATTCCAGCCGTGCAGGCGCCAGGCTTGTTCCACGCCAGCGAATAATTGCCCGCTGTCATATTGGTGCAAGCGGTCATGACGGCGCGCCGACCATTGCATGATCAGATTCGCGCCATTTCCGCTCACTTCAAGCTGGGCCTCTGCCGAGGCTTGCAGATAATTGTCGGCCTTGGGTAAAAACTCTTCGCTGACGGCGCCGCCATCCAAATAGGCGTCGCTCGCGCCCTGATTCACATTCTGTTCGCGCCCGCGCGCCAGCGATGCGCCCCAACTCCAGTTGCGCTCTTTGAGTTCGCAACCCTGTTTTTGCCTGGATGCAATGATTTCGCGAATGGCTTGCGGCGGATTGAAGCGGCGCAAAATGTCGGCAAACAATTGTTCCGCTTCTTTGCTGTTGCCAAGTTCGCACTGAATCAAGGCCAGATCCAGCCAGGCCCCGGCATGTTTCGGTTCGATTTCCGTTAAATGTTTCAAGCGCTTGCTGGCGTCGAGTTTGCGCCCTTCGCCCAATGCCTGCAGCGCTTCCAGATACAGGCGGTTTTGTTCATCGCCATCGGCCAGCGGCGTCGCATTGTCTTGCGCCACGGCCAGGCTGGCGCACAGGCCAAGGAAGAGCGCGCCAAGGCTCCGTTTCATGCCGCCTCCTGCAAAGTATGAATTGCAATCGGCTTTTCCCTTCCGCGCAAATGCACTTCACCCAGCGCTTGCAATTGGTGCCGGGTCTGGCTGGCCGCGCACCCCTGGCCGATGATCACGTCATGCGGATAATCGCGCGCCAACTGTTCCAGGCGCGCCGCCACATTCACACTGTCGCCGACTGCGGTATAAATACTGCGTTCGGCGGAGCCGTAATCGCCTGCCATTGCCTCTCCGCTTTCAATCCCGATGCGCACGCGCAATCCGGGCAGGCCGGCGGCTTCGCGTTGCCGGCTGAATTCCGCCACGCGTTGCAAAATGCCGCGCGCCGCATCCAGCGCGCAATCGGCATGATCCGCGCTTGGCAGCGGCGCGCCCCAAAAGGCGACTATGCCGTCGCCGGTATATTTATCAATCGTGCCGCGCGCCGCCAGCACAGGCCCGGTCAGACAGGCCAGAAAATCACTGGTCAATTGCGCTGCTTCATGCACATCCAGTTGTTCCACTTGGCTGGTATAGCCTTGCATATCCGCAATCAGGGTGGTGATCTGGCGTTGCGCCGGGGCCAGGGTTTCTTGCAGGCCGCGCTTGAGCAGTTCATCCACCACTGCCGGGGCCACATATTGGCGCAGGGCGTTGAGCAGGCGGCGCGACATGCGCTGGCTGGTTTGCCAATCCAGCGGCATGCCGATCACCAGCAGCACTAATAGACTGAGCAAGGGCGCGCTGGCGGAAAACTCGCCGTCGTGCACGCTGCACCATGCCGCCAGCGGCAGCCATAGCAAGCCGGCCCCGAGCAGCCACAGCAATTTACTCAGCGCACCTTGACGCGGCCACAGCCACAGCAGGCACAGCAGGAAAGTGTAGGCCAGCGCCAGCGCGCGCCCGGGCCATGGCGCAGGAGCCACGCCCTCTTGCAAGTCGAGCAGGCGGGTCAGCGCTGATGCATGCACCAGCACCCCGCTGCTATTCGCCGCCAGCGGGGTCGCCACGCGATCGCCCAGGCCGAGCGCGGAGGAGCCGACCAGCACCAATTTGTGCTCCAACTGGCCGGGCGGCAGTTCCTGGCGCAAAATCACCGAGGCCGGGATCACGGTATAGGCTGACCATTGGCGCTGGTAGGGTACGCGCCAGAATCCATTCGCGGCGGCGCGCGGCAGGCGGGTGGCGCGCCCGCTGCAACATTCCACCAGGGCCAGGGTCAGGGTGGGCCAGTCTTTGTCCTGATAGCGGGTGTATAGCGGCAAGCGGCGGATCATGCCGTCTTTGTCCGGGGCCAGGCCGATATTGCCTGCCTTGGCGTCGGGATGCGCCAAGGCGGCATGGTTGGCCAGAAAGCCGCTGGCCGGCACGCTGGCGCGCGGCGGGGCCAGCGTGCGGGCCGGCGGCGGGGCGATCAACTGCCCGATTGTCAGCGGTAAATTGCCTTGATAATCAAACGCCTGCGCCAACAGCAGGGGGCCGAAACGGCCCAGCATCGCCAAGCGCGCGTCGCCGGGGGCGTCGAGTGGATCGGGCAACAGCATATCCAGCGCCACCCCCTTGGCTTGCTGATTGCCGAGCAATTCTTCAATCAAATCCGCCAGCCGCGCGCGCGGCCAGGGCCAGGGGCCGATGCTGGCCAGGCTTTTTTCATCAATATCGATCACCACGAAACGTTGTTCCGGCGTGTCTTGCGCCAGCCATTGCACAAACTGATCGCGCAACCATTCGTTGGCGAACCAGGAGCGGTTATCGTTTGGCAAAAACTGCAGTGCAGCGCACAAGCTCAGACAAAGCGCGGCCAGTCCCAGTCGCAGTCGGGAAATGCGACGTGGTGCGGAGCGGGGGGCGGGGCTGGCGTGTTTCATGGTGGCGGCTATTGTAACAGTGCGCCACTGCTGCGCCGCACCGTGGCGCTATGATGGAAATCCAATTTGTGTTTATTGTAAGGATTTGTAAGGTTTGTCAATCGCGCTCCAGTGCGGGCTTGTGACAGGTAAAATGCATGTGATGCGGATCACAGAATTTGCCGTAAATCACGCGCAAGATCGCGCTAAATGAGGAGTGCTGACATGACACGCTATTTATTAAGCGCCGCCTGTCTGTTGTGGCTTGCAGTGAATGCATATGCCGGCGAAGCTGGCCGCATTGTCTATGTGAGCGGGCAGGCTAAACTGGCGCAACACACTTTGAGCCAAGGCGACCCGGTGCACGAAGGCGATGAAATCGCCACCGGCGCAGATGGATTTGTCTATGTGAAAACGGTGGACAACGGATTTTTGATTCTGCGCCCCTCCAGCCGCGCCCGCATCGTGGCCTACCATATCGATCAAAACAATCCCAAAAACACCCGCATCAAGCTCGAACTTCTGTCCGGCGTGGCGCGCAGCATTTCCGGCGAAGCGGTGAAGCTGGCGCGGCAGAATTTCCGTTTCAATACCCCTGTTGCAGCGATCGGCGTGCGCGGCACCGATTTCACCGTGTTCACGGATGCCGAAACCTCGCGCGTGGCGGTGATTTCCGGCGGCATCGTGGTGTCCGGTTTTGGCTCCGGCTGCGGCCCTGAGGGGCATGGCCCCTGTGAAGGCGGCAACAGCCGTGAATTATTCGCCAACCAGGTCGGGCAGATGTTGCAGATCAAACGCGGCCAGAGTGCGCCGCAAAGCCTGCCAAACGCCGCAGCGCCGGAATTCTCAGCGGTGCTGCCGCGTCAGGATGAGGGAAATAAACCGACGGCGCCCGGCGGCGCGGACTTGAGCCTTGATCCGCAAAAGAGCTTGAATTTACAAAAAGCCGGGCCGCCGCAACCGGTTGATAAACCCGGCAGCGGGGCCAGCGTTTCCCCGCCCCTGGTCGATATCGTGCCGAAACCCGATATGGAATTGGCGGTGATGAATCCGCAACCGCCGGCGACCCAGCCGATACACTACAAAGACGTGGTGTGGGGGCGTTGGCAGCCGGTGTTGGATAAACCGGCTGAGCAGAATTATGTGAATCTGCAGAAAAACCGCCAGGTAGTGGCGTCCAATCCCTATTACGTGCTGGCCCTGGCGCGTGAAGGCGTGGATTGGAGTTTGCCGCAGCAGGGCAAATTCGGCATGACACTGCAAGATTCCGAAGCGCTGGTGAAGACCCCCGCCACAGGTTCGGTGGTGTTAGCCAAGGTGGAAAACGGGGTATTGAATCTGGATTTCGGCAAGCGCACTTTCTTTACCAGCTTCGTGCTGCAACACGGCGAGAAATCTTACTCATTGCAAAGCGAAGGGTATCTGACCAAGGATGCGCGGATCTACTCTGAACGGCAAAGCTTTATTTCCACTAATACTATGCAGGTGGAAGGGATTGTGGGCGCAGGCGGCGACAAAGCCTGGTATTTGTTCCAGGGGCCGTTGGACAGTTTGAGCAGAGAAGTCGTGTACGGCAAAACAGCATGGGGCAAATCTGTGGGCAAGTGAGCTATAATCTGCGCGCTGCACAGAAGGAATGAATAATCTATGCGTAAATGGTTTTGATTCCTGTTGAGGGCCACTTCGGTGGCCCTGTTTACTGAGAGCAGTCACTCGGGCGAAACGTGTTGTACACGACGCGGGACTGGCAAAAAGGGTGGCGCTGGCAGCGCCCGGCTCTCAAACATCTCCACTTTTCTCCTCATTGTGCGCGGCATAGTGGGCTGGATTTGAACAGCAGGGATGTTGTTTTTTTGTTGAATTCGCCTGAGACTGGATGGTCTTTATCGTTTTTTGTGATGCTCGTCACATCAAGCAATAAGCGCCTTCTGCGATCATGCGGCTCGAGGTTCTTGCGAAGTTTGGTATCGCGTGCCGCTTATTTTTCATAATCTGACTTTCCTGGGAGTTTCCAAATGGGTCAATATACCGCAGCAGTACAAAAGCTGTACGTAGCATATTTCAACCGTCCGGCAGACCCGGTCGGTCAGGCGTTCTGGGAAGGCGTTGTCGCCTCCAAGAATGGCGATACCTCTGCCGTCAGCGCCTTCTTCTCGACCTCGGCTGAATACACTGCCACCTATGCTGGCATGACCAATGAAGCCATCATCAACACCATTTACCGCAACCTGTTCGGCCGTGACGCTGAAGTGGGCGGTTTGCTGTACTGGTCGCAAAAACTGGCTGCCGGCGATCTGACCATGTCCAACGTTGTGACTGAAGTCAGCAAGAGCGCTGTTGGCGCCGACTTGACCGCTTACAACTCCAAAGTGTCCGCCGCAACCGTGTTCACGAACGCTCTGGACACCACTCCTGAAATTCTGGCTTACAACAACAAGGATGCGATCGCACTGGGCCGCACCTTCCTGACCGGCGTGACTGATGAAGCCACCCAGGCGACTGCTGAAGGCGGCATCGACGCCACCATTCTGAACGTGGTTGCAGCTGCTGACGCTGTGAACAACAAAGGTCAAACCTACAACCTGACCATTGGTATCGACACCTTCACCGGCGGCAAAGGCAATGACACCTTCGCTTCCACCGCTACCACTGCTTCGACCCTGACCTCGTTCGACAATCTGGACGGCGGCCTTGGCAACGATACGCTGACCGTTGTGTCGGCTACCGGCGCAACCTTGACTCTGCCGGACACCGCTGTTATCAAGAACATCGAAGCTGCATCCTTGACCGCTGATTCTGCTATCTCCGGCAACGTAACTAAGTGGACTGGCCTGACCAGCCTGACCGCTGCTGCTACCGGCGATATGGATGTGACTCTGGCAGCCACCACGGATGGCGTGCTGAGCGTCTCCAAGCAAACCACCAATGAAGTGACCGTGAACGGCGGCGATGATCTCACCCTGACCACCAGCGGCGCTACTACCGGTGACGTGACGATCGGCGGCGTGAGCGCTCCGGCCGGCGCTGTGGTTATCAATCACACTTCTACCGATACTGCCAGCTATACCTCTGGCGATATCACTGTGACTGGCGGTAAGACTGTCAGCATCACCCAAAACGTGTCCACCTCCGTCAATAAAACCGCTACACAAGGTAGTGTGACGGTCAATGGCGGCGCCAGCACCACCAGCGTATCTGTGACCGGCACTGCCAAAGCATCTGCCAGCGCAACTGTTGCCGGTGTGCAAACTGCTAACGTGTTCATCAATGACGTGAACGGCGGCACGACTGACGCAGGCACGATCACCTCTGTTTCGGTGACCAACTTCGGCGG
The DNA here is from genome assembly GCF_037300705.1 of Massilia sp. W12. Taxonomy (NCBI): domain Bacteria; kingdom Pseudomonadati; phylum Pseudomonadota; class Betaproteobacteria; order Burkholderiales; family Oxalobacteraceae; genus Massilia; species Massilia sp. W12. Next base: position 4,840,628 of record NZ_CP147776.1, on the reverse strand, counting down.
CGTGGCAATCACTGGCAATGCGCTGACTTCGCTGTCGCTGAAAGGCGGCAGCAGCAACATGATTATCGACAACAGCGGTCTGAAGAGCCCGACTAACAAGACGCTGGCTCTGAGCCTTGATGGTCAAACCAGCGGCACGCTGGATGATGCTGATATCTACACCACTCTGAATGTGACTACCACTGGTACTGCATCCACCCTGGCGAATATCACCTTCGGCGCTCTGACCAAGCTGACCGTGGCTGGCACCAAGGGCCTGACCCTGACTTCCACCGCAGGCCTGACTTCGATGACCACCGCAGTTGTGTCCGGTTCTGCCGGCCTGACCGCAGACCTGAGCGGCGCCAAGATGACCTCGATCGATACCTCTGCCAGCAGCGGTTCCTCGAAGATCACTGTGGATGCTTCCAAAGCCACTTATACCGGCGGCGCTGGCGTTGACGCTGTGACCACCACCGGTGCTGTTTCCAAGGCAATCAGCCTGGGCGGCGGCGATGACAGCCTGGCCCTGAATGGCGCCAGCACTGTCGCTATCGATGGCGGCGCTGGCACCGACAGCCTGACTATTTCTGCAGCAAGCGCGGCGACCGCATCTGCAGATACCAAGTTTGCTGGCCTGGTGACCAACTTCGAACGTCTGGTGTTGACCGGCTCCACCAATCAAACCATTGATCTGGCTGTGTTGGGCAATTTCAACCATGTGTCCACCAGCGGTGGCAATGGCTTGACCCTGAACAATCTGCCGAGCAATGGCACGCTGTTGTTGACCGGCGCTGGCACTGCTTACACCGTGGCGAACAGCGCGTTCTCCGCAGGTAAGACTGATGTGCTGAACGTCAGCCTGACCGACGGCTCCGGCGCTGGCGTGGCATTCGCTTCCACCGGCATCACTGCCGCTAATGTGGAAACCATCGCGATCACTGTTGCTGACACGCAAGCTACTCCGAGCGGTACGTTCAATAACACCCTGACCCTGTTGGGCAACTCGGCTAGCACGATCACTGTCAGCGGCAATGCTGGTCTGAGCCTGACTGCTGCAAGCACCGCACTGACTTCGCTGGATGCTTCCGGCATCAGCCTGGGTGGTTTCGCCTTCACCACTGGCGCGTTGGCTGCTGCGGCTACGATCAAAGGTTCCGCTACTGGTGATAATAAGCTGACTGCAACTGCAGCCACCGCTGCAGTGACCTACACTGGCGGTACTGGCGACGATGATGTCACCATCGGCAATGCCAAAAACAACGTGGTTGCGTTGGGCGATGGCGCCAACAAATTCTCCGGCGGCGCAGGCAGCAACACCGTGACTGCAGGCAAGGGCGATGACACCATCACCGTGGGCAATGGCAACAACACCATCACCGTGGGCGATGGCGCTAACACTGTGACCGCAGGTAGCGGCAACAACACCATCACCGGCGGCGCTGGCGTTGACACCATCACCGTGGGTGGCGGCATCAACACCATCACTCTGGGCGCAGGTAAAGACGTGGTGACCTTGTCCGCATCGGGTAGCAACGTCAATACTTACAGCACGATCGTTGACCCGCACGCAGGCGTTACCCTGACCTTCGGCGATTTGGGTACTGAAGTATTCGGTTCCTCGAAGATTGCGCTGACCAACACCGCTGTGTTCCAGGACTATGCGAATGCAGTGATTCAAGCTGGCGGCAACGCTAGCGCGAATGGCTACTTCGGCTGGTTCCAATTCAATGGCGACACCTATCTGGTGCAATCCCGCCATGACGGTTCCGGCGTGAACGCCAGCTTCGTGAACGGTACTGACGCCGTGATCAAGCTGACCGGTCTGGTGGATCTGTCTGCAGCAACGCTGTCTGGCAACTCGCTGACGCTGGCTTAATCTCCAGCTGTTGATGCGCAGTGAAAGCTGCGCATCAGGCAATCAAGGCCAAGCCGCAAGGCTTGGCCTTTTTCATTTTTCCTGTGCTGATATGGCAATGCTTCAGGCTGTGGCGAGGAATTTTTGAAGAGGGTTGCAGTTAATTGTTAAATTGTTTGTGTCCATGTGAGGCATGAAGACGCTGCAGGCAATAAGTCCCAAATCTGCATGTCTCATGTGTTGGCTGCACCAAGCCGGTTTTTCAACTTGAGTCAGATGTGAAGCGTGCTTTACCCGGGCTGACCTGCGTCAACGCCAACGCTGAGCCACAAGCCGCAAACGATTTCCCCAATCCACTCCCGCAAAAACCGGCATTCCCCTCTGCATTTGATAGAATCAACGCCTTACCTTGAACTTTTTCCCGGAGTAGCGAATGAACTGGACTGCAGGTTACGCGTCGGATGTGGAATATACGGCGGGTTTTTACCGGGAGCAAAGCCCGGTCTATCTGAATTTTGCATGCGTCTTGAACGGCTATGAGCCGGTGCCCTTGAATCGTCCCTTCACCTACTGCGAACTCGGCTTCGGGCGCGGTTTGACGGTCAGCCTGCAGGCGGCGGCGCATCCGAATGGTCAGTTTTACGCCACCGACTTCAACCCCGGCCATGTGGCTGGCGCGCGCAATTTTGCTGACGCCGCGCAACTCTCCAATCTGCATTTGCTGGAAAACAGCTTTGAAGAACTGGCCAAGGGCGAAGTTGATTTGCCGCAGTTCGATTTCATCACGCTGCATGGCATTTACACCTGGGTGACGCGCGAAAACCGCGCGCACATCGCCGAATTCATCCGCCGCTATCTGAAGCCGGGCGGCATTGTGTATATGAGCTATAACGCGATGCCGGGCTGGGCGGCTGCGCTGCCGATGCAGCGTCTGCTGGTGGAGCATGGCGATTTGCATCCGAATCGCAGCGATTTGCAAGTCAATGCCGGCGCGCAATTTATTGAAAAACTGGCCGAATTGAACGCCGGTTATTTCAATGTCAATCCGAGCTTGAAGAGCCGGGTTGAAGTCTTGAAGAACGGCAGTCGCAATTATCTGGTGCACGAATACATGCACCGCCATTGGGAACCGATGTACCACGTTGACGTGGCGCGCGATATGGCCAACGCCAAGCTGGATTTTATCGGTTCGGCGGATCTGCCCTTCGCCTACCACGGACTGTATCTGGATGCGCCGCGCCAGGAGCTGCTCAACAGCGTGTCCAATCCGTCCATGCGTGAAACTGTGCTGGATTATCTGTTCAATACCCAATTCCGCCGCGATGTGTTTGTGCGCGGGCCGCGCCGCATGAGTCCGATGCGTCAGGCCGAATGGCTGGGGCAGGTCGGGGTGGCGCTGCTGGTGCCGCGCAAGGATGTTTCTTTGCAAATGAAGCTGGGCATCGGCGAAGTCAATGGCAAGGAAGAAAGCTATGGCCCGGTGCTGGATGCGCTGGCGGAAAAGCCGATGACGCTGGAAGAGTTGGGCCGCCTGCCCAAGCTGCAGGGCCAGACTTATGGCAATCTGACCCAGATCGCCACCATGTTGTTCGCTTCGAATCAAGTGGGTCTGTATTTCAATCATGCCAAAACGCCATCCGGCGAAGCGGCCAAGCGCCTCAACCGCGTGTTGGCGCAGCAAGTGCGTTATTCCGACGAATGGCAAGCCCTTGCTTCGCCGCTGCTCGGCAATGGCGTCAGCGCCAACTATATGGAACGGATGGTGTATTTGATCATCTCGGCCCAGCCGAAATTTGCGAATGATTTGACCTCGCTGGTCAATGAAGCCTGGCGCATGATGTCGGCGCAAGGCCGTCGCATGATGCGTGAAGGCAAGCCATTGGAAAGCGCGGAAGAAAATCAGCGCGAACTGGCGGCGCAGATTGATGCCGTGCTGATGAAGCGCCTGCCGATCTGGCGCTCGCTGCTGATGATCTGATTTGTCATCACTCGGGAAAAACCGCGCGTTTGCGCGGTTTTTTTATGGCCGCGCCAGCGCCAATAAATCCTGCTCCCAGCGCTCCCAGGCTTGCGCGCAAAATGCCTGTGCCGCAAGACTGCGCGCTGCCGCTCCATGCAGCGGCAGACAGATGCGGGCGCTTTGCAAGGTCAGATAGCTGGCGAAAATCTGGCGCAGGCCGGGGCCGGGCAGCGCCAGCCAGCAATGCGCCAGCGCGCTGCGCGGCACCCGGGGGCGCGCGCCATGTTCCCGGATCAACTGCGCCAAGGCCAGCCGGCCACGCCAGCGCAGCCAATGGCAGAAATAAGTCAAATCTTGCTCAGACTGGCCTTGCAACACCAGGATTTGCGGGCTGCATGCGCCAATTGCCGGCAGGCTGGCGCTGCCGGCCAAGGCCAGTTGCGCCTGTAAATCGACAATTCCGCAAGCCCCACCCAGAAACGCCGCGCTGGCGCGGCTGAGCAGAATATCGCCGGCGTGAAACAGGCGCGCATCCGGCGGCAAAGTGGATTGGCGGCGTGGCGCGGGCAAAATGCGGCCATCGTGCGTTTGAATGTTTTCCGGGCCGACCCAGGCTACGGTGTCATCATGCGTGCGGCGCCAGCGCGTGTGGCGCAGGCGCAGATATTCATCCAGCGCTGCGAATTCCATATACGGGTGTGAATGGTGAAAAAAGGCGGACGTCACACGCCAGGTGTGCGACGTCCGCAAAACACAGTGGAGACTCAGACCACACTGCTTCTTCAAGAAAACACTGCTTGTGCTCTCGCGCAATCAGTGAGGATATTCTGACTTTTCTTCCGGTATTTTTCCAGTACTTTAGGTATCGGGGCGGCAAAGAATTTGTCAAACCACGGGCGATGCCAAAATAGACTCACACTTACTGGGAAGGGCGGGAATGATTACCTGTCTCGTGAAAATATAGAGTGGGAAGTGCGTCATTTTTTTCCTAAGTATCAATGGAGGCGATGCAACAAAATTTTCGCCAGTGCTTGTGAAATTTTACAGCCAGTCATAGAATAGGCGCTCTGCGGCCTGCGCCATGACAGCAATTTTCAGTATCTGCCGGCGCAGTTTTTCCATCCCTGAAGGCGTCCATGACGACGCCCCATTCCCGAAAGCCCCAGCATGCATAATCTAATCATGATAGATGATCATAAATTATTGATGGATGCATTATCAATAAACCTGAGCGATAATTTTCGCGTTACCGCCGTCAGCAACCGGCGTGAAATGCGGCTGGCTTTACGCAATGAAAAATATGCGGTTGCTTTACTTGACTTGTACCTTGGCCAGGAGGGCGATGGCTTGAGCCTGTTGCCGGAATTGCTTGAGCGCGGCGCCAAGGTATTGATTTTCTCCGGCACTTCCGATCAGGCCGCGATCCGCGCCAGCATCCGTATGGGGGCGCATGGTTTTGTGGATAAGGCCTGGGAGTTGCGCCATTTGCATGCGGCATTGCGCGCAGTGCTGGATGATCATTTGGCGTATCCGCAGGAATTGCTGTCGCAAGTCTTGCGCGAGCCGAAAAACATGGTGCCTTATTTGAGTGAGCGCGAGGTGATGCTGCTCGATATGTTGCTCAAGCAGCCCATGCCCAGCAATGAGGAAATGGCGGCGGTTTTGCTGATTTCCACCGGGCGCGTGAAAAACTGCCTGACCGAGCTGTATTCCAAATTCAATGTGGAAAACCGGCATGCCTTGGTGGATGAGGCGCGCCGGCGCGGCTATTTCCCCGGTATGCATCCGGCCCGTATGGCCGGTAAGATCCGCAGCAAAATCTGAGTTCAGCCGCCCTGTTGCGCGCGGCGCAGCAGGGCCGGCATCTGCAGGCCCCAGCGCGCGCCTTCCGCGCGCTGCCACAGGCCGGACAGCAAGAGATGCGCTTCCGCCCGGTTCAGGTACACAGTGCGCTCAAACTGCGGGCTGATCAATTCAAAGCGCGCCTGTTTGCCATCCACCGTCATCAAAATCTGTGTCAGCAGCACAGAAATACGCTGCTGCGGCAACTCTTGGCGCGGCGGCGCGCTGGCTGCTTTCACGCCATCCTCCGGCGCCTCGTGGGCGGCTTGATGCTCCAGCGCCACTCTGGTTTCGGCCGCCAGATCGCGTCCCGTCCCGCTTTGCGGGCAGGATTCGGTCAGCGCTTTTTCCAGCTGAATTAAGAGATTGGCGCAAAAGCGCCGGCTCAACCAGAATTGATGTCCGTCGTCGGACAACAACAGCCACAGCCGGTCTTCACTGTCGCTATAGCCAATGATCATTTGGGTCATGAAATTCTTTGCCGCAAAATTGCGGGCAGGCAGACAAACGGGAGTACGATTATACGACCTTGGCGTATTGCGGGCTGCTGTGACAAATCCACTGCGAATATGGTATGCTTCGCTGGTTTGTGATCTGCATCACATTTATTTACGGAAAATGTGGTGTAATGAAATACTTTGAATTTGCTTTTCTTCCGCTTCGCCGCACTGTGCAGTCATGGCGCGGAGGTGGCGGTAAGTCTGGGTTGGCTCAGGCTGAACATAACCGGGCGCACAGCGCCTTCTTCTGGTTGAGCGTACATGAAAAATAAAATGCAATTGCCGAAAAACGAAATCACCGAGGCCTTGCGCCAGTTTAAAGGCGCATTTCGCACGGTCGGCATCTTTTCCGCAATCATCAATTTGTTGATGCTTGCGCCCTCCATTTATATGTTGCAGGTTTATGACCGGGTGTTGGCGAGCCGCAATGAAATCACTTTGTTGATGCTGACTTTGATGATCCTCGGCGCCTTTTTGCTGATGGGGGCGCTGGAGTTGGTGCGCAGCTTCCTGCTGGTGCGGGTGGGCGCCAAATTTGACTTGAACATCAATAAGCGCGTGTATACCGCCGCATTTGAGCAAAACCTCAAGCGCGCCGGCGGCAATGCCGGTCAGGCGCTGTCGGATCTGACCAATTTGCGCCAATTTCTGACCGGCAACGCATTATTCGCCTTCTTTGATGCGCCATGGTTTCCGATTTACCTGGCGGTGATTTTCATGTTCGACAGCACGCTGGGCTGGTTTGCGCTGATCAGTACGGCGATTTTGATTTCATTGGCGTATATCAATGAAAAAGTGTCGCACAAACCGCTGGCCGAAGCGAACACGATGGCGATTGCTTCGGGCAATCTGGCCACCAATAATTTGCGCCATGCCGAAGTGATTGAATCCATGGGCATGCTGAAAAATCTGATGGGACGCTGGTTCATCATGCATCAGAAATTTCTCGCCTTGCAAGCAGAGGCCAGTGAAAAGGCCGGCTTGGTTGGCGCGATCACCAAATTTGTGCAAATCTCGGTGCAATCGCTGGTGCTCGGCTTGGGTGCTTTGCTGGTGATTGAAGGCAAGATTTCTCCGGGGATGATGATTGCCGCCTCGATTTTGCTGGGCCGCGCCTTGAGTCCGGTGCAGCAGGTGATTGCAGTCTGGAAATCCTGGGCCAGTACGCGTTCCGCCTATGAGCGCCTGTCCAAGCTGCTGGAAGAAAATCCGGTGCGCCGCGAAACCATGACCCTGCCCAAGCCGGAAGGCAAGCTGGCGCTCGAATCTGTCACAGCCGGCCCGCCCGGCGCGCCGGCGGCGGTATTGAAAAATGTCAGTTTCGCCCTGCAGCCCGGCGATGTGCTGGGCGTGATCGGGCCGAGCGGCTCGGGTAAGTCTACGTTGGCGCGTCTGCTGGTTGGCGTGTGGGGAGCGCAAATCGGCAAGGTGCGTCTGGATGGCGCCGATATTTACCAGTGGAATAAAGACGAGCTTGGCCCTTCCATCGGTTATCTGCCGCAGGATATCGAGTTATTTGGCGGCACGGTGAGCGAAAACATCGCCCGTTTTGGCGAAATCGACAGCGATGCGGTGGTGCTGGCGGCGCGCCGCGCCGGGGTGCATGAAATGATTTTGCAATTGCCGCAAGGCTATGACACCCGTCTGGGCGATGGCGGCGCCGGTTTGTCCGGCGGCCAGCGCCAGCGTCTGGCGCTGGCGCGCGCGATGTACGGCGACCCGGCCTTGATTGTGCTGGATGAGCCGAATTCCAATCTCGACGATGTGGGCGAAGCGGCGCTGATCAAGAGCGTGCTGGATCTGCGGCAGCGCGGCAAAACCATTGTGCTGATCACACATCGCACCAGCGTGTTGAATGCAACCACCAAATTGCTGGTTTTGCGTGACGGCGTGGCGCAGATGTTTGGCCCGACCGATCAGGTGGTGGCGGCCTTGAATCAGGCGGCGATGCAACAACAACAGCAAGTTGCGCAACAGCAAGCCGCCTTACAGGCGCAAGTACAAGCGAATCAACAGGCCCGCTTGCAAGCTGAGGCCAACTCTGAAACAGAGCAGGGGTAATCAATGAGTTTCTTTTCCCGCAAAAAGGCAGCAGAAGGCGCCGCATCCGATTCGCTGGTAAACACGGATCACGGCGCATACAGCAAACTGGGGTGGTGGATTGTTTTGGCAGGGGTGGGCGGTTTTTTACTGTGGGCTTTTACCGCGCCATTGGATAAAGGGGTGCCGGTGTCGGGGACGGTGGTGGTGTCCGGCGCGCGCAAAGCCGTGCAACATCAATATGGCGGTACGATTCAAGACATCCTGGTGAAAGAAGGCGATCAGGTAAAACAGGGGCAGGTGCTGGTGCGTATGATTGATGTCACTGCGCGCGCGCAGGCGGAAGTGACGCGGGTGCAATATTTCACCGCCCGTGTGGTGGAGGCGCGTCTGGTGGCTGAGCGTGATGGCAAGAAAGCGCTGGTGTTTTCGCCTGAGCTTGAAAAAGCCAAAAGCGATCCGCGCGTCGAAGCCAGCATGCAAATGCAAAAGCAATTATTCACCTCGCGCCAGTCGGCATTGCAAAGTGAATTGGCGGCGATGGAGCAGGGCATTTCCGGTCTGAAAAATCAGATCAGCGGTTTGGAGCAGTCGCGCAACAGTAAGCAAAGCCAATTGAAATTGCTGAAAGAGCAGCTGTCCGGTCTGCGTGATTTGGCTGCCGACGGTTTTGTCGCGCGCAACCGCGTGTTGGAGCTGGAGCGCACGATGGAACAGTTGCATGGCGCGATTGCGGAGGATATCGGCAACATCGGCCGCGCGCGCTCACAGATGGCGGAGTTGAGTATGCGTTCCGCGCAGCGCTTGCAGGAATATCAAAAAGAAGTGCGCTCGCATCTGAGCGAAGTGCAGCGGGAAGCGGAAACGCAGCAAGCGCGCTTAACCAGCAATGATTTTGATCTGGCCGCGACCGAAGTTCGCGCCCCGGCGGCAGGCACGGTGGTGGGTTTGAGCGTGTTCACCAAGGGTGGCGTGGTGCCTCCCGGCTTTAAGATGATGGATATCGTGCCGTCTGATGTTAAGCTGGTGGTGGAAGGTCAGGTGCCGGTGCATTTGATCGACAAAGTGCATGCCGGGCTGGATGTGGAAATGATGTTTACCGCCTTCAATCAAAACACCACGCCGCATATTCCCGGCAAATTGGTGCAGGTGTCTGCGGACCGTTTTGTGGATGAGCATAATGGTATGCCGTATTACAAGATGAAGGCGGAAGTCACCGCTGACGGCATGAAGAAGTTAGCGCATTTGAAAGTGCAACCCGGTATGCCGGTGGATTTATTCGTCAAGACCGGTGAGCGGACCATGATGAGTTATCTGTTGAAGCCGATCATTGATCGCGCTCAGACATCGATGGCTGAGGAGTGATTGTGGCGACACATTGGAAATGGAATGCCGTCTGTCTGGCGCTGCCAATGTTATTGGCCGGGCCGGCGCAGGCCATCGGCTTATGGCAGGCGTATGAAGCCGCTTTGCAACATGACCCGACCTATCAGAGCGCGCGCTATGAAAGCGAAGCCGGTAAGGAATATAAAGCCTTGGGCCGGGCGAATCTGCTGCCGACTTTGTCGGCGTCACTCTCGCAAAGCAAGAACCGGGCGGATTACACCATTCACTCCGAGCGTGGCGGCGACAGCACCTCACATCCGCAGTACACCAGCCGCAGCAACAGCCTGAGCCTGCGTCAACCGCTGCTGAATATGGAAGGCTGGGCGCGCTACCGTCAGGGCCAGGCGCAAACCGAGTTGAGCGACGCCCAATTCATTTCGCGTCAGCATGAACTGATGTTGCGCGTGCTCTCCGCCTACCTTGATATTTTATTTGCGCAAGATCAGGTGGCTTTGATGGTGGCGCAGCGCGACACCTTTGCCGAACATCGCAAAATGAATGAGAAGATGTTCAGCAAGGGCGAGGGCACGCGCACCGAGATGCTGGAAACACAGGCCAAGCTGGATGTGGCGGAAGCGCAATTGATTGAGGCGCGCGACAATCTGGCCAATAACAAGGCCGTCTTGTCGGGCATTGTCGGCAGCAATGTGCAAGCGGTGGATGAGCTGGGCAAGGACTTCCGTCTGCGCCCGCTGCAGCCGAACACCTTCGACGCCTGGCGCGATTTGGCGCTGAGCAATAATCCGGAATTAAAGGCGCAGGAAAAAGCGGTGGAAATCGCCTATCAGGAAATCCGCCGCAATAAAGCCGGCCATTTGCCGCGCCTGGATCTGGTGGCGAGTTTAAGCAAGAACCAATCGGAAACCCTGTCCACCTCGAACCAGGATTCGACCGTGCGCTCAATCGGCGTGCAATTGAATATTCCCTTGTATTCCGGCGGTTATGTGAATGCCTCCTCCAACCAGGCGGTGGCGAATCATCAAAAAGCCAAGGCGGATCTGAATGTGCGCTCCGACCGGGTGATGCAGGAAATCCGCAAGCAATTCAATCTGGCCACCAGCAGCGCCGGCAAGATTGAGGCGGTGCAAAAGGCAGTGGAATCGAGCCGCCTGCTGATTCAAGCCACCCAGCAAAGCATCAAGGGCGGCTTGCGCATCAATCTGGATTTGCTCAATGCGCGTCAGCAGTATTACAGCAATTTGCGCGACTTGGCGCAGGCCAAGTACAACTACTTGCAAGCCTGGACCCGCTTGCGCGCAGCCGCCGGCGTGCTCAGTGCGGAAGATATGCGGGCGATTTCGGCCTACTTCAGCGAAAAGCGTTGATTTTCCCGCCGCGCCGCTAAAAAAGCCCCTGTTCAGCACAGGGGCTTTTTGTTTGCGCGCTGCAAAAAGCTTGTGCCTGATGCATACTGCACGGCGCGCGCAGGCCGTGCTCAGTTGCAGCCATGCGCAGCGCACTCCAACAATACACAAAGGAATTCCTATGACCATCAAGATTGGCGACCGCCTGCCGCAAGGCAGCCTGGCGGAATATGTTGAGACCGCGACCGAATCCTGCGCGATCGGCCCGAATACCTTCAAAGTCGAAGACTTGGTGCGCGGCAAAAAGATTGCCATTTTCGGCTTGCCCGGCGCCTTCACGCCGACCTGCTCCGCGCAACATGTGCCGGGCTATGTCAAGCTGGCCAAGGAACTGGCGGCCAAGGGCGTGGATGAAATCTGGTGCATTTCGGTGAATGACGCTTTCGTCATGGGCGCCTGGGGCCGCGAGCAACAAGCCACGGGCATCGTGCGCATGATGGCAGACGGCAATGCGGACTTCTCCAAGGCGCTCGGTCTGGACGCTGATTTCTCCAAGTTCGGCATGGGCACCCGCAGCCAGCGTTACTCCATGTTGGTGGAGGATGGCGTGGTGAAGAGCTTGAACATCGAAGCGCCGGGCAAGTTTGAAGTCTCGAACGCGGAAACCATGCTGGCCCAGTTGTCCTGAGCACAGCCGGCGTAAGCCTCAGATAGCGGCGGGATTGATGCGCGCGGTCAGCACATGATCCTGCCATTGCCCGCCGATTTTCAAATACGCGCGCGCATAGCCCTCTTTTTCAAAACCCAGCCGCTGCAATACTTTTTCGCTGCGCAGATTGTGCGGCATATAGTTCGCCATGACGCGGTGCAAGCCCAGATCGTCAAAGGCGAAGCGTATCACCTCCTGCAGCGCCTCATGCATCAGCCCCTGGCCCTGGTGCGCATGATCGAGTGAATAACCGAGATGGCAGGCTTGAAACAAGCCTCGCACCACATTCGATAATCCCGCTGTGCCCAGCATGATGTGCTGTGCGTGGTCAAACAGCGCAAACGCGTAGCCGCTGCCCGCCGCCATGGCGGCTTGCTGCGCCGCGATGCGCTTCTCGCATTCAGCCAGCGTGAAATACGCCTCATCGCGCGCGCCTTCCCAGGCGTGCAGATGGGCGCGGTTGCGCAGCACAAAGTCAAGCAGCAGAGGCGCTTGCTCAATTTCAAGTACTGAGAGAGAAAGGCGGGCGCTGCGCAGCATCGGGTTTTGTGGCGTGCTCGTGCTCATACAATCCAATTGACTTAAAATGTCAGATTGTCCAGAGAAAATTGCAAGCTCGCAATCATAAATCCATGTTGAAACAGCGCACCATTGAACACTCTGTGAAAACCACCGGCGTCGGTTTGCATTCCGGGCGCAAAGTAGAGTTATCTCTGCACCCAGCCCCGCCGGGGCACGGGATTGTGTTCCGCCGCGTTGATTTGCAGCCGGTGGTCGAATTCCCGGTGGACGCCGCAATCGTCGGCGATACCCGCATGGCCTCCACGCTGGTGAAAGATGGCGCCCGCATTTCCACCGTCGAACATTTGATGTCGGCCTGCGCCGGTCTTTGCATTGATAATCTGCGGGTCGATTTGTCGGCGGAAGAGATTCCCATCATGGATGGCTCGGCCTCATCATTTGTGTATCTGTTGCAGCAGGCCGGGATGCAAGAGCAGAGCGAGGCGCGGCGATTTATCCGCGTCAAGCGCGCAGTCGAAGTGCGACAGGGCCAGGGCGCGGCGGAAAAATGGGCCAGGCTGGAGCCTTTTCATGGTTTCAAACTCGATTTTTTCATCGAATTCAATCACCCGGCAGTCGATGGCACAGCTCAGCGCGCAGAAGTCGATTTTGGCAAAATTTGCTATGTGCAAGATGTCGCGCGCGCGCGCACTTTCGGCTTTATGCAAGATGTCGAAACCTTGCGCGAAATCGGCCTGGCGCGCGGCGGTTCGCTGGAAAACGCGATTGTGATGGACGAATACCGGATTTTGAACAGCAATGGCTTGCGTTACGAAGATGAATTCGTGCGCCACAAAATTCTGGATGCGATTGGCGATTTATACTTGGTCGGCCACCCTTTGCTGGCGGCCTACAGCGCGCATAAATCCGGCCATGGATTGAATAATCTGCTGCTGCGCGAATTGTTGCAACAGCCGGACGCCTGGGAATACGTCACCTTCGATGAAAGCGACGATTTGCCGCCGCTGCGTCAGAGCGATAAGGCTTATTCAGCGGACTGATGGCGCGCGCTTTGCAGCAGCGCTTTGACGGCGGCATGCAAGTCCTGGCTGTGCCGGTCTTGCGCCAGATTGTGTTCCAACTCATCCAGCGCCGCCAGTGCGGCCTGACTCAGCTGGCGCGGCGGCGCGCTGGCGGGGGCCGGCGTTGGCGCCGGTGCGCTGACTTGCACTTTCAGCCTGATTGAAGTAACCTGCCATCCCCGTTGCGCCAGATGTTCTTGTAATTTCGGCAATTGTTGCTTCAATTTGGTGAGCATGGCGGCATTGGGCAGATGGATGACCAGCAAGCCGGCCTCGAAACGCACCACTTCGCAACTCGCAAACATCGATGGCAGCAGTTTCATGCATTCCGCTTTCAGCGCCAGCAGCGCGCTGGCTTGCGGCAACAGACCGGCCATGCGGCGGTGTTGACGCAGGAATTCGGCGGCGGCCCCGCCCGATTGATTGCCGGTGGTCTGGCGGTAAGAGAGAAATCTGTTCATGGCGCAGCACCTTAGCACATCCGCCACGGCTGAGTACAGAGAGGAGTAAAGATGCAAATTATCGTGATGCACCCGCGTCTGGCGCAAGCCAGATCCGTGACCTTGAATGGGCGCATGCTGATTGTGCTGGGTTTGGCGTTTTTGCTGATGACTGCGCTGTTGAGCGTGAGCCTGACCTGGCTCACCGTGCGTTTTGGCGGCGATTTGCCTTTGCCCGGCGGGCAAAGCCTGGCGCAAATGGCGGCGCAGGAAGACAGCCAGAAAAAAGAAAAATTTCTCAGAGAAAATCTGAATCTGATGGCGCTCAAATTGGGCGAAATGCAAGCCCAGCTGGCGCGTCTCGACGCCTTGGGCGAGCGGGTTCAGGGCCTGTCCGGCGTGAAGCCGGAGGAATTCAATTTCCGCGAACTGCCGGGACGCGGCGGCGCCTATTCCGAGCAACATTCGCATGATTTGAGCATGCATGAGCTGAAAACTGCGCTGGACGATTTGGCGCATGGCGTTGAGCAGCGCGCAGACTATATGAATGTGGTGGAAACCGCATTGATGAACGCCAAAATCAAATCCCGTCTTTTACCCACCATCCAGCCGGTGAATGTCAGCTACAACGCATCCGGCTTTGGCTGGCGCATAGATCCTTTCAGTGGCCGCAACGCCTTTCATGAGGGGATCGACTTTTCCAGCGCCAATGGGACGCCGATCAAAGCCGCCGCCGGCGGCGTCGTGATCGCCGCCGAATTCCATCCCCAATATGGGAATATGCTGGATATTGATCATGGCAACGAAATTGTGACGCGCTACGCACACGCTTCGCGCCTGCTGGCCAAAGTTGGCGATATTATCAAACGCGGCCAGCATATCGCCGACATCGGCTCAACCGGACGCTCAACCGGCGCACATCTGCATTTTGAAGTGCATGTCAAAGGCGTGCCGCAGGATCCGCATAAATTCCTGCAAGCCGGGGCAGATGTCGGCAAGCTGGCGCAGCTGAATACCCCCGGGAAAAATTGATATCCGTAAATACATTTCCGCCGGGCTCTTGCAATCCCGGTGTTGCAACTCAATATCGCATGATAAAATCACCCGTTTGATTTTGTCGCGCTTAGCGCGACCCGCAAGGCCGTGACGTGGACTGCGCAAGCGCAGTCTTTTTCCAGCGCAATTTTCAAGAATGCAAGCATGTCATTTCTGACCCAGATTTTCGGTAGCCGCAATCAGCGACTGCTCAAGCAATATCAAAAAACCGTGCGCCAGATCAATGCGCTCGAAGATCCCCTGTCGAAATTGAGCGATGCCGATTTGCAAGGCAAGACGGCGGAATTCAAACAGCGTCTGGCCAAGGGCGAAACCCTCGACGCCCTGTTGCCGGAAGCCTTTGCCGTGTGCCGCGAAGCCAGTAAGCGCGTCTTGAAGATGCGCCACTTCGACGTGCAGCTGATCGGCGGCATGGTCTTGCACTATGGCAAGATCGCTGAAATGGGCACCGGCGAAGGCAAAACCCTGATGGCGACCCTGGCGGCGTATTTGAATGCGCTGTCCGGCAAGGGCGTGCACATCGTGACCGTGAATGACTATCTGGCGCAGCGCGACGCCGACACCACCGGCAAACTGTTCGCCTGGCTGGGTTTGAGCACCGGCGTCAATTTGTCGCAAATGCCGCACGACGACAAGCAAAAAGCCTATGCCGCAGACATCACCTACGGCACCAATAATGAATTCGGCTTCGATTTCCTGCGCGACAATATGGTGTTCGACATCGCCGACCGCGTACAGCGCGGCTTGAATTTCGGCATCGTCGATGAAGTGGACTCGATTTTGATCGACGAAGCGCGCACCCCGCTGATCATCTCCGGTCAGGCTGATAAAGACATCGGTCTGTACTACAAGCTCAATGAAGTGCCGAAGATGCTGACCCTGCAGATCGGCGAAGAAACCCCGGACGGCAAGGGCAAGATTGAAGTGCCGGGCGATTACACCAAGGATGAAAAAGCGCACAGCGTGCTGCTGACCGAAGCCGGGCACGAAAAAGCCGAGCGCATCATGACCGAGCTGGGCTTGCTGCCGGATGGCGCATCCTTGTATGACGCCGCGAATATCACCCTGATCCACCACCTGTACGCCGCGTTGCGCGCGCATGTGCTGTATCACAAAGACCAGCATTATGTGGTGCAAAACGGCGAAGTCGTGATCGTGGACGAATTCACGGGCCGTATGATGAATGGGCGGCGCTGGTCGGACGGCCTGCATCAGGCGGTGGAAGCGAAAGAAGGCGTCAAGATCCAGCACGAAAACCAAACCCTGGCCTCGATCACCTTCCAGAATTATTTCCGTATGTATTCCAAGCTGGCCGGCATGACCGGCACAGCCGATACCGAAGCCTACGAATTCCAGGAAATTTACGGTCTGGAAACGGTGGTGATTCCGCCCAACCGCCCGCCGCAGCGTAAAGACCGCCAGGATCAGGTGTACAAGAGTTCGCAGGAAAAATTCAATGCAGTCGTGAATGACATCAAAGACTGCTACGAACGCGGGCAACCGGTGCTGGTCGGCACCACCTCGATTGAAAACTCGGAATTGCTGTCCAGCATTCTGAAAAAGAGCAATCTGCCGCACAATGTCTTGAACGCCAAACAGCATGCGCGCGAAGCGGAAATCATCGCCCAGGCCGGACGCCCGAAAGGGATCACCATCGCCACCAATATGGCGGGCCGGGGCACCGATATCGTGTTGGGCGGCAATGTGGAAAAACAAATCCAGTTTATCCATGAAGACGCCAAGTTGAGCGATGCGGAAAAATCCGCCCGTTCGCAGCAATTGCGCGATGAATGGCAAGGCTTGCATGATCAAGTGGTGGCGGCTGGCGGTTTGCACATCATCGGCACCGAGCGGCATGAATCGCGCCGGGTGGATAATCAGTTGCGTGGCCGCGCAGGCCGTCAGGGCGATCCGGGGTCTTCCCGCTTCTACCTCTGTCTGGACGATCCGCTGTTGCGCATTTTCGCCGGTGAGCGTCTGCGCTCCATCATGGATCGCCTGAAAATGCCGGAAGGCGAAGCGATTGAAGCCGGCATCGTGACCCGCTCAATTGAAACCGCGCAGCGTAAAGTGGAAGCGCGCAACTTCGACATCCGTAAGCAATTGCTGGAATACGATGACGTTGCGAATGACCAGCGTAAAGTGATTTACCAACAGCGTAACGAGTTGCTGGAGGCGGCAGATATTTCCGCCACCATCACCAATTTGCGCCGTGGCGTGTTCAGCGACACCTTCCGCGCCAGCGTGCCGGAAGAGTCGATGGAAGAACAATGGGATATCAAAGGCTTGCAAGAATTGCTGGCGGTCGATTGGCAGATCAAGATCGACTTCCAGGCCTATATGGATCAGCATAAAAACTGCACCGACGAAGACTTGCTGGAGCACTTGCTGCAAATCGCCGATGAAAACTACAAGGCCAAGGTGGATATGGTCGGGGCCGAGGTGTTTGCCGGCTTTGAACGCAATGTGATGTTGCAAAGCCTGGACACCCACTGGCGTGAACATCTGGCCGCGCTGGATCATTTGCGTCAGGGCATTCACTTGCGCGGTTATGCGCAGAAAAACCCGAAACAGGAATACAAGCGCGAAGCGTTCGCCCTGTTTGAGCAAATGCTGACCATGATTCGCGACGATGTGACCCGTATCGTGACCACGGTGCGCATCCAGTCGCGCGAAGAAGTGGAAGCGGCGGAAGAGCAGATGCATCAATCACATGTGGCGAATGTGCATTATCGCCACGCCGACTTTGACCCGAATGCAGCGCCGGAAGATTTATTGAATCCGGACGATGGCAGCAGCGCCGACAGCAGCGAACCTATGGTCAATCATGGCCCCAAAGTGGGGCGCAATGATCCCTGTCCATGCGGCAGCGGCAAAAAATATAAGCAGTGCCATGGCAAGCTGAGCTGAGCGCGGCATTGCAGAGCAAAACGGCGGACTTCCGGGTTCGCCGTTTTTTTTGCCCGAGCGGATATACCCTTACATAGCGCTACACTGGCGTTTTTTGGCTGGGGGTGGATGATGCATGAAGCGCAGCAACTCAGGATCTCAGATCAATTGGCGGAAATGGATTTCGCCATGATTCATGACTTTTTAGCCCGGCACAGCGCCTGGGCGCGCGATATTCCAGCGGCGACTTTGCGCCAGGCCTTGGCGCATTCCTATTGTGTGGGCGGTTTTGTCGGCGCACAGCAAGTCAGCTTTATGCGTCTGGTGACGGATTACGCCACATTTGCCTATCTGTCTGATGTGTTTGTGCTGCCGGCCTGGCGGGGGCATGGCTTCGCCAGACAAATGTTGCAAAGCGTGTTGCAGCAGGAGTGTTGGCAGCGCTTGCGCCGCATCATGCTGGTCACCAGCGATGCGCATGGGGTGTACCAGCCGCTGGGCTTTACGCAGCCGGCGCACCCGGAGCGCATCATGGAAATCCACCGCCCCCTGGTTTATCAGCAATCAGTTGAATAAAGCGCAGGCAAAAAAAAGCCCACCTGGGGTGGGCATCAATCTATTTTCTAGGAGGAGAAATAGAGGAGACAGGAAGCATGATGCGCTCTTCTCCGATATCAAGCCAATTTATCTTTATGATGTAAGTCATACAATTTCCGAATAATGGAAAAAGCCGCGAGCACTTGCTCGGTGTTTTTCCCGGCAAGAATTAATCGCGGCGCAACAAATCAGATCCAAAATACTTTTTTTGACGGCTTGCCAGCAATCTGTCTAAAAAATCCTCCGATGTGAAATTTGCCACAGATAGCAGCAAATCACTGCACGAATCCAATCATTTACCCACATTTCACGCTGACATCAAAAAAGGCGAAAGATCCTCAAAGCGCTTGGGGCCGCATATTGTATAAGTTGGCGCTGCGCAACAAAAAAGACCGGCCGTGCGGGAAATTTTTGATCTTTCCACTTGTCTTTTTCGTAAATTTTTACGCCGATGCCAAGCAAAATGCCAAGTGCGATTTGGCGCAGACTGTCAAAGTTGACAGTAGGCCCAATCTTTCATCTCTCTTCTAAGCAGTTTTTGTGCCAGTGCTGTCGCGCTGGTATGCCACAGGCTTGATGCGAATCGCGGCAGCCTTTGCTGCACCGTCTTGTCGCAATCCCGGGCGGCAAAGCGCCGCAATGGTGCATCGCCCAGGCAAAAAAAAAGCCCGCATCAGGTGCGGGCTTGAAGCTATTTTCCAGGAGGAAGAATAGAGGAGACAGGTGTTATTTTGCCCTGTGGCAATCTATTCGTCAAATTTATATTCAGAATAGTGTCGATAAGTTTTGTGAATAATGTGTTCAGATCAATTGCGCCACCTTGCCATCTTGCATATTGATCGCTATAAACATCGGGCCTGTCTTGGTGTAGAGCCGGATAAAGCCGTGTTTTTGGCCCTTGTGCTGTTCAAGATAATCCAGCAGCTTTTTATGGTCAGCCGGTTTGAGATCTTTCAGCCGCTCAAACGGAAGGGCCGCCGCTTGCAATTGTTTATCTTGCAGCGGGCTGTACAGTTCCGGCAGATTTTGTGAGCCAATGCCGAAAATGGCATTGGTCAGCACATCATTGCTGCGCGCTTCAGAATCGGTGGGCGCTTTGACAAAGACCCACTCAGGCCCCCACGCCGGTAATTTCCGATATCGCTCGTCCTTGGCTTTGGCCAGATTTTCGTCTTCGACCGCATTTGCCGTGATCAGGTAAGCGTTTTGCTCCATCAGGGCAAAGTACACCGGCCGCACCTGGTAAATGGAATACAAGCCGTACAACAGAAAGCTGGCTTGCGCCAGAAAAATGATGGCCAGATCAAATTTCAGGCCGCGCTTGCCAGCCTTGAAAATGATCAAGGTTAATATCGGCCCGAGGATCACATCCACCGGAATCAGGATTTGCATCAGATTGCTGGCCTGCGCAGCATGAAACAGCGGTCCGGGGTACCAGATCGAGCGCAAGGCCATGAAGATGCCAAGAATAAGCACCAAGCTTGCCGCAAGGTGCAGGGCAAAGGCTTTATAACGTGACATGATAGATTCTCGCATTTGATGATGACGCGCCGTGATATCAGGGTTGTGCGGCGTTTTTCAAGTGTAGCCGAAAGATCAAAAAAAAACGCCCATCCGGGGATGGGCGTGAATCTATTTTCTTGGAGGAGAATAGAGGAGACGGAAAGCATTATGATGCACGGCAACATATTAATCCAATTTATATTCATGATAAAGTTTATTAGTTTTATGAATAATAAGGGCTTATGCCCGCGATCAGCCATGGAGGGCGCATGTTAACTTTTTACAATGGGCAGCATAGTCAGCATGCCGGCAAGGTGGAATTCTTTCGCGGCGAGCTCTTGCCCTGCTTTGAAAAACCGCAGCGTGTGGATTTTGTGCTGGCCGAATTGCAACGGCGCGGTCTGGGAGAAATTGTCACGCCGCAAGGCGTGCCCCTGATGTCGTTGGAAAAAATCCACAGTCCGCGTTATCTGCATTTTCTACGTCACGCCTGGCAGGAATGGGTGGCCTTGGATCCTGCGAATGCGGAAAGAGATGCGCTGCCGGCGGTCTGGCCGATACGCAGCTTGCGGCATGACAAGGAGCCGGATAATTTTTGCGCCAAGCTGGGTTTGTATTCGATGGATTCCGGCACTCCGCTGACAGCCGGAACCTGGTTGGCGGCGAAAACCGGGGCCGACTGCGCGATCAATGCCGCGCATGCGCTCAACTGTGGCGAGCGTGCAACATTTGTGCTCAGCAGACCGCCAGGCCACCATGCCGGACATGATTTTTTTGGCGGCTACTGTTTTTTGAATAATGCCGCGCTGGCGGCGCAGCATTTATTGGATGACGGCGCGCGCAGGGTGGCGATTCTGGATATTGATTATCACCACGGGAATGGTACGCAAAGCATCTTTTATCAGCGCAGTGATGTCCTTTTTGTCTCGATTCATGCTAATCCCGCCACAGATTTCCCCTTTTATCTGGGGTATGCCGATGAAACCGGGGCTGGCGAGGGGGCGGGCTGGAATCTGAATCTGCCGCTGGCGCAAGGCAGCAGCGCAGCCCAATGGTTCGCCGCGCTGGAGAGCGCCTGCCTGCGGATTGCCGCTGCGCGTCCGGATGCGCTGGTGATTTCTTTGGGGGTGGATACCTTCGCCGGCGACCCGATTTCGCATTTTCTGTTGCAAACAAGCGACTATTTGCGCATCGGCGAACGGATTGCACAGCTTGGCTTGCCGACGGTGTTTATTTTTGAGGGGGGGTATGCGGTGAATGAAGTCGGGGTGAATGCGGTAAATGTGCTGGAAGGCTTTGAAACCTGGTGAGAATGCTGCGCCGCAACGTAAAAAGTTTCCGCATGGAAAAACACTGATTCCCAGCGAACTGCCGTTATTTCAGATGAAAATCAGGGTTTTGGCCGGATGAAGTTTTGCCAGTGCAGCAAAAAAAGGAATTTTTGACAAGATAAACCAAGTTGATAACAAGGGAAAATTCAAGAAGTTTATTTTTCGCAGACTTCTTGATTTGAAAAAGTGTTTCTGTAGAATAACATCATGGTTGAACGCAATGCGGTGCAGCAAAGCAGTCGGGACAGGTATCCGGCGGTAGCTGCAGATTCCGTAAAGCATGATCAATGGAGGGATGGAATGAGCGCCGTGTCAGAAGAATGGGAACGCCGTGAAACTTCGGAAGAATTGGCGGTGGTGATCCGGCTGGCGCAGGAAATGACGCAACGTCTTGCTGCGGAAACGCATGGCGAGATGTTTGCGGAAGTCGGCGAACTCGGCATCCTGTTGCGCAAAGCGCGCGACAAAGTGGAATACATCAGCGCCCATGCGTGAGTGCGTGGGCAGGTAAGGGCAGTGGCAGTTTGTTTGCAGTGTTGCAGTCTCTCTCAGAATCCTCCTTTGCGCAGTGTCTGGTCAGTTGATCGGCGCTGCGTTTTTATTTATGCACAGGCTTTTTCAGCGGCGCAGACAGATAAGCATTACATTATTGCTCATGCGGTGACGCCATGCCGCATGGCTCGCATTGCAGAGCTTGATCTGCAAAAATGAAGGTATTCCGCCACGCGGGAAGGAGAGCAGAATGCAGTCCGTGTATGTGCTGGCAGGCTATCAAACCGATTTCGCGCGCAATTTTTCCAAAGAAGGCAAGGATATTGCCGACATTGTGCAGGAAACGCTGGATGGCGTGATGCAGGCGTCGGCCCTGGCGCCGGCGCAAATCGGCGCGATTCACGTCGGCAATGCGTTTGGCGAATTATTCAACCGTCAGGCCCAGCTTGGCGCTATGCCGGCCAGTCTGGATGCGCGTTTTTGGGGCAAGCCGGCGACCCGGCATGAAGCGGCCTGCGCTTCCGGCAGTATGGCGATTCTGGGAGCGATGGCGCAAATCCAGGCTGGCTGGCATGACTGTGTGCTGGTGTTGGGCGCGGAGCAAGAGCGCAATGTGCAGGGGCTGACGGCGGCGCGCAATCTGGGGGCGGCGGCCTGGACCGGGCGTGAAGCAAAGGAGGTGCGGCTGCTGTGGCCGCATATGTTCAGCCGCATGGCGCAAATTTACGCCGAGCGCTATGGCATGGAGTATGCCTATCTGGCGGAAATCGCGCGCCGCAATTTGCAGCACGCCAAACGCAATCCTTTGGCGCAAACCCGCAAATGGGAATTCACGCAAGCCAGTTTCAGCCAGGATGATGAAGCCAATCCGGTAGTGGATGGGTGGACCCGGCGCAATGATTGCGGCCAGGTGACTGATGGCGGCGCGGCGGTGTTGCTGGCGAATGCGCGCTTTGCCCATCTGTGGGCGGAACTGCACGGCAAAAGCTTGCATCAGCTGGCGCGCATCAGCGGCTGGGGCTGGCGTACTGCCGGTTTATCGCTGGAGAGCAAATTGGCGCATAGCAATGCGCTGCTGTTTCCGCATATGGCGGCGGCGATTCAGGATGCCTTTGCGCGCGCCGGCGTGGCCGATGTCTGGCAGATGGATTTGATTGAAACCCATGATTGCTTCGCCATGACGCAATACATTGCGCTGGATCATTTTGGCTTGACGCCGCCTGGTGAGGGGTGGCGCGCTCTGCAGGATGACAGCCTGTGTTTCGGCGGGCGTTTGCCGGTGAATCCCTCCGGCGGTTTAATCGGGGCCGGCCATCCTGTCGGCGCCAGCGGCATCCGCATGCTGTGGGACTGTGCGAAACAGGTGACGGGTTTGGCCGGAGACTATCAGGTGGCAGGCGCACAGCGCGCCGCCTGTCTGAATCTGGGCGGCAGCGCCAGCACTATCGCCAGCTTTGTCTTGGAACGTGGCGTCGCGTAAAACCGCAAAACCCCCAAACCCCAAAAAACAACAAACGTTGATCCGCCCACCCGGCAAGGCCTGCATCACAAAGGCATGCAAGCCGGCCACCGAACCCCCTTCAAGCGCATTCCACTGACATATGCGCCGGCGCCGGATCGCATTCCTGACACAATTTGCTGTGGCGATATGCCTCAATGTATTCATCAAAACTGATTTGATCCGCTGCTTCCATGGCGCGTTGCTCAGCCAGGCTTTGCTCGGCCATATGTTCGTATTCGCGCGCCAGTTCCGGGGCTGGCGGATGATTGCGGAACCAGTTGGCGTGCAAGACTGATTGCTGCAAGGCGAATTCATGGAAGCTGTTGTCATACGAGCGGATGGCCTCAAGCACGCGCGCGGATGGCGTCAATTCCGGGTGTTCCAGCTTACCGGCTTGCAGCGCCAGGGTGCGCCGATGGGTATCGTCGCCGCGCACCAGATCCAGCAGATCCGCCACCTCTTGCATCTCGGCGATCAGTTCACGGCCCCAGTCATGCAAACTGATGGCATGGCCATTCCTTTGCAACTGCAGGCCGGGGCGGCGGCCTTCTTTCACCACGGTGGCGAAGTTATGCGCATTTTCCTGCTTGCCCTCGGCGAAAATCGGCGCGCTTTCGGCCAGTGCGCACCAGTGCAAAAACACATCCATAAAGCGCGCGGTGTCGCGTGCGATGCCGGCGGGTTCAAACGGATCGACATCCAGGCAACGCACTTCGATATATTGCACGCCGCGCCGGCACAGCGCTTGAATCGGTCTTTCACCCGGCTTGGTGATGCGTTTGGGGCGGATGGTTGAATAGTATTCGTTTTCGATTTGCAGCACATTGGTCGAGATTTGCACCCAGTCCTGGCCATGCCGCAAGCCCAGTTCCGCATACGGCGGCCAGGGTTTATTCACCGCCTCAGACAGGGTGTGCACATAACATTCGAGACTGTTTTCGCGCGGTTGCAAATCGGTCTGGGCGTCGTTCTGGTAGCCCAGATCGCTCATGCGCAGGCTGGTGGCGTATGGCAAAAACAGGGTGTCGTCAGAAAGGCGTTCGAGTTGATGTTCGCGGCCCTGCAGGAAACAGGTGGACAGCGCCGGCGACGCGCCGAATAAATACATCAGCAGCCAGCTGTAGCGGCGGAAATTGCGGATCAAAGCCATATAGCTTTCCGACTGGTAATCCTGGCGGCTCAGGTTGGCCAGATTCGGCAGTAATTGCGCTTCCTCAGTTTGCAGCAGCGCCCAGACATCTTCAGACAGCGAAAAATTGTAGTGCACGCCGGCAATGCACTGCATTGCTTTGCCGTAACGTAAAGCCAGACCGCGCCGATAGACGTGCTTCAGCATGCCGGGATTGGACACCCCATACCAGGCGATGGCGATTTCATCTTCCGGCGGCAATTGCGCCGGCATCGAATGCATCCACAGCATTTCATCATGCAGATGGGAATAGGCGAAACGGTGTGCGCCGCACAAATCATCAATCGCCTGGCCGATGTCATGCCGCGCCGGGGTGATGAATTCGACCAGCGTTTCCGCATAATCGGTTGTCAGGTGCGGATGCGTCAGCGCACTGCCCCAGGCGCGCGGGTGCGGGCTGTGGGCCAATTTGCCAAAGGCGTCAACGCGCAAGGTTTCTCGCTCAATTCCGCGCAAACCTTGTTGCAACAAATGACGGCGGGCGGGGGCGCCAAGCAGGGCGATGCGGCTTTCCAAAAGTGTGCTCACGTTATTCTTCCTTCTCTTTTTTTGATGGGCCGGCGGGGAACTCTCGGCGGTTTATTACTGTGCTGCGGTCTGCTGCCAATTGCGCATACGCTGTTCCAGAATATCCAAAGGCAGCGGGCCGCTGGCCAACAGATAGTCGTGGAATGCGCGGATATCAAAACGTGCGCCCAGCGCCGTTTCGGCTTGCTGGCGCATCTGCAAGATTTTCAATTGTCCGATTTTGTAGCCCAGCGCCTGGCCGGGCCAGCCGATATAACGGTCAACTTCCACCTCATTATCCGCTGGCGGGTTGGCCGTGTTCTGATTTAAATAATCAATCGCCTGCTGCCGGCTCCAGCCCTTGGCGTGCAAGCCGGTGTCCACCACCAGGCGCGCGGCGCGGTATAAAGCGTCATCCAGATGGCCAAAGCGGGCGTAGGGATCTTTGAACCAGCCCAGTTGCGGCCCTAAGCTTTCGGCATACAAGGCCCAGCCTTCGCCATATGCGACCAGCCAGCCGAAACGGCGGAAGGCCGGCAGATTTTGATTATCCTGCGCCAACATGACCTGAAAATGATGGCCAGGCTCTGCTTCATGCAAGGTCAGCGTTTCCATTTTCCACTTGGGCCGGGTGTGCAGGGCCGAAGTGTTGGCGTAAAAACGTCCGGGCCGCTTGCCATCCGGCGAGCCGGCTTCATACCAGGCTCCGGCGGCTTGTTCCGCATTCGGGCCGGGCGCTGCTTTGACATCCGGCGGCGTGTGCGGCAGTTTGCCGAACAGCGCCGGCAGCGCCTGGCGGGTGCGCGCCACCATCTCGCGGTGGCCTTGCAATAAGGCTTCCGGGGTCTGGTGGAAAAATTGCGGCTCAGTGTTGAGCTTTTTGGCGAAGGCATTGAAATCGCCGTTAAAGCCGGTTTCGCGCATCACGCTTTGCATTTCCTGCTGAATCCGCGCGACTTCCTGCAAGCCCAGCGCATGCACCTGTTCCGCCGTCATATCGGTGGTGGTGTTTTCGCGGATCGCCAATTGATAATACGCGGCGCCTTGCGGCAAGTCGCCGGCCCCCACCGTTTCGCGGCAACGCGGCAGATAATCATTTTGCAGCCAGGCGGCGAAGGCCAGCAGCGCCGGTTTCACATCGCTTTGCAAGGCGCGCTGGAAGCGTTGGCGCAGCGCCTGATCGGCTTTAGTGTGCCCCAGGTTTTGTAAAGGCGCGCTGAATTGGCTGTGCGCCAGGGTTTGCGCCAGCAGGCGTAATTGTTGCGGCGCTTTGCTCAAAATCACGCGCGGCGGGCGCCAGCCGCTTTTTTCCGCCGCGTCGAGATGGGCTTGCAACTGACGCAGATATTGCGGCACAGCGCGCAGGCGCGCCAGATAATTCAAATAATCGCGCCGGTTTTCAAACGGCATTTTATCGATCATCGAGAGCAGGTCGTAATGACCGCCATCAAGCGCAGTCAAGGCATAGATTTTATGCGGTGTCAGCGCCGCCTTGTCCAGATCGATTTGATATTGCCGGCGCAGCAGTTGCAGTGAAAGCGCATCCTGCTCATCCAGCCGGGCCGGGTCAAAGCGCTGCAGCGCTTGCAGCACGCGGCGCTTGTGCGCCAGATCGGCCTGCCGTGCGCGCGGCGAGACATCCGGCAGCAAATGATTGTAGCGGCGCTCCCCGGTTTCAGTGGCCAACAGCGGGTCCTGGCGCAGACGCCAGGCCCAGTCCGCATCAAAAATCTGATGCAGCGCGGCGTCGCGCGCCTGCGCCGGGGCTGCCAGCGCAAGCGCACACAAGGTCGCGCTTAACAGCTTGCGCCAGGAAGGCAAAGGGAAGGAAGCAGCGGGGGCGCAAAGCGGGTGAAACATGGGGGAGTGCTCCTTGCAGGCTTGGCGCAGACAAGGCGCCGGGGTAGGCGGCATTCTAGCAAAGATTTTCCAAACAGTTTGGCGTATAGCCATTATTGGCCATGCCACTCGCGCTTTGCCGCCGGCCTGATCAGTTCAGCGCGACGCCGCGCGGCAAGCTCCGCTGACGCGCTCGATGCCGGCCAGATCGCGCCAGGACTGCGCCTGAACAAAGCCATGTGCTTGCAGCAAGGCGCGGACTGCGGCGGCCTGCTGATGGCCGTGTTCCAATAACAGCCAGCCGCCTTCCTCCAGCCAGGCCGGGCTGTGCGTAATGATATGACGCAAATCCTGCAAACCGTCGGCTCCGTCGGTCAGCGCCTGCGCCGGCTCAAAGCGCAAATCACCCTGTTGTAAATGCTTGTCATCAGCGGCAATGTAGGGCGGGTTGGAGACGATCAGGGCGAAGCGCATATGCGCCGGCAATGCGCTGAACCAGTCGCTGAGCAAAAACTGGGGCGCGTTTTGCAGCAAGCCGGCTTGCTGCAAGCGCGCGGCATTGGCGCGCGCCACCTCCAGCGCCGCGCTGCTGGCGTCCAGTGCGCACAACTGCAGATCGGGGCGCAAATGGGCCAGCGCCAGCACGATGGCGCCGCTGCCGGCGCCCATATCCAGCACGGCGCCGCCGTTGGGCGCATGTTGCGCCGCCAGCTCAACCAGCAATTCGGTGTCGGGACGTGGAATCAAGACTGCCGGATTGACCTGCAGCGGCAGGCCGAAAAATTCGCGCTCGCCGCTGATGTAGGCCATCGGCTCCCCGGCGCAACGGCGTTGGATCAGACTGCGCACCTGCGCCAATTGCGGCGCCTCCAGTGTGGTGTGATCGCGCGTCATCAATTCGGTGCGCGAAAACTGTAAGGCTTGCATCAACAGCATGCGCACTTCCAGCGCCGGCAAGCCGGACTGGCTGTGCAGCCAGCTTTGCAATTGCGCCAGGGTGCAAGGCGCTTCCGGCCATGCCTCAGTCACGGCGTTGCACCAACGACCAGAGCAGCAACAGGGTAAGGCCGGAAAAGCCCACCAGCGACCATTGCGGAATGGTCAAGCCGAGCAACGCATGCACATCGCTGCACAGACCGTCCGCCTTGAATAATTGCGGCACGAGATCAGCGGTAATGATGCGGTTGAGCATGGTTTCCATCGGATCAATGCCGCAGGAAACAGAAGGATGGGCTTGCACCCAGACATGGCGGATGGCCGTGCCCAAGCCGCCCAGCGCGCTCAACAGCCCGAATACGCCGCCGAGGCGGGTGGCGTTGCCGATGCCGCCGATCAGACAAAACAGCGCCACGCCCAGAAAGGCATAACGCTGAATCACGCACAACGGGCATGGCAGCATATCTTTGTAATGCTGCAAATACCAGGCGCAGCCGATGGCGGCCAGACTGAGTATGCCGCAAATAATCAACAGCGTGCGTGGTTTGATAAGCGCCATCTTGTCTTCCTCTCTAAGTCAGGCAGTAATACCGGGGATCAGGTTTCGCCAAGCGCAGCCAGCAACTCGGCCTGGTGTTCGGCAGCCAAAGCCTGACTGAGTTCCTGCAAATCGCCATCCATCACAAAATCGAGTTTGTACAGCGTCAGATTGATGCGGTGATCTGTCACCCGTCCTTGCGGGAAATTATAAGTGCGAATCCGCTCGCTGCGGTCGCCTGAGCCGATCAGACTTTTGCGGGTGGCGGCCTGTTTGCTTTGCTGTTCGCGCAATTGCATGTCTTTCAAGCGCGTCGCCAGCACCGCCAGCGCATTCGCCTTGTTTTTGTGCTGGCTGCGGTCATCTTGGCATTCCACCACCAGGCCGCTGGGGATATGCGTTACGCGCACGGCGGAATCGGTTTTATTGATGTGCTGACCGCCGGCGCCCGAAGCGCGGAAAGTGTCGATGCGCAAATCCGCCGGATTGATATTCACATCGCCCACGTCCGCCACTTCCGGCATCACCGCCACGGTGCAGGCCGAGGTATGGATGCGCCCCTGCGCCTCGGTGGCCGGGACGCGCTGCACGCGGTGGCCGCCGGATTCAAACTTCAAGCGCGAATACACGCCTTGCCCGACGATTTTGCAAATCACTTCCTTATAGCCGCCCAGATCAGAGGCCGATTCCGACACCATTTCCACACGCCAGCCCTGGCGCTCGGCGAAGCGGGTGTACATGCGCAGCAAATCGCCGGCGAACAGGGCCGATTCATCGCCGCCCGTGCCGGCGCGGATTTCCAGAAAAATATTGCGTTCGTCGTTTTCATCCTTGGGCAGCAGCATTTTTTGCAAATCCAGCTCCAGGCCGGCCACAGTTTCGCGCGCAAGATTGATTTCTTCCTGCGCAAACTCTTTCATGTCCGGGTCTTGCAATAATTCCTGGGCGGTGGCCAGATCCTGTCCGGCCTGACGGTATTGCGCAAACAGCGCCGCCAGCGGCGACAGCTCGGCATGCTCACGCGTGAGTTTGCGGTAATTGTCCAGATTGGCGGTAGCCTCGCCATCCATCAGTAAATGGTCGAGTTCGGTTAAGCGGTCGGCCAATTGCTCAAGCTTGGCCAGCATCGAAGGCTTCATAAAATATCCGGTTCAGGTACAGAAGGGGCGGGCGGCGCTGCAGGCGGCGCAGCTAGCGGCGGCGGGTGCGGAAGAGTTGTGGCAGCAGGCCGGCCAGACGCGCCCTTTCTTCGCCCTGGGCTTGGTGCAGGGCTTGTTGCGGGCCGTGCAAAAATTTGGCGCTCAGCCCGCGCGACAGCGCTTCCAGCACGCTGTCCACATCCTCGCCCTTGGCCAGCAGGCGGCGCGCGCGCTCCAGCTCGTGCAGGCGGATCGCCTCGCTTTGCTCATGCAAGCCACGGATCACCGGCACCAGGGCGCGGTCGTCCAGCCAATGCATGAAGGATTGCACCCGGGTCTCGATGATGGCCTCGGCTTGCGCCACCGCCGCCTGGCGGTGCTCCAGCCCGGTTTGCACCACGGCGCCAAGATCATCCACGGTGTACAGAAACACATCGTTGAGGCGCGCCACTTCCGGCTCGATATCGCGCGGCACCGCCAGATCCACCATAAACACCGGCTTGCGGCGGCGCGCTTTGAGTGCGCGCTCAACCAGCCCCAGGCCGATAATCGGCAGGCTGGAGGCGGTGCAGGAAATCACAATGTCAAACTGGGCCAATTGTTCCGGCAGCTGGGCCAAGCGGATCGCCTGCCCGCCCAGGCGATGCGCCAGGGTTTCGCCGCGCTCCAGGGTGCGGTTGGCGATGGTCAGCGATTTCGGATTTTGCGCGGCAAAGTGAGTCGCGCACAATTCAATCATTTCACCGGCGCCGATGAACAGCACATGCTGTTCGCTGATACTGTCAAAAATGCGTTGCGCCAGCCGCACTGCCGCCGCCGCCATTGACACACTGTGGGCGCCGATTTCGGTGGTGGTGCGCACTTCCTTGGCCACCGCAAAAGTGCGCTGAAACATTTGATGCAGATACGCGCCCAGGCCGCCCGCCGCATCGGCTTGACGCACCGCGTCTTTCATCTGCCCCAGAATCTGCGGCTCGCCCAGCACCATCGAATCCAGCCCGGAGGCGACGCGGAAGGCATGCCGCACCGCGCCGTCTTGCGGCAGGGCGTATAAATGCGGGCGCAGCTGGCTGTGTTGCAGCTTGTGATAATCGGCCAGGAAATGGGCGGCGGCGTCCACCGGATTGGCTAAGGCGTGGGCGCAATAAATTTCAGTGCGGTTGCAAGTCGAGAGAATCGCGGCTTCGCTGGCGGCGGACTGATCCGGCGCATGGCGCGCAAACCAGCTGCGAGCGGCTTGCACCGCGTGGCCGACTTGATCCGGCGCAAACGCCAATTGCTCGCGCAGCGAGACAGGGGCGGTGGTGTGGTTCAAACCGACAGCGAGCAATTGCATGGCGAAACGGCAAGGGATGATGACAACAATCCGACATTATAAGGGAGTGCGCGGGGAAAAACTTGCATAGAAAAGGCGTAAGCGGGGTCTTTCCTGGCCAGGACGGCTTGCCTCCTTGCTGCAACTAAGCCAAGCGGGCCGGAGATTTTGCTCAAAAACCGTTGCGCGTTGGCGATATGAGCGCTTGTGGCGGCAAACTTGGAAGCGGGGCCATGAATGTCAGAGCAGGCGGCCCGACGGTCACCACCGATCCTGTCGCTTCAGAAATACCGCACTGGATTGAATACACCCTGCTTGGTTTGGGTTTGGCCAGCGCCACCGTGTTGTTCGGGCCTGTGATTGCAGTCGCTGGATTGATAGGTGGCGTGGCTGGCGGCTATGGCGCTTCATACCTGGGCGGAGTTTGGTTTGGTGAAGGTTCAGACGGACAGCGCGCCATGGCGCTGGGCGGTTCCGTATTGGGCGCGCTGGCAGGCGCGCGCAGCGGCGCCAAATTCTACGCTCATTTTTTACGCATTCCGGGCAGTCCATGGCAAGCGTTTGCCAAGGATGGCGCACGCGGGCTTGGAAAGTATAATGAAGATAGATTTTGGATCAGACGCGACGACCGGCCTTATTCTTCAGTGGGAGCAAAAGCGGACAGGATCAAATCGCACATTGACAGCGAAGGAAACCTGCGTCCGGCCAACCCGCATGGCAAAACGAATTTCCGGCAACATATCCGGGGAGCGGAGCCGGCCAAAAGCGATAGTCCCTACACTTCATTTTCGGAGAAAACTGACACTGCCAAACTGTATGGGCAGTCCGAAATTAAGCTGGATATCAAAAAGCTGGAGGCTGATATTCAGTCGGGGAAGCTTCAAGATGTCGAAATCTTCAGATCCACAGAAATTCAAAAAGTACATCAAGAAGCATTTGATAAAGCAAAATTGAAATATGAGAATAATCCAAGTAAAAATAATCTTGAAAAAATGGAGAGTGCGAAAAATGATCTTAAAAATACAATGCGGGATGTTGAAGGGCTCATCAAGGGCATCGTGCCATCACAATATTTCACGGTAAAATAATATGGATCAAGAAATTGTCAAGCTGCTCTACACCAACGAGGATGGTGAAATCGACAGTTTGCGTGATGCGCAGCTGATGGAAGAGGTTGATGAAGCCAGAGCGGATGCGGTGTGCACATTACTGAGCCACGCTGATGTTTTCATTCGTTATCAAGCACTCTTGCTGGCGCTGGCCTGGGGCAGACCGCAAGCATTGCAAGTATTTCACGCTCTCTTAGCGCAGGCCCCTGTTTTTGAGTTCGCATTGGAGCCGGATCGAATTTACGGTCACGATAATTATCTGGATGAAATGGCTTTGGCTTTTTATTACTATGCCGAAAAGACAGGAGAGGTTGAAGAAATTCTTCCTGTTTGTCATCGTTTTCTGGCGCTTTATCCGCAACGTTATTTTAAATCCCATTTCAAATATGTTTTGCAATCTCTTTCGCACCACAGTTTGGCAGCGGATATGAGTAAAGCAATTCATCAATCACTAAAAAATAGCAGGGTATATCAAGCCAGCCAATTGTTGCCGCCACTGGCGAAACACTACGCCAAATCGCATGCCCAATTGCTCGATGATTTGATTCATGAATTCATGCGTTTACCGGCAGACCATCCCAATCAGCGCTTTAATGTGGCCGAGGCTTTGCGCTATTTGCCACAAGAGAATTATGCGAATCTGATGCAGTGGTTTTTGCTAAAAGAAACTGAGCCTGGGGTGATTGATGAGGCGAAGCGCTCGCTTGAAGTCTGGCGGCAACAGGGTGTTGCGCCAGGTTTTTGATGTCATTCTGATGTCGTCGCCGTCTCAATGCACGCTATGTGCGCGTGCGGAAGGGCGCGGCAGCAAGTGCAAACTCAGCAATGCGCAGGATAGGAAGAAGCAGAAGAACAGCCAGAAGGCTGGCGCCGGATCGCCCCACACCGCCCAGGCGCTGCCCAGGCTTTTCGGAATCACAAAAGCGCCCAATGCAGCGATGGTGGAGGCAAACGCCAGCACGGCTTGCGGCGCATCGCTGTTATTCGCATTCGGCATCAGATGAAAAGTGGCGGCATTCGCCAGACCGGTGCATAAAAACAGCATCAGCATGGTCAGATAAAAAGGCCAAGCCCAGCCGTTGCGCCCGAACTGCCATTCAATCAGCAAACAGCAGGCCGCCATGCCGAGAAAACCGAACAAGAGCATGCGCGCCGGTTGCGGCGGCATCAGGCGCAAGCCGGCCCAGCGCGCCAGCGCGCCTGACAGCGGCCCGGCAAATACCACTTCCGGCGGCAGCGCGCCATGCCAACCCAGTTGCGCTAACAGCGGAAAAGCGGCGGCAAAGCCGATAAACGAACCGAAACTGCCCAGATACAGCCAGCTCATCAACCAATTTTGCCGCTTGCGGAAAGGGCGCAGATGACTGGTCAGACTGGGTGGCGTGCAGGGCAGATCATTCATGCCCAACCAAGCCGAGATGGCCGCCAGCGTCAACAGGATGAACCAGGGCAGCAGGGTGAAACGCAGGCTGTCTTGCGTGCTGACGCCGCTTAACAGCAGCCAATGCATTAACAGCGGCAGCAGAAATTGCACCAGGGCCACGCCCAGATTGGCCAGGCTGGCATGCAGGCCAAGAATCGCTTTTTGTTGTTGTTGCGGGTAAAACGGCGCCAGATGTGAGAGCGAGGAGGTGAAATTGGCGCCGCCCATGCCGGTCAGCAAGGCCAGCAGCAGGAAGCTGGGATAAACATTGTCCGTATTCTGCAAGGTCAAATACAAGCCCAGCAAAGGCAGGCTCAGACTGAGCGAAGACAGGGCCGTCCAGCGCCGGCCGCCAAACACCGGCGCCAACAGGGTGTACACAATGCGCAGCAAGGCGCCGGACAAACCGGGCAAGGCGGCCAGCCAGAATAATTGATTGGGACTGTATTCAAAGCCTGCCGCCGGCAATTGCACCACCAGCACACTCCATACCATCCAGACGCCAAACGACAGCACCAGATTGGCGACCGACAGCGCCAGATTGCGTTGCGCCAGCGCGCGCCCCTGCACCTGCCAAAATGCAGGCGAATCCGGATTCCAGTCGGTAATCGGGGCTTTGTTCACGGTGAAATTGAAAAGATTGGGATACCGCAATGATAGTCAGAGCGCGAGCCGACAGCCATTCTGCTTCAGGCTGGCGGTATGCTGCAGATTGGCTAGGTGAATACGCCTTTTGGCGGTGGCGTGCTAGTTATTTTGGCGGATGCTTCGGCTGCCAAGGCGGCGCATCAGCTTGGATATGCCGTTTCAGAGACCGCAAGCCGGCCCCCATGTTGCGGGCCTTGGCCAATCCGTCAGGCTCACATTTTCCCGTAATGCTGTTCTTCTGTCAGCAACAGCGCCACATTGCCGCCCATCTGCTGCAGCGGGTGATACAAGCGCATTGTCGCGCCTTCGCGGAACAGGCGCGGGTTGCGTTGTTTACCGGCGAAAACCTGTTCCAGATATTGCCTTTCCTGGTGCGTGGTTTTCAACAGGAAATCGCCCTTGTTCAGCGGTGTTGGCTCATTGTCAGTGCGCTTGCCAGCCTCATCCTTTTCGGGGTGCAAAGCGCGCTGCAACTCGTGCGGGGAAAAACTCAGCAGCACGTTTTGCTTTTGAATCTGGTCTTGCGCCACCAGATGCACCACTGGCACACGGGTATCGATATTATTCAAGACCAGCAGATTTTCCCTGGCTTGCTCCAGCCAGGCGCGTTCAAAACGGTAATCGCGCAAGGCTTGAATCGCGCTTTGATTGCTGTTCAATAAATGCAAGCCGGCTTGTTCCACCAATGCGTTTTTGCGTTTGGTGGAAACATGATGCGCGCCAAACAGCAGCGCCGCCAGCAAGGGAAACAGCAGCAGCAAGGCGAGGGCGCGCAGATTGCGTTTGCGCGGCGCCATATCCGGCGGCGGCGCCAGCCCGGCCGCAGCGGCCTGCGCGGCGGAGATTTTGTTCAGATTGGCGCTGATATTTAAAATCAATGCGCCGCCCAGCACCGCGAAAATGCCGAGCAGACTCATGCCGAACATGGAAGAAAGCGATTCGCGAAACACCTTCAAATCAAAGGCATTGATCAACAGAAAACAAAACACCCAATACACCAGCAGCAAAATCGCGCCATACAGGATGCGGCTGCTGAGTTTGATCACATGATCGGAATGCATGAGAAATTTCCTCAAACAGCAGAACCATCGCCACGCGCCACGGTGCGGGTTTGCACCTGTTGCGCTTGCAAGGCCTGGCACAGAAAATCCAGCGCCAGCCCGGGTTGCGCTGCCCCGCACATGAAAATATCCAGTGCGGCAAAGCCGGATTCGGGCCAGGTATGAATCGAAATATGCGATTCGGCCAGCAGCAGCACGCCGGTGACGCCGGCTTGCGGGCCGAAGCTGTGTAAATGGGAAAACAGGATATGCGCGCCGGCGCGTTGCGCCGCTTCACGCATCAAGGCTTCCAGCGCCGCACCGTCTTGCAATACAGACGGGGCTACGCCGTGCAGATCCGCCAGCAAATGTTGGCCGCTGGCGTGATGCGCGCTGCTCACTTGTGGCCTCCTCCAGTGCTGCCGCCCCAACTGCCGCCACTGGAGCGGCTGCTCCAGCTGCTGCCACTGCTGCTGCCGCTGCTGCTGCTGGAAAATAATTTGCCCCAGCTGGCGACAGATGTCAGCAACACCACCACCAGCGCATAGACTGTGTACTTGCCTTTCATGCGCCATCTCCGCCGACTTGATTATTTAAATACCAGGAAGGCAACCACAACATCAGGATGCCGATCAGGATCAGGAACCACACCAAAATCCCGCCGCCCAGCGCCGGAATGGCATTGATAATCAAGAGCCACCAGATAAATTTTTTCGCGCTGATTTTGCCGTCGTCATCAGCCTTATCCGCTGCCACATCTTGCCCGAACCACTCGCGGATCTGCTCCGGCTTCACAGGCGTGGATAAGGACCAGGTCAGTTCCTGCGTCGTGCTTTCCGCCGCCAGCTTGGCCTGGCCGCATTCAAATTCGGTGACTTTGACCTGATCGCCGACATTCACGCGCCAATTGAAAGCCCCCAGCGCGTATGTCACGCTGGCTTGATAGTCATAGAGTTTGGAAAATTCCTGATTGCCGAGCACGGCATTGTCGCCCAGATCCCATTGCGGCCAATTATCCTGCACGCTTGCGCGCGCCCAGCCGGTATTGGTTTCGATCAGCCAAAGGAACAGGCCGCGCGTGTTGTACAGCAGATATTCGGTCCAGGGCGTGCCCTCATCATCGACGCGCATCATCAAACCGATGATGCGGTGTTCGACCCCGGCGATTTTGGCCGTCATGCCCAATTGCAGCGTGGTATACACCGCATCCACTTCTTCCGCCGCCTTGACCACTTGCGCCTTCGGGCTGGAAGCGTCGATTTGCGCATGGCAGGATGAGCAGTGCAAATGTTTCGACAGTCCGGGCGCGTAGGTGATGCTGC
Organism: Massilia sp. W12; assembly: GCF_037300705.1. Taxonomy (NCBI): domain Bacteria; kingdom Pseudomonadati; phylum Pseudomonadota; class Betaproteobacteria; order Burkholderiales; family Oxalobacteraceae; genus Massilia; species Massilia sp. W12. The sequence goes on along the minus strand of NZ_CP147776.1, from coordinate 4,804,653 downwards.
CGCCGCAAGAAGGGCAGTCGAGCGATTTCACCTTGCCTTTGAATTTTGCGGCGCTTTCCTTGATCGTATCGTCATCGCGCAGCAGCTGGCATTGCAAATCTTCCAGCTTGACCGCCTGCCCGGTATAAGCGCGCACTTTGTCGTCGGAATAATCCAGCGTCAAAAAGTTTTTGCCAAAGCGGAAATCGGCCACTTCGATTTCATAGCCGGCCCCGACTTTGAACGGTAATTCACCCTGGCCGCCAATGCAGGAACCGCGCCGGATTTCCGCTGCGATATAGGAATTGCCCTCAAACTTCATCGCGCGCCCGACTTGCAGCGCGGAGAAAGCCGGCATGCGCTCTTGCGGCACATCGCGCTCAAGCGTGAAGGTGTACAGGCCGGACGAATCGCCCAGCCAGCCGGTTTCGCCATCATCGAACATGCAGTACCACTCATTCCAGCGGCCTGCTTCATAACTCAGCTGAATCCGGCCAATGATGGTGAAACTGCGTTTGCCGAAACGGCCCGATGTGCCGATCTGGAAGGGCGAATAATCTTCCAGCACAGCCGACATCTTGCCCAGGTCTTTGACCGAATCGGCATCCTTCATGACAGTCGTGCTGCAGTACTCACAGACTGCGAGTACTGAAGCATGTGAGCGGAACGCTACCGGCGCGCCGCAACCCGGGCAAGAGACTTGTTGCATCTGGTATGCCTGATCAACCTATCAGTTTTTTCAGAATTTCCGCTTTCGCGCTGTCGAAATCAGCTTGTCCGATCAAGCCCTTGTCGAGCAGACCTTTGAGCTTTTCCAAACGCGCTTCGAGCGGTTCCTCAGCCGGCGCGGCAGGGGCTGCCGCCACCGGCGCCTGCGGCGCTGCGACTGGCGCCTGTGGCGCTTGCGGCATCAGCGCCTGATTCATCGCACCCGCCATCACCTGGCCAAAGCCCAGACCGGCAGACAGCCCGGCGCCCAGGCCGGCCAAGCCGCCTTCGTTTTGCGCCGCCAGCGGAATCGAGTTGGCGACCTGGAACTTGGTGAAGCCATCCAGCTTGGATTGGCTCATGCCGCCCTTCATACCGGCGGCAATCCGTTCGTCCAGCGCGGCTTGCAATTCGTCCGGCAGGCTGACCGAGGTTACCGCGAACTGATCCAGCAGCAAGCCATAGCGTTCAAACATCTGGCTGATGCCGCCTTTGAGCTGTTGCGCCATCAAAGCTTGATTCGCCGCCATATCGAGGAAGGGCACCTGGCTGGCGCCAAGCGCGGAAGCCATGTCCGCCAGCATCAGGCCGCGCAATTGGTCTTCCACTTCCTCACGCGTGAATTGCTCGCGTGTGCCGCTGATTTCTTTGAAGAATTTGGCCGGGTCGGCGATTTTGTAGGAATACATGCCGAAGGCGCGGATGCGCACCATGTCAAAATCCTTGTCGCGGATCGTGATCGGCTGGGTGGTGCCCCATTTGCGCCCGGTCTGGATGCGGGTGCTGAAGAAATACACGTCAGACTTGAACGGGGAATCAAACAGTTTGTCCCAGTTCTTGAGGTTGGTCAAAAGCGGCAGGGTGCGCGTGGTCAGGGTGTGATTGCCGGGGCCGAATACGTCGGCGATCTGGCCTTCATTCACAAACACCGCCATTTGCGATTCGCGCACGGTGAGCGTGCCGCCATTCTGGATTTCAAAATCCTGCATCGGATAGCGCCACGCCAGTACGCCATCGCTGTCTTCGTTCCACTGCAGAACGTCTATAAACTGTTTCTTGAAAAACGAACCGAGGCCCATGATGTTTATCCTTGTTTCAGTTGGTAAAGGCGGGCGTTCCACCCGTCACAGCGCGGAAACATCCGCCAGCCCTGTCAGTGTGCCGCATCAGGCAGCGGCTGAATCAGGCAGATTGTATCAATACATGTCATATGGCGATAGCATAGGCGCATCCATACTTCAATTTTTCGGAAGTAATTTGCGCAAATACTTCTAAATTAATAGATGCATGCGGCGTTGATCACACCCATCGCCAAAGAGACCGCACCAACCAGGCCGCCAAAGGCGACATTATCTTTTTCCAGCTGTTGCGGGATATCTTTCAACAGCAGGCTTAAAACCAGGTACACCAGCAACTGCACCGCCAGCGCCGCCACCGACCAGATGATGAACTGGACATAGCTTTGCGTGTGCATGATGGAGGAGGCGAGGGTCATGATGAAACCCAGCAAGGCCCCGCCGAGGGACAGAGATGCGGCGCTTTTGCCGTTGCGGATCAGGGCCAATTCGTCGTGCGGAGTGAGCCTGGTGTACACCAGCAGGAAAACAATGGTCATGCCGGCAGCCAGCAGGACATATGCGGCGTAATGCAGGAATGCTTCAGGTTGAATCGGGCTCAAGGCAATCTCTCGCAAGGTGGAAGTTTGTTTGGCTGCCGCTGAAAACTGTGCAGAGCACAAGATCAACGCCGGCCCGCGTTATTATATGCAGCTGCCCAACCGGACAGCCGTAAAGCAAGCCCGCTTATCTTAGAACAATTTTTGCGCATGACAAAACGAATTTTAATCCTGTCGGTGTTCGTAGTCGCCTCTTGTGGCCTGGCTTACGAATTGATCGCCGGCGCTCTGGCCAGCTATTTGCTGGGGGACTCGATCCTGCAGTTTTCCACCATCATCGGCTGCTATCTGTTCGCAATGGGGGTGGGCGCGCATTTTTCCAAATTCGTCAAAGAAGAGCAGGTGCTGGCGCGCTTCATTGATATCGAATTGGTGATCGGCTTGCTGGGCGGTTGTTCCGCCGCGTTTTTATTTCTCTCCTACGCCTGGATGGCGGTTCCTTTTCGCACCTTGTTGTATGTCAGCGTGTTTTTGATCGGCATGCTGGTCGGGATGGAGATTCCGCTCGTGATGCGGGTCTTGAATGCGCGCCAGACCGCGTTCAATGATCTGGTGAGCGGCGTGCTCACTTTTGATTATCTGGGCGCGCTCGCCGTCTCGGTTCTGTTTCCGCTGGTGCTGGCGCCGCAACTCGGCTTGACGCGCACCGGCTTTTTATTCGGCTTGGCGAATGTGGCGGTGGCGATTTGGACTATCCACGCTTTCCGCCGTGAGCTGCAGAATGTGACAGGACGGATTTTGCGCGCTGCGCTGGTGTTTTTGCTGCTCTGCTTCGGCTTTGCCTATTCTGACCGCCTGGTGCAATGGGGCGAGCGCGGCCTGTTTGGCGATGAAGTGATTTACTCCACCAGCACGCCGTATCAACGCCTGGTGATTACGCGCTGGAAGGATGACACCCGGCTGTACATCAATGGCAATTTGCAATTTTCCACGCGCGACGAATACCGCTACCACGAAGCGCTGGTGCATCCCGCCCTGGAAAAAACGCCCTGGGCCAAGCGGGTTTTGATTTTGGGCGGCGGCGATGGCTTGGCCCTGCGCGAAGTATTGCGCTATCCGAATATCGAACATGTCACCTTGGTTGATCTTGATCCGGCCATGACGAATGCTTTCCGTCAGCGTCCTGAATTGGCGAAATTGAATCAAGGCTCGCTCAGCAATCCCAAGGCGCGCGTGATCAATGCCGACGCCGCCATCTGGCTGCAGGAAACGCAAGAGATGTTTGACGTTGCGATTGTGGATTTTCCTGATCCATCTTCGTATGCTCTGGGCAAGCTGTATTCCGAGCCGTTTTACCAGACGCTGCGGCGGCATGTGGCGGCGCATGGCTTGATTGTGGTGCAATCGACTTCGCCTTTTTTTGCGCCGCACGCGTATTGGACAATCGAAGCCACCTTGCGCGAAGCCGGTTTGAAAACCTGGCCCTATCACGCATATGTCCCTTCATTCGGCGAATGGGGATTCATTCTGGCTTCGCCGCAAAGCAATTATCAGCCGCCGAAAAGCTATCGTCTGCCCTTGCGTTATCTGAACGAAAGCACCACGCGCGCCATGTTTGAATTCCCGCCCGATATGCCGCATTTGCAAATGCCGCCGAACCGGCTGAATACGCAATCCCTGGTGCGCGAATTTGAACAAGATTGGCGCCAGGTGTTGCGATGAGCCGGCGTCAATTTTTGCTGCAGGCCGGGGCCGGTCTCAGTGTGCTGGCCGGCAGCGCCGGCGCGGCCTGGAAATGGCTGGAAATGCCGGCCACGATTTATGCGCCGGGCCGCAGCGAAGGGCATTTTCTGCGCAATCTGCTGCGCCAGGCGCAACAAGGCGTCCCCTTGCCGCAACCGGCTTTGCGCGCCAGCTGCCAAACCCTGATTTTGGGGTCTGGCGTGGCGGCATTGACTGCCGCCTGGAAGCTTCGCAAAAAGGGACGTACTGACGTCCTCATGCTGGATGGCCCGCAATTGCATGGCAATGCCGCCGGCGGCGCGTTTGGCGCATACCACTATCCGCGCGGCGGACATTATCTGCCCTTGCCATCGCCGGAATCGGCGCATGTGCGTGAAATTCTGTTCGATTTGGGGATTATCAAGCGCGATCCTTATGCCGAAGCGCCCTTGTACGATGAAAGCTGCGTGCTGCATGCGCCGGAAGAACGCCTGCTGCGCAATGGCTATTGGCAGGATGGCTTTTTGCCGACTGAAGAGACGCCGCAATGGGAGTTGGACGAACATAAACGCTTTTTTGCTGAAGTTGAACGCTTGCGCGCGCTGCATGGGCGCGATGGGCGGCGCGTATTTGTGTTTCCCACCGAGCTGTCTTCGACCGACCCGGAATGGATGGCGCTGGATAAGCTCAGTCTGAAAGCCTGGATGGAACAGCAGGGCTATCGCGCGCCGACTTTGCATTGGTATCTGGATTATTGCTGCCGCGACGATTATGGCCGCAGCCATGACCAGATTTCCGCCTGGGCCGGTTTGCATTATTACTGCAGCCGCTGGGGCAAGGCTGCGAATGCGAATCATGGCGCATGGCTGACTTGGCCGGATGGCCTGTCCCACTTGGCGCGCGGCATGGATCGCCTGGGCGGCGCGCGCCATATGCAGGGCAGCGCTTACCGTCTGCAGTTGCGCGCCGGCGGCGGGGTGGAGGCGCATTGTTTGCGCCTGGGCGCGGATGGCCAGCCGGAATTTTTTGCGCTGCAGGCGCAAAACGCGATTTGCGCCATGCCCCTGTACCTGGCGGCGCGCATCATTCCGCACATCCGCGAATTAGGCTTCGAGCCGCAACGCGACACGCCGCGCTATGCGCCCTGGCTGGTGGCGAATTTCCTCTTGCGCCGCTTTCCTGAGGAAAAACCGCATGTGCCCTTGAGTTGGGACAATGTGGTGTATTCCGCGCCTGGCCTGGGTTATGTGGTATCGACCCATCAGCAGATCCGCCAGACGCCGCCGCCGAAAACTGTATTCACCTCCTATGTCGCCATGTCGCATATGGAGATCGACGCTGCGCGCAAATGGCTGGACCGCGCCAGTAAAGAGGAATTGCTGGAATTGGCGATGCGCGATTTGCATGCCGCCTACGGCTGGCGCTTTGCGGCATGCGTGGAGCAGGTGGAGTTGACGATACGAGGGCATGCAATGGCGGCCCCGGTTCCGGGTTTCCGCAACAATCCGGGGGTACAGGCCCTGCGCCAGGCGCGCGGGCCGATTTTGTTTGCACATGCCGACTTATCCGGCTTCAGTGTGTTTGAGGAAGCTGCATGGTGGGGTTTGCGCGCGGCGGAACTGCTATAGTTGTATTTCACTTCCAGCGACAGGAGTTGCACATGACATCTTCCACCGGCTATTCCACCCGCCCCAAAAAGCGCACTGATTATCATGAGATGGAGTCACGTTATGACGAAGAAACCTTTGAATATGATGTGACGGTGCATAAAAAACCCAAGATTTTCAATCCGCATCAGGCGCAGGGGCGCACCAATGCCGCGCCGCCGCTGACTGCCTGGCCTTTCACCGGCCAGCACGCCTCGGTCAAATATTATGACGATGCGAGCAAGATGCCGAATTTTAATAACGCCAGCGGCAATATCGTGCAGCTTCCTTTCGCCTGGCTGGATATTTCCTGCGTCAAGACCTGGCAGGCGCTGACCCAGGATGTGAGCGGCATCAGCGCTGATCCCGAAGTGCGCCAGCATTTCAATGCCGTCACCAATAAGATGCTGATTCCGGCGCAAGATTCGGTGTTGACCGAGTGCGTGGGCGAGGCTGCGACTGCCATCTGCATGCTGGAAAAATTCCCCGGATTTGAGATGCTATGGGGCTTTCATCTGCATTCCGGCACAGGCATCGATCAGATCTGGGCCAAAGATCTGGGCACAGGCAAATATGAATTCATGATTGTGGAAGCCAAAGGGCCGGGCGCGGGACTGACCTGGAGTGCGTTTTTACCGCCTGACTACAACCAGATGGAAGAAGGCTGGATTGCGAATCATTTGTACAGCATGGATAAAAACGGCCACGCCGCCGGCAGCCAGCTGGTGAATGCGATGCGGATGCAATTCAGCGTGGCACACGCCAATTACGGCGGCGGCAGCAAAAGTTATTACGGTTTGAGCAGCAAAAGCCAGCACACCATGGCCGGTTCCACCGTGTACGGTATGGTGGTGACGGCGCAATGGCTGTCAGACGGACGCCTGGGTTATACCCACACCAAACGGGAGCGTTTGTTCACCAAGTGATGGGCGCAGCGCCGGCGCTGGAAATGTGAACGGGGACATGGCGCAAACCATGTCCCCGTTTTTGTTACAAGCCTGGCGAGCCAGGCAAGTCAAGCAGGATCGATCAACGTTCCACACGGACGCGGATCGGGCCGCCGTTTGCAGGTACGTGGATAGCCTTGATATCGCTCAAGGCGCTGACCAGACGCACAATCTTATTGATGCGCGGATAGCGGCCATTTTGGGCGAGCAGGATGTACGCCACTTGACGTTGTGAATCGACCACGATCAGATCTTTATCGCCATCGCGATTCAGATTCAGGCGACGCCAGAACATGCCCGGGCGTTTCAGATCAATCCCGAGCGCAGCCAGATCGGTTTGCGGGATGTCTTGATCGGTTTGCGGAATGCCTTGCGGCAGCAGCGGGATATGAGTGCCTTGCACCGTCACCAGCACCGACGCGGTGTCGCTGCCGCCCGGGCCATAACAGGTCTGATCAATGTAATCGGTGTAAGAACGATACATATTGATGCTGCCGCTCACGGCGCCACCCAGATCGCAGCTGGTGGTATTGGTCGAGTTCCAGCTCACCGTGACAGAGCCCGGGTTGTACAGATAAGTCGGCGACACGTTCAAGCTGACGCTCGGGGTTCCGCCCGCCGGCTGCACCGTCACGCTGGCGCTGGCGGTGGTCGAGCCGCCGGCCCCGCTGCATGTCACGCTGGTGGTTTGGCTGCTGCTTGGATACAACACGGTCGAACCGGAAGTGCCGGAGCCTGCCGGCGTGCTGCAGGAGGTGGCGTTGCTGGACGACCAGCTGAAGGTGGTGGCTTGGCCGCTGACGATGGTGCTGGGCGAGTAGCTGACATTCACCACCGGCTTGGGTGCGGAATTGCTCACAGTCAAATTCGATGAGCCGGTATAGAAACGGTCGGCATATTCGCACATCACATAGGCGCTTAAGTTTTCGCTGGCGACGAAACTGTAGCTGCCGCTGTGACGGCCAAACGTAATGCCCGGCACGCCTTCGATTTCACAGATGCTGCCGATGCGGCTGCTCCAGGTGAAGCGCACGGTTTGACCAGCCACAGCGGGATTCGGCGAAAAACTGACCGTCACGCCGGCTGCCTGGGACATCTGGGGAAATGCAAGGGCGACAACAGTGCATGCTGCTGCGTGCAAAAGGATTTTTTTCATTCTGATTCCTTGAAGAAAAGGAAAACATCAAAGCCGCACTGTCATTTTCCAGTGCGTACCGTTAAAGCAATATCAATGCGCGCAACAAAGCAGCGCGCGCAGCACGATGGTTACTCAGACGGGGGGACTTTCAACGACAGCGCAACGACTCCGGTTTCCAGAAAGGCTGAAGGCCCGAATGCAGATGGGCGTAAAAATAATAACATGGCGTTTGCCATATTGGATGAAATTGTTCAAAAAATAGAATCAAGTTCAATCATGAACAATCATCCGCTTTTTATTTTCTTAATGGAAAGAGCTGGAATTTGCTATTAATAATTGTCGCGTGGAAATAATAGAAACTGCGTTTATTAGCGCTTATTTGAACTGGCTGGATGGATTTAAAACGGTGAATTATCTGTGTTTATTTTTTTAATAATAAACTCAAGCCCGCAGCGCGGTTGGCGTGCGGGCTTGCAGATATTATGCGTGTGTCGCCACAGCCGCATTTTTGCGCCGGCGCGGCGGCGCGCCCGCCACGCTGGCGCGCACGCGCCGCCGTTTCGGCGCCGGCGCCGGTGCGGCGTCCTCATGCTGGCAGGCTTGCAGCAATTCCTGCCAGGATTGTTGCAGGCAGGCGGCATACGCCGCCGGGTCCGGCAACAATTTGCGGCAGGCGGTCACGCTGATGCTGGCCTGGCCGGCGAAATAACAAATCATATGGGACAGGCCGGACAGATCGTGCACCAAATCCATGCCGTAATACGAGACCAGCCGTGCGCCGCTCATGTACAAGGGCAGATCCGGCCCGCGCATGCTGGAAATGCTGGTATTGAATTGCGGCGGCAAATGACTGGCCAGACGGCTGCGCCGCACCGCTTCGCCCACCCCTTTGATCAAGACGCTGGGGGCCAGATCGGTGGCGTCCAGCAATAAGCGCTTGCCGAGAAAGGATTGGAAATTTTGCTTGCCGTGCCGGGTTTCCGCCACGATCTGGCGCAAGCGTTGCAGCGGATCGGCGCAATCCGTATGCAAGGCCATGACTGCGCTGTCAGCCAGCTTGCGCATGGAGTTGATGCGCATCTCGGAGCGGCTGGTGAACGGCGCTTCGGCCAGCAGGGATGCCGGCGGCAGCAGCCCCTTGCCGCCCAGATATTGACGCAGCGCGCCGGCAATCACGCAGATCAGCACATCATTGCTGTTCGCGCCTTCGACCAGCTCGCGCACGCGGGCGATTTGCGGTAAATCAATATTCACTGCCTCAAATACGCGGTGTGGCGAAACCGGCGCGTTGAACGGCGTCGGCGGCGCGCTTTGTTCGGCATTGCGCCGCCAGGGGCGCAGCCATTCGCCCAGCTTGCCGCCGGCATACATTTTGAGCGGTGAAAAATAGGTGTTCATATAGTGCGCCACACGCAAGGGCCAGCGCAAACTGTTGCTGGCCGACGCCATCAGCATATCGCGCATGCCGGGCAGCTCATGCGCATAACCCTGTTTCGGCGCCGAGGCGCGCGCATCCGGCGACAGTTCGTGCAATGCGGCTAACAGCTGTGCGCCGGGCGCGCCATGCATCGCCGCGTAATGGGTTTTCATGAACAGGGCGAAACTGCCCTTGGGAACGCCGGGAATATTGTCCAAGCCCTCGATCACATAGCATTCCCACAGCGGGCGGCTGGTGTCGAGATGGCGCGCATGCAGACGCGCGACTTGAATGCAAAACTGGCGCCAGTCGCCGGGTTTGGGCAGGGCGATATGGCGCAGATGAAATTCAATATCAAACTCAGGATCTTCCACCCAAAAACCATTGCCCAGGCCGAGCGGGCCGGGGGCCAGTTTGTGCCGGAATACCTTGCTGCGGTAGAGGCGCTCGCTGAAAAAACGCATGATGTCTTTGAAGCCGACTTTGCCGCCGGGCGCGCTGCCCGGATCGTAAATCGTCAGACTGGAGACATGCATCGGCATATTCGCGTTTTCCAGGCGCATCAGCAGCTCTTCGCTGCTGCTCACCGGGATCATGATTGCACCTGTGAAAACGGCAGCCAGCGCCCGAGTGAAAACGGGAGGCGCTGATCGCGGAAGCGGCGTTTCAAGCTTTCGGCGTCAATCGGCTCGCCCGGCGTGGCGGCTAAGCGGTGCGCCACCAGATAAAACACCAGGGCGGAAAAGCCGAAACCGGTGTGAGTGCAATCGACTTCAATATTTTGCGTCAGCGGCCCCGGCGTTTCGCGCGCGCATTGCGGCGGCACGATATTGTCATCCGGGCTGTAGAAAGCCGTCACCGGCACATCCGGCACCGGTTGCGTGGCCTGGCGGATTTTTTCCTGGTAGTCCGCATCGTGCACCTGCATCCGCGTAACCCAGGAATACAGACGGGTGATGCTGGATTCCGCCGGATTGCCGTTGATCGGGCTGCCCAGCGTGATCACATCGCGGATCAGGTGCGGATACTTGCGCGCCAGCTCGCGCGCATACACCCCGCCCAGGCTCCAGCCGATCACGCTGATTTTCTGGTCAGACGCTTCCATCCAGATTTCTTTTAAACGGTGCTCGATCAGCGCTTCGATATCGTATTCATAGGCCGAAGACACGCCCAGATTCAAACCCAGACCCCAGGGCCAGCAGTGGTAGCCCAGGCCGGAGAGGAATTGGCGCAGCGGCCAGGTCGGCATATCGCCGGATAAAAAGCCGGGCAGGACCAGCACCGGGCGCCCATCGCCGCGCGGCGCGTCGCGCAGCGACAGCCAGCTGGTGGAAAAGGCCAGCAAATCAGGCGTCGGCCCGACCACGGCTTCTTTTAACGCGTGTTGCAGCGTCAATTTTCGTTTTGTCATAGTGCATCCTGAAAACCAGGGCAAAGCGCCCATTCCTTGCCATGTATTGGGGGCGGAATTGCGCAAAACCAAGGGGAGTTCGAGACCGGCAGCCAGGGCGGCTTGACGCCAGAATTGGCCACCGGTTTATCATGATTATCAGCAACATTCTGACGCTTGACCATGAAATTCGCTGCTGCAGCGCATCAGGCAAAGCGATGTTTTGCGCATAAATCAGTGTGGCCTGCCTTCGGGCGCAGCTTGTTGCTGTGCAATACGAGGTATTCCTCAGTGACGTAAATGCGATAAACCCAGCACCAGCGCCACGCCCAGCGAGATCAACAACACTTGCGGAATGGTTTCGCGCAGAGTGGCGCGGCGTTGCATTTGCGGCATTAAATCGGACACCGCAATATAAATAAAGCCAGATGCGGCCAGCACCAGCACATACGGAATCATCTGGCTGGCCTGGGCCAGGGTGTAATAGCCGAGCACGCCGCCGGCCACCGCCATCAGGCTGGAAATCAGGTTATAGCAATACGCGCGCCGGCGTGAAAAGCCGGCGTTGAGCAAGACAATGAAGTCGCCGATTTCCTGCGGGATTTCGTGGGCGATGATGGCCAGGCCGGTGACCACGCCGAGTTGCGGATTGGCTAAAAAGGCGGCGGCCACCAGAATGCCGTCGGTGAAGTTATGCAAGCTGTCGCCTACCAGAACCATCCACCCGGCCTTGCCGGCCTCGCGCGCATCATGTCCGTGCGCATGGTGATGGCCGTCGGCCTCGTGGTGATGGGAATGGCGCAGCAGGGCGACTTTTTCCAGTAAAAAGAAGGCAAACAAGCCGCCCAGCAGGCAGGCGAACAGGGCGCGCGCATCCTGGCCATGTTCAAATGCTTCCGGCAGGGCGTGCAAGAAAGAGGTGGAAAGCATAATGCCGACCGACAAGCTGACCATACGTTCCACCACCTTGGCCAGCAGGGTGAAGGAAAACAGGGCGGCAGCGGAAATGCTGACCACCCCGGCAACCAGGGTAGTGAGCAAAATAGCGCTTAAAACAGGCGTCAATTCGGGCATGGGCGGCGGCGCGGCCAACTTGCAAAAGTCTGGGTGCAAGCCTGCGGCGGCAGGTCAAAACCGGTCATTCTATCAGCTTTGCCGCCCCCCCGTCCGGCGCCCCGCCGCCCGGCGCCGCTTGAAAATCAAAGGAGGCGGAGCCTGCCCGCCATAAACACAAGGCCGCTTCGCCATGAATCCCGCTTCAGGCCACCCCGTGTTGCTTAAACCAGGCCAGCGCGCGTTGCCAGCCGTCTTTCGCATCCGCCTCCACATAGCTCGGGCGGTAATCGGCGTGGAAGGCGTGGCCGGAATTGGGATACACCACGAATTCAGACTTGCTCTTGCCCTGCGCCAGCGCGGCTTTCATCTTCTCCACCGAGTCGAGTGGAATCCCGGCATCCTTGGCCCCATACAGACCCAATACCGGCGCGCTCAGCTTTGGGGCCAGATCGACCGGAAACGTGGGATTGTTGGCGTTTTTATCGCCCACCAGCCGGCCATACCAGGCCACCCCGGCCTTGATCGCCGGATTGTGCGCCGCATACAGCCAGGTAATCCGGCCACCCCAGCAAAAACCGGTGATCGCCAGCTTATCGCTGCCGCCATTCGCGCGCCCCCAGCTCACGCAGGCGTCCAGATCGGCCATGACTTGCGCATCCGGCACTTTGGAAATCACTTCTTTGATGACTTCTGCGGCGGTGCCGTATTTGGTCGGATCGCCCTGGCGGCCAAACAGATCCGGGGCCAGCGCCAGATAACCCTGGCGCGCAAAGCGGCGCGCCACATCCGCGATATGCTCATGCACGCCAAAAATTTCCGACACCACCAAGACCACCGGCAAATTGCTCTTGCCTGCCGGCTGCGCCCGGTACACCGGCATTTTGTGGCCATTCACTTCAATCACCACTTCACCGCTTAACAAGCCCTCAGCCGGGGTTTTGACCATGGTTTGCGCCGCCACCGGCAAAACTGCGGCGGCAAAGCCGACCCCCAGCGTACTCTGGATGAAGCCGCGCCGGTTCATCTGATCCGGCCCCGGCTGCAGGCTGTTGACTTGGTTTTGCGCATCTTGCAAGAGGGATTGGTCTTCAACTTTCATGCAATGGCCTCGCTCAGTGAGAATAGTCAGAGGGCGAATCGGCAGCCCCGGCAGGGGGCTGCAATTCGTAGGAAAAATCAAAACTTAATTGACCACGGATGCCGGCCAGACTGCCATCATCCGCAGCGCGCCGCACCATACGCAATAAATCGGTGCGCACATCGAGTTGCAAGCCGGGAATATCCTGTGCGGCTTTGTGCAGCATGCCGCACAGACGGGTCAGCAGGGCGTTTTCGGCTGCCGACATGGCCGGCGATAAGCCGGCGGCATGCGCTTCTTCGGTGATCGGGCCGCCGCCGAAATATTGATCCAGGGTGAGGCGGAATTCGCGGTCGGTGCTGACCAGATATTCAAGGCGGCGGTGAGGAAACAGGCTTTCCACCACGCGCGCATTGCGCACCCGCGCCGGGTCGGTCGAGAGGATGCGGATGCATTCGCCATCATCATCCAGCAACAGCCAGCGGTTGTGCTCACAGTAGGGGCGGCGGAATTTTTTCAGCGACAGCGCAAGCGGCTTGCGTTCCGGGCGGAAAGGTTCGTAGGGCGTATTGAAAAAAGTCGCCAGTGCGGCGCCGATATCGGCCAAACTCAAATGAAAATCTTCCTGCAAGATCTGTTGCATATCGCGCGCTTTCAGACGCGCATTGCGATACGCCTGGGCCAGCTCGGCTCCGCTTAACAAACCGATTTCCACCAGCGGGTCATATTTCATGCGCACCGTCAGCAGCGGCAAAATGCGTTGCGCAAAGACGCGCGACAGCACTTCGCACAAATCGCGCAAACCGTCTTCAATCATGGGGGAAAAGCGGCCCGGATTGCGGTTATTGATCAGTTGCACCACGCCCAGCAGCGCGCCGCCATCTTCATCCACCAGCGGCGCCGCCATGATCTGGCGCGTGCGGTAGCCGGTGCGCTGATCCACGTCGCGCATAAAGGTCAGCTCCGGCGAGAGTGCGCGCAATTCGCCTTCGTCATATACATCGGCGATATTCACCACGCGCCGCGTCAGGGCGACGAAGCCGGCGATGCTGGCGGCGGAAATCGGCAGGCTGAAATTTTTGAAACTGCGCAAGCCGGTTTTGACCTTGGATTCGATGTGCGTGCGGCTTTGCGACAGGGCGTACAGGGTCAGGCGGTCGCAGCCGAATAATTCGCAAATATCTTCTGACAGATCGAGCATGATTTCCTCGATCTTGCTGGTGGCGTTGATTTTAGCGGTGATGGTCTGCAGCTTTTTAAAAAAGGCCATCGGGTCGCTCAGATCGACCACGCTGCGATGTTTATGCATGCCAGTCCTGTGCGAAAAGGAAGTTCTGAAAATACACCTGACGCGCCGTGCGCTGACGGCTCGCATGATTATTGCACAATGCGCGGCGCGTCTGAATCAGATTTACTGCGCCGGCAATCCGGCCAAGCGTGCTGTTTTGCGTAAATCGGCATAAGCAGCTGTTGTGTCATGCAGCAAAAAACAGCATGCAATATTCGACTGATTTGATGTGGATCAAAATATTTTTATAACATTATTTGAAATCTCAAGATTTTCGTTGTTTTTGCGAATCATTTGGATTGATCAGGCAAGAATTTTCGTGCAACTGCGACTAAACATCAGTAGTATTTGCAGCGTTTCATCTTCTCAGCCTCTCTACAGGCGTTTCCCGTTCAACAGGAGCTTAATAATGAAATCTTCCCTCTCCAGCACTCTGAAGAAAGTGGTTGGCGCATCCGTCGTGGCCGCCGCTGCCGTGACCGTCACCCCGGCTGTGGCGTCTTCCCCGGCCAGCTGCGCAGCCAAGTCCCCGGCCAGCTGCGCCGCCAAAACCGGTTGCGCCGCCAAAACCAGCTGTGCTGCTGCGAAAAAAGCTTGCGCCCCGAAGAAAGCGGCATGTACGCCTAAAAAAGCTTGCGCACCGAAGAAAGCTGCCGGCAAAACCGGTTGCGCGCCAGCCACCCAAAAGGCCAGCTGCTCGCCGTCAACCGCGAAAACCGGTTGCGCACCGGCCAAGTAATTTTGCCGGCCCGGCTCGCGCCGTTCGCCAAAGCCGGGGTTTGCCGCCCCGGCTTTTTTCCACCTGCATTTCCCCGTCATGACCGCCGCCACCATCTCCACCGCCGCGCCGAGCGCCTTAAGCCTTGCAGAATTGCCCGTGATGATGCCGCACTGGCGCAATTGGGCGGCCTTGCCGCGCCGTGAGCTGAAAGATTGTTGGCGCGCCGCCTGCGCCCTGGTGCGCGCCATGCAGGAATTGGCGCAACAGGAAACCCAGGCCGTGCAAGCGCTGATCGGCGAACGCGAGTTTGTCGAATGGCAGCATTACCCCGATGCCGACGTGCGCGATGAGGTCAACGCCTCACAATATTTTTACCATGCGCACAGCTCTGCCTTGCGCCCGTTTGAAGAGCATGGGCATTTTCATTTATACATTTTGCCGCAGCAAGCCGGCATCAAGCGCGCCCGCCCGGGCCGCAATATTTCGCCGGCGCATTTATTGGCGATCTCGATGGATGCGCAAGGCCAGCCCGCCGGCCTGTTTTGCGTTAATCGCTGGGTCAGCAAAGGGCCATGGCTTAACTTTCAGCAAAGCGTGCGCGGTCTGGATGCGTTTCAAGTCAAAGGACGGCGCGGCGTGCGCCAGGTGAATCAATTATTGCGCGCCCTGTTGAGCTTGTACCGCCCCGCCATTCACAGCCTGCTGCAGCAGCGCGACGCTGTGATGCAGGAATTGAGCCAGACGCGGCCCCGGCGCGAAATTTATCTCGACCGCGAACTGGAAGTGCTGTGTTATCTGCCCTTGGACTTGGCGGCGGATATTGAGGCGCTCGAAAATCTGCTCTGAATCTGCGGCGTGGCTGTAAGGTTTGCCGCAGTTGGCGCGACCAAGCAAGACCCGATCACAGGAGCTTGTTATGCGCATTTGTTTCCATCCCACTGCCCGTTTTGCACAACTTGGCGCCGCGCTCACTTTGTGCGCCAGCGCCTGGGCCGGCCAGCCGGTGGCGCCGGTATTTTCCACCGCCGAAGGGGCGATCCGTGGTTATGATCCGGTTGCCTATTTCACTGAAAAGAAAGCGCACAAGGGCAAGCCCGAGCTGCGCCATGTCTGGCAGGGCGCAACCTGGCATTTCGCCAGCCAAAGCAATCTGGACGCCTTCAAAGCACAGCCGGAAAAATATGCGCCGCAATACGGCGGCTATTGCGCCTATGGCGTGGCGCAAGGTTATGCGCCGGAAATTGATCCGCAGGCATTCAAAGTGGTGGATGGCAAGCTGTATCTGAATTTGAGCCAGCGCGTACTCAAGCGCTGGCAAAAAGATATTCCTGGCTATGTGCAGGCGGCGGATAAAAACTGGCCGGAGTTGAAAGCCGGAACCTATGTGGAAAAATAAGCCGGCAGCGGCTCAGCTTTGATACGCCAGCGCCGCTTGCTGCGCCTTGGGCAGCAGCAGGCTGGAAAAACCGGCCAGCGGCGGCGCGCTTTGTGTTTTTTCCACCCCTTGTCCAGCGGCCAGCGCCAAGCCCTGGCTGCTCAAACTGACTTGTTCGCTTGCGCTGCCCAGTGCGGCAGCGCCGGGTGCGCAGGCGTCACATGCGCACCCCGGGCCGCACGCCGCTGCACTCAGGTTTTTTTCGCTGCTTAACGCGGCTGGCGCTTGACTGCTGCTGATGGCTTGCAGCGTGGCGCGGTTGCTGATGGCTTGCAGTTCCATATTGATTCCTATGCAATGGCGCGCAGATTTGGTTGGCGCGGCGCTTCATCGCCGTAGGCGCGCGCCAATTGGCTGTTGCGTTGCGGCGGGAAGGGGTTTGTGTTCTCAGGCGCATTGGCGCGCTGTCCTGGACTGAGTGCGCCCGGCGCGGATACGCCGGCTTGTGCGGCTTGCGGCGCGTTGCCGCTGGCCGTCGTCGCCTGCACCGGCGGCGGCAGACTTTCCGCCAGCGCTTGCGCCACATCGCGCGCGACTTGCGCCGGGTCTTTGACTTGCGCCTCTTTGGCGGCCTCAGTTGCGCCCACCGTTTCCGCCCCGTCTTCTTGCGGCGCGCTGATGGCGCTGCTGGCCAATTCGGCGCGCGCCTGCAATTCCATTTGCTGCGCCGCCGCCGCCACGGCGCGGTCGGCGCCGGATGGCGAGGCCGGGGCCAGCGCGGCGGCCTGGATGGTGCGCGCGCGCTGAATCGTTTCCTGTGGCGTGCTGCCGCTGGAGGTGTCGATGCTGACTTCACCGCCAATCGCGTAATTCACGCCGTCCGGCCCTTTTTGATAGCTGAAACTGGCGCCCGAGGTGGCCAGGCCGCCAGCGGCGGCCAGATGCGCCATTTCATGCTGACGCACTTCGCGGTCGCGCGCCTGCAATTTAGCGATTTGCGCCAATTCCTCTTCAGAAAATGCGCTGCCGTCGCTTTTGCGCGCACTGCCGGCGTCGGCTTTTTTCCCCGCTTCATCCCTGGCTTGCGGCGCGCCGCTTTCCTCCGCTTTGCGCCCTGTGTTGTTTCGTGCGGCCTGGCTGTCAGCGCCGGCTTGCACCCTTTGACCGGGCGGCAAACCGGCGGCAGCCTGGGCCGCCGTGGGGGCGGCTCCTGCCGTCGCCCCTGCCACTTTTTCCGGCTGCGCCGCCGCGCCTTCCTCGCGCGTGCGCGCCCCGCCCTGCGCCGGGGGCGCATAGGCGTAATACGGGTTCGCGGAAATGCCGGAAATTGCCATGTGCTTACTGATCCCGGATAGAAAAAATCGTCAAGCTTACTGATGCAGCTTAGCGCGGCAGAGCGGGAAATGCCAGTGCGGGGCGGCTTGATGTTTAGTCGGCGCGCCAGGCGCGCAGCTTACAAACGGATTGCAGCAGATCATCGGAACAAAGACCGTTCAGCCGTCTTCCAGCCCAAATCGCAGGCTGGGTTGAGCGCAGCGATAAGCCGGCTTCCGACAGCGGTGGATACAAAAAGGAATTCGAGTCAGCCGCGCCGATACCCGTGAAATCTGACGCCGTTCGCATTTTCAATGCGATGCTTGCTCCGCCGCCAGCATCTCCTGCAACCCCCGCGCCATGCTGTACGGTGGCGTCCAGCCCAACAAATCACGCGCCGCGCTGCTATCGACTTGCAGCGAGCCGGCCAGGCGTTGCCAGGCGCTGCTGCGGCCCAGCAGACGGCAGACCAGCGCCAGCAGGGCGGGCGGGCAGGGCAGCAGGCGCACGCTGCGGCCCTGGGCGGCGGCGATGGTGCGGATGAGTTGCGGCGTGCTGACATCCTCGCCGTCGCTGGCTAAAAAGGTGCGGTTGGCGGCTTGCGGGTGTTGCAAACACAGGCTGATCAAATCCAGCAAATTGCCCAGATACAGCAGGCTGCGCCGGTTGTCGATGTTGGCCAGGGGCAGCGGCAAACCGCGCCGCACCAGGTTCAGCAGCTGGCGGAAATTCGCCTTTACGCCAGCGCCGTAAATCAAGGGCGGGCGGATGATGCAGACTTGCAGCGCGCTGCGCTGCGCCAAGGCCAGCAAGCCTTGTTCCGCTTCCCATTTCGAGACGCCATACGGATCTTGCGGCGCCGGCGGGGTGTCGGCGCGGTAAGCTTGTGCGCTTTCTTCGCCGTTCACCTTGATGCTGGAGAGGAAGACAAAACGTTGCACGCCGGCGGCGGCGGCGGCGCGCGCCAATTGCAGGGTGGCTGCGCAATTCGCGGCGCGATAGGCCGCCAGCGGGTCGCTGGCCGCGTCTTGCATCAAATGCACGCGCGCGGCGCAATGCACAATCGCCTCCACCCCGGCCAGGTGCGGCGACCAATCGGTCTGCGGCCCCATTTCGAGGCAAATGGTATCGGGCGCCGGGCGGCGCGCAAGGGCCATGACCTGGTGGCCTTGTTGGCGCAGGCTGGCGCACAAGGCGGCGCCGACGAAGCCTTGCGCCCCGGTGACTAAGATACGCATGGCCGCCTCACAATGCGCCGGTCAGACGGCGCCAGCTGATGCGCAAATACGCCTGCGAGGTGAAAAATTTGAGCGCGCTTTTCATATGCCACAGCAGATAGCGCGCTTTTTTATGGCTGTCGCGCTGTGCTTCATGCACCACGCGCACATTGCGGTTGACCAGGATGTCGCAGCCGGCCAGACGGGCGCGCGCGCAAAAATCCACGTCTTCGTAATACAGGAAATAGTGTTCATTCAAACCGCGCAAATGTTCATACACCGCGCGCGGCGCCATGATGAACATGCCGGCTACCCAGTCCGGCATCAGCCAGTCATCTTTGGCCGGCACCTGGTCTTGCGCCAGCCGGAAGCGGAACAGCTTGCCGGCGGCTTTTTTCATCAATAACAGCGGGGTCGGAAAATTGCGCGCGCTGTCTTCCACCATGCCATGCTGATTCACAATCAGCGGCGCGGCCAGCGCTTTGGGATGATGTGCAAACAGCGCTAACAATTGCGGGAAGGGATTTTCCGGCAGGCGCACATCCGGATTCAAGATCACAAAATACGCCCCGCGCGAGAGTGAAAAAGCG
This sequence comes from Massilia sp. W12, assembly GCF_037300705.1. Classification (NCBI taxonomy): domain Bacteria; kingdom Pseudomonadati; phylum Pseudomonadota; class Betaproteobacteria; order Burkholderiales; family Oxalobacteraceae; genus Massilia; species Massilia sp. W12. Next base: position 4,785,452 of record NZ_CP147776.1, on the reverse strand, counting down.
TGGTTGTGATTGGCGGCGAAACCTTTTGGCGCCGGGTTGTGCACCTGTTTGATGGCAAACGGCAGCTTGGGCGGCAAGCTGATCTGCTCCGGCAGATTATGGGTCAGGATTACTTCGGCGTTGGCGGGCGCGCAATGCACGAGATCTTCCAGCAGCTGTTGCACATGCTGCGCATGGCCATGGCTGACAATGGAAATGCTCAAGATAAGATCGCTCATGCTGCTGCTATGCTCCACCAGAATCCGCCGGCGGACGATCCGCCGGGCCGCTTTTACCGCGCAAACCGTCAACAATCCCGCGCAACATGTATTGTAAATGCTTCAGGCGTGGCCGGCACAGCAGTGTCCAGCCAATCAGGCGCCGCAGGCTTTTATACGCTTCCGTGCATTTAAAGCGCCAGGGGATATGCGCCATGCGCATCAATAAAATCGCATTGCGCATGATGTAATAGTGACGCAAAGGACTGTGCAAAGCAATCTTGCGTTTGCCTATGCTGGTTGAGCTGTCCCCTAAGTCGTGTTGCATCATGGCGTCGGTGACGCAAAAACATTCCAGCCCCAGGTTGCGCGCGCGCAAACACCATTCGGTGTCCACCGCATCGATGAACAGTTTTTCATCCATCAAACCGACTTCGCGCAAGACGCTGGTGCGGATCAGTTTGCCGGAAGAAATCAGATAGGCGGCGCGGATCAGCATGGCCAGATCGGGTTGCCGTTTGCGTCGCGTAAACCAGGCTTCGGGGCCGATCACATCGCCCATCACGCGGGTTTTGACATCGACAAACGCCGGCCCCAGCGCGGCCAGCGGCAAGCCTTGTTGCAAGATCCAGTTTTCCGCGAACAGCATTTGCCGCAGCATCGAGGGCGTGGGCGCGCTGTCCTGGTCAAACAGCATGACGTGGCTGGCGTTGCGCGCCATGGCCCAAGCGATGCCGCGATTAAAACCGGCCGCCAGACCGATGTTTTCCGCCAGCGGCAGAAAGTAGGCGCCGGCCTCTTGCACCAGGTTTTGCAATGCGCTTTGGGCGCGGCTGCCATTGTCCACCACCAGCACCGCATTCGCTTGCAACACCATGGTTTCCAACAGACGGCGCAAACGCTCCGGCTGCGGCTGGTAGCTGACTACCACCGCGCACACCACAGGTTTTTCGCGTTGCGCCAATTGTGTCATGTGTGTTCCGGCTGCTGCGGGCGCAAGATGCGCGCGCTATAAACAAATAAAAGCAGGGCGTCCAGACTGACCCGCAAGACCCAGGCCAGGGCTACTCCGGCAATCCCCATGATTTGCAATAAAGCATACAGCAGCGGCAGGTAGGCCGCCAGTTCCAGCAAGTGGAATGTGGCGGTGACTTTAGCCTGTCCCAGTCCCTGAACCAGGGCGAAGGGCAGATGCGCCAGGCCATTGATGAACACACCCAGCGCCAGCCAGCGCAGCACCGTGCTGCTGTGTTGGGCGTATTCTGCGCCCAGCCACCATTCCAGCAACCATGGCGCCAACAGCGCTACGCCGGCGCACAGCGGCCCCAGGCTGAGCGCCAGCCAGAGCAGGCTTTTACGGTAGGTCAGGCGTAAGGCGTCCCAATCGCCCCGGCTGTGGTGTTGCGCAAACAGTGGAAAGCAGGCGGTCGAGAGCGCGCCGGCGACGATCAACAGGCGCGTCACCATTTCAAACGGCGTGGTGTAGTAGGCCACCGCACTCAAGCTGAGCAGGCTGCCGATCAGGAAGCGATCCATATTCACCATCAGCGGCCCGACCACATTCGTGACCGTCATCCAGCCGCCAAAGCGCAGCAGGGGGGCGAAGCGGGCGCGTTCAATCCGCACTTGCCAGAAACCGGCATGCACGCGCATGCAGGCCCACAGCATCAAGCCGCTGCAGGCAATCCGCGCCAGACTCAACAGGGCGAACAAGGCCGGCATTTCTTTGGAAAACGGCAGCGCCGCCAGCGGCGCCAGAAAGGTCAGCAAACCCAGCGGCAGGCGCACCAGATTCAAGAGGCGGAAGGCTTGATGCGCTTCCAGCACGCCGCGCAAGGCGCTGGAAATCACCACCGCCGGCAAGGCCGCCGCCAGCCAGGGCAGACCGGCGGCGGCTTCGGCGCGCAATTCCGGCTCAATCTTTAAAGCGCTGCCGACAATCCAGGGCGTGCACAGCCACAAGGCAAGACCGGCCAACAGACCGAGGCCGCCGAGCAAGGCCAGGGCGCTCCACAGCCAGGCGTTGCGCTCTTCTTGCGTGCTGTCTTCGCGCGCCAGATCCTGCGCCAGCAATTGGGTCAGGGCGCGCCCGAGGCCGAAATCAAACAGGCTGAAATAGCCGATCAGCATCCAGCCGATCGAGAGCAGGCCAAAGCGTTGATTGCCGATGCTGTGCAGCAGCACGGGAATCGCGAACAGCGCGGCGGCCAGCGGTGCGGCCTGGCCAAACAGATTCCAGCCGGCGTTTTGCAATAAGCGCGCCAGCATCGGCGGTAATGCGGGACGTGACATGAAGAATCAGGGGCCGGGCTTGCGCGCGGTGAGCAAAAACTGCAGGGTCAGAAAGTCGCGCAGCAAGCCCAGGCTGAGCCGGTTGGCCCAGCGTGCTTTGGGCGATACCGCAAACGGCAGGCGCTGCGCATCGTCGATTTGCAAGCCGGCCTGGGTCAGCAGGGCGCGGGCGCTGGCCCCGGTGAAAAAACGCAAATGGGTTCTATCCAAAATCCCTGCCTCGCTGTATTCCCAGCGCGCGGCAAACAGCAGCGGCAGCAGGGCGCGCCAGTTGCGCACATTGGGAATGCTGGCGATCAGCAGCCCGCCCGGACGCAGCCAGCCGGCGCAGGCGCGCGTGACGCGCCAGGGATCGACCAGGTGCTCCAAAACATCCATGCATAAAATCAGATCAAACTCGCCGGCCTGAAACGGCAGCGCGCCCTGTTCCAGCATCTGTTCCAGATTGCCTTGCAGAATGCGCTCGGCCTGTTGCGCCGCTTGTTGTGCGGCGTCGGCGAATAATTCAACCCCGCTGGCGTGTTCCACCGGGGTCTGGCTGCGCAGCCAGGCCAGGGTGGCGCCGTTGCCGCAACCCAGCTCCAGCACGCGGATCGGGCGCTGCGGCAGACGCGCCAGGAGCGGCGCGATTTCACGCCGCGCATTGGCGAAATACGCGGCTTGCTTGTCTTGATAATCCAGGGCGCTGACGCTCATGGGGCCAGGCACAGTTCCAAGGCGCTGCGCCATTCCGGCAGATCGCAAAAATGGGACATGAATTTGCTGCAATCCAGGCGTGAATTGGCTGGCCGTTTGGCCGGCGTCGGGTAAGCGCTGCTTGGAATCGGCTGCAAATCAACCGGGCGTGGCGGCGGGCGCAAGGCCATGATGGCGGCGGTGAAGTCATACCAGGATGCGGCGCCCTGACAAGTCAGGTGATATACGCCCTGATGCTGCTCCCACCAGGCCGCGCTTTGCGCAGCGTCGGCCAGCGGCGCGCGCGCTAAGGCGTGCGCGGTGGCGTCGGCGATGCTGCGGCACCAGGTCGGCGCGCCGATCTGGTCATTCACCACGCGCAATTGCTCGCGCTCTTGCATCAGGCGCAGCATGGTCAGCAGAAAGTTTTTGCCGCGCATGCCATACACCCAGGAGGTGCGCAAAATCAGATGCGGCGCGCCGGAGGCGCGCAAGGCGTCTTCACCGCCCAGCTTGCTGGCCCCGTACACGCCCAGCGGCGCGGTGGGGTCGTCTTCGCGGTACACGCCATCTTTCGCGCCGTCATATACATAATCGGTGGAATAGTGAATCACCCCGGCGCCGCAAGCCTTGGCCGCGCGGCCGATGGCGCCGACAGATTCGGCATTGATGCGCCAGGCCAGTTCGGCTTCGCTTTCCGCCTTATCGACTGCAGTGTAGGCGGCCGGATTGACGATCAGCTGCGGCCGCATGGCGCGCACCTGCTCTTCCACCTGGGACGGATTGGATAAATCCAGCGCATGCCGGTCAAGCCCGATAATCTGTCCCAAGCCTTGCAGCGCGCGCTGCAATTCATAGCCGAGCTGGCCATTGACGCCAGTCACCAGAATTCTCGGTTTCATGGGAAGACCTCAGCTTGCGCCAGCGGCAGGCCGGCGGCGTCCTTGCCGGACAGCACCGGCTCGCCGATCAAGGGCCATTCGATGCCCAGCGCCGGATCGTCCCAGCGGATGCTGCGCTCGTGTTCCGGATACCAGTAATCGGTGGTTTTGTAGAGAAATTCGGCGCTTTCCGAGAGCACCAGGAAGCCATGCGCAAAGCCGGGCGGAATCCACACCTGGCGCTTGTTGTCGCCGGACAAATGAAACCCTTCCCATTGGCCGAAAGTGGGCGAGCTTTTGCGGATATCCAGCACCACGTCATACACTTCGCCAGCCGTGACGCGCACCAGCTTGCCTTGCGCGTGCTGGATCTGATAATGCAGGCCGCGCAACACATTGCGCGCCGATTTGGAATGGTTGTCTTGCACAAAAGGCAGGGTGACGCCGGTCAGCTCGGCGAATTTGCGCTGATTGAAGCTTTCAAAGAAAAAGCCGCGCGCATCGCCAAACACTTGCGGCTCAATCAGCAATAAATCCTGCAAACGGGTGGTGACGACCTTCATTTCAATTCCCCTTCTCCAACAGTTGCAACATGTATTGCCCGTAGGCGTTCTTCTTCAAACTTTGCGCCAGCGTCTCCAGCTGCGCGCTGTCAATCCAGCCTTTACGCCAGGCGATTTCTTCGGGACAGGCGATTTTCAAGCCCTGGCGTTTTTCAATGGTGGAAATGAATTGCGAGGCTTCGAGTAAGGATTCGTGGGTGCCGGTGTCAAGCCAGGCCATGCCGCGCCCGAGTAATTGCACATTCAAACCGCCGCGCTCCAGATAAGCCTGATTCACATCGGTGATTTCCAGCTCTCCGCGCGCTGAAGGTTTGATTCCGGCGGCAATCTCAATCACTTGCTGATCATAGAAATACAGACCTGTCACGGCATAATTCGATTTCGGCTGCTTCGGTTTTTCCTCAATCGAGACCACGCGCCGCTCGGCGTCGAATTCGACCACGCCATAACGTTCCGGGTCATTCACATGGTAGGCGAACACCGTGGCCCCGCTGCTTTGCGCGCCGGCGGCGCTCAGCTTGGCTTCCAGATCATGGCCGTAATAAATATTGTCGCCCAGGATCAGGGTGGATAAATCATCGCCGATGAAGGACTTGCCGATGATGAAGGCTTGCGCCAGCCCGTCCGGCGAGGGTTGCACCGCATACGACAATTCCAAACCCCACCGGCGTCCATCCCCCAGCAGCTCGCGGAAGCGCGGCGTGTCCTGTGGCGTGGAAATGATCAGAATCTCGCGAATCCCGGCCAGCATCAGGGTCGAGAGCGGATAGTAAATCATCGGTTTGTCGTACACCGGCAGCAATTGCTTGGAAACCGCCATCGTCACCGGGTGCAGCCGGGTGCCGGAACCACCGGCCAGGATAATCCCCTTGCGTTGTGCTTGCCCCATCTTACGCCTCACGTCCCTTGTAATTACGGTCAATCCATTTCATGTAGTCGCCGGATTGCACATCGCGCACCCAGGCTTGATTTTGCAAATACCATTGCACGGTTTTTTCAATCCCGCTGGCAAAGGTTTCCTGCGGCTTCCAACCCAGTTCGCGCTCGATTTTGCGCGCATCAATCGCGTAACGGCGGTCATGTCCCGGACGGTCGGCCACGCGCGTGATTTGCTGGCGGTAGCTGGCTCCGTCGGCGCGCGGCTGCAGGCGGTCTAATAAATCGCACAGGGTGTGCACCACTTGCAGATTGGTCATTTCATTCCAGCCGCCCACGTTATAGGTTTCACCCGGCCGGCCGGCCTGCAGCACGCGCTCAATGGCGCGGCAATGATCCGTCACATACAACCAGTCGCGGATCTGCTGGCCGTCGCCATAAATCGGCAAGGCCTTGCCTGCCAGCGCATTGGCGATCATCAGCGGAATCAGTTTTTCCGGGAAATGATAGGGGCCGTAATTGTTTGAGCAATTCGTGGTCAGGGTCGGCAGGCCGAAGGTGTGGTGGTAAGAGCGCACCAGATGATCCGAGGCGGCTTTGGAGGCGGAATAGGGACTGTTCGGCGCATACGCGGTGGTTTCGGAAAACGGCGCATCGTCCGGCCCCAGGGTGCCGTACACCTCGTCAGTGGAAACATGCAAAAAGCGGAAAGCCTGCTGAAATTCAGCGTCTTGCTGCGCCAGGAATTGGCGCGCCGCCTGCAGCAGGGAGAAGGTGCCCTGGATATTGGTCTGGATGAAGGCTTCCGGGCCATGGATCGAGCGGTCAACATGGCTTTCGGCGGCAAAATGCACGATGGCGCGCGGACGGTGCGTTTGCAGCAGCGCCAGCACTTGCGTCTGGTCGCAGATATCGCCTTGCACAAACAGATGGCGCGCGTCATCTTGCAGGGAAACCAGATTGCCGAGATTGCCGGCATAGGTCAGCTTGTCATAATTCAAAACCGGCTCTTGATGCTGCGCCAGCCAGTTCAGCACGAAATTGGAACCAATAAAACCAGCGCCGCCCGTTACGAAAATCATATTGCCACCTTGTGCTAAAAGTCCAAGGCTGTGATTGTAGGGGATAAAGACGGTTTGGCACTGAACTTTGCGTGACTTGTACTTTGTAAGTGTTATGCGTGCTGCGCTGACTTGCGCCGTGAACGCTGCGTTACGTCCATAAGCCATGCGCTACAATCCCTTTTTTGCTCTGTGGGCGCGCGATGAATACCTGGCTGATTGGCGATGTGCAAGGCTGTTGTGATGATTTGGAACGCCTGTTGGCGCAGATTCAGGCGCAGGAAAGCGGCCCGGCGCAGATCCTGTTTGCCGGCGATTTGGTGAATCGCGGCCCGGCTTCGCTGGCCACCCTGCGCACCGTGCGCGCACTGGGCGCGCGCGCCGAGAGCGTGCTGGGCAACCATGATTTGCACTTGCTGGCGCGCGCCGCCGGGGTGGGGCGCAGCCACCGTTCCGACACGATTGATGAGATTTTGCAGGCCCCGGATGCAGCCGACTGGATAGACTGGCTGCGCCATCGCCCGCTTGCGCTGGCCCTGCCAAATGGCGGCCTGCTGGTGCATGCCGGCCTCTTGCCGCAGTGGAGCATTGCCCGGAGTCTGGCCTTAGCGGCCGAGGTGCAAGTGGTGTTGCAAGGGCCGCACTGGCGCGATTTGATGCGCGAGTTGTACGGCAATTTGCCAGACCGCTGGGATGAGAGTTTGCAAGGCGTGGCGCGTCTGCGTTGCATCATCAACGGCATGACGCGCCTGCGTTTTTGCAATGCCGCAGGGGTGATGGATTTCGCCACGAAAGAGGGCGCGGATGGCGCGCCCGCCGGTTTCATGCCCTGGTTTGATGTGCCGCGCCGCCAGAGTACAGGCAGTTTGGTGGTCTGCGGGCACTGGTCCACCCTGGGTTTGCTGCAGCGCCCCGACGTGCTCGCGCTGGATACCGGCTGCGTCTGGGGCGGTGCGTTGACCGCAGTGCGGCTGTCAGACCGCAAGGTGTTGCAGGCGCAGTGTCGGCAGCATCAAAAGCCGGGGTGAAATGGCGGCCGGGCTGTCCGGCGCTGCTGCTTGGTAAAATCCGCACTCAAGCCTGCTCGTATGCAAAACCAACCGGAAACGCAAGATATGGAACAGCTACACCTCAAACACTTCGGCCCGATTCAGCAAGCCCAAGTCATGTTGGGCGATTTAAACATCAGCGTTGGCCCGCAAGCCAGTGGCAAAAGCTTGTTTTGGCAGTTGTTCAAACTGGTCTCAGATGCGCCGGCGGTGCGTGAAGAATTTCTGCGCTTCAATATTGATTGGGGTAAAGACAGCAAGGGTTTTTTGAATTTGTATTTTGGTGAGGGCATGCAGTATTTGTTCAGCGGCAAAACCCGCGTCGCCACCGAGAGCAAAAGCTTTGACCTGGAAACGCTGTTTGATCGCCGTAAAAACGGCGCCAGTAATGGCGAATCTGTGTTTTACATCCCGGCGCAGCGGGTGATGGCGGTGCGCGATGGTTTAACCCGTTCGTTTCAAGAATTTCGTGCGGGCGATCCTTTCGTGGTCAGAGAATTCAGCGATAAATTGCACAATCTGGTGCAATCTGAATTTGCCCAAACCGCCTGCCTCTTCCCGCAGGCCAATCGGCTGAATAGCTATAGTGGATGCGGTGCTGAAGAAGCTGGCTTGGCTGCAAGCATGGTTGCGCAATACGCCGCAAGTTAAGCCCATGCCAGCCATGGAGTTTCATTGGATTGCCAGTGGCTGGGTGCATATTGATCAGGCGCGGCGGCGCAGATTGAATGCCAGCGGACTGAAAATCCCGACTTCACATTTGACGCTGCGCTAAGACCTGTCAAGCCGCATGCTCCTCCCCCTCCTGCTCGGCAATCTGCAGCGCGCCCGCCACGGCGCGCCAGGATGTGCGCGCCAAATCGCGCCGGTTGGCGTGGATGGTGGAAATCAGCGGCAAGACTTGCAGGCGTGCGGTAATGCCGGGGTTGGCCAGGATCAGCCACATGCTGTCCATGAAGCTGGTGTCGCCGGTGAATTCTATCGCTGGAGCCGGCGCGCCTTGGGCGTCGAGATAGGACAGGGCCAGCGGTTGCAGCGGCACGCGGGCATCAATTGCGGCTTCAAATAAATTCGCGTGAAAGGGCAGCAATTGCCCTTGTGCGCTGGTGGTGCCTTCCGGGAAGAAGGCGACGCGGTCGCCGGCTTCGATGCGCGCCACCATGTCTTGAAAAATGCGGCGCACGTCGCGCCGCTTGCCGCGCGCAATGAAAATGGTGCCGGCTTTTTCGCATAACCAGCCCACCAGCGGCCAATCGCGGATATCGGACTTGGCCACGAAATGGCAGGGGCTCATGCTGTTGATCACAAAAATATCCAGCCACGATACATGATTGCTGATCAACATCTCGCCGCCGTTGACTTGTTCCGCTTGCGCTAAGCCGCCGGCGTCCACCACCTCCAGCTTGATCTTGCAAATGCCCAGCAATTGGCGTGACCAGGCTTGCGTGCGCCGCTGCCGGCGCGCTTCACTGATCCAGGGGAAGAGTAAGGCGCAATTGGCCAGGCCCCACACTAAATGCAAGGCCATACGCAGCGCACGCCAGCTTTTCATCGCGCCCTCTGCCACGCCAGGCGGCCCGCCACCATGGTCGCCATCACCCGGCCCGGCAATTCATAGCCGAGGAAGGGTGTGTGCTTGCCCTGGCTGGCCAGCTCGCGCGCCGTCACGCGCCAGCTGGCGTCCGGGTCGAACAGGCAGATATCCGCACTCGAACCAACCGCCAGCGAGCCGCCCGGCAAGCCGGCCACGCGCGCCGCATCGCAACTGATTTTGCGCAAGGCGCGCGCGATTTGCGCATCGGTTTTTTCACCTACGGCGGCGCTTTGCTGCGCCCATTTCAAGCTCAGCGAGAGCAATAATTCCAGACCGGTGGCGCCGGGCGTGGCTTCGCCAAAGGGCAGGGTTTTTTCATCATCGTCGCATGGCGTGTGGTCGGAGCAAATCGCGTCGATCACGCCATCTTCCAGCGCGGCGCGGATGGCGTCGCGGTCGCGCTGGCTGCGCAGCGGCGGATTCAAGCGCGCATTCGGATCGAAGTAGCCGATGTCGGTATCCATCAAATGCACATGGTGAATGCCGACATCGCAAGTCAGCGGCAAACCGCTTTGCTTGGCCGCGCGCACCAGTTCCAGGCCGGCGGCGCTGGACAGGCGGCATAAATGCACGCGCGCGCCGGTGGTGCGCATCAATTCAAAAATGGTGTGCAAAGCAATGGTTTCGGCAATCACCGGTACGCCCGGCAAGCCCATGCGCGAGCCATACGGGCCGGCGTGCGCCACCCCGCTGCGGCCGATGAAGGCGTCTTGCGGGCGCAGCCAGACGGTGTAGCCATGGGTCGCGGCATAGCGCAGCGCGCCCAACAATACGCCAGTGTCCTGCACCGGCGTTTCGGCCTGGGAAAAACCGACGCAGCCGGCTTCAGTCAGCTCGGCCATCTCGGTTAGAGCCTGGCCTTTCAAGCCGACCGTCAAAGCGCCGAGCGGGTACACGCGCGCCTGGTGTAAATTGCTGGCGCGATATTTCAACATTTCCACCAGGCCGGGTTCATCCAATACCGGCTCGGTGTCCGGCAGACAGACCAGGCTGGTGACGCCGCCTTGAATCGCGGCTTGCATTTCCGATTCCAGCGTGGCTTTGTGCTCGTAGCCGGGTTCGCGCAGGCGCACCGCCAGATCCACCAGACCGGGTGCGACCACCAGGCCGGCGGCGTCGATTTCTTCACGCGCCGTGATATTCCCGCTGCCGGCGGCCGTCAGGGCGGCAATCTTGCCTTCTTCAATAAAAATGTCATACATCCCGCACAAACCCTGCGCGGGATCAATCAGCTTGCCGTTTTTGATCAGAATACTCATGCCTGTTCCTTACTGTGGATTGCCGCCGCCCAGAATGCTCATGACCGCCATGCGCACCGCGATGCCAAACGTCACCTGCGGCAAAATCACAGCTTGCGGCCCGTCCGCCACGGCGGAATCAATTTCCACGCCCCGGTTCATCGGTCCCGGGTGCATCACAATCGCATCCGGCTTGGCCAGCGCCAGGCGTTCTGCGGTCAGGCCGTAGGTTTTGAAGAATTCCTGCGCGGAAGGCAGCAGGGCGCCGCTCATGCGCTCGTTTTGCAAGCGCAGCATGATAATCACGTCCACATCTTTCAAACCGGCTTCAATGTCGGAGAACACGCGCACCCCCATTTGCTCCATGCCGCTGGGCAGCAGGGTGTAGGGGCCGATCACGCGGATTTCCGGCACGCCCAGGGTGTGCAGGGCGTGAATGTCGGAACGCGCCACGCGGCTGTGCAAAATGTCGCCCACAATCGCCACCGTCAGGCGGGTGAAATCCTGTTTGTAGTGGCGGATGGTGTACATATCCAGCAAACCCTGGGTCGGATGCGCATGGCGGCCATCGCCGGCGTTCACCACATGGATGTGATCGGCGCCGATGGCTTGCAGATGGCGCGCGATCAGGTAAGGCGCGCCGGACTGGGCATGGCGCACCACAAACATATCCGCATGCATGGCGCACAGATTGTCGATGGTGTCGAGCAGCGACTCGCCCTTGCTGGTGGAAGAGGCGGCGATGTTCAGATTGATCACATCCGCCGACAGGCGTTTGCAGGCGATTTCAAAGGTGGTGCGGGTGCGCGTGCTGTTTTCAAAAAACAGATTGAACACGCTTTTACCGCGCAGCAGCGGGACTTTTTTGACATCGCGGTCAGAGACGCCGACAAAGGAGGCGGCGGTATCCAGAATATTGGTCAGAATGCTGCGCGGCAAGCCTTCGGTGGAAAGCAAGTGCTGCAACTGGCCGTCGGGTTTCAATTGCGGATTGAACATAGTCACTCGGTTTGCAAGGATAGAGAAAGCGTGGATTGGGCGTCGCGTTGCAGCACCAGCACTTGTTGCGGCGGCAGCGTGATGCGGGCGGCCAGAAAGTCGGCGGCGATCGGCAATTCGCGTCCGCCACGGTCGATCAGGGCCGCCAGCCGCACCGATGCCGGGCGGCCATAGTCAAAAATCTCATTAATCGCGGCGCGCGTGGTGCGCCCGGTGTACAGCACATCGTCCACCAGCAGGATGTGCGCGCCTTCGACGGTGAAGGCGATCTGGCTGGGTTTGACATTCGCATGCAAACCGCGCGCGCCGTAGTCGTCGCGGTAAAACGAGACATCCAGCGCGCCCGGGGCCTCGCGCCCCATGTCCTGCGCCAATCGTTGCGCCAGCCACACGCCTCCGGAGTGAATGCCGACAATATGCAGCGGTTCGGGCAGGGCGGCGGCCTGGATGCTGGCCAGCAATTGCCGGTACAGGGTGGGAAAATCGGGCAGGGCGGCATAGCCCTCATACACGGGAATCGGGTTCATGGATGCTCGTCGAAATATTGTTGCAGGATGATGGCGGCGGCTTTCGCGTCCAGCACCTCGCCGCGCCGTCCGTTCAAGACGGCGGAGGAGTAACGTTCGTCCACCAGGGTGGCGGAGAGATTGAAGCGGCCTTGCAATTGATTGGCGAAACGGCGGCAGCGCCGGCTCATTTCATGTTCCTCACCGTCCGGGTGCATGGGCAGGCCAACCACGCACATGGCGGGCTGCCATTCTTGCAGCAAGGCGGCGATGGCGGCGAATTTTTTATCATTGCTTTCTTCGGCGATCACGGTCAGCGGGCGCGCCTGGTGTGTCAGGGTATTGCCAATCGCGACTCCGATCCGTTTCAAACCGAAATCAAATCCGATGATGGTGGCGTGCGTCATGCCGCCACCTTGCATATCCATGGCGCCGGCTGGCGCTGTCGCTCATGCATGCCCGGCCTCGCTGGCCAGCAGGGCGGGATCAAAGCCCAGCAGGCGCATGGCGGCGGTATACCGTTCTTCAATCGGCAGATCAAAGATGATGCTGGGATCTGCGCTGACGGTGAGCCAGCCATTGCGCGCGATTTCCGCTTCCAATTGGCCCGGACTCCAGCCGGAATAGCCGATGCTGACCATGATTTGCTTAGGCCCGGCGCCGGTGGCGACGGCTTCCAGCACATCAATCGAGGTGGTGAACACCACGTTTTCGGTTACTTGCAGGGAAGAAGAATAATGTCCGCCCGGGCTGTGCAGCACAAAGCCGCGATCGTCCTGCACCGGGCCGCCAAACATAATGGGCCGGCTTTTCATGGGGGAAGTGCGGCTGGCGCCGTCTTCCACCGAAAGTTCGATATGGTCAAACAGCGATTGCATGGTCATATCGGTCGGTTTATTGATCACCACGCCCAACGCCCCGTTTTCATTGTGTTCGCAGACATATACCACGCTGCCGCCAAACACCGGATCATGCATAGACGGCATGGCGATCAGGAAATGGTTGACCAGATTCAATTGCGGAAGTCTCATGGTTGATGCTCCTTCTTATCTCCGGCGTCTGACAAACCCTGGCGCGGCATGCCAGCTTGGAATCCAGTAAAAGGAGTACGCTGCATGCCTGCTGCCTTGGCCAATTTGGAAATGCGACAGTGCTGCGGTTTCTCCATGACTTCAAGATAGCAATTTCAAGGGTTCAGGTAAAGGCAGGCTGAAAAAAGCTGACAGACTGCGAATTTGACACAAGTTTACACTGAAATGAAGCAGAGTCTGGGTTGCAGCATGAGAGCGCCAGATCAGCAGGGGCGAGTAGCAAGATACGCCCGGTAAGTAGCGGCAAATGTGCTCATCTGCGCCGCGCCAAGGCCTGTTGCGCCTGCGGCAAACCCTGGGCCGCCGCCAATTCATACCAGGCTTGCGCCAGCGCTGCATCGGCGGCCACGCCCAGCCCTTTTTCATACATCTGCCCGAGATGAAACTGGCCCAGCGCATTGCCCTGTTGCGCCGCCGCGCCATACCATAGCGCGGCCTGGCGCAGATCGTCTTTGCCCTCCGGCGTGCTTTCATACAAATTGCCCAGGCTGATTTGCGCCAGCGCATGGCCTTGCAGCGCCGCTTTGTGCAACAAGGCCATGGCCTGACGCCGTTTGTGCGCGTTCAATTCGCCCTGCAGATATTGCAAGGCCATGGCGTATTGCGCTTGCGCCGCATCTTGCGCCTCATTGAACACCGGGGCCGGCGGCCCGTTCGGGTCGGGCAGGGCCGGCAGTGCGTGTGGATTCGGGCCGGGCAGTTCGCCGCGCCCGGACTGCGCCGGCGGCGGCGCGCCCGGCGCATCCATTTGCCCGCTGCGCGCTTGCCACAGCGCATACAGGAGCAGGGCCAGCAGCAGCGCGCCCAGCAGCAGGCTGCCGCCCAACAGGCGCTGGCGGCGGCTGTGCGCATCGGCGCGCAATTGCGTCAATTGGCGCTGGGCCTGCCTGCGGTAGGGCGATTCGGGCGGTGCGCTTTGCAGATAGCCGGCCCAATCCCTGGCCTGGTGGCTGGTTTGCAAGGCGCGCCAATTGGCTTCATCCTGCGCTTGCCGTTTGTGCAGGGTGATCAATTGCCGCGCCAGCTTGACTTGCGGCGCCAGCAGCGCCGCCTGCGCCACATAGTTTTGCAAGGCATCCAGACTGCCATCTTGCAGGGCGCGCAGCCAGTCCGCCACAGGCGCGCGCGCGGCTGGCGCCAGCGCGCACCACTGCACATCGGGCAGCGGGTGGATGTCTGCGTGTTGCGCCTGCATATGCCGGCGCAGCGCATCTGCCGCCGCCGCATCAAAGGCTAAGGCGCTATCGCTCAACCAGGCTTGCAAGGCGAGGCAGAACATACCGAAATGTTGCGATTGTTCCAGCTGGTTTTTGTCTGCCGCGCTGCTGCACAGCAGGATGGTGTCGCTGTTTTCTGCGCTGATGATGCAGGCCGGCGCGGGTGCGGGCAGGGCGGTGTCGAAAATAAAAATTCTTTGCACCCCTTGCCAGGCTGGATGGGCGCTGACAGCTTGCAGCGCGGACCAGCATAAAACTTCGCTTTCCTCGCCGCGCGCCAACAGTTCCGCATGGCTGCCGGGCAGCATCAGACAATATTCGCCATTGTGCAGACAGGCATGGCCGGAAAAATAAAAAATCAGGCGGTCGCCCGGGCGCATCTGGCCGCCCAATTGCGCCAGCTGATACAAAATCGCGGCGGCATCATATTGCTCCAGGTTGTGCGCCTGGCAATCCGCCAGGCGCGTCAGATGATGGGCCAGGCCGCTGGCGTCAGATTCGCTGCAGCGCAGGCGCGCAAACGGCGGCAGATAGTGATTGACGCCCAAACAGAGCGCATAGGTTTTCATGGCGGCGAGCGGTGGCGGATGGTGTCGCCATTGTAGTCCAGCGGCAGCGGCGGCCCGCTTTTGCATTTCATGCCGCGTTTTTTGCAATCCATCAAAAAGGCGCTGCGGCGGCGCGCATGGCGACTCTACAATGCGCCCAGCTTGCAGAGTTGGCGCCGCTTTGCAGCGTACAAATCATTCGCCATTGGAGGAAGCATGAAAAAAATATTATTGCCGCTTGGATTGTTTTGCACCCTGTCCTCATCTGTATGGGCCTGGGACCAAAAGCCGAATCATTACCAGGTCAACATCGACCCCCAGGCTAAATTGGCGCATGTGCAAGCCAATCTCTGGCTGGACGGCGATGAATTGGCCATGTTTGCGGTCAGCCCGACGCCGCAACTCAAAAACGGCCAAGCCGAATTCATCAAAAATCTGCAAGTGCGCGATCAGTCCGGCGCCTTGCTTGCGCTGCAAGACAAGGGCGAAGGCGAATATCAGGTCAAAGGCGATCAGCGCGTTATCCTCACTTATCAAGTCAAACTCAATCACGACGATTACGACTGGCCCGCCGGCAAGGAAGAAGTCTTGTACCACACAGGAGAAGGGATGCTGGCCAGCGGCTACAGCCTGTTTCTGGCGCCGGGCAAGAAAATGCATGGCGAAACCCGGGTTGATTTTGCGCTGCCATCCGGCTGGCAGGCGCATACGCCCTGGCGCGGCAATGGCGGGCATAGTTTCACCGCGCAAAGCCGGCGCGAATTGCTCAACAACGTGATGTTTTTCGGCACGGCGCGGGCGGAAGACATCAGCGCTGGCGGGATCAAGATCAAGCTGGTGATGGGCAAACAGTATTGGCCGCAGCGCCAGGTGTTTGTCGAACTGATTGAAAAACAGATGCAGACGTATTTACAGATGTTCGGCAAAGCGCCGCTGGGCGAGCGCTTTATGCTGGTGATCAATCAGGGCGACAGCGGCGATGGCGGCGCATTTTCCGGCAGTTTCAGCCAATATCTGAAAGGCCATGGCGATCTGGCCAGCCGTCCGGTATGGGGACGGGTGGTGGCGCATGAATTGCTGCATTTCTGGAATGGCTTATCGCTCACCCCGCGCGACGGCAACGAAGAATGGTTTAAAGAAGGCGTGACAGATTATCTGACCATCAGCACGATGAGTAAAAACGGCTTGCTGTCGCGTGATTTTGTGCGGCAGTTTCTGGAAAATCTGCCGCGCGGCCAAGTTGCGGCGCGCCGCTTGATGGGCTTGAAAGGCACGGTGCGCCAGGCGTATCAGGACAAACACCGCAATTGGCTGCTGGTATATGGCGGCGGCAGCATTGCGGCGCTGGCGATGGATGTCAAACTGCGCGAAGCCAGCCAGGGCAAAAGCGGCTTGCCGGAGCTGATGCGCGCCTTGTATGCCGAATTCGGCCAGGCCGGTAAAAGCTATACCCTGGATGATCTGTTGCGGGTGGCCCGGCAACACAGCGGGCTGGATCTGGGGCCGCTTTTACATCCCATCATCAGCCAGGAAGGCATTCCGGATCTGCACGATTTGTATGCCCGCATCGGTTTGCAATTAGAGCAATACGGCATGCTGGAAAACTATTTGCTGCCTAAAAACGGCCCGGGCCAGGCCATGTTTGCGCAGATTTTCGGCGCCCCGTACTGAGTCTGCGCGCCGCAGCGGGAGCGGGCATAATCCTGTTTTGCCCACAAGCCACAGCGAGTAAGCAATGTACGATTCCGCCCTGTTCTGGTTCCGCCGTGATTTGCGCCTGCATGACAACACCGCCCTGCTCGCGGCTTGTCGCATGGCGCGGCGGGTGTATTGCGTGTTTGTGTTCGATGCCACGATTTTGCAAACATTGCCGCGCATTGACCGGCGCGTCGAATTCATTCACGCCTGTTGCGGGGAACTGGCGCAGGAAGTGCGCGCGCTGGGCGGGCAATTGCTGTTTCGCCATGGCGACCCGCAGCAGGAAATTCCGGCGCTGGCGCATACGCTCGGGGTGCAGGCGGTGTTTGCAAATCACGATATCGAGCCGGCGGCGATGGCGCGCGATGCGGCGGTGGCCAAACAGATTCAGGCTGCAGGGCGCGTGTGGCACAGTTGCAAAGATCAGGTGATCTTTGAAAAAGAAGAAATTCTGACCCAGGCCGGACGCCCTTACACCGTTTTCACACCCTATAAAAACGCCTGGCTCAAAGCGTTTGCACAGCAGGGCGCGGATGCGCAATGGGGGCCGGATTTGCAACTGCCGCCACCCGACCGCCTGCAAGCGCATGACGCGAGTGCGCTGCCGCCGCTGGAAGCGCTCGGTTTTGCGCGCAGCAATTTGAGCAGTCTCGAACTGCCGCCCGGGGCCAGTGGGGCGCAGCGCCTGCTGCAAGCGTTTTTGCCACGGCTGGGACAGTACAAAGCAGCCCGCGATTTTCCCGCGCGCAAAGGGCCGTCCTATCTTTCCATGCATTTGCGTTTCGGCGCGCTCTCGATCCGCCAATTGGTGCGCGCCGCCTGGCAGGCGCAGCAAGATCCGGCGCAAGCCGAGGGGGCTGCTTGCTGGCTGAGCGAATTGATCTGGCGCGAGTTTTATCAAATGATTTTGTACTGCTTTCCGCATGTCTTGACGCGCAGCTTCAAACCGGCTTTTGATGCGATTCAGTGGGAGCGCGGGGCGCAGGCGGATGACTGGTTTGCCGCCTGGTACGAGGGACGCACCGGCTATCCGCTGGTGGACGCCGCGATGCAGCAGTTAAACCAGAGCGGCTATATGCACAACCGCTTGCGCATGGTCACGGCCAGTTTTTTATGTAAAGACCTGGGATTGGATTGGCGCTGGGGCGAAGCCTATTTCGCTGAAAAGCTGAACGATTTTGAGCTGGCCTCGAATAATGGCGGCTGGCAGTGGGCTGCATCCAGCGGTTGTGATGCGCAACCCTGGTTTCGCATTTTCAATCCCTGGACGCAATCGGAAAAATTTGACGCCGAAGCGCGTTTCATCGCGCGTTATCTGCCGCAACTGGCGGCCTTGCCGCCCGCCTTGCGCCATGCGCCGCAACGCGCCGGCGCGCTCGCACTGCAAGCCGCCGGTCTGCATTTGGGACAGGATTATCCCTATCCCCTGGTCGAACATGAGCAGGCGCGCGAGCGCACCTTGCAGCGCTATGCGGTGGTGAAAGGCTTGCCGGGAACGGATTAAAAACTGGAGCCGGGTTCCAATAAAAACGCTTCTTCTGCCGCGCTGGAGGCGCGCGCCAGAATCTGATTCCGGTGCGGATAGCGGCCAAAGCGGTCGATGATGGCTTTGTGGCGCAATTCAAACTCCAGATTTTGCGGCGCCCAGACGCGGAACAACTGTTCCGCCTCGCTGTGGATCGAGGCCGATTCGCTGTGCATATACGGCATCAGCAAAAACGCGCGTTGCGCCGGATTGTCCAGCGCGCTCAGTGCGCCAGCCGCCACTGCTTCCTGCGCCAGAACCAGAGCCATGCCATCCTGGGCGAAAGCGGCGGGCGAATTGCGTCCGATATTGCGGGAAAACTGATCCAGCACAATAATTTCCGCCAGCCGCCCGCCGGGCGTGGCGCGCCAGCGGAATAATTCACCGCGCGCCGCCTGCTGCAGCAAAGCGCCGAAGCGCTCTGCCAGCAGGGCATCGAATTCAGGTCTGGCGCGCCACCAGTCTTTCTGATCGGTCTCGACAAACCAGAATTGCAAAATATGCTCAGGCATGACGCTTCCTTATTTGATGCGCTTCAACACGCCACGGATATCGCCAAAATAAGTCTGGCTGGTGGTGTGCAAATTGAAATACAGCTCGCCCTGGCTGGTGATGTATTCCATGCCGGCGATGTTTTTCACGCGGTCCTGCGGCAGGGTTTGCACGATAGGGCAGCCCTTGGTGGCGAAATCCACCGCGCCATGGCTGTGTTCGGTGACGGCAGTGATGTCGGCGTTTTTCACTTCACGTTCAAACATGCCTTTGGCGAAAGCCGCCGGCAAATCCACCTTGGCCCCGTCTTTCACGCCGAAATCAACCAGAATCGGGCCGAGCTGGCCGGGGCGGCCGCAATGCAGATGGAACATATTGATTTCCTGGATTTTCACGCCTTCGATTTCCAGCTTGACCCAGGCCCGGCTTAAATCTTTGCTGAAGCTGATCGTGCCATAGCCGCGCGATTTGCGTTGCTCGCGCGGGGTGGATGGGGTGGTCGAGCGGAATACGGCGGGCGTGGCGGCCGGCGTATCTTCCTCTTCGCCGCCTTCCTGCTGCGGGCTGAGCCAGGCTTCATACACCGCGCCGATTTCCATGCCGGCGCCGGCGAGCGAGGTTTTCCGCGCCGGTTTGGCGTTGCGCTCGGCAGCGCTGGCCGGGGCGCATAAAGCGAGGGCGAGCAGGGCGGCAAGCGGGGTGGCGAATTGTTTCATGGCAGACTCCGTAAGTGGTGAGGGGGACTCGCACATACTATGCGCAAGTCGTGCTGCCGCCATGAAAAATGCGTGACACGCGGCCTGTTTGTCGGTTTTTGCTGACAATCGACGGAATTAAAACAGCATTTGCCCCAGTCTTTGCCACCAGGCGTCCGGCACTGCAAGCAAGAGCCAGGTCATGGTCAAATAACGCGCCAGCTTGCCAATCGCCATATACAAGACACAGGGCCAAAACGGCAGCTTGAGCCAGCCGGCCAGGGTGCACAGCGGATCGCCCACCACCGGCAGCCAGGATAAGAGCATGGTTTTGGCGCCGTAATGCGCCAGCCAGCGGAACCAGCGCGTTTCACGTTCTTTGGCGAAAGCCTGTTTGGCGCCATACCCCAGCCAGTAATCGACGATGCCGCCCAGCGTATTGCCCAGCGTGGCGCAGGCGATCACCAGCCAGAAAGCATCCGGGCTGGCTTTGATGGTGGCGAACACCACCGGCTCCGACCCCATCGGCAAGACGGTGGCGGAAATGAAGGCGATGATAAACACTGCCGGCAGGCCGACTTGCGGCAGCGCCAACCAGGAGAACAACGATTGCACGAAAGATTCAATCATGATGGATGTTGCAGTGCGTCAGATGCGCCCATTATAATCCCTCAGACCGGAGTCTTGCCGGCGCGCCATCAGCGCGTCAAAAACATTCCGGCCCCGCCCACCCGGCGGCATGCAGCAGATCATCCATCCTGTTCAACCCTTTTCTTTTTACGCCAACATATTGAAATGACATCATGACTACTGACTACTTGAAGAAAATCCTGACTGCCCGCGTGTACGACGTCGCCAGCGAGACCCCGCTGGAATTCGCCTCTTCGCTGTCGGAGCGAATTAGCAACAGGATTTTCTTGAAGCGGGAAGATATGCAAAGCGTGTTCAGTTTCAAGCTGCGCGGCGCGTATAACAAAATGGCGCACTTGAGCCAAAGCCAGTTGCAGCGCGGCGTGATTTGCGCCTCTGCCGGCAACCATGCGCAAGGTGTGGCGCTGTCAGCGGCGCGGCTGGGATGCCGCGCAGTGATTGTGATGCCGACCACCACCCCGCAAGTCAAGATCGAAGCCGTGAAAGCGCGCGGCGGCCGCGCGGTGGAAGTGGTTTTGCACGGCGTCTCTTATTCTGATGCCTACCAGCATGCGCTGGAATTGGAGCGGCAGCAGAATCTTTCTTTTGTCCACCCTTTTGATGACCCGGACGTGATCGCCGGCCAGGGCACTATCGGCATGGAAATCTTGCGTCAACATTCTGATCCGCTGGCGGCGATTTTTATCGCGATTGGCGGCGGCGGTCTGATTTCCGGCGTGGCGGCGTATGTCAAACAAGTGCGTCCGGATATCCGCATCATCGGCGTGCAAAGCACCGATTCGGATGCGATGGCGCAAAGCCTGAAAGCCGGCAAGCGCGTGATGCTGGATGATGTCGGCCTGTTCGCCGATGGTACGGCGGTCAAACAAGTCGGGCAAGAAACCTTCCGCCTGGCGCAGCTGTATGTGGACGAGGTGATTCTGGTCGATACGGATGCGATTTGCGCCGCCATCAAAGACGTGTTTCAAGATACGCGCAGCATTCTGGAGCCATCCGGCGCGCTGGCGGTGGCCGGGGCCAAGGCCTGGGTGGAGCGCGAGGCGATGGGGAAAAACCCGGTGCAGGGGCAAAACCTGGTCGCCATCACCTGCGGCGCGAATATGAATTTTGACCGTCTGCGCTTTGTCGCCGAGCGCGCCGAAGTGGGCGAGGCGCGCGAAGCGGTGTTTGCGGTGACCATCCCTGAGCAGCGCGGCAGCTTCAAACGCTTTTGTCAGGTGGTCGGCGCACGCAGCGTGACCGAATTCAACTACCGTATCAGCGATGAAAACGAGGCGCACATTTTTGTCGGCGTGCAAGTCGCCAATCGCAGCGAGCCGGCCCAGCTCAAAGCCGGTTTTGAGGAACACGGCTTCGCCACCCTGGATTTAACGCATGACGAATTGGCCAAGCAGCATATCCGTCACCTGGTGGGCGGCAAAAGCCGGCTGGCGCATGATGAATTGCTGTACCGCTTTGAATTTCCGGAACGTCCCGGCGCGCTGGCGCGCTTTTTGGAGAGCATGGCGCCGAACTGGAATATCTCCCTGTTCCACTACCGCAACCAGGGCGGCGACGTGGGCCGGGTGCTGGTCGGGATTCAAGTGCCGAAGGAAGAAATGGACGCCTTCCGCTGCTTCCTGAACACGCTGGGCTATCGCTATTGGGATGAGAGCGGCAATCCGGCGTATCGATTGTTCCTGGGCTGATGCAAGGGGCGCAGGCAGGGCTTTGGCCCTGTCTGCGCAAAGGGAGGGGCTGTATTTGTTGAAATATAAGTACGGCCCCCGATGTTCAGATTGAACACGTCAATCACATCATGGATGAGATTTAACGGTGCATTTTTAATAATTTTACCTGTTAAGCTTGTCAGTATTCATTTTTTGAGGCATTTGCCTTTTGCTTTTTAGTGAAAAATGCGTGTATTATATGCCCGCTTTCTTTACCTGAAGGCAATCTCGCCATTTCCGGTTTTTCGCATTGCCCCGTTTGTCGCAGATTGATGCTTCAGACTGTCTATGCCCGGCCTGTGGCGCCTCAATTATCACACCATGAGAAAAATGATGACACACACCAGCAAACTGCAGGTATTAATCGCTGCCGCATTTTTGAGCGTCAGCAGCATGGCCCAAGCGGACAATTACCAAGCCTCAGAAATCACTGCAAATATGCGTGACATGACGGATGCGCAAGTGCTGATCGCGGCGACTGATGATGCTGCCTATAAGCGCCTGCTGCCTTTTAATTTCGTCTTCAATGATCGCATCTATAGCGAGATCAGCTTCAGCACGAATGGCATTCTGTCCTTTACCTCGCAGAGCAATGGCTGCTGCGGCAGCGATGTGTTGAACAACGGCGCTACTGCGTATATGGGGGCGGCGATTGCGCCGTTCTGGACGGATTGGATTTCCACGGTGAAAACCAAAACCTTTGGCGATGCCGGTTCGCGCGAACTGGTGTTCAATTGGAGCGGCTATGAATACGGCAACAATCCTGCCGAGAGCAAGGCCGACTTCCAGGTGATTTTGCACGAAGGCAGCAACCGGATTGAATTCCAATATGGCCAAAACAGTCTGCGCCAGCATCACGCAGTGGGCGGGATTCAAACGCTGAACCAGGAAGTGACGCTGTTCTCGCACCATAGCAGTAACCCGGCTTTCCAATTCAATAACCGTGGCTTTATGGTGGCCGACATGAACCCCAGCTCGAATCCTCTGCCGGGCGGCAATCCGAATCCTGTGCCGGAAGCTGAAACCTGGGCCATGATGGGCGCAGGCTTGGGCGCGCTGGCGCTGATGGCGCGCCGTCGTCGCAAAGCGCAAGCTTGATGTGATCGACAGCCGGCCCGCCGGCTGTCTGATGCTTTGCGCCCGCCCTGCGGCGCAAAGCATTTGCATGGCATATGGCACAATGCAGTTTTTGCCATCCCTCTGCCCATGCATACCCCAATCCCTCTTGAAAAATCCTGGCGTCTGTTAAACCACGGCCCGACCGTGCTGGTCAGCGCAGCGCACCAAGGCCGGCGCAATGTGATGGCGGCATCCTGGAATATGCCGCTGGACTTCACGCCGCCGAAAGTCGCGGTGGTGATCGACAAAAACACCGTCACTTGTGAATTGATCAAAGCCAGCGGGTATTTCGCCTTGAATGTGCCAAGCCGTGCGCTGGCCGCAGCGACGGTGCAAGTTGGCAATCGTTCGGCGCGCGATTTGCCGGCGGGACAGGATAAATTCGCCTGGGCCGGTTTGCAGACCTTTGCCGGCAGTCTGATCGGGGCGCCCTTGATCGGGGGTTGTCTCGGCTGGCTCGAATGTCGCGTGCTGCCGGAGCCGGAGCTGGCGCATAAATATGACTTGTACCTGGCCGAAATCATCGCCGCGCACGCCGACCCGCGCGCATTTCAGGATGGGCACTGGAATTTTGCAGAAGGCATGCCGCGCTCAATTCATTACATCGCCGGCGGACACTTTTTTGAGAGCGGCGAGCAGTTCAGCGAGGCCTTGCCGGAGTGAGGCCGGCTGCGCATTACATGCCTGTCGTATGCCTTGCGATACGCCGTTTGCCTTGGCAAGCGCGGGTATAATCATTTGCACGTTTGCCATTCATCCTTGGAGAAGCGATGCTCAACGCTTTACGCATCAAAAATTTCCGCAACCTCGAACATTTGGAAATCCGCCAACTTGGCAGGGTGAATCTGATCGTTGGCAGCAATAACATCGGCAAAAGTTCATTGCTGGAAGCCTTGCGTATCCTGGCTGGCGGCGCATCGTCGCGTCTGTTGCGTGATCTTTTGCAATACCGGGATGAATTGTTTTACATGGCAGGCGAGGCGGAAGAGGAGGGCGATTTTTTACCTTTGGAGAATCTTTTCAGCGGCAGAAAATTTCCAGAAGATGATACGCAGATTTTCATCGGCGATCCTGAACAGAGCGCGCATCAAATCCAGATGCAATTTGGGGTGCTGGGCATCGACGTAATGCAAGATGCCACAGGGCTGAACTTACCTGCTTCCGTGCGGCAAAAATTTATCCCCATGCCAGATTGCGCCAGTGCTGAGTTTGATGAGGCTGAGTTCGCCTTGCGGATCAGTAAAAACGGCATGGCGCACATCGTGAGCGGATCCAGAATGGAAGCCGCCCGGATGCGGGAGAGACGGCTGGCGGGAGCATTGCCGACCACGCCCTGCGCCTGGATTTCCAGCAAAACTCTTTCACTCGACGAACTTGCCGAAATCTGGGATAGGGTTTGGTTGAATCCAGAGCATAAAGAATCGATTGCTCAAGCCTTGCGCATCATTGCGCCGGAATTCCGCGATTTGCTCTTCGTGCAAGATCCCAAGCGCGCCCGTCCCGGGCGCATTCCCATGGTCAGCTTGGAAGGTCAGTCACGCCCTTTCCCGCTCAATAGCATGGGCGACGGTATGGCGCGCGTGTTGCAACTGGCGATGAAAATTTTTGCCGCGCGTGGCGGTATGCTTTTAATCGATGAGTTTGAAAACGGACTGTATTACAAGATTCAGCGGCAGGTGTGGGAAATGCTGTTCGATTTGGCGCAGGCTCTGGATGTGCAAATTTTCGCCACCACGCACAGCTTTGACTGTGTCAACCACTTCGCGGCTGTTGCGCAAAACCGTCCCGAAACCGGCGCCATGCTGCTCAAACTCGGGCGCAGTATTTTGCCTGAGCAGAATGGCGCAATTGTGGCCATTGAGATGGATGCGCCCAAGCTGGCCGCAATGACTGATGCTGAGATTGAGGTGCGCTGATGCCCAAAAAAGTGTTCAGCAAGCATCTTTTGGTGGAAGGCCGGGCAGATCGGGATTTTTGCGCAGCGTTGTGTCGTGACCTGGGATTGGATGATGTGCAAATCGGCCCGCCACAGGATTTTGGCGCAGGCGGAAACGGCAAAGGGAATGTGATTGCCTTGCTGCCGGAAATGATAGAAAGAATGAAAATTGGCGATATTACGCATCTGGCCTTGATGGTGGATGCGGATTTTGCCCACACCGATGGCCTGGGTTGCAAGAACACCTGGCGCAAAATCGCCGATACATTACGCGCCAACGGTTATACGCTGCCGGAAAACCCGCCCAAGAATATGCAGCAGGGCTTGCATTATCACTATGCCGGCAAGCTGATGCCTATTGGCGTGTGGATTATGCCGGGCAATGGCGGCGATGGGTTCATTGAAAATTTTCTGATGGATAATTTGCAGGCAAATGAGCAAACCTTGCTCGCGCATGCAAAAAGCACTGTTGCCACCTTGTCTGACAAACGTTTCCGTCCTCATCATGAGAGCAAAGCCGTTTTGTCCACCTATGCGGCTTGGCAAAAAATGCCGGGACAGGGCATGCAAGGTTTGCATGGCGCTGGCGTGCTGGATGCAAACGCCAGCGGAATGCAGTCTTTTTGTACCTGGTTGAAAACCTGCTTCAGCTGAATTTCCTCTATTCCGCGCTGCTGCGGCATTGCCGCCGTCAGCCATGCGGCAAGCCTCGCTCAACGCGGCTCGGTCTTGTAAAAACGGTGCTCCTGATCCAGAAACACCACATAAAACGTATTGCAATCAAACATTGCGCCACTCAGCGGATCGCGCTTGCCCTCATATTCCGGCGGCAGTATGAAGCCAACCAGGCGGGTGGCCTGATCGATGCGAAAACGTCCCCAGCGCGCTTGATGTGGCACATGTTTGGGATGCTTGAATTCGCTGCGCAGGGGAAAACCGCCGTAAATCGCCAACACTGTCCCGGATTTTCCGGCAGTCTCGCGCTGCCAGTGTTGCAAAGACTCGCGCCCATAGTCTTTGAGTTTGTGCAGCAGGCCGCACAGCTTGCTGTGTTCCCAATCCTGAAAATTTTCACCGGCATCTTCGCCTGCGCAAAAAAATGAGAAATTGAACTTGGCGCGCTGGGCGAAGCCCGGATCATTGTCAATACTGGCTTGCGGGATGGATTGCAAAAATCGGTCTTTGCGCTGGTTATTGCTCATAGGCGCGGCACTCCGCCAATCCGGCCTTCGATGTAGACGGGACGGATCGGCCGGTCATTGCGCAGGATATCGCCCGGAATTTCATCCAGGCGGTAGGCAAAGCTCTCGTTATCTTCTTTCGCCACCAGATAAATTCTGTAGCGGCCCAGCAAATTCATGATTTCGGTGTCATGCGTGGTGAACAGTAATTGCGCGCCCAGCGGGTTGTGTTCCGCTTGCAAAAACAGCGCAAGCAATTTGGGCAGGATGTGCGGATGCAGATTTTGATCAAATTCGTCCAGTATCAACACGCCGCCTCTGCGTAAGACATAGTGATACATGCCCAGATCGCAAAACAGGCTGCGCGTGCCGGATGACTCCATCATATACGGCACCGCATAAAGATCGTCCCCGCAGCGGTGAAAAAACACGGGGAAGCGCACTTGTTCGCCATGCTGGTCGATGGATTCTTCAATCTTGATGTCGGCAATCCCGGTGTCGCAATCACAAATGAATTGCTTGATGAAGGCAAATACTTCCGGCTCATTTTGCAGATGGCCGGCGATGTCGCGCACATTGAACAGCGCATCGCGCCGCCCAAGAAAAGAGACATTGCTGACAAATTCCAGATTGTTCGCCAACACATGCAAGCCGCTGAAATCGTATTGAATCGCGGTTGAGACAATCGAGGCATTGCTGCGCAAACGCATCCCGCTCAGCGCATGCAGTTCTTTGACGCAGGCGCTCAAGGTATTCCCCTCGCGCTGAAACAGGCGCACGCGCTTGCCCCTGCTTTTGTACAGCGTTTCGCGTTGCACTTGCTGTCGATCCACCACCAATTCATAACGCCAGATGGCGTCTTCATCTTCAAATTCGAGGAAAAATTCGCACGGATCGGTGCTGCCATAAAACGGCGCCACGCCGATTTTTTCCTGCGGCCCATCGGCAAAGGAATTCAACACAAAATGCGACACAAAGGTCAGGGCTTTGAGCAACTGTGTTTTGCCGCTCGCATTGGCGCCCTGTATGCACAAGGCGCTCAAGGCGGGGCGGCCTTGCGCGACCTCGGGCGGGCATTTCGCGTCCACGCGCAGGGAAAGCACGCTTTCCTCTAAAAATGAAAAGAAATTCTTGACGCCAAATTCGAGTAACAAGCTTGCCTCTGTATATGAAAATTCAATATTCCGTCATTTTTGACGGAAATCACTAAATTTTCAATAGAAATCTCTGTTTATTTCTCCCGCAGTCCGCGCCGGTATTGAATCGCCTCCGCCACCTGCGCCCGGCCCGGCGCCGGCAGGCCGGCCAGATCGGCCACGGTGCGCGCCACTTTCAGCACGCGGTGGTAGGCGCGCGCCGACCAGTTCAGTTTTTGCATGGCCTGTTGCAGCAGTGCGGCGCCGGCGGCGTCCGGCTGACAGTGGGCGTCGATTTCGCGGCTGCCGAGCTGGCTGTTGGGTTTGCCCTGGCGCGCCAATTGGCGTTGCCAGGCGGCTTGCACCCGCGTCGCCACATCGTGCGAGGCTTCGCCATCGGCGGCTTTTTGCAACTCCTCCTGGCTCAAGGCGCCGACCTGGATTTGCATGTCGATGCGATCCAGCAGCGGGCCGGAAATCCTGTCCTGATAACGCGCCACCGCTTCCGGGGTGCAGCGGCATTTGCCGCTGGCATGTCCCAAGTAACCGCAGGGGCAGGGATTCATCGCCGCCAGCAATTGAAAGCGGGCCGGGAAATCGGCCTGGCGTGCTGCGCGGGAGATGGTGATTTGTCCCGATTCCAGCGGCTCGCGCAAGACTTCCAGCACCTTGCGGTCAAATTCCGGCAATTCATCGAGAAATAAAACGCCGTTGTGCGCCAGCGAAATTTCGCCCGGGCGCGGGGTGGAGCCGCCGCCCACCAGGGCCACGCCGGAAGCAGTGTGATGCGGCGCACGGTAGGGACGCTGCTTCCAGCGCTGCGCCTGAAAGCCGGAAGTCAGCGATTGCACGGCTGCCGCCTCCAGCGCCTCCTGTTCCGTCATTTCCGGCAAAATCCCGGGAAAACGCGCCGCCAACATGCTCTTGCCTGTCCCCGGCGGCCCGCTCATTAACAGACTGTGGCTGCCTGCGGCGGCCACTTCCAGCGCACGCTTGGCGGCTTGCTGGCCTTTCACGTCCAGCAGATCGGGATAGGCCGGGCGTTGGCCGGCCAGATTGGCGCGATAGGCTTGCAATTTCTGCTGCGGATCGCGGCTGGCGAAGTGCGCGCACACCTCCAGCAGGGTGCGCGCCGGGAAGATCTGCACCCCGGTGGCGAGCGCCGCTTCGGGCGCGTTTTGCGCCGGCAAAATAAAGGCCGGTTTCGCGCCGCCGCTTTGCTGGATGGCGAAGGTCATGGCCAGCGCGCCGCGCACCGGGCGCAATTCGCCCGAAAGCGACAGTTCGCCGGCGAATTCATATTGGCTCAGTTCCTGCGCCGGCAATTGCCCGCTGGCGGCTAAAATCCCGAGCGCGATCGGTAAATCAAAGCGGCCCGACTCTTTCGGCAGATCCGCCGGGGCCAAATTTACGGTGATGCGCTGATTCGGCAAATCAAAACGCGCATTTTGCAGCGCCGCGCGCACCCGGTCTTTGGCTTCTTTGACTTCCGTTTCCGGCAGGCCAACAATGGTCATGCCCGGCAAACCGTTCGCCAAATGCACTTCCACCGTGACTTGCGGCGCTTGCATGCCGCACAGGGCGCGGCTGTTCAATACGGCCAGACTCATAGCCCCTCCTTTGTGCGCAGGGCGCCAGCAGCAGGAGGGCGATGATCAGCGCCGGGGCTGGATTAATCTTTATCCTGGCCGCGTGCGATGCGCGCTTCCAGTTCGGCCACGCGCGCTTCCAGCGCTTCCAAACGGGCGCGGGTTTTGGCCAGCACCTGGCTTTGGATATCAAATTCTTCGCGCGTGACCAGATCCAGCTTGGCGAAACCCTGCGACATCATCGCCTTCATGTTCTGTTGCACATCCTTGGCTGGCGAATTTTCCAGCACCTGGTTGAATTTGCCCTGCAAATCATTGAAAAAAGCATTCATATCCATAGAGAAACTCCCTGCTGCACAAAGTGCAGTGCTGCGTGTTGATGGTAAAGCCAAAGCGGCGCGTATGGCGTGCTTTGTCGCGTGTTGGCGTCATTTTGCCTGAAAGCGTGTTGCATTGCGCGCGCACTGATTTGGTGCGTGAACTGCGCTGCACCAGTTTGGGGCGCTTGTTGCCCAAAGCTGTGCCGGGCTGCGCACCGCTGTCGCACAAACTCACCATGCCGGCGCAGAGCTGGATTGCTGCAATGCAATGCTGGCACGAGTCCTGCTTAGGTATCGGCAAGACGTGCATAAACAGCGTTGTCCAAAAATGGCAACGCGCTTCGATACGAAAGGGAAGAGCTATGAAAACCATCTTGCGTGCATCTGCAATCGGCGCCGTCTTGTGCCTGGCTGGCGTGAATGTCCAGGCGCAGGAAAAAAAGCCGGAGCATGAAGTCAGCGCCAATCTCGGCATTGCCTCTGACTATCGCTATCGCGGGCTGTCGCAAACCCGTTTGCAGCCCGCTGTGCAGGGCGGCGTGGATTACGTCAACAACGCCGGCGGCTGGTACGCCGGGGCCTGGGCGTCAACCATTAAATGGACCAAGGATGTGGGCGGCAGCGGCGATATCGAACTGGATCTGTATGCCGGCAAGCGCGGTGAAATCGCCAAGGATTGGGCTTATGACGTCGGCCTGCTGACCTATGTGTACCCGTCAAACGGTTTGACGCCGAACGTCAACACCACTGAGCTGTACGGGCAAATCAGTTATCAGGCGGTGAGTCTGAAGTATTCGCGCTCGCTGTCGAATCTGTTCGGCGTGGCGGACAGCAAGGGCAGCGGCTATCTGGATTTGAGCGCGAATTTGCCACTGGCGGATGGTTTCACCCTGAATCTGCATGTGGGGCGGCAGAGCGTGAAAAACGCGGGTGCGCTGTCCTACACCGATTACAAGCTGGGTCTCAGCAAGGAATTCAGCTTCGCCACCCTGGCTTTGGCCGTGATCGGCACGAACACCAAAGTCTATGTCGCGCCGAATGGCAAGAATTTGGGCAAGAGCGCGCTGGTGCTGACCGCCAGCAAGACTTTCTGAGGGGCAGACCATGAAAATGATTACAGCGATTATCAAACCCTTCAAGCTCGATGAAGTGCGTGAAGCGCTTTCCACGCTTGGGGTGCAAGGGATTACGGTGACAGAGGTGAAAGGCTTTGGCCGGCAAAAGGGGCACACCGAGCTGTACCGGGGGGCGGAATATGTGGTCGATTTTCTGCCCAAAACCAAGATCGAAGCGGCGGTGGATGATGCGATTGTCGAAGCGGTGATTGAAACCATAGAAAAAGCGGCGCGCACCGGCAAGATTGGCGACGGCAAGATTTTTGTCTCGCCGCTGGAGCAAGTGGTGCGTATCCGTACCGGCGAAACCGGCAACGAGGCATTGTGAGGAGATGGGGATGAAGCGATTATTGAATTGGATCAGCGCAGCCATGTTGGCCTGCGCTCTGGCCGGTGCGGCGCAGGCGGCAGACGCCAGCGCGGATGGCAAGGCGGCGGCCAGCGCTGCTGCTGCGACGCCTGCAGCCTCTGTCCCTGCGGCGCCAGCCGCAGCCGCCCCTGCGCCGGCAGAAACCGCCGCCAGCGCTGCCGCATCTGCGCCGGCAGCCGCGCCCGCAGCAGTTGCCGCGCCTGCCCCCGCCGCTGCAGCGCCGGCGGCGCCCACCGCGCAAAAAGCCGACACCGGCTGGATGATGGTGGCCACGCTGCTGGTGATTTTAATGACGATTCCCGGTCTGGCCCTGTTTTACGGCGGCATGGTGCGCAGTAAAAACATGCTCTCGATCCTGATTCAGGTATTTGTGATTTTCTCCCTGATCGTGGTGTTGTGGTGCTTGTACGGTTATTCCTTCGCCTTCACCGAAGGCAATGCGCTGATAGGCGGAAGCGCGCGCTTATTCCTGCAAGGCATTTATGATCCGGCCAAGGGCTTTGCTGTCGCCGCCACCTTCAGCAAGGGCGTGGTGATCCCGGAGTTCATTTATGTTGCCTTCCAGGCCACGTTTGCCGCCATTACCTGCGGCTTGATCGTCGGCGCCTTTGCTGAGCGCGTCAAATTTTCCGCCGTGCTGGCTTTTATCGTGCTGTGGTTCACCTTCGCCTATGTGCCGATTGCGCACATGGTGTGGTTCTGGCCCGGCCCGGATGGCATTAAAGACGCCGCCAGTCTGGCGAGTGAAACCGCAAAAGGCGGCTTCCTGTGGCAAAAAGGCGCGCTTGACTTCGCCGGCGGCACCGTGGTGCATATCAATGCCTCGGTGGCGGGTTTGATCGGCGCCTACATGGTCGGCAAGCGCATCGGCTACAAGCGTGAATCGATGGCCCCGCATTCCCTGACCCTGACCATGGTCGGCGCCTCGCTGCTGTGGGTGGGCTGGTTTGGTTTCAATGCCGGCTCCGCACTGGAAGCGGGCGATATCGCCACCCTGGCCTTTGTCAACACCTTGCTGGCGACTGCGGCAGCGACGGTGGCCTGGACTGCCGGCGAATGGGTGCACAAGCGTCGGCCCTCGATGTTGGGCGCAGCTTCCGGCGCGGTGGCCGGGCTGGTGGCGGTGACGCCGGCTTGCGGCTTCGTCGGCCCGATGGGCGCTTTGCTGATCGGCTTGCTGGCCGGCCTGGTCTGCCTGTGGGGTGTGAATGGTTTGAAACGCCTGCTCGGCGCGGATGACTCGCTGGACGTGTTCGGCGTGCATGGCGTGGGCGGCATCCTCGGCGCCTTGCTGACTGGCGTGTTCGCTGCGCCGAAACTGGGCGGGCAGGGCATTTTTGACTACGTGGCGAATAAGGCCGCAGCTGAATATGACATCGCCAGCCAGGTGTGGATTCAAGCCCAGGCCGTCGGCGTGACGGTGTTGTGGTCGGCGGTGGTTTCCTTCGCTGCCTATAAATTGGTGGATTTAGTGATCGGCTTGCGGGTCGCTGAAGACGAAGAACGTGAAGGCCTGGACATTACCAGCCACGGCGAATCGGCATACCATCATTAAAATCTTGCATTGCCGGCAAAAAACGCCGCCCATCCGGGCGGCGTTTTTCTTTCATAGTCAAAAGCTATGAGGTTCATGCATATCTTTTTGCGCAAACGGGGTTTACAATCTTGCCGCCGCCACCATTTGTGACGCTCTGCCGTATGGCAACAAGCTTGATAAAAAGGAAACAACATGGTTCCCCACCTGGTCACTGCTCTGACCGGCCCTTTGCTTGATCTGGAAAAGAAAATCCTGGAGGCCACGCCGGCCATCGAGCGCTGGTTCCGGCTGGAATGGCAAGAACACACGCCGCCGTTTTATTGCTCGGTGGATTTGCGCAACGCCGGTTTCAAGCTGGCTCCGGTGGACAGCAATCTGTTCCCGCGCGGCTTTAATCATCTGGCGCAGGAAATGTTGCCGCTGGCGGTGCAGGCGGCCATGGCCGCAATCGACAAATACTGTCCCGATGCGCGGAATGTGATTTTGATTCCGGAAAAAGATCTGGACGATCCTTCTTATTCGCAAAACGTGTCACGCCTGGTGAAAATTTTCCGTCAGACCGGTTTGCATGTGCGCCTGGGGTGTTGGCGTTGCAATGCGCCGCGCCAGATTGCGCTTGATGATGGCTCCAGCCTGACCTTGGAGCCGCTGCAGCGCTCAGCCAACGGGCGGCGCGTGGTGCTGCCCAATTTTGATCCCTGCACCATCATTCTGAATAATGATCTGGCGCAAGGCGTGCCGGCGGTGCTGGATCAGGTGCACGAGCAAAACCTGTTGCCGCCTTTGCACGCCGGCTGGAGCGTGCGGCGCAAGCATAATCATTTCGCGGCCTACGATGAAGTGGCGAAAAAATTCGGCAAATTGATTGATATCGACCCCTGGATGGTCAATCCGCTGTACGGCAAAACCGGGGAAATCAATCTGGCTTTGCCGGAAGGCGCGGATCTGCTGAAAACCACGGTGGATGGCGTGCTGTCCAAAATCCGTAAAAAGTACAAGGAATACGGCATCAAAGAAAAGCCCTTTGTGATCGTCAAGGGCAATGCCAGCACCGAGGGGGCCGGCATTTTCACGCTGCGCGACGCCAAGGAATTGACCGGCTTGCTGGAGCGCGCCGGCAACACCCTGGGCAAAGACGGTGAACCGCTGTCCGATGTGGTGGTGCAGGAAGGCGTATATACTTTCGAGCGGATCAACGAAGCTGTCACCGAACCGGTGGTGTATATGATTGACCGCTATGTGATCGGCGGCTATTACCGGGTGCATGAGCAGCGCGCGGCGGATGAAAGCCTGAACATGCCGGGTTCGCGCTTTGTCCCGCTCGCCTTTGCCCAGCAACACGCGATACCGGACGTGGACGCGCGCCCCGGGGCCAGCGCGCCCAACCGGTTTTATATGTATGGCGTAGTGGCGCGCCTGGCGCTGTTGGCGGCTTCGCTGGAAATGGAAAGAACCGACCCCGACCCGGAAGTCTATTGAGGAAGCCTATGAAAATCGGATTTTTAGCCGACCCGCTGGACAGTTTTAAAACGTATAAAGACTCCACCTACGCCATGATGGTGGAAGCCGCCAGCCGTGGCCATGCCGTCTATGCGTTTGAGCAGCGCGATATGGCTTGGCAGGGCGGCGTGGTCAGCGCCCGCATCAAACGCCTCAGTTTGCAAGCCGGCCAGGCTGACTGGTATACCGTGCAGGAGGAAGCGGAAATGCCCTTGCATGCGCTGGATGCGGTGGTGATGCGCAAAGATCCCCCGTTTGATATGGAATATTTGTATGGCCTGCATTTGCTGGAGCTGGCCAAGCTGCAGGGCGCGCGCGTGTTCAATGATCCGGCGGCGATTCGCGCCCACAATGAAAAAATCACCATCGCCCAATTCGCCCAATTCACCGCGCCGACTTTGATCAGCGCAGACATGGCGCGCCTGCGCGCTTTTCATGCCGAGCATGGGGAAGTGATTTTCAAGCCGCTCGATGGCATGGGGGGAGCCGGCATTTTCCGGGTGGGCGCGGACGGCATGAATCTCGGCGCAGTGCTGGAGACGCTTACCGGCCTGGGCGCGCGCACTATCATGGCGCAGCGTTATTTGCCGGCGATCAAAGATGGCGATAAGCGGATTTTGCTGATTGGCGGCAAGGTCGTGCCGTATGCCCTGGCGCGTATCCCGCAGGGCGGCGAAGTGCGCGGCAATCTGGCCGCCGGCGGGCGGGGCGAAGCGCGCGAACTGAGTGCGCGCGACCGCGAAATCGCCGAAACCCTGGCCCCGCAGCTGGCCGCACGCGGCTTGCTCCTGGTCGGCCTGGATGTGATTGGCGACAGTCTGACCGAAGTGAATGTCACCAGCCCCACTTGTTTTCAGGAAATTACCGCGCAAACCGGGTTTTCGGTGGCCGCTATGTTCATTGACGCCTTACAGACAGCGACAGGGAGCGCAGCATGATAGGGATTTTATTGATCACGCATCAACCTTTGGGCGCGGCCTTTATCGCCGCCGCCAGCCATGTTTTCCGCCATCAACCGGAGCGCTTGGAAGCGATAGACGTGGTGGCTGATCAGGATACGGATGAGGTGAATTGTCTGGCGCAAGAAGCCATTGGCCGGCTGGACGATGGCAGCGGGGTGTTGCTGATGACTGACATCATGGGCGGCACGCCTTGCAATTGCTGCACCCGGCTGCGTGAGCCGGGCAAGGTCGAAGTGATTGCAGGCATCAGTCTGCCGATGCTGTTGCGCGCCATCACGTACCGCAATGACACGCTGGATGTGGTGACGGAAATGGCCTTGCAAGGCGGCCATAATGGCGTGATCAAATTGGAAAACCGGCTGCGTATTGCGTAGTGCTGCGCTGCCATATAACTTGCTTGGGCAGTGCGGTGTGCTTATTTGCGCTTGGCGGAATGGATTGCCAGCCTTGGCGCGAAGCGCTTCAGCAGCGCACTGCAAGCTGCTTCGATTTCCGGCGTCTGACGCCGGGCTTGACTGCGTTCAGCCCAGCCAGCGTCAGAACAGCCCGGCGCCGATCAGGCGCGCAGTAAGCGCGCAGCATCCAGCGCGAAATACGTCAAAATCCCATCCGCGCCGGCGCGTTTGAACGCCAGCAGGCTTTCCATCATCACCTTGTCGTGATCCAGCCAGCCATTGGCGGCGGCGGCTTTCAGCATCGCGTATTCGCCGCTGACCTGATAAGCGAAGGTCGGCGCGCCGAATTCTTTTTTCACGCGCTGCACAATGTCGAGATAGGGCATGCCGGGTTTGATCATCACCATGTCGGCGCCTTCCTGCAGATCGAGCGCCACTTCGCGCAGGGCTTCGTCGCCATTGCCCGGGTCCATCTGGTAATTCGCCTTATTGCTCTTGCCCAGATTGCCCGCCGAGCCAAGCGCATCGCGGAACGGGCCGTAATAGGCCGAGGCGTATTTGGCCGAGTAAGCCAGAATCCGTGTGTGGATATGACCGGCGGCTTCCAGTGCGGCGCGGATGGCGCCGATGCGGCCATCCATCATGTCCGATGGCGCCACCACATCCGCGCCGGCGGCGGCGTGACACAGCGCCTGCTTCACCAGCAGCGCGATGGTTGCATCGTTTAACACATAACCATCGGCGTCGATCACGCCATCCTGGCCGTGGCTGGTGTAGGGGTCGAGTGCGATATCGGTGATTACGCCAAGCTCAGGGACATTTTTCTTCAGCAGGCGCACCGCTTGCGGAATCAGGCCTTCCGGATCCCAGGCGGCATGGCCATCCGGGCTTTTTAAAGCTTGTTCAACCACCGGAAACAGGGCCAGCGCCGGAATGCCGAGCTGCACGCATTCGGCGGCGACTTCCAGCAGCACATCGGGCGAAATTCTTTCCACGCCGGGCATTGAGGGGACAGCTTCGCGCACATGACTGCCGGTGCGCACGAAGACCGGGTAAATCAAATCAGATGGGGACAGCATATTTTCGCGCATCAGGGCGCGGGAAAACGCATCGCGGCGCATGCGGCGCATGCGGATGGCGGGAAAAGCCGGGGTATTCATGCGGGTTCATCCTCTGAGTTGGCGGGCTCCGCCGGGCGGTCTGCTTGATCCAGTCCCAGCAGTTCAAGAATCATGGCGTCGGCCTGCTCCAGGCCGACCCGTTTCGGAGCGGAAAATAACTGCGCGGTGAAGGGGAAACCATTGCCCTCTTCATCCACATAACTGTCCAGAATGCTTTGCGCATAGGCCAGCGCTTGCCGCGCCTCGTTGCGGTTGAGTTTGTCGGCCTTGGTCAGCAGGCAGTGAATCGGTTTGCCGGTCGGCGCAAACCATTCCAGCATTTGCACGTCCAGTTCGGTGAAGGGGCGGCGTGCGTCCATGATCAAAACCAGGGCGACTAATTGGCGCCGCCTTTGCACATAGTCGCCCAGCAGGCGCTGCCAATGGTTTTTGGCGTCGCCGGACACTTCGGCGTAACCGTAGCCGGGCAAATCGACCAGCATGGCGCGGATCTCTTCGCGCCGCACCGGGTCGTGCCGGTGCTGGCCGACGTGTGCGCCGCCAATCGAAAAATAGTTGATGTGCTGGGTGCGTCCCGGCGTGCGGGACGCAAACGCCAAGCGGTTTTGATTGCACAGAATATTGATAGCGGTGGATTTGCCGGCGTTGGAGCGGCCCGCAAAGGCGATCTCAGGCGCCTCGCTGGCGGGCAAATCGCGCAAATGGTTAACAGTGGTGAAAAAACGGGCTTGCCAGAGTCTGGACATCGGGGCGACCTCATATAAGCAGGACTTATGCAAAGCCGCCCCGGCGGTGTTGCGTAAGTCCTAAAAAAAGCTGCGGCACAGCGCAAGCATCCGCACGCTGCAGTCTGATGGAACAGACTGGATGCCAAAATGCAGCAAAGGCTAGCAAAAACGGGAAAACGACAAAAAGCTATTGTACAATAAGGGGTTACTGTTGCGGCATGCGTGTTTTGCAGAGTTTGCCGGCTTCCCCCAGATTGTTGCTGATCAGTGCAGCCCGGGAAGCGGCGGCGCGGCCCATGTGCGGAATTTTCTGTTAATTTGTCCCAGGGTGTGTGAATGAAACCTTCCCCAATTGCGAAGTCCTTGTGCGTGGCGTTGCTGGCAGTGTCGGCATTCGCGTCCGCCAATGAAAGTAAACCCGCTGCAGGCGCAGCCAAGGCCGATCCGGCCAAGGGCGAAGCCCTGTACACCAATGGCGACAGCACGCGTAACATTGCTGCCTGCGTTGCCTGCCATGGCGCAAAAGGCGCCTCCACCATTTCCGCCAACCCGAAATTGGGCGCGCAGCACGAAGCCTATCTGGTCAAGCAATTGACGGAATTCCATAAAGGCGAGCGCAGCATTCCCGCAATGAGCGCGTTTGCCAAAACCATCAACGACGCTGATATTAAAAATCTGTCCGCTTATCTGGCCAAACAGCCGGCCAAGCAAGGCGAGGCCAAAGACAAAGATCTGGCTACGCTGGGCAAGAAGATTTATCGCGGCGGCATCATGGAAAAAAATGTGCCGGCTTGCGCTGGCTGCCATGGCGCCACCGGGGCCGGAATTCCGGCGCAATATCCGCGCCTCTCCGGTCAGCATCAGGATTACACCGTGGCGCAGCTGACAGCTTTCTCCAAAGACAGCCGCAAAAACAGCGCACAGATGAGCACCATCGCCAAGCGCATGTCGGAGCAGGAAATGAAAGCCGTGGCCGACTATGTGGCGGGCTTGAAGTAATCCACTGGCAAGACCAGCCAAAGGGGCAGCGCAAGCTGCCCTTTTTTACGTAACGTGGGCACAGATTTTTTCGAGCAGCAATGAATCCAAATGAAATCAGCGCGCCGCCAGTTGCGCGCTCCCGCTTTGCCACAGCCAGCGAATTGCTGTCTTCGATGCGCTTCGCCATCAGTTTGCTGTGCATTATTTCCATCGCCACCATTATCGGCACCGTGCTCAAGCAAAACGAGCCGATGGGCAATTACATCAATCAATTCGGGCCGTTCTGGTCGGAAGTGTTTGGCAAGATTGATTTGTATGGAGTGTATTCCGCATGGTGGTTTTTGCTGATTCTCGGCTTTCTGGTGGCGTCCACCAGCCTGTGTTTATGGCGCAATACGCCCAAGATGCTGAAAGATATGCGCAGTTGGCGTGAGCAGGTGCGCGAATCCTCACTGCGCCACTTTCACGAACACGAGGTCTGGCATAGCACCCAGCCGCAAGGCGAATTGTTGCAACAGGCGCAAAGCGTGCTGCAGCAACAAGGCTACAAGGTCAAGCAGGTCGAAAAAGAGGACGGCGCGCAATTGCTGGTGGCCAAGCGCGGCGCGGCGAATAAATATGGCTACATCTTCGCGCATCTGTCCATCATCGTGATCAGCATCGGCGGTTTGCTGGATTCTGATCTCGGCATCCGTATGCAAATCTGGTTCAATGGCAAACAGCCATATGGCGGCTCGGGGTTGATCGCTAAAATCCCGGAACAGCATCGTTTGCCTTTGAGCAATCCCACGTTTCGCGGCAACACCATGATTCCGGAAGGCGCCAGCAGCAATGCCGCCATCATTCCAATGCAAAACGGTGTGCTGATTCAGGATCTGCCGTTTGTGATCGAGCTGAAAAAATTCCATATCGATTTTTATTCGACCGGCATGCCCAAGCTGTTCGCCAGCGATGTGGTGATTCATGATGCGCAGCTGCAAAAACCCTTGAGCGCGACCATCAAAGTGAATGAACCGCTGATTTATCGCGGTTACGCCATGTATCAATCCAGTTTTGAGGATGGCGGCAGCAAACTCAAGTTGCGCGCCTGGAATATGCAAGGCGGCGAGAGCCGTCAATTCGCCATGGATGGCGAAATTGGCACATCCTCGCAACTCTCCCGCGCCGGCAGCCATGAGGCTGAATACACCATCGAATGGAATGGCTTCCGCCCCTTCAACGTGGAAAACATGCAAGGCAATGATGTGCGCGCGGTGAATGGGAATAAAGACCTGGGCCAGCAATTATTGGGCAAGATTGAAACCCTGAGCGGTTCGGCGGCCAAGGGAACCAATACCAAAAACCTGAAAAACGTCGGCCCCAGCGTGCAATATAAATTGCGCGACAAAACCGGCCAGGCGCGCGAATTTCACAACTATATGCAGCCGGTGGAAATCGATGGCCAGAGTTTTTATCTGGCGGGGGTGCGCGACAATCCGAACGACGCCTTTTCGTATTTGCGGATTCCGGTGGATGAGCAGCATGGGGTAGGGGAGTGGATGCGTTTGCGCGCAGCGCTGAACAATGAAGAGATGCGGGTGCAGGCGGCGCAGCGTTATGCTCTGCGCGCCTTCCCGCAAGGCTCGCGCCCGGATGCTGACAAAGTGCGCGCGCAATTGCAGGATTCCGCCCTGAAGAGTCTGGGTATCTTTGCCGGCGGCGCCGGCCCCGATAAGCCCGGCGGCATGGTGGCGGTGGCGCAATTTTTGCAGCGCCTGCCACAAGAAGAGCAGGGCAAGGCGGCGGATATTTTCATGAAAATGCTGCAAGGCAGTTTGTGGGATTTGTGGCAGGTGGCGCGCCAGAAGGATGGCTTGCCGGAGCTGGAGAGCCATGAAAAATATGCGCGTTATCTGCAGCATGCGGCGAATGCGCTGTCTGACAATGCGTTTTACGCTGCGCCGGTGTATTTGCAATTGGACGAGTTCAAGGAAATCAAAGCTTCTGTCCTGCAAATCACGCGCGCGCCCGGCAAGAGTGTGGTGTACCTGGGCTTTTTATTGTTGACCCTGGGGGTGTTCGCCATGCTCTACATCCGCGAGCGTCGCCTGTGGTTGTGGCTGAAACCGCAGGAGGGCGGCCAGGAACTGTTGCTGGCCATGAGCAGTCAGCGCAAGACTTTCGAGTTTGTGCAAGAATTCGAGCGGATCAAACAGCAATTGCGCAGCATGCCGGAAGCTGCGCTGGAGAAAGCAAATGAAAGCCAATAACAGCATGGCGCAAACCTGGTTTGCGCAACGTGATTTGTATGACTGGGTGTACGCCAGTGCGATATTCGCCGGCGCCATGTTTGCGCTGTTGCGCTTTGGCGCCTATATGGATGGCTATGAAAAAGCGATTTTATTGTGCGCCGCCCCTTCCTTTGCCTGGCTGGGCTGGGTCTGGCGCCCGATGCGCTGGCTGTTTCCGCTGACTGCCGCCTTGGCCTTGATCGGCATTTTTCAGTACGGCGGCACACTGGAAGCCGCTAAACAGCGTTTTCTTTTGAAATGGTTTTTATCCAGCCAGTCCGCGATTTTATGGATGGCGGTGCTGTTTTGCCTGTCCACGGTGTTTTATTGGATAGGCTTGCTGGGGCGCAGCGAGAGCGCGCAAGCGATTGGCGCACGCCTGTGCTGGGGCGCGGTGGTGTTGGGCGTGACCGGCATGCTGGTGCGCTGGTATGAGTCATATTTGCTGGGCAGCGATGTCGGCCATATTCCGATTTCCAATCTGTATGAAGTGTTCATTCTGTTCGCCTTGATCACGGCGATGTTTTATCTGCACTATGAAAGCTATTACCAAACCCGGCAGATGGGCGCTTTTGTCTTGCTGATCATTGCAGCCGCAGTCGGCTTTTTGCTGTGGTACACGGTGGCGCGCGATGCGGCGGAGATTCAGCCGCTGGTGCCGGCGCTGCAAAGCTGGTGGATGAAAATCCATGTGCCGGCCAATTTCATCGGCTATGGCACGTTTGCGCTGGCGGCGATGGTGGCCTGCGCCTGGCTGTTGAAAAATGCGGGCATTCTGGCTGACCGCCTGCCGCCGCTGGAAGTGTTGGACGATGTGATGTACAAAGCGATTTCGGTCGGCTTTGCCTTCTTCACCATCGCCACCATTCTGGGCGCGCTGTGGGCGGCGGAAGCCTGGGGCGGCTATTGGTCCTGGGACCCGAAAGAAACCTGGGCCTTGATTGTCTGGTTGAATTACGCCGCCTGGCTGCATCTGCGCCTGGTGGGCGGTTTGCGCGGCAAACTGGCGGCCTGGTGGGCGGTGATCGGCCTGCTGGTCACCACCTTTGCCTTTTTGGGCGTGAATATGTTCCTGTCCGGTTTGCATTCCTACGGCAAACTGTAAGGAAGGGGCGTTCCAGCCCGACCAAGAACATCCCCGGCATGCGCCGGGCCTGCAAAGGAGAATATGATGTTGATTCGACATGGCGCGAATGGGCTGGATCTGCCTTACCCCTCTGAAATCACGCCGCAAAGCGTGTATCAAAACCGGCGCGCATTTCTGCACGCGATGGGGGCCGGCGGTTTGCTGCTGGCCGGTGTGCCGGCAGCGGCGGCGGGGCAAAGCCTGGCCGCCAAAACCAATCAGGCCTACACCCTGATGGAAAAAACCACCAGCTTCAAAGACGCCAGTACATACAATAATTTTTATGAGTTCGGCACGGACAAAAGCGATCCGGCGCAAAATGCGCACACCCTGAAAACCCGGCCCTGGGTGGTCAGCATCGAAGGCGAGGTCAAAAAGCCCTTGCAACTTGATCTGGACGCCCTGCTCAAATTGGCCCCGCTGGAAGAGCGGGTGTACCGCCTGCGCTGTGTCGAAGGCTGGTCGATGGTGATTCCCTGGATCGGCTATTCCATGTCGGAGCTGATCAAGCGGGTCGAGCCGAATGGGCAGGCCAAATTTGTCGAATTTGTC
Source organism: Massilia sp. W12 (assembly GCF_037300705.1). Lineage (NCBI taxonomy): Bacteria > Pseudomonadati > Pseudomonadota > Betaproteobacteria > Burkholderiales > Oxalobacteraceae > Massilia > Massilia sp. W12. The sequence goes on along the minus strand of NZ_CP147776.1, from coordinate 4,743,957 downwards.
ACGCTCGCCGATAAGAAGCAAATGCCGGGCATCGCCAATCCTGTGCTGGAGTGGCCGTATGTCGAAGGCTTGCGCCTGGATGAGGCAAACCACCCGCTCTGCCTGCTCTGTCTTGGGATGTACGGCCAGGTTTTGCCGAATCAGAACGGGGCGCCGGTGCGCTTGATCGTGCCCTGGAAATATGGTTTTAAATCGGCCAAATCCATCGTCAAAATCCGCTTTGTGCGCGAGCAGCCGAAAACCGCCTGGAATCTGAGCGCGCCGGAAGAATACGGTTTTTATTCCAATGTGAACCCGGAGGTGAATCATCCGCGCTGGTCACAGGCCAGCGAGCGCCGTATCGGCGAAGACGGGTTTTTCACGAAAAAACGCAAAACCCTGATGTTCAATGGCTATTCCCAGGTCGCCGGTTTATATACCGGCATGGACTTGCGTAAATTCTATTGAGCGGGGGCGCGTGATGCAGCCATCTGATGTGCGACGCGTGAAAGGCGTGTTGTTTGTGCTTTTTCTGTTGCCGGCCTTGCGTCTTTTGCATGGCGCTTTTTTTGACGGGCTGGGCGCCAATCCGCTCGAATTCATCACCCGCAACAGCGGCGACTGGTGTTTATATTTTCTGACACTGGGCTTGGCGATTACCCCCTTGCGGCATGCGCTGGGGTGGCAATGGCTCTTGCCGCTGCGGCGTATGATTGGCCTGTACGCCTTCTTTTACGCTTGTCTGCACTTCACCGCCTTTTTCTGGTTCGATCATTTCTTTGATCTGCAGGAAATGTTGCAAGACGCCGCCAAACGGCCTTTCATTTTGCTTGGTTTGCTGGCTTTTGTGCTCTTGATTCCATTGGCCGCCAGCAGTAATCGTTGGGCTATCCGCAAACTGGGGCGGCGTTGGCAGCAATTGCATCGCCTGGTGTATCTGATTGCCGTGCTGGCGCTGTGGCATTACTGGTGGATGAAAGCCGGTAAAAATGATTTTGCCCAGCCGGCCTTATTCATCGCCTTGATCGGCGCTTTGCTGGCCGCGCGGCTGTGGCGCGCGCGCAGCCGGCAGAATGCGCCGCCTGCGCAGGCGGGGCGGGCGCAATAAGTCAGCGTATGGCGCCGCCGGTATTAAAACGGGATTTTTTCCAGCGCAAACAGGCTGTCCAGCTGTTCCCTCTCACGGATCAGGTGCATTTGCGCGCCATCGACCAGCACTTCGGCAGCGCGGGCGCGCGTGTTGTAATTGCTCGACATGGTCATGCCGTATGCGCCGGCGGACATAAAGGCGAGCAGATCGTCTTCTTGCAGCGCCAGTTCGCGCGCGCGCGCCAGCCAATCCGCCGATTCGCATACCGGGCCGACGATGTCATACAGTTGCGCCGCCCGGGCGTGCTGTTGCAGCGGCAAGACTTCATGCCAGGCTTGATACAGGGCGGGGCGTAATAAATCATTCATCGCCGCATCGACAATCGCGAAATTTTTGCCGGCGCCGTGTTTCAGATATTCGACCCGGCTTAACAGCAGGCCGCAATTCCCGATAATAGAGCGGCCCGGTTCAAACACAATCCGCAACGCTTGCGTATGCGCACTGCGCGCGCGCCAGGCATCGATGCGGGCAAACAGGTGTTGCAAATAATCGCCCACCGGCACAGGTTGCTGATCACTGGTGTAGCGTATGCCCAAGCCGCCGCCGATATCCAGATGCTGCAAATGAATGCCTTCCGCCGCCAGGGTATCAACCAGCAAGGCAATCCGCTCAAATGCTGCTAACAGCGGCGCATCATCCAGCAATTGCGAACCGATATGGCAGTCGATGCCGTGCACCTGTAAATGCGGCAGGCCAGCGGCCATGCGGTACAGCGGCAAGGCCTCTTCGTAGGCGATGCCGAATTTGTTTTCTTTCAGGCCGGTGGAAATATAGGGATGGGTTTGCGCATCGACATCCGGATTGACGCGCAGCGAAATCGGCGCGCGGCAGCCAAGTTCGCCGGCGATCTGGTTGATGCGCAGCAGTTCAGATGCTGATTCCACATTGAAGCAGGCCACTTGCTGCTGCAACGCGAAGCGGATTTCCTCACGCGATTTGCCGACGCCGGAAAAGATCACTTTTTGCGCTGCGCCGCCCGCTGCCAGCACGCGCCGCAATTCGCCGCCGGACACGATATCAAAACCAAAACCTTGCTTTGCTAAAATGTGCAGGATAGCCAGATTTGAATTGGATTTGACGGAATAGCAAATCAAGCTGTCGCGGCCCTGGCAAGCTTGCTGCCAACTGTCGCATGCAGCTTGCAAGGCGGCGCGCGAATACACATAGCAGGGCGTGCCAAATTGCGCAGCCACTTCGGACAAAGCCAATTGTTCGGCGTAAAGTTCGCCGTTTTGATAATGAAAATGCGACATATTCGACCGTATCAAAAGGGTTGTGAAGTCGCAGCGGCAGCAAGCCTGGAGACGTTATTGTTTGACGTCGGCGTTGGCGCTGGATTTTGCCGCTTTTTTGTCATCGGCGCGGGCGGCGCCGGTTGCTTCTGCTTTTTTCTCTACAGCCTCCTTGGGCGGTTCAGGCAGATACAGCGGGCCGCGTTGACCGCAGGCGGCCAAGAGGCAAAGCGCAAGACCAAAAGGCAGTGCGCGGAAAAGAGTGGGGCTGGCTGGCTTCATATAGAATCAGTTAAAACATCAGCAGATATGAGGAGTGTAACATGGGCGAAAGCGATTTTTTGCGTCTGGCCGAGCAAACCCTGCAGCGCATTGAAGATGCACTGGATGCGCAGCATGAGGTGTTGGACGTGGAGTGTACGCGCAACGGCAATGTGATGGAGTTGGAGTTTTTGGATAATGGCTCCAAGGTCATCATCAATATTCAATCGGCCATGCAGGAATTGTGGGTGGCGGCGCGCAGCGGCGGCTTTCATTTCCGCCATGAGGGCAGCAGCTGGCAGGACACGCGCGAACATGGCGAGTTGTTCGGTATGTTGTCGCGCATTGTCAGCGAGCAGGGCGGGGTGAATGTGCAACTGGCCGCTTAAGGCGGCCAGTTTGCTCATTGAGCGGCGCTAAAAAATTTCATTTCTGACTTCATCGCGCATTTTTTCATTCTCATCCCCCGGTTTATGATGCAAGCCCAGGCTGCGCACCCCGCTGCCGGGGGGATTTTCCACATAGAAATAGTCGCCGCCGGCTTGAATCAAGCCTTCCGGTACGGGCCGCTCTTCAACCGGGATATCTTTCAAGGCTTTTTGCATATAGCCGATCCAGATTGGCAGCGCCAGGCCGCCGCCGGTTTCGCGGTTGCCCAGATTGCGCGGTTGATCAAACCCCATCCAGGCGATTCCCACCACCTTTGCCTGATAACCGGCAAACCAGGCATCCACCGAATCATTGGTGGTGCCGGTTTTGCCGGCGATATCAGGCCGCTTCAAGACCAGGGCGCGGGTGGCGGTGCCAAACCGCACCACATCGCGCATCATGGAATCCATCATGAATGCATTGCGCTCATCCAGCACGCGGTTGGCTTCATTGCCGGCCAGATCCGGTTGCGCCTGCGCCACGATCTTGCCGCTGCTGTCCGTGACGTGTGAAATCAGATAGGGACTCACTTTATAGCCGCCATTCGCGAATACCGCATACGCCCCCGCCATCTGCAAAGGCGTGACCGCGCCGGCGCCCAGCGCCAGGGTCAGATACGCGGGGTTTTTGTCTGCATCAAAACCAAAACGGGTGGAAAATTCCTGGCCATACTTGGCGCCGATTTTTTGCAAAATGCGGATCGAGACCATGTTTTTGGATTTGGTCAGCGCGCGCCGCATCGACAGCGGGCCTTCATATTTGCCGTCATAGTTTTTCGGCTCCCAGGCCTGGCCGCCGGTTTGCCCGGCGTCAAAGGAAATCGGCTCATCGTTGATCATGGTCGATGGCGATAAGCCTTTTTCCAGTGAGGCTGAATAAATAAAGGGCTTGAAGGAAGAGCCGGGCTGGCGCCAGGCTTGCGTCACATGGTTGAATTTGTTGCGATTGAAATCAAAACCGCCAACCATGGCGCGGATCGCGCCGTCATGCGTGTTGGCGGCGATGAAGGCGGATTCCACCTCAGGCATTTGCGTGATATTCCAGCCATTCACATCTTGCGTGACGCGGATCACGGCGCCGCGCCGGATGCGCTTGTTCGGCGGCGCCTTGTCTGACAGCCAGCCGGCGGCAAAACCCAAGCCCTGGCCGCTGATTGTGATCTCCTCGCCGGACGCCAGCTGCGCGTGCACTTTTTGCGGACTGGACTTCATCACCAGTGCGGCCACGATATCGTCGCTGTCAGGGTGGTCAGCCAGCTCAGCCTCAATCGCTGCATCCGCCTCTTCTTTATTTTCCGGCAGGGTGATGAAAGATTCCGGGCCGCGATAGCCATGCCGCTTTTCATAGTCCATCACGCCGCGCCGCAAGGCCAGATAGGCGGCATCCTGATCTGCTTTGGTAATCGTGGTGAAGACGTTCAGGCCCCTGGTGTAAGCCTCTTCCTTGAATTGCTCATACACCAGTTGCCGAGCCATTTCCGCCACATATTCTGCATGCATGCCAAACTCATTGCTGTCCGGCTTGATCCGCAATTCTTCGTTTTTCGCCTGCTCATACTGCTGCTGCGTAATGTATCCGAGCGTATACATCCGTTGCAAAATGTGTTGTTGACGAACTTTGGCGCGCTTCGGGTTGACCACCGGATTGTAGGCTGAAGGCGCCTTGGGTAAACCGGCCAGCATCGCTGCTTCAGCGATCGAAATTTCCTTGAGAGATTTGCCAAAATATATCTGCGCCGCAGAAGAAAATCCGAAAGAACGTTGTCCAAGATATATCTGATTCATGTACACTTCGAGAATCTGGTCTTTACTCAAATTTTGTTCTATTTTCCATGCCAGCAGCACTTCATATGCTTTTCGTTTAAGAGTTTGCTCGCTGGATAGAAAAAAGTTGCGCGCAACCTGTTGTGTGATTGTCGAAGCGCCCTGCTTCGCGCCACCGGACAGATTGTTCATCAAAGCGCGCACGATGCCTTGCAGGTCAATACCGCCGTGTTCATAGAACCGGTCGTCTTCCGCAGTCAGCACAGCTTTTTTCATCACATCGGGAATATCCTTGATGCGGACCAGATTGCGCCGCTCCTCACCAAATTCGCCAATCAGCACATTGTCAGCTGAAAAGATGCGTAAAGGGATCTTGGGTTTGTAATCGGTCAGCGAATCCAGATCCGGCAGGGTTGGATACGCCATCGAGAGGCCGAAACCGATCACCAGCAGGATGATCAGCAGCAAAGCGACGATGCCGCCGAACAGCCAAAGCAGAATGCGGCCCAGAATGCGGGCGATGCTGGCGGCGGGCGGGGCGGGGGCGACAGGTGGAGGCGTGGTTGTCATGCGTTTTGGTTGCGGTAGTTGCTCACTGGTATGCGAGGCTGCCAGCCAAGCTTGCCGATTATAAAACAGCTGCTGCAACAGCCGCGATGATGCGCTGCACAAGGCGTTGTCAGCGGGGAATGATGCGGCGATGCAACAAGAATTTCGACCCTTCGGCAGCGCAGTAAAGCCGGGGGATAATTCGCTGGCGGACTGACAAAAACTGCTGCACAGCGCGTAGGATTTTGGCAACGGATTTGCCTGGGGCGAGCACGAATTCGCTTTACAGCGCAAAGGCCTTATTGCTAGGATTTAATGTACCATTTTATATATGTTGCCTAACTACAGGTTTTTAAACAAAAAATTCCGAACGAACCCGCTGTTGGCAAGCGCCGGCCCGGCGCAAGAATGGCGCAGTAAGACTGGACGGAGCCACAAACATCCACGCATGCATTGTGCCGCCGGTTTAATGAGGTTCCCCGGAAATAATGATCTTCTGGAGATTTGCCCTTGACGCTGAATATTGGAGCATTGCTGGGCGCCAGAAAGCCACCGCTGGTGGGGTTGGATATATCCACCTCCGCCGTGCGCCTGGTTGAACTGGCCGAAGCAGGCAAGAACGAATACAGGCTGGAGCGTTACGCTTCAGAACCCTTGCCGCGCGGCGCAGTGGTCGATGGCAATATCGAAAACATTGACCAGGTTTCCGAGGCCGTGCGCAGGGTATGGAAAAAAAGCGGCACCCGCATCAAGCTGGTGGCGCTTGGCATGCCGCCGGCGCATGTGATTACCAAGAAAATCATTTTGCCCAGCGGCTTGAGCGAGGATGAGCTGGAAGTCCAGGTTGAATCCGAAGCCAGTCAATATATTCCCTTCGCATTGGATGAAGTCAGTCTCGACTTCGACGTCATCGGCATTGCGCCGAACTCCCCGGATGACGTGGAAGTGATGCTGGCGGCCTCCCGTCGTGAAAAAGTGGAAGATCGCGTCGCCATCGCCGAGGCTGCCGGCCTCAAGCCGGTGGTGATGGATATCGAATCCTACGCCGCACGCGCAGCGATCGACCGGATTACCGAAATGATGCCGGGCGGCGGTTCCGGCCAGATCGTGGCGCTGTTCCAGATCGGCGCGCAAATGACCCATATCTCCGTCATGCTCGATGGCCAAACCGTGTACGAGCGTGAACAGCCCTTCGGCGGCAACCAACTCACGCAAGATATTGTGCGCGCCTATGGCTACCCCTTCGATGACGCCGAAGCGCGTAAAAAGAGCGGCGACCTTGACCCGGGTTGGGAAAATGATTTACTCAATCCATTCCTTGAATCGGCTGCGATGGAAGTCACGCGCGCGATTCAGTTTTTCTTCACATCAACGCCTTACACCAAGGTGGATCAGATTTTCCTGGCAGGCGGTTGCGCGGTGATTCCGGGTTTGCTGGATATCGTCGCCAATCGCACCAAGATCTCCACCACTGTGGTCAGCCCGTTCAAAGGCATGCAATTGGCTTCCGGCGTGCGCGAAAAGCAATTGCGCGCCGAAGCGCCTTCGTATCTGGTCGCTTGTGGCTTGGCTCTGCGGAGGTTTGACCGATGATTAAGATTAATCTGCTGCCGCACCGTGAGGCGCGGCGCAAACAGGCCAAGACGGCATTTGTCGCCATGCTGGTGCTGGCCGCCTTGTGCGGCTTGATTGTGGTGGCGGTGGTCGGCGCGGTGCAGGAAGCCCGCATCACAGAGCAGGATCAGCGCAACAAGCTGATCAAAGAGGCTAACGCCAAGCTGGATAAAAAGATTGCTGACATCTCTAAATTGAAGGAAGAGATTGAGGGGCTCAAGGCGCGTCAGCAGGCTGTGGAGGATCTGCAAAGCGATCGCAATCAGCCTGTGTTGATCATGGATGAGCTGACCAAACAGACACCGGAAGGTATTTTCTTCAAGAGCTTCAAGCAGGAAGGGCAAAGAATTTTGCTGACCGGCTACGCGCAGTCGAATGAGCGTGTGTCTGAGCTGTTGCGCAATCTGAGCAATTCGCAGTGGTTGGAAAAGCCTGATTTGAAACAAATTCAGTTGGGCGCAATCGGCGGCAACGGCAAACCGAACGATAAGCAAGCCAAAAAAGCTTACGAATTTTCGATGTCGGTGTTTGTCAAGCGACCACGCGAGAAGGAAGAGCCTGGCAAACCTGGCAAGCCCGGCAAACCGGGCGAAAAGAATGCAGCGGCCTCAGCCTCTGCCAGCGCGCAGTGAGGGTCAGATGGCAAATATCGATTTAGCAAATTTGAATTACTCCATCCAGAACCAGTTTCGCGGTTTGAATGGACGCCATCCAGGCTTGTGGCCTATCTTGCCACGGATTCTGGTTGCGCTCGGCGTGGTGCTGGCGATGGTGGTGCTTGGCTATTTTCTGTACTGGCAAGGCCAATTGGAACAGCATGAACAGCTGGTGCAGGAAGAGAGCAAATTGCGTGCGGATTTCCAGACCAAGATGACGCAGGCAGTGAATCTGGAAGCTTTGCAGGAGCAAAAGAAACTGGTGGCGGAACGTGTTTCCAAGCTGGAAAAGAAATTGCCAAGCAAAGCATCGATGGACAGTCTGCTGTCGGAAATCAATCAGGCTGGCGTGGGCATGAATATGGTGCCTGAGCTGTTCCAGCCGCAATCCGCCACTGTGAAAGAGTATTACGCTGAACTGCCGATCAAAATCAAGGTGTTTGGCACTTACCACGATATTGCATTGTTTGCGCAGAACATCGCCAAACTGTCACGTATCGTGACGCTGAATGACATGATTCTGGATATTCCGAAGGAGGCAACGCAACCCAAGGATGGCAGCATTCTTGAACTGGATGTGACAGCTAAAACTTTCCGTTATCTTGATCCGGAAGAAGTGGCTGCACAGAGGAAGGCGACAGAAAAAGATAAGAAGGGCGCGAAGAAATGAGCATAAGGCAAAACAGAACAGCTTTGCTGCTGGCGACCATGGCTTGCGCGGCCCTTCTCTCAGGATGCGGCGGTGATGGCGTGGAAGAAGTCAAAGTCTGGATGAAGCAAGAGACGGAAAAAGCCAGGCCATCGGTTAAGCCATTGCCAGAAACCAAGGAGTTTGTGGCTGCCGAGTACACCAGCAAAGAGCAGGTTGAACCATTCAACCCCGCGAAATTGCTGGTCGTGTTGGACCGCTTGAGCGCCAAGAACAGCTCAGGTTTGAAGCCAGATCGTGATCGTAACAAGGAATTGCTGGAAAGCTTCCCCTTGGACACAATCAAGATGGTGGGGGTGTTGCAGAAGAAGGGCGTGATTATCGGTTTGGTGCAGGTGGACAAATCGCTGTTTCAGGTCAAGGCGGGGCAATACCTGGGGCAGAACGAAGGCAAGATCACCAAGATTTCGGAAACCCAGATCGATATTAAAGAACTGGTGCAGGACCCAACCGGCGATTGGGTTGAACGTGCGGCTACCCTAGAATTGCAGGAGAACAAGAAATGATCACATTACGAAAAACTTTGCGGCGCTGGAATGCGAAGCTTGGCAGTTTCCTGCAAGCCACGCTGTTGCTGCTGGTCGGGATGACAGCAGGCGGCGCCTGGGCGCAGGAAAATGCAATCGAGTCGATCAAGGCCAACCAGCAAGGCGCCAATGTGATCATCAAGATTGGCTTCAAAGATACGCCTAAAGAATTGCCACGCGGCTTTCTGGTGAAAGATCCAGCCCGGATTTCGCTTGATTTCCTTGGCGCCACCAACGCCACCGGCAAGAATACTCAGGATATCTCGATGGGGGATGTGCGCAACGTGAATCTGGTGCAAGCAGGTGATCGTTCCCGCCTGGTGTTCAATCTGAAGCGGCCCCTGAATTACGCCACCATCATTGAAGGCAAGTCGGTGGTGTTGACGATTGACGGTTCGGGCGGCGTGGCGACAGCAGTCAGCTCTGCCGGCATCCCGGTGCAAGCAGCCACCCCGCCGGCCCCTGCCGGCAAACAGGTTTTGCGCGATATCGATTTCCGTCGCGGTGTGAATGGCGAAGGCCGCATTGTGGTTGATTTGCCGAACAGCCAGGTGGGCGTGGATGTGCGTTTGCAAGGTCAAACCATCATTGCTGACTTTCTGAAGACCGGCCTGCCGGAAACCCTGCGCCGCCGTCTGGACGTGACCGACTTCGGCACGCCGGTCGCCTCTGTCACCACCACCCCGAAAGGTGACAATGTGCATATGGTGATTGAGTCCAAAGGTCTGTGGGAATACAGCGCATATCAAAGCGAAAGCCAATTGGTGATTGAAGTCAAACCGATCAAGGAAGAGCCGAACAAACTGGTGCAGGGCACGCAAGGCTATCGCGGCGAACGGCTGTCCCTGAATTTCCAGAATATTGAAGTGCGCGCAGTGTTGCAGGTGATCGCAGATTTCACCAAGCTCAATATCATCACCAGCGATACCGTGTCCGGCAGCTTGACTCTGCGTTTGATTGATGTGCCCTGGGATCAGGCATTGGATATTGTGATGCAATCCAAAGGCTTGGATATGCGTAAAAACGGCCAGGTGTTATGGATTGCGCCAAAAGACGAATTGCTGACCAAGGAAAAGCTGGAGTTGGAGCAAAAGGCGCAAATTGCTGATCTGGAACCGCTGCGTTCTGAAATTTTTCAGCTGAATTATCAAAAAGCCGAATCCTTTAAAACCATGCTTGGTTTGGAAGGCGGCGATGCTAAAAACCGCATGCTGTCCAAGCGCGGCAGCGCAGTGATTGACCCGCGCACCAATCAATTATTCGTGACGGATATCGCGTCCAAATTGGAAGACCTGCGTAAGCTGGTGCAAAAAGTCGATATCCCTTCGCGTCAAGTATTGATCGAAGCCCGTATCGTCGAAGCGGATGATAAATTCAGCAAGAGTCTGGGCGCCAAGCTTGGCTTTGCCGATATGCGCACCCTGCGTGGCGGCGATTCAGGCTATCAGTTGAACGGCAATCAACGCGTTGCGGTAGGCGGCAACTATCAGGGCGTGGGTGAACAGTTGGGGGTGGCGAAGTTATCTGAAAATTCCTACAACAATACCCAATTTGTGAATTTGCCTGCAGCCGGCATCAACGGCTTGAGCGCAGCCAATGTTGCGATCAGCCTGTTCTCATCCGCCGCCAACCGTTTCCTGAATCTTGAACTGTCCGCACTTGAGGCGGATGGCAAGGGCAAGATTATTTCCAGTCCGCGCGTGGTGACGGCAGACAAAGTCGTGGCGGTGATTGAACAGGGCACCGAATTGCCATATCAAGTGGCAACTTCCAGTGGTGCGACTTCAGTTACTTTCCGCAAGGCCAACTTGCGCCTGGAGGTGACGCCGCAGATTACACCGGATGGCAATATAATCCTGGATGTTGACGTCAACAAAGACAGTGTGGGCCGGGAAACCCGCGCCGGGTTTGCCATTGACACCAAACATGTGAAGACTCAGGTCTTGGTGGACAATGGCGGCACTGTGGTGTTGGGCGGCATTTATCAACAGGTAATCCGCGACGATGTGGCCAAGGTGCCGGTGCTGGGGGATATTCCAGTGTTGGGCAATCTGTTTAAATCAAAAGGCACAACCAACGACAAGACCGAGTTGCTGATCTTTATCACACCCAAGATCGTGTCGGATCGCTTGACTGCCCGTTGAACGGGTGGATTGTCAAAACGTAATATATGGTGAATCAAATCATGAGACAACAACGCAATAGACCGATGCCCAATAGCATCGCTGGCTTTCTGATTGCATGTTTGTGGGCAATGCTGCTCGCTGCGTGCGGCGGCGGTGGCGGCAGTCCCGGCGTGAATCCGAACAAACCGGCGGATAGCGGGCCAGGCACGAGCAAAGTCAGCTCAATCGTCATTACCACCTCCAGTGATACCATGCCGTCTTCCGGCAGTGTGACGGTGAATGTGTTGGCAAAAGACGCCAACAACAATGTGGTGCCGGATGCAATTATTGATATCGCTGTCACAAATGGCGCTTCATTGAGCCGGAATAATGTTGACCGTAAGACAGATAAGAATGGTTTGATTACCGAAACCTTGACTTCGCCCGGCGACAGTTCGGCGCGCACGATCAAGATTACGGCATCAACCCCAGGCGCAAGCACCAGCAAAGAAGTGAAGGTGGAAGGCGTGAAGCCCAGCCTTAGTCTGAGCGTCAGCTCGAACTCATTGGATTCTTCCGGCGCCGATGGCTCTGAAGTGACGGTGGTGGCAGTGGTGCGTGATGCCGGCAACAACGTGGTGCCGGGCGTGATGGTGTACCTGAGCGCCAGCTCCGGTTCTCTGACGAATACCAATCGCGTGACTGACGCGAATGGCCGCGTTTCAGAAAAACTGAGCACCGGCAATGACAAAACTGCGCGCGATATCAAGCTGACTGCACGCACCGATACCATTGCCAATCAAGAGTTGATTGTGAAAGTGCAAGGTCATAAGGTGCAGATTGGTACGATTGAAAGTGCAAATCTGGGTAAAGTGACCAAGCTGTCCGCCATTTTGAGTGACTCTGCCGGCAAGCCTTTGCCAAATGTGGAAATGACCTTCAGCGCTGCGAGCGCCGGCAATGTGCTGGTTGAAACCGGTACTGGGAAAACAGGTTCGACCAAGACGGATTCGCAAGGTCAGATTCAATTGGACTATACGCCCAAAGCAGGTTCCACTGATACGATTACCGTCAGCGCATTAGGCGTCAGCGCCAGTCGTGTGATTAATATCAACACCTTGAATTTCACCGTGCAGGCATTCAAAGTTGTGGGCGATAAAGAAGAGCCCTTGAACTTGAGCTACATCAATAACTGCGTGTCTTTCAGGGCGCATGTTGACAATGGCGGCACACCGCAAACCGGCTCTGTGGGTTTGAGCAGCACGCGCGGCGTGGTGTATCGCGATTCCGCCTGTTCCACTCCCTTGTCCGGCACGGTGACGCTGGATGCTAAAGGCGAGGCTGTGGCATGGATTAAAGCGGACACCCCAGGTGTCGCCACATTGGTTGCGAGTTTGCAAGATGCCTCCGGCGCACTGGCGAATTCTGAAGTTGAATTCATTGCTCCGGTTGAAAGCACTTCATATGTTGTGCTGCAAGTCGATCCGACTGTGGTCGCGCTGGGTAAGCCGGCTACGGTGCGCGCCGTCGTGCGTGATGGCACCGCCAAAGATAATCTGGTGAAAAACGCCGTGCTGGCATTTATCATCAAAGAAGATCCGAGCGGCGGTAAGCTGGCTCAGCCTTCTGTGGTGAAGACTGATGCGGATGGTTCGGCAGTGGTGGTGTACACCGCAGGCAATGTAACGACCAAGGTGGATGGCGTGGTGCTGCAAGCGCGCATTCAAAGCAAGGACAAGAATGGCAATGATTTGCCGGTCGTGAACGGCAAAAATCCTGCTGAAGCAAAATTGACAGTATCCGGTCAGGCCCTGTTTATCAGCGCCGGTACTGGCTCTACCACCTTGACGCCGAATAGCGCCACTTACGCGGTTGACTATGCGGTGTTTGTGACTGACGCTACCGGTAATCCGGTCAGTAATGCAACCATTACGGCAAAAGTCGTGCCGGCGCTGTATCGCAAGGGCAATCTGGTCTATTTTAGTGACGCCAAGCTGTGGTCGCTGCCTGCCAGAACTGCGTATAACGAATGCAGCAACGAAGACCTGAATCGAAATGGTATTTTGGACAGTGGCGAAGATTACAATGCTAATGGACGCCTCGATCCGGGGATCCCGATTACGATCAGCGGTTCTTTGACCACGGATGCCAGCGGCACCGGCCTGGTGCGGATTGCATACCCGCGTGACCGCGCGCAGTGGACTGTGGCAGACATTACGATTACCGCGCGGGTGGCCGGTACTGAGGCGACGTATGTGGCTTCACTGGTGCAACTGCCTGGTTTGTCGGATGACTACAAAGAAGCAACCGTTTCTCCGCCGGGTCAAAGCAGTCCGTATGGCACCCGTGTTGCGGTGGGCAATGATGTATTGGGTTGCCAATACGCAAACTAAAGGAATTGGATGCAGAACCTGTTTTTGGTTGGCCTGATGGGGGCGGGTAAAACCACCGTCGGGCGCATCCTGGCAAGGCGCTTGGGAAAGCGCTTTGTCGATTCCGACCACGAGATCGAAGCCCGCACCGGCGCTTCGATCCCGTGGATTTTTGAAATTGAAGGCGAACCAAGTTTCCGCCGGCGCGAAGCCGAAATGATCCGGGAACTGACTGCACAGAGTGGCATCGTGTTGGCCACCGGCGGCGGCGCCATCCTCAACCCGGATAACCGGGCCTACCTCAAACAACGCGGCATCGTGATTTATTTGCGCGCCAGCGTTGACAGCATTCTGCAGCGCACCAGCCATGACAAAAACAGGCCGCTGCTGCAAACCGCCAACCCGCGTGAACGGCTGGAAGAGCTGACCGCACAACGCGAACCTCTATACCGTGAAATCGCCGATCTGGTGATCGACACCGGCAAGCCAAATGTCAATACGATGGTGCATGCCATCTTGCAACAACTGGGTGCGCTGGGTGCGCGCAAACGGCGCGCGCAGCGCATGCGCAAACATTCTGGAAAGAACATGAGTGACGCAATGCAGGCGACAGAGGCCAATCAATTGCAAAGACTGGATGTGGCGCTCGGCGAGCGCAGTTATCCGATTCTGATTGGTGAAAATATTTATTCCGATCCTGACTTGTTGGCCCCGTATGTGAACGGGCAGCAAGCCGTGATCGTCAGCAACACCACCGTGGCGCCTTTGTATCTGCAGGGTTTGCAGCAGGCGCTGGAAGGCATGGGCAAGCAAGTCCACAGTGTGATTTTGCCGGATGGCGAAGCGTATAAAGACTGGCCGCATTTGATGCAAATTTTTGACGCCATGCTGGGCGCCCAATGTGAGCGTAAAGCCACTTTGCTGGCGCTGGGCGGCGGCGTCGTGGGGGACATGACCGGGTTTGCCGCCGCTTGCTATATGCGCGGCGTGCCGTTTATCCAGATTCCCACCACCTTGCTGGCGCAAGTCGATTCATCGGTCGGCGGCAAGACCGGGATTAATCATCCGATGGGGAAAAATATGCTGGGCGCGTTTTATCAACCGCGCCTGGTGCTGGCTGACACCGCCACCCTGGCCAGTCTGCCGCAGCGCGAATTGAGCGCCGGCCTGGCTGAAGTGATCAAGTATGGCGCGGTCTTGGACGCCGCTTTTTTTGACTGGCTGGAACAAAATATTGATGCGCTGCTGCAGCGCGATGTTGACGCCATGACTTACGCCATTTTGCGCTCCTGCCAGATCAAGGCGGATGTGGTGGCGCGCGATGAGCGTGAGGGCGGCTTGCGCGCCGTGCTTAATTTCGGCCACACCTTTGGCCATGCGATTGAAGCCGGCCTGGGCTATGGCGTTTGGCTGCACGGCGAGGCGGTTGGCTGCGGCATGGTGCTGGCGGCGGATTTGTCCTGCCGTCTGGGCAAGATTGATCAGGCCAGCGCGCAACGCGTGCGCGCCTTGGTGGCCGCCGCCGGTCTGCCGACCCGCGCCCCGGATCTGGGGGCGGATTGGTTGAAGTGGATGATGGTGGATAAGAAAAATGAAGGCGGCGCGATTAAATTTATCCTGATGCAGGAATTGGGCCGTCCCTGGATTGGCAGCGTGCCGGACGAGGCATTGCAAGCCACCCTGTCTGCTTGCAGCCAGGCTGTGGGATGATGTGGCCGGAGCGCCCCGACAGTTTTGAGCAGCATCTGGCGCCATTTGCCGCGCGCAGCAGCGCTTCGCGCGGGCGCCGGCAAACGGAGCCGGCTTCATTTGCGCGCACCGAATTTCAGCGTGACCGCGACCGCATCATTCATTCCACCGCATTTCGCCGGCTGGAATATAAAACCCAGGTCTTCGTCAACCATGAAGGCGATCTGTTCCGCACCCGCTTAACGCACAGCCTGGAAGTGGCGCAAATTGCGCGTGCGCTGGCGCGCAATCTGCGCTTGAATGAAGATCTGGTGGAAGCGATTTCCCTCGCCCATGATCTGGGGCATACCCCGTTTGGACATGCGGGACAGGACGAGTTGAATGCCTGCATGCGCGCCTTTGGCGGCTTTGAGCATAATCTGCAAAGTTTGCGCGTGGTGGATCAGCTGGAACAGCATTACGCCGACAAAGACGGTTTGAATCTGATGTTTGAAACCCGCGAGGGCATACTCAAGCATTGTTCGCAGAATAATGCGCGCGAGTTGGGCGAAGTCGGCCTGCGCTTTTTACAAGGCGGTCAGCCGACCCTGGAAGCGCAAGTGGCGAATCTGGCCGATGAAATCGCTTATAACAACCATGATATCGATGATGGCTTGCGCTCCGGTTTGCTGCAGTTGGAGCAATTGATGGAAGTCGCCTTATTCGCCAGTTGCCATCAGCAGGCATTGCAAGAGTGTCCCGGCGTCAGTGGCCGGCGCGCAGTGTATGAAACCCTGCGCCGCATGATTAATGCGCTGATTGTGGATTTGATTCAAGAGTCGCGCAAATTGATCGAAACGCATCAACCGGCCAGTCCGGATGCGGTGCGGCAGTCGCCGCCCTTAATCGCGTTTTCCGCGCAGATGGCGCAGCAGGCGCGCGAACTGAAACATTTTTTGCTGCACAATCTGTATCGCCATTATCAAGTGCTGCGCATGACCAGCAAGGCGCGCCGCATTATCCGCGAATTATTCGACGCCTTCATGCAAGAGCCGGTGCTGCTGCCGCCACCGTATCAGGCGGCGCGCATGGACGGGCAGCAGCTGCAGGCGCGCCAGATTGCCGACTACATCGCCGGCATGACAGACCGCTACGCCATGCGCGAACACCGCCGCCTGTTTGATATCAACGCCAGTTAAGCCGCATTCAGTCCAGATGGCGCAAGGGGTGTGCCCATTCCGGCCAGACAGGCGCAAACATCTCTTGCAGCTGCTGCTCTGTCACTTCCGCCAGGCTTGCGGGATGCCAGCGTGGCGCATTATCTTTATCGACCGCCAGCGCGCGCACCCCTTCAATCACTTCACCATGCTCGAAAGTGCGCCGCACCAGACTTCTTTCCATCCGCAGGCAATCCGCCACTGACATTTGCGCACCGCGCCGCAACGCTTCCAATGTGACAGACATCAGCAGGGGCGAGCGTTTTTGCATGCTGTCCAGGCTGGCTTGCGCGAAAGGAGCGGGATCCGCTGCGAGCGCGGCTTGGATCTGCGCCACGGATTCATGTGCGAAATGGCGGGCAATCAAATCAGCTTGTGGCGCGATGCGTGCGGGCGGCAATTCGGCGGCAAAGGGGGCGCAAAACGCTGCCGCGACTTGCGCTGCATCGGCTCCGGCGCTGGCGCACAAAGTATCTTGCAGCGCGCTGATGTGGCGGGCCGGCACGAAGCAGTCGGCCAGTCCGCACCAGATTGCGTCTGCGGCCCCAATCGCCTCGCCGCACAGCGCCAGCCAACGTCCGCTGAATTGCGGGCAGCGTGGCAGAAAGTATGTCCCGCCCACGTCGGGGAATAAGCCGATATTCACTTCCGGCATGGCGATCTTGCTGCGCTCAGTGACGATGCGCAGGCGCGCTTGCGGCCCGGCTTGCGCAATCCCCATGCCGCCGCCCATCACCACGCCATCCATTAAGGCGATATAGAGTTTGGGGTAGTGATGAATCAAATGATTCAGTGTGTATTCTTCGGTGAAAAAATCTTCCAGCAAGGCGCTGCCGCCTTGCGGTGTGAGCTTGCCCTTGTCATGGAAAAAGCGGATATCGCCGCCGGCGCACAGCGCTTTGTCGCTGCTGCTGCGCAGCAGTACGGCGCTAATTGCGGCGTCTGCGCGCCAGCTGGAAAGGATCTGGTGCAAGGCGCGCACCATTTCCAGTGAAAGCGAATTCAATGCCTTGGGGCGATCCAGCGTGATTACGCCGAATCCGCCGCGCACTTCGGTTTTTACATAGTCAGTCATCCTTGATTCCTCAGTTGAACAGGCCCTGGCGCCCAGTTTACCGGCTTTACAGCCAGGCGCAACGACGACGCAGCCTGCATGCAGGGCAATCGTATCAAGGTTCCGCCTGATGTCCGGCAGTTTCCGTTCTTGCATGAAGCAGGCAGGATAGCAAGCTGCTGACGGAGCAGCGCCAGCCAGCCGGATGCGCAAACGGCAATGCGTGTTACCGGCCTGCGCGCTAAAGAGAAGGTTTTGTCAAACAAGCCTGGCCGATTTCATGCGATGGCCCCGGGTTTGCATGTTGCCAGGGGGCGCAACAACGCCGGGGAATCGGGAAACATGTCAGCGGGCTGGTAGCACATTGTATGTGCGCGAGGCTGAAAATGCATGCGGGGCGCATAGCGCCCCGCCGGTGTGCGTCTGTTGGATGTGTTTATGCAGCTTCAGCTTCTTCAGCGTCGGCGCTGCTGCCTGACATGTATTTGATGGAAGTATGATTGTGATCTTGCACCTTGGTCTTGTGCTTCAATACCTGACGGTCGAGTTTGTCCAGCAGGGTGTCAATGGCTGCATACAAATCTTCTGACACGCTTTCCACATAAATGGACTTGCCGCTGACCCGTAACGTTACTTCAGCCTTTTGCCTTTTCGATTTTTCGCTTAGCTTATCCACGCTCAGAATCACCGATATGTCGATCACTTGATCAAAATGGCGTTTGATTCTTTCCAGCTTGTTTTCAACGAAAGCGCGAATGGCGGGGGTCACTTCGAGATGATGTCCACTGATGGTGAGGTTCATACAGACTCCTATTGTGATGTTGCCTGTCATGCATATGCTTGCGGTTTTGGCGTTTTCAAGAGCCGCCTGCATCATTCAGACAACCGGATACTACTGCTGCTACGTGAAGGCTGCACTTCCTGTGCGCGGTGGAGTCAGGCCCGGGGAACCGGAGGATGAAGCCGCTACAGGCTTTTGCGCAGCGCCACTGCCGGGATTTTCAGAGCTTCACGGTATTTGGCCACAGTGCGACGTGCGACCACCATACCCTGTTCACCCAGCATATCTGCAAGTTTGCTGTCAGAAAGGGGATTTTTGGGATCTTCTGCTCCTATCAGTTGCTTGATCAGTGCGCGTATCGCCGTTGATGACGCTTCGCCCCCCGCTTCAGTGGCGACATGGCTGCCAAAGAAGTATTTCAACTCAAACATGCCGTGCGGGGTCAGCATATATTTTTGAGTCGTCACACGCGAGATTGTGCTCTCGTGTAATCCTAGTGTATCAGCAATTTCACGTAACACAAGGGGGCGCATCGCAACTGCGCCATGGGCGAAAAAGTTGCGTTGCCGCTCCACGATTGCTTGCGCCACGCGGAGGATGGTTTCATAGCGCTGACGCATATTTTTGATCAGCCATTTCGCCTCCTGCAGTTGGTTGCTCAAGCCGCCATCGCCCTTGTTTTGCTTCAACATCGAGGCGTACAGCGCATTCACGCGCAAGCGCGGCATCACGTCCGGATTCAAGCTCACGCTCCAGCCGTTGCGGTTGCGTTTGACGATCACATCCGGCGCCACATGGTCTTTATCGGAAGCGCCAAAAGCGGCGCCCGGATGGGGTTGGCACAGACGGATCAGGGCTTGCGCTTCGCGCAAATCCTCGTCGTCGCAGTCCATGGCTTTTTTCAGCCTGGTGTAGTCGCGCGCCGCCAGCAGCGGCAAATGCTGCTCGACGATTTGCAGCGCATGGCGGCGCGTCACCATTGGCGCTTTTGGCAATTGGCGGATTTGCAGCGCCAGGCATTCAGACAGATTGCGCGCGCCAACGCCGGGCGGGTCAAAGCTTTGCAGCAGTTTTAAACTGGTCTGCAATTCCTCCAATTCAATTTCCAATTCAGCCGGCAGACTTTCCAGCAAGGCTTCCAGGCTCTCTTCAAGATAGCCATTCTCATCTAAGCTGTCTATCAGGAATTCAAGCAGGGCGCGGTCGCGTTGGGTGCGGGCAGTGACGCGCATTTGTTCCAGCAAATGGTCGCGCAGGCTGTTGCTGGCGTCTTCCAGCTGCGGGCGCATATCTTCATCGTCCGCCGAGCGCGCGCCCGGCGCATCTTCAAAACTCAAGCTGTCTTGCAGCATGCCATCGCCATCATGCTCGAAGCTGTTTTCTTCGCTGTTGCCGGCTTCTGCAGTTGCCGGCGCTTCCGCTTCGGGGGCCGGATTTTCTGAAGGCATGCCGGCCTCACTCGCCGGGCTGTTGCTGATGGCGCCGTCGGCTAACAAGCGCACGGAATGATCGAGCGGATCATCGGTGCGCTCCAGCATGGGGTTTTCCGACAACATCTGCGCCAATTCCTGCTGCAATTCAAGCGTGGAGAGTTGCAACAGGCGGATCGACTGTTGCAATTGCGGCGTCAGCGCCAGATGTTGCGAGGTGCGAAGTTGCAGCGACTGTTTCATGGCGGTCCTGAAATGCTGTGCTTACATGCGGAAGTGTTCCCCCAGATACACGCGGCGTACCGATTCATCCGCAATGATATCTTGTGGTCTGCCGCTGGCCATCACGGAACCCTGGTTGATGATATATGCGCGGTCGCAGATGCCCAGGGTTTCACGCACATTATGGTCGGTGATCAAGACGCCGATGCCGCGTTCTTTTAAAAAACGCACAATGCGCTGAATTTCGATCACAGCGATCGGATCCACCCCGGCAAACGGTTCATCCAGCAGCACAAAGCGCGGATCGGTGGCTAAGGCGCGCGCGATTTCCACCCGCCGCCGCTCGCCGCCTGAGAGGGACAGCGCTTGATTTTCGCGCAGCCGCTCAATTTGCAAATCGGCCAGCAGTTGATTGAGTTTGTCATCAATTTGCTGCGTACTCAAAGGACGGCCTTGCGGGCGTTGCAGTTCCAGCACGGCGCGGATATTGTCTTCCACACTGAGCTTGCGAAACACCGAGGCTTCCTGCGGCAGATAGGACAGGCCGCGCACGGCGCGCTGGTGAATCGGCATGCGTGTGATGTCGGCGCCGTCCAATTCAATATTCCCGGCGTCCGCCGGCACCAGGCCGACGATCATATAAAACGAGGTGGTTTTGCCGGCCCCGTTCGGCCCCAGCAAACCAATCACTTCGCCGCTCTCAACTTGCAGCGCGACGTCATGCACCACCATGCGCTTGCCATATGATTTTTGCAGGCCGCGCACTTGCAATTTACTGTTGTTGCGTTGTTCTGTCATTTTGTGTCCTGATCCGGCTTGCGCGGTTGAATCACCGTGGTGATGCGGTTGTCCTGTCCCGCCGTTGCCGGGCCGTTTTGCACTTGGAATGTCTCGCGCACACTGTCATACACAATCGTGGCGCCGGAAATTTCTTCCAGCACTTGATTGCCCTGCAGACGCCGGACCCGTGCGCGCGTATGAAATTTCACCAGTTCGCTTTTGCTGTCGTATTCAATGCGATCGGCGGCTCCTTCGACCCACTGATCCAGCCCCTCGCGCTTTTGACGGTAGCTGGCCGTTTTGCCGGCCCCGCCATGCAATTCGAGAAATTGAAAGCCGGCGGCATCCTGATTCAAGGTCATGCGTTCGGCTTTCATCTGCAAACTGCCGCGCGTAAGGTGGACGTTGCCGCTGAAGCTGTTGATTTGCTTCACATCGTCAAACCACATGCGCGCAGCCTGTACTTCGGTGGGCTTGTTGCGATCGGCTTTTTCCGCCGCCGCCGGCGCGGCGGCAAGCAGCGCAAGCAGGGCGGGCAAGCAGGGCAGGGTGCGCCGCATCATTTGGCGCTTCCTTTGATTGCCGGCGCGAAACTGGCGCGCACTTGTTGCTGCAGGCTGAACTGGCCTTTGGCGTTGTCCACCAGCATGCCCTTGCCATGCAACTGTGATTTGCCGCTGAGAATTTGCACCTGATCATCGGTTTGCATCTGGTCGTCATCCGGCAGCATCCATAAGCTGGGGCTGCGCATGGTCCAGCCTTCGCTGCGCGCATCGGCGCTGCGCACCAATTCCACTTCCCCTTGCAACAGCACGCGATTATTCTGGTGTTCGATCAAGGCTTGACGGGCTTGCACCCGCAGCGGGCTTTGCGCGGGATTGAAGCTCAAGACCTGGACTTGCTGCACATCGGATTTGTCATTCAGCGGGCGGTGCGTCAGCAATTTGCCGGACATGATGTCTTTCGGCTTGCCATCCTGACTCAGGCGCACCACATGAAAGTTTTCGACAAAATAATCCGGGTCATTCGATTTGTTGGCCTCAGCCGCCGCCGGCGCGCCCTGGCGCAGCACGTCCAGCAGCCAATAACTGGACAGCGTAATCACTGCGGCGAGCGTCAGCAAGGCAATCAGGCGGAAACGGTCATGGCTGGCGGAGTCGCTCATGCTGGCCTCAAGCGTTGAATAATTCGGCCAGGCTGCGCCCGCGCGCAAACAGCAGCAATTCGCACACTTCGCGCGCCGCGCCAGCGCCGCCGCCGGCCTGGCTGACATAGTGCGCCATCTGTTGCGCTTCGATCCGGCCATTGGCCACGCTGGCGGCGAAGCCGACCCGGCGCAACAGCGGCAGGTCGATCACATCATCGCCCAGATAGCCGCAGACTTGCGGCGACAGATTCAATTCCGCCAGCAGATCGGCGAAGGCGATCTGTTTTTGCTGCGCACCCTGATAGACATGGGAAATGCCGAGATCATGCGCGCGTTTCGCGGTCAGCGGGGACAGGCGTGCGCTGATAATCGCGGTGCGGATGCCAAACTCTGGCAAATGCTTGATTGCCAGTCCGTCGTGCACATTGAAACGTTTGACCTGCTCGCCCAATTCGCCGTAATACAGGCCGCCGTCGGTGAGCACGCCATCGACATCGAAAATCATCAATTCAACTTGCGCGGCGCGCGCCAGCAGCGGCGCCGGCAGGGTAGAGAAATCGACATGCATCAAATCACCTTGGCGCGGGTCAGATCGTGGATATGCAGCGCGCCCAGCAATTCATCGCCGCGCGCCACCAGTAATTGATTGATACGGAATTCTTCCATCATCGCCACCGCATCCACCGCCAGCCGTTCGGGTTCGATGCAGCGCGGTTTGGTTTGCATCACATCGGCGATATTGATTTGCTGGAAGTCGCGCGCCTGTTCAATCAAGCGGCGCAAATCGCCATCGGTGAAGATGCCGCGCAAGCGGCCCGCCTCATCCACCACGGCAGTCATGGCCATGCCTTTGCGCGTGATTTCCAGCAGAGCTTGCGAAAGCGTGGCGCTGACGGGCACGCGCGGCACCTGCTCGCCGCTGCGCATCACATCGCGCACATGGGTCAAGAGCCGCCGCCCCAAGGCGCCGCCGGGGTGGGAGCGGGCAAAATCTTCCGCGCGAAAGCCGCGCGCATCCAGCAGCGCCACCGCCAGCGCGTCGCTCAAGGCCAGGGTGGCGGTGGTGCTGGCGGTTGGCGCCAGATTCAGCGGACAGGCTTCTTTTTCCACTGAAACATCGAGATGCGCATCAGCCAATAACGCCAGTTGCGAGCGCGGATTGCCGGTCATGGCGATTAATTTGGCGCCGCTGCGTTTGACAATCGGAATAATCGATAGCAGTTCGCCGGTTTCGCCGGAATTTGAAATCGCGATTAACACATCTTGCGCCGTGACCATGCCCAGATCGCCATGCGCGGCTTCCGCCGGATGAACAAAAAAGGCCGGGGTGCCGGTGGACGCCATGGTGGCCGCCATTTTGCGTCCGATATGGCCGGATTTGCCGATGCCGGACACCACGGCGCGGCCTTTGCATTGCAAAAGCAAATCCAGGGCATGCAGAAATTGCCGCGCATTGTCACTGCCATCCGCCAGGCGTGCGCGCAACGCGAGGACGGCCTCGGCTTCAATGCTCAGGGTGTCGCGCGCCAATGCCAGCGCGGCTTGTTGCGCCGCTGCGGGCGTCTGTTGTGAAAATGTTGATGTCATGCCAATAGTATAATCCTGGGAAGCGCAGTTTGGCCAAGCAAAAAGCTTGCCGGAAAACAGCCCGGCGCAGCGTCATTTTAACCTGTCGCGTTTGCGCATGCGTTTTCTGATGCGCTTCAGGAAGCCAGCAGCTGGCGCGCCAGTTCAAAATCAAATTGACGCAGCGCTGCGCCGAGCTGCGCCAGTTTGTCCGGCGCCAGCAGGGTGGCCAGCGCGCTTTCCCCGGATTCAAAGCAATACACCGCGTCAGCGCGGTCTTCCTGCAGTAATTCACGCAACTCTTGCAGCACTTGCGCAGCCGGCGGCTGCTTGCCGGCGGGGCGCGCGCTGGCTGCCGCGCGTGTGCTGAAATATTGCGCCAGTCCTTGCAAAACTTCCTGCAAAGCCTGCTCCAGTGCGGGCAGGAGCGGCTCGACCGGCTGTTCATGCTGGCACTGCATTTCCACCTGCTCGGCCAGCGATTGCACTTGCTGCGCGCCGATATTCGCCGCCACCCCGCGCAAGGTGTGCGCGCGGCGCAGCGCATCGGCGCGTCGCCCTTCCTGTAATGCTTTGCGGATTTCGCTCAAGGCATGTTCTTGCGAATGCGTGAAGCGCTCCAATAATTGCAGGTAAAAGTGGCGGTTGCCGGCCACATGCTGCAAACCCTTGTCCAGCGCAATGCCGGGCAGCCGGGCCGGCAATGTGCTTTCCGGCGCGCTGGCGGCTGGCGTCGCCGCAGGCGGCGGCGGGCTTGGTCTGGCTTCTGATGGCCCCAGCCAGCGCGACAGGGTATGGTATAAATCTTCAGGATTGACCGGTTTGGTCAGATAGTCTTGCATGCCTTGCGCCAGCGAGCGCTGACGGATGTCTTGCAGCGCATGCGCGGTCATCGCAATCACCGGCAATTGGTCAAACCGCTCTTCGCGCCGGATCGCCATGGTCGCTTCATGCCCATCCATATCCGGCATTTGCAAGTCCATCAACACCAAGTCATAGCGTTGCTGCGCGCTTTGCAGGCGTTGCAAGACTTCGCGCCCGGTCTGCGCGACTTCGACCGCAATCCCTGCCAAGCCCAGCAATTCGATCACGATTTGCTGATTGATTTCATTATCTTCCGCCAGCAATACGCGCCGTCCCGGATAATACGGTGTGGCGCTGCGCAAGGGCGCAGCGGTGCTTTGCTGCTGACCGAACAGCGGCAACACCACTTCCACCAGATGCGCCGGATTCAGCGGTTTGCATAAAAAACCGGACACGCCGCATTGCTCGGCCTGGTGGTGCACTTCTTCACGATCATAGGCCGTGACCAGCACAAACATCGGTACGTTTTGCGCGCTGCGGCGGATCTGCCGGATTAAACTCAAGCCGTCCAGATCCGGCATTTGCAAATCGCTTAACACCAGGGTGAAGGGACGCCCCTGTTGTTCTGCCGCCAGCACAGCGGCCAGCGCCGCCTGGCCATTTGCGGCCTGCTCAATTTGCACCGGCCAGCCATGCATGGCGTCGATCAAAATCGCGCGCGCCAGCGCACTGTCATCCACCACCAGCACGCGCGCATCTTGCAAACGCGCCGGATAGCAGGGCTGCGGGGCGCGCTGTTCCGCCAGCGGCAATTCAATTTCAAAACTGAAACAGGCCCCGGCCCCGGGGGCGCTTTCGACACGGATCTGGCCGCCCATCAGTTGCACCAGATGTTGGGAAATCGATAAACCCAGGCCGGTGCCGCCATATTTGCGGGTGGTGGAATCATCCGCCTGAGAAAAAGGAATGAACAGGCGCGCTTGCTGTTCCGCATTCATGCCGATGCCGCTATCGCGCACCGCAAAATGCAGGCGCACCGCAGCTTGGCTGTGCGCCAGCAATTGACAGCGCAAAGAGATTTCGCCGCGTTCAGTGAATTTGATCGCATTGTTCAGCAAATTGATTAAGATCTGTCCCAGGCGCAAAGGGTCGCCAAACAGCGCGCGCGGCACATCAGGCGGCAGATGGATCAGATATTCGAGCTGTTTCTCGACCGCTTTGCCGCGCGTCACCGCCGCCACATTCGCCACCACCTCCTCCAGCGAGAAGGCGACCCGCTCCAGATCAATCCGGCCCGCTTCGACTTTGGAAAAATCCAGAATGTCATTGATGATGCCCAGCAGCGACAGCGCGGCGCGCTGGATTTTGCTGATGTAATCTTTTTGCTTGGGATTGAGTTCAGAGCCGAGCGCCAGATGGGCCAGCCCGATGATCGCATTCATCGGGGTGCGGATCTCATGACTCATATTGGCCAGAAAATTCGATTTGGCGCGCGCCGAATCTTCCGCTTTTTGCCGTGCGAATTGTTCCGCCTGCACCTGGTGCTGAATATTGAGCGCATGCAGGCGCGTGACGTTGGCGTCATTCAGCGATTGCGCTTGCAAACGGTTGAAATCGACATAGGCGGTGAACGCTTCTTCCCAGCGTTTGAGCGCGGCGTAAGACTGGGCCAATTCAAAGCGCGCCTGAATCTGAATGAAAATATCCTGGCAGGCGTTGAAATAGGGTTCGTAGGCTTGCATGCGCTCAATCGCCTGGGCGAACTGGCCTTCACGCCGCAGTAAAGCGCCGTGCGCCCACCCCAGCGCCAGCATGCAGTCATGGTAGCCGGCCAGTTCGCCGGCCTGGCGCGCATCCCACAGATGGCTTTCGCAGCGCTGCACATATTGATGCGCCAGCACCCATTCGCCCTGTTCGGCGAACAGCCAGATCGCCTGTGCATACAAGACCAGCAGGATATGGTTGAAGCTGTCCTGTTTTTGCGTCGCCAGCCAGGATTGCACAATCCAGGTCGCCTCGTCCAGATGGCCCATGGCGATGGAGGCCATCACGATATTGCAAGTGATCAAGGGCAATTTATGGTGCAGCTGATATTGCTTGCTCAAATCCAGCGCCATCTGCAAGACGCGCGCGCCTTCTTCATAATTGCCATAGGTGACGTGGTTGGAGCCAAGATGGGCCAGCACATGGATTTTGCGCGAGATATCGCCCATCTCTTCCGATAAGCCAAGCGCGGCGTACAGATACTTCATTTGCGCCAGGGTGTCGTTGCCAAGATGGCAGTTGGCTGTCATGGAATAGGCTTGAAAGCGCAGCGCATCATCATTCAGCGCTTCGGCCTGCGGCACGATTTCCTCATTGCACAGCTGCACCCCCTGTTCCGCCATGCCGCAACGCCACATGATGGCGATCATGGCCAGTTTGGCGGTCAGCGCCGCGCGTAAATCGCCGGCTTGCTGGCAGGATTGGGCCAGGGTTTGCAGCAAGGTCAGGCGCTCGCGGCCCGGTTTTTCAATCGACTCCAGCATGGCGCAAAAAGCCTGCGCCTCGCGCAAACCATGCGCATTGCCCTGGTTGGCGCAATGCGCCAGCAGCTCGCGCGCCAGCCCATACGCGTGTTTGCGGTCACGGTACAACATTTCCCAGGCTTGGCGCAGCGGGTCCTGGCTGTGTTCCTGCGGTTCAGTAACGCCCATCGCCGCTTCTCCTCTATCCGCCGGGCTGCAGCAACTGGGGCAACTCTGCTTGCAAGGCATGCAGCGCATGCGTCAATTCCGGATCAAATTGCGCGCCGCTGGCGCGCGTCAAAACGGCCAGCGCCTGCTCAAGCTCAAGCGCGGGTTTGAGATCGCGTTCGGAAGTGAGTTGCGCCAGCGCATGGGCGGTTTGCCAGATCCTGAGCGGCAGCGCAAGCCCCTGGGCAGGCGCGTCGCCATGCGCAAAATGGCTGTGCCGCATGGCGTGCATCCTGCTGCTCAATTGCAGCAAACGTTCCACGCTGCCGCTCAGATTGGCGGCCCCGCCGGCCGGTTGCGGCCAGTGCATGCCTTCGCATTCCAGCAGGGCGATGGCGTCATGCAGCAGGGCAAATTGTTCTGCATCCAAGCCGGGTTTGCGCATCGCCAGCAATTGCCGGTTGAGTGCGGCGGCGATGCGTTGCACCGTCTGCGCATGTGGCGGAACCTGGCGCATGCCGCCTTCCAGCAGCGCACGCGCGGCGGGGCCGAGAATGTCGAGCAGGGCAAGATGTTGTTGGCGGCATTGCCGGCGCAGGTGCGACAATTGCAAATGGGTCGCCACGCGCGCTTGCAGCACGTCAGGGTTGATGGGTTTGGTGATGTAATCCGCTGCGCCGGCCATAAAACCGCGCCGCTGGTCTTCTTCCTGATTGCGCGAAGTTAGAAAAATCACCGGGACTTGCGCCAATTCAGGATCGGCTTGCAGCTCTGCGCAAACGGCATAGCCATCCATTTCCGGCATCAGCACGTCAAGCAAGATCAAATCAGGATGCGGCAGCGCGCGCGCCATCTGCAGCGCGCGCGGGCCGCTGTCCGCCTGTATGACCTGGCAGCGGTCTTGCAGCAGCATGCTGATGAGCATCAGATTATCAGCCGCATCGTCAACTATCAGCACCGTGGGTTTGCTCGTTACTTGCATTGCCAGCCCTAATCAATTCGGCGCATCCGCAAGCACGGGCGCGCTTTGTGGTTCCAGCGTGTTTCCGGCGGCAGGCGTCTGGGCGCACTGCATAGCCCATCTTAATCCAAAACTGGCGTAACTGGCCAGCGCGCCCGGCAAAAAATCCACTGCTGCCGCAGCGCTGGTCCAGGCTATAATGCCGGCTGCGGCGTAGGCCGCACCCTGCATCCACTGACACTTATTCCGGGCGGCAACACAGGCTAGCGGCCGCCCAGCCTGAAAGGAGTTACCATGGCCTCAGTCAATAAAGTCATTCTCATCGGCAATCTCGGGCGTGACCCGGAAGTGCGTTACATGCCCAGCGGCGACGCGGTTGCAACCTTGGCAATCGCCACCACCGACACCTGGAAAGACAAGAACAGCGGTGAAAAGAAAGAACAAACCGAATGGCATCGCGTCAGCTTCTTTGGCCGGACTGCCGAAGTATGCGGCCAATATCTGAAAAAAGGCTCGTCGGTGTATGTGGAAGGCAGCTTGCGCACCCGCAAATACACTGACAAAGACGGAATTGAAAAATATTCCACCGAGATTCGCGGCGATATGATGCAAATGCTGGGTGGCCGCAGCCAGGGTGGCGGCGACAGCGCGATGATGGACGATGGTTATGGCGCACCGCCGCAGCGTGGCGGCATGCAATCCCAGGCCCCCGCCCCGGCAGCCCGTCCGGCGCCGCAACGCCCGGCCCCGAACTTCTCGGATATGGATGACGATATTCCGTTCTGATGCGGCCTTGGCGCTGAGCGCGCTGCAGATCAAGGAAAAGCCCTGTTTTTACAGGGCTTTTGTATGCTTCACATGCGCTGCCTGATTTTTGCTATGCCGGGTCAGCTTGCCCGGTTTTTCACAAATGCTTGACAACTTCCGCAAAAAGATCGTCCAGCACTTTCCGGCGCAGGCGTGTCCATTCTTCCGGCGAAACCATATCAACCTTTATTCCTGATGTGTCCAAGGTAAGAGTATTTCCTTTGCCGCCAAGTAAACCCTGCCCATCAGCGTCTCCGGTTTTCTCAAACTTTCGTCCTTGCTCTAAAGCGCGTTGCATGCTTTGTACACCCAGTGTGCACAGCCACTCAATAGGCGCGCGCTCACCGACCGTTTCTTCTATTGCTATTGCCTCAATAATTGAGGCGGCCCGCTGATCTGCAGGCATTTTTTCGATGGCTTCCCGAATGCGCTTATAACCGCTCTGTGATTCATATCCATCAATGATGACTTGGGGGCTGGATTTGTCCTTACATCTTGAGCCATCGACAGTAGTTGCCAGGCGTCCGTGAAAATAAAATACCACCGCTTCACGCATAAAGTCTCCCTGCCCATCCTTCATCAGCCCTAAGAGATGTGAATAGACATACGAGTACCTGCCATCAGATTTATCCGTCAGGATCTTCCATCGCAGCCATGAAGCATTGAGGTGCAGCTCTTTGCGGTTGCTTGGATCGCCAACCTTGCCCAGCACGGCTGTTTCAGTTTTTGATTTGAGCAGATCATCAAGCTGGCTCCAATTGAGATCCTGCGGTAAGTACACCAATTGTTTTTTCTGATTAGCAATTTGCGCAGCTGCGCTCTTCCAGGATGGAATTGTTTTCTGAGTCAATATTTGGCGGGCCTGTTCAGCCGTTGTTGCGGCAAGCGGCGCAGCAACAGGAAGAAGCAGGATGGCTGTGGTGATTATTCTGACAAATGCAAGCATATAAAGTGGGTGACTTTTAATGGGATTGTGATAATTCGCACACCAGTTTGCGTGCGCATAAACCAGCGAAGCACGGGTTTGACAGGATGATAATACGCATGACTTGGATTGTGAAGTCAAACAAAAAAGGAAACTAGGGTTGGCATCGACTTGCCGCCAGAAAGCATGTCAAGGCCATGTTTTCGATCCTTTGGCAGAGTAGAATCCAGTGCCGGGTCTGGTAAGGTTGACGGTGATTTTCCATCCGCAATACCAAGGGATGGCAGCTTTGCAGATGTGCGGCGGGAGGTAAATGCAGGGCCAAATTTTCCAGACAAAACAAAAATATTCGTATTGCGCTGTTTTTAATGAGGAGCATATGCACACCTTGACCGCCCCCATCCGGGTCGGCCTGATCGGTTATGGTCTGGCCGGCGCCACCTTCCATGCCCCGCTGTTGCAAGCGCTGCCGGTGTACCGGCTGACGGCGGTGGCCAGTTCCCAAGCCGAATTGCTGGCCAGCCGCTTGCCGCAGGCGCGTGTGGTGACGGCGCCCGAAGCTCTGTTTGATGATGCGCAGATTGATTTGATCGTGATCGCGGCCCCGAATCAACAGCATTTCCCGCTGGCGCAAGCCGCTTTGCGCGCCGGCAAGCATGTGGTGGTGGATAAACCATTCACCCTCAGCAGCACTGAGGCGCGCAGCCTGATTGGATTGGCGCAACAACGTGGTTTGCAATTATCGGTATTTCACAATCGGCGCTGGGACGGCGATTTTCTGGCGCTCAAAGATTTGCTGGCGCAACAAAGCTTGGGTGAGTTGAATACTTTTGTCAGCCGGATTGACCGCTTCCGGCCTCAGGTGCGTGCGCGCTGGCGCGAGCAGGATGCGGCGGGCGGCGGCTTGCTGTTTGATCTGGCCCCGCATTTGCTGGATCAGGCGCTGCAATTATTTGGCCAACCGCATGCCTTGTATGCGGATCTGGCGCAGCAGCGGAGCGGCGCGCAAGGCGTGGATTATTTTCAATTGCATCTCTACTACCGGCAATATCCGGCATTGCGCGTGCAACTGGGCGCATCTTGCCTGACTGCGGCGGCGGGGCCGCGCTTTTTGCTGCACGGCATGCGCGGCAGCTGGTGTAAATATGGCATGGATGGTCAAGAGGATGCGCTGCGCGCGGGTTTGCAACCGTTAAGCGCGGGCTGGCATGTGGCGCAGGAGCGCGCCACGCTTTACGACGAGAGCGGCGTCGCGCATGAAATCGCACTCAAGCCGGGCAATTGGTGCGAGTTTTATGCCGCGCTGGCGCCGGCCTTGCTGACTGGCGGCGCGCCGCCGGTCAGCGCAGAGGACGCGCTGCAAGGCATTTTGTTGCTGGAAGCGGCGCAACGCAGCGCGGCCAGCGGCCAGCGTCTGATTGTGGACGGGGAGGAGGGGTGCAGCTGAATTAACGCGCTTGTTTGTTATTAGCGCAAGGTAATTGCGCGGAAAAAATGCTTGGCGCACACTGTACCAAGTTATAATGACCGCAAACGCGTCACGCCAGGGACGCGGCGCCGCTCAACTTGGATAAGCGATAATGGATCCCCTGCTCAAACACATGGTGGATTTGACCACCCACCGCGATCATTCGATGCTG
This sequence comes from Massilia sp. W12, assembly GCF_037300705.1. NCBI lineage: Bacteria > Pseudomonadati > Pseudomonadota > Betaproteobacteria > Burkholderiales > Oxalobacteraceae > Massilia > Massilia sp. W12. Next base: position 4,712,934 of record NZ_CP147776.1, on the reverse strand, counting down.
GATTTATCGGTGATCTCGGCGGTACAGGAATTGGCTTGCGCCTTGCGTACGCGCTTGCTGTCGATTTATCTGTTACGCGACCAGATCTATGTCATGCCCAAGGCCAGCATTTCCCAGCTGCAGCCGGCGCAAATCGAAGAACATCTTGATCCTTCGCAAGACGGCGAACCGATCACCAATTACCCGGCGTTGGCGCATTGCATTCAGCACAATCTGGCGAATGCCGAGCATATGGCGGAAGACGGCTTGCGCACACTGTGGCTGCCGATCTGGATCAAAGACAAGGCGAATGTCTGCCTTGAAATCACCAACCCCACGCCTTACACCAGTCAAACCACGCAAATCATCAGCGGGGTGGTCAGTGTGTACCGCAATTTCCAGAATCTGCTCGATTACAGCGAGCGTGACGCCCTGACCGGCTTGCTCAATCGTAAAACGTTTGATGACCAGCTGGCCAAAATGATCGCCTCCACCGGCGAGCAGGAAAATGGCAGCGCGCCGGATGGCGAAGAGCGGCGCCAGCGGCACAAAGAGGAAAAGCATTGGCTGGCAGTGGTGGATGTGGATCATTTCAAGCGCGTGAATGACCAGTTCGGTCATTTGTATGGCGATGAAGTGCTGATTCTGGTGGCCAATCTCTTGCAATCCTCCTTCCGCTCAAATGACCGCGTATTCCGTTTCGGCGGTGAGGAATTTGTCGTGCTGCTGCGCTCCACCACCTATGACAATGCGCGCAAAATCATTGAGCGTTTCCGCCAGAATGTGGAGTCGCACGCCTTCCCGCAAATCGGCCAGATCACAGTCAGCGTCGGTTTTGTCGCCGTCAGTCCCTACGAATCGCCAGTGGTGATTTTGGGGCACGCCGATCAAGCCTTGTATTACGCCAAAACGCATGGCCGGAATCTGGTCTGCCATTATGACGAACTGGTGCGCGAAGGCGAGTTGGCGACCAGCGCCAGCAACGACACCGCCGAATTTTTCTTCGACTAAGCAGGCGCCGCAAAGCGTTGCGCCAGCATCTCGACAAAGGCGGCGGTTTTCAGCGCCAGCTTATCGCGCGCCGGATACACCGCATACACCGGACTGCCGGCCAGCGAAGGGTAATCCGGCAAGACCGGCAGCAAGGCGCCGCGCGCCAATTCTTCCTGCACCAGCAAGCCGCCGATGGATAAAATGCCGCAGCCGAGTGTGGCGGCGGCAATCAGCGCGCTGCCATCATTGACTTGCAACACACCCTGCACCTTGATCGCGTGCGGCCCATCCGGCCCGCCCAGCCGCCATTCGTCCCAGACCCGCGCGCCCTGGCGGTACAAGAGGCAGGCGTGCTGCGTCAAGTCCTGTGGGTGTTGCGGTGTCCCGTGTTGCGCCAGATAGGCCGGCGCCGCCACCAGAACGTTCCGGTTGTCCGTCAATTTACGCGCCACCAGAGTGGAATCAGGTAAATGGGCGGCGCGGATCGCGACATCGATTTGTTCGCCGATCAAATCCACCATGCGGTCTTCCAACTGCAATTCGAGGCTGACTGCCGGATAGCGGCGCAGGAATTCCGCCGCCACCGGCAACAGACGCGCGCGCCCGGCCAGCGAACAGGAAACCCGCAACACGCCGCAGACCTGTTCTTGCTGCGCGCCAGCCAATTGCACAATATTGTCGAGCGCGCGCGTGATGTGTTGCGCCTCATGCAGCACGCTGCGGCCAATTTCGGTCAAGGCCAGCTTGCGCGTGGAGCGTTGCAACAGGCGCACCCCCAATTCCTGTTCCAGCATCGCCAATTGGCGTGACAGCACCGACTTGCTGCAACCGAGTTGCGCAGCGGCCGCGCTGATGCTGCCGGCCTGCACCACGCGCGCCAGCGTGGCTAAGTGTTGTGGATTGCGCATTGCTTTAATTGTGCGAAAAATGTCAACGCATCTATCGTATATCGATGACTTCTCTGCTGACAATCCCTTCTTTATACTTTCTTCCATCGATCACCTGCAAGGAGCAAACAAGATGCAAACCGCCACCCGTCAAAATCGCCAAATCCGCTTAGCCGCCCGCCCGCAAGGCATGACTGACGCCAGCACCTGGAATCTGACGCAAGAGACGGCGCCTGTCGCCGGCCCCGGCCAGGTCTTGGTGCAAGTGCTGTATCTTTCACTCGATCCGGCCATGCGCGGCTGGATCAATGAGGGGGAATCGTATATGCCGCCGGTGGCGGTGGGCGAGGTGATGCGGGCCTTGGCGGTGGGGCGCGTGCTGCAATCGCAGCATGCGGATTTTGCCGAGGGCGATTATGTCAGCGGCTTGCTGGGGGCGCAGGAATATGCACTCTCGGATGGCAAGGGTTTGTTTAAAGTCGATCCGCGTTTGGCCCCGCTGCCGCGCTATCTGGGCGCGTTCGGTATGCCCGGCCTGACCGCCTATTTCGGACTTAACGTTGTGGGTGAGTTGAAAGACGGTGAAACCGTGCTGGTGTCTGGCGCGGCTGGTGCTGTCGGCGCGATTGTCGGCCAACTGGCCAAGGCGCGCGGCTGCCGCGTGATCGGGATTGCCGGCGGCGCTGATAAATGCGCTTATCTGACGCAAGAACTCGGCTTTGATGCGGCAATTGATTACAAGAGCCAGCATGTGGCGCAGGAATTGGCGCGCCTGTGCCCGCAAGGCGTGGATGTGTTTTTCGATAATGTCGGCGGCGATATTCTGGATGCCGCGCTGACCCGGCTGGCGGTAGGCGCGCGTATCGTGATTTGCGGCGCCATCAGCCAATACAATAATCAGCAGCCAGTGCGCGGCCCGGCCAATTATCTGTCCCTCTTGGTGAAGCGCGCCACGATGAAGGGCATGGTGGTGGGCGACTACTACCCGCGCGCAATGGAGGGTTTGCAAGCGCTGGCCGGTCTGGCGCAACAAGGCAAGTTGAAAGCGCGCGAACACATCGTGCAAGGCTTGGAGCAATTTCCGCAAGCTTTCAATATGCTGTTCACCGGCGAAAATCAGGGCAAACTGGTTTTGCAGCTGAGCGAGTAAGCGCAAAGCTGGCCGCGCAGTGGATTGCCGCCGCAGCATGCGGCAATCCGGCTACACTTCTGTTTGCGCTTGAGCAAAGAGGAGGGAAGTTCATGGAATTGCGCCAACTGCGCTACTTTGTCGCCAGTGTCGATCACGGCTCGCTGTCGCGCGCCGCATTGGTCTTGCATATCGCCCAGCCGGCCTTGACCCAGCAATTGCGCCAGCTGGAAGAGGAATTGGGCGCCCAATTGCTGCACCGCTCGGCCCAGGGCGTGAGCGCAACTGACGCCGGCAAAGTGTTTTATGAACATGCGCAAGCGATTTTGAAACAGGTCGGCGATGCGCGCCAGGCTGTTACACAATCCACCACCCGCCCTTCCGGCGCTGTCGCATTAGGGCTGCCGCACAGTATTTCCGGCGCGCTTGCTTTACCGCTTTTGCTGGCAGTGCAGCAAACTTATCCAGAAATCGTGTTGCAACTGACTGAAGAATTGTCCGGCAATTTGAGCGAGCAATTGAAATCAGGCCGCATCAACCTGGCCGTGCTGTTCGATGATGGTCAATTGACGCAGTTTTCCACCACCCCGCTGGTGGAAGAGGAGATGCATTTCCTGTGGCGCGCCAACTCGCGCTTTGGCAAGCGGCGGCGCAATATCAGCCTGGCGCAAGCCGTCACCATTCCCCTGATTCTGCCGGACTTGCAGCACGGCGTGCGGCCCAGAATTGAAAACACCGCGCGCAGCATGGGCTTGAAACTGGAGCATGTGATTGAAATCAATTCGGTGACGATTTTAAAGTCCGCCATCATGGCTGATATGGGCGCCACCATTTTGCCGGTGGCCCCGCTGCAAGATGAAATCGAGCGCGAAAAAATTATTTCCTGCCCCATCGTCAAGCCGGCGCTGACGCGCACGGTGGCCCTGTGCGCCTCTAAAACCATTCCCTTGACCACAGCGGCGGCGGCAGTGGCGCGGCTGGTGGTCGATGTCAGCCGCGATCTGTGCGATAGCGGGCGCTGGGGCGGCGCCCGCATGCTGAGTTGAGTCCGGCGCGCATGGGCGGCGCACGGCGACGGGGTATAATCGCTTATCCCCCTTGCTTTGTTGAAGGTGCGTCATGGCAGACTTCCCCTTTTCCTTACCGCGTCCGCCCATCTTGGATGAGGTGGTGCGCGATCTCGACCGCGCCCTGCGCACCGTGTCCGGCGTGGCGCAAGCGCAAAGAGCGAATCCCGCCAATGCATGCAATGAAAGTGCGCTCGATGCGCAGCAAAAAAAACATGCTGCCGGCTTGATGCGCATCAATCATGTTGGCGAAGTGTGCGCCCAGGCTTTGTATAACGCCCAAGCCCGTTTTGCAGAAAATCCGCAGTTGCGCGCCGAGTTGGCGCAAGCCGGGCGTGAAGAAGAAGACCATTTAGCCTGGACTGCCGAGCGTTTGCAGGAATTGGGATATGGCGTGAGCATTCTCAACCCCTTGTGGTATGCCGCTTCCTATGCCTTGGGGGCGGCGGCGGCCAAGCTGGGCGACGCCGCCAGCCTGGGTTTTGTGGTGGAAACTGAGCGCCAGGTGGAAGCGCATCTGGCCAGCCATTTGCAGATGTTGCCGGCAGAAGACGCCAAATCGCGTGCAATTGTCGAGCAGATGCGGGTGGATGAAATGCAGCACGGCGCCCATGCGCAGGCCATGGGGGCGGCGGCAGTGCCCTTTCCGGTGCAGAAAATCATGCAGGCGATGGCGAAGGTGATGACCACCTCCGCCTATCATATCTGAACCCGCTCAAGCTCCCGGCGCATCTGCCAGATCGTCGATGATCTCAAAGGAATGCGTGATTTTCGCACTCTTTTCCAGCATGATCGAAGCAGAACAGTATTTTTCGTGGGACAGGTTGATGGCCCGTTCCACCGCTGTTTGCGGCAGATTGCGGCCGCGTACGGTGAAATGAAAATGGATGGCGGTAAACACTTTCGGATCCTGTTCCGCGCGCTCCGCCTTTAAGCTCACATCGCAGCCGCGCACATCATGCCGCCCGCGTTTCAAAATCAGCACCACATCGTAGGCTGTGCAGCCGCCGGCGCCGGACAGCAGCAACTCCATCGGGCGCGCCGCCAGATTACGGCCGCCGCCATCGGGCGCGCCATCCATTGTCAACATATGACCGGAGCCGGTTTCAGCGATAAAACTCATGCCGGATTGGCCCATCCAGCGCACTGTGCATTCCATGTGATTTCCTTTCTGCCGGCAAACGCATTGCGGCGCAATCAAGTTTTTTGGATCGTTCGAGGGTCTGCCATTGTAGCTGCTGACGCGCAATTCATCTCAGCGCCATTGCTTGCTGCGCTTGGAGCGGTCATAAAAACCGGGCGGCTTGCGTTTGATCCAGTTCACAAATTTTTGAATCTCCGGGTGCGCCAGCAAGGCCTCCACCGTGCAATAGTGCTGCGCCAGTTCGCTTTCGCTGAATAGCGCGTGAATCTGGCGGTGGCAGATGCGGTGCATGAATTGCGTTTCCCGCCCGCCCTTCATTTTTGGAATCAGATGATGCGCATCTTTTTGTTCCGGCGGAATGATGCGTCCGCATAAAGGGCAGACATCATCCGCCGGCGGGCGGTACCAGGTCTGGGCGTCAGTTTTTTTGCGTGGCATGTGTCGATCCATGTTTTGCAGGCAAACGGCAGCAAATACCGCAGAAACCTGCGTGAAATCCGGACATCTGGCGATAAGTAACGCCTTGACGCTGATGCGTGCATCGGCTAGAATCTTGCGTTTCCGTCTGCCCAGGAAAAAGGATGAGTCCGGCATTTCAACGTCGGAACCGCCAGTAAATTGGGCATGTATTTTCCAAAAACAAGGAAGTCATCATGAAAACTTTTTCCGCGAAGCCGCTTGAGGTTTCCCGCGAATGGTATGTGATTGACGCGACCGACAAAGTCCTCGGGCGTGTTGCCAGCGAAGTGGCACGCCGGTTGCGTGGCAAGCACAAGCCGGAATTCACTCCTCACGTTGATACCGGCGATTTCATCGTCGTCATCAATGCAGCCAAGCTGCGCGTGACCGGCACCAAAGAACAGAACAAGATGTACTACCGTCACTCCGGTTATCCGGGCGGTATCTACGAAACCAACTTCCTGAAGATGCAACAGCGTTTCCCGGGCCGCGCCCTGGAAAAAGCGGTCAAGGGCATGCTGCCTAAAGGCCCGCTGGGCTATGCGATGTTCAAGAAGCTGAAAGTGTATGCAGATGCGACCCATCCGCATACCGCGCAGCAACCCAAAGTTTTGGACATCTGAGGAAATCGCCATGATCGGTAATTACTACTATGGTACCGGCCGCCGTAAGAGCGCCGTCGCCCGCGTCTTCATCAAGGCCGGCAGCGGCCAAATCATCGTCAACGGCCGTCCGGCAAGCGAATACTTTTCGCGTGAAACCGGCCTGATGGTGATCCGTCAACCGTTGGAACTGACCAATAATGTCGAGCGCTTCGACATCAAGGTGAATGTGCACGGCGGCGGCGAATCCGGCCAGGCAGGCGCAGTGCGCCACGGCATCACCCGCGCCCTGATCGACTATGACGCAGCGCTCAAGGCTGCTCTGTCGAACGCCGGCTTCGTGACCCGTGACGCACGTGAAGTTGAACGTAAGAAAGTTGGTCTGCGCAAAGCACGTCGCGCAAAGCAATTCTCCAAGCGTTAATCGCTGCGATCCGCATGCAAAACCGCCGGCTTTGTCCGGCGGTTTTGTTTTTTGTGGACACATTTTTTGCCGCGCCTTGCTGTGCCGTATGCTGCCTGAATTCAGGTGCAAGCGCATGCCCCGGGCGGCAAACTGGTAAAATGCAGCCACAAGCTTATTGTTGTTTTAACACTAATTTTGCCAAAAGAGTACTCTCGCGGCGTTGAAGGAATGAACATGATCAAAGTGGGCATCGTTGGCGGCACTGGCTACACCGGGGTCGAATTGCTGCGCTTGCTGTCAGCGCATCCGCAAGTGCAATTGCAAGCGATCACGTCGCGTAAAGAAGATGGAATGAAGGTGTCCGAGATGTTCCCTTCGCTGCGCGGGCGCGTGGATTTGGCGTTTTCAGCGCCGGAAAAAGCGGATCTGGCTGCTTGTGATGTGGTGTTTTTCGCCACCCCGCACGGTGTCGCAATGGCGCAGGCCCCGGAATTGCTGGCTGCTGGCGTGAAAGTGATCGATCTGGGCGCTGATTTTCGCTTGAAAGATCGCGCCGTATTTGAAAAATGGTATGGAATTCCACACACTTGCCCGGAGTTGCTGGCGGAAGCTGCATATGGCCTGCCGGAATTGAACCGTGAAAAAATCCGCAATGCGCGCTTGATCGCCAATCCGGGCTGCTATCCGACCACCATCCAGCTCGGTTTGTATCCCTTGCTGAAAGCTGGCGTGGTGCACGCCAAGCGCTTGATTGCAGACTGCAAATCCGGCGTCTCGGGCGCCGGGCGCAAAGCGGAAGTCGGGATGTTGTTGGCAGAAGCCGGCGACAACTTCAAAGCATATGGCGTGTCAGGGCATCGCCATACTCCGGAAACGCTGGAGCAACTTTCTTACATCAGCGCGGAAAAGCCCGGTTTATTGTTTACGCCGCATCTGGTTCCGATGATTCGCGGCATGCACTCCACCCTGTATGCGCAATTGAAAACTGAAATCAGCAATCAAGCATTGCAGGAATTGTTCGAGCAAGCCTACCAGGCTGAGCCGTTTGTTGATGTGTTGCCGTTTGGCAGCCACCCGGAAACCCGCAGCACGCGCGCCTCGAATATGTTGCGCATCGCCTTGCACCGTCCGCAGCAGGATGGCTGGGCCGGCGATACCGTGACCGTGCTGGTGGTGCAAGACAATCTGGTCAAGGGCGCTTCCGGTCAGGCGGTGCAGTGCATGAACTTGATGTTCGGCTTGCAGGAAAGCGCCGGTTTGTTGCATGTGCCGGTATTGCCCTGAGGCGTAAGCGCCGGCGCCGTGGGCGCCGGTGGAATTCAGCTGCGCTAGGCGCGGGAGGTTCTTGTGGTATTGAAACGTAAACCCTGGTGGAAGCGGCAGGATTTGGCCTCTTCCAAAGTCTCGATCCAACAGGAGCGCACCTGGCCTGAGCGGCTGTTTGCGCCTGCGCTGGCCTTATGTGTCGCCGGCGCCTTGCTGTGGTGGGCGGCGCCACGCTTGGGCGGCGGCGCATCCGGTTCGCAATTGCGTGATTATCGCGAGCAAATCGAGAAGTTGAGCGCAGAAAAAGACAGATTGCAAAGCGCAGCCAATGCCGCTGAATCCAAAGTCAACATTGAGCGCGCCGCCCAGCAGCAGCTGGCCCGTCAAGCCAAGACCCTGGAAGATGAAAATGCGCGCTTAAAAGAGGACTTAGCGTTTTTTGAAAGCTTGTTGCCGGCAGATACCGGTGCGCGCGGGATTGCTATCCGACGTGTGAAAATCGATTTGCTGGCCCCGACCCAATTGCGTTACCGCCTGCTGGTGATGCAGGGCGGCAAGGGAGATTTGCAGTTTGACGGCCAATTGCAGTTGCTGCTGACTGGTCAGCAGGGGGGCAAAAGTGTTATCATCCAATTCCCCGATGCCAAGGCGAACGATGCTGACAAATACAAGCTCAGCTTCAAACACTACCAGCGCCTGGAAGGCATTCTGACCCTGCCGGATGGCTTGACGGTCAAGTCGGTACAGGCGCGTGTGCTCGAAAAAGGCCAGATGCGCACTCAGCAATCAGCAACACTCTAAGGATGGCGCAATGTTCGGACGATCCCCCAAAAACACCATAGACAGCCTGATCGGCGCAAGCACGCGGATTGAGGGCAATATCCATTTCAGCGGCGGTTTGCGCATAGATGGTCAGATCAAAGGCAATGTGATCGGTGAAGAGGGCGCCCCGAGTATGCTGGTGATTTCCGAGCAGGCTAAAATCGAAGGCGAAGTGCGCGCCGCGCATTTGGTGGTGAATGGTGAGGTGGTGGGGCCGCTGTTTTCCTCCGAAATGCTGGAATTGCAGCCAAAAGCCCGCATCAACGGTGATGTATCGTATAAAACGCTGGAAATGCATGGCGGGGCTGTGGTTTCCGGCAAGCTTGCGCATGAAACCGAACCGGTTTTGAAGCTGGCGGTGTCTGCCGGTGGTAAGTCTTAAGCCCGGCTTCAGCAGGAAAACCTGCGGCTGGTTATAATCTGTCGCATTGATTGATATGTGCAAGGAGAGCAATATGAATGCCGTCGCTGAATTGGATCCCATCGTTTTTACCGACAGCGCTGCGGCCAAGGTCGCACAGCTGATTGAGGAAGAAGGCAACCCGGAATTGAAGCTGCGCGTCTTTGTGCAAGGCGGCGGTTGCTCCGGTTTTCAATATGGTTTCACCTTTGATGAAGTGGTGAATGAAGATGACACCACTATGGTCAAAAATGGCGTGCAGTTATTGATTGATGCAATGAGCTATCAATATTTGCTCGGCGCGGAAATCGACTACAAAGATGATCTGGAAGGCGCGCAATTTGTGATCCGCAATCCAAACGCGACCTCCACTTGCGGCTGCGGCTCATCCTTCTCGGTATAAGCTGACGCAAGACATAAAAAAACCCGCTGAGAGCGGGTTTTTTTATCTCGCTTAAATCAATTCGCGCAGTTTTAATTCCTTCTTGATATAGGCGTACAGCACTGGCCCGGCGACCACGCCGGCAATCCCGAAGCAGCTTTCCATTACCAAAATCACAATCAGCAATTCCCAGCTTTTGGCGTCAATATGCGAGCCGATGATGCGCGCATTCAGGAAATACTCCAGTTTGTGGATGATCACCATGAAAGCCAGCAGAGCGATGGCGACATTCAGCGAAACCGACAGGCCGACAATCACAAACACAGTATTGGAAATCAAATTGCCCACCACCGGCAGCAAGCCGGCGACAAAGGTAATCGCAATCAGGGTTTTGGCCAGAGGCAGATGCACCCCGGCGAGCGGCAGCACCAGCAGCACAAAGACTGCCGTAATCGCAGTATTGATGGCGGAAATCCAGACTTGCGCAAACACGATGCTGCGGAAAGATTCGACCAGCAGGGTGCAGCGCGTATGCAGGGCTGCGGCCAGCGCCTGCATTTGATGCGGCTTGCGCACATCGCCCAGCGCGATAATTGCGCCGATGATCATGCCCAGCAAAATATGCAAGGCGCTGCGGCCTGCTTCTGCGCCCCAGGTCTTGGCTTCCGCTGCATGTTCACGCATCCATTGGGCGATTTGCTGGCTCATCTCATCCGCATCCAGCGGTAATTTATCGATCAGCCATTGCGGGAATTGATGGCGGGAAGCGGCGATCATATCGGCCAGTTTTTGCAGCAAGGCGTGCAAATTACCGGCATCGCTGCGGAAAAAAGACACTGCCCCCCAAATCCCCAGCGTCAAGCCGCCAATCACGACAAAGCCAAGCACCGAAGCCGCCAGCAGTTTTGCCTTCTCATTGCTGATTTTGCCGGCAATTTTGGGGGTGATCAGGTGGATCAGGGAATACACCAGCAAGCCTGAAAACAGCGCGCCCACCAATCCTTTGAATAGCGCAAGCGTGAGGGCTGCGCCCATCAGCGCCAGGGCTGCGGAATCAATATGTTTTTGCATGCAAACTCCCCCTATGAACGACGGCTTGGCGCTGGCGTGATACACATTTTTGCATTATCTAAAAAGCAATTCTCTTCTACAATCCACATCAGTGCGCTATACTGCTGTGGATTCATATTCACAGCTGCTTCGCTTGTATGATAAGCGTGAATATCAGCATATTACAAGAGACGCGCCCGGATTCTGGAAACTCATATTGCAAACAAAGGAATGAAGATGAAACAATTTGCTGCACTCGTTCTCGCTGCTGCCGTGTCGCTGCCTGCCGCTGCAGGCACGGTAAGTTGGACCAATTGGAATGGTTATAACGGTTCTTTGACGCAAAATGGCGAAAGCATTGGCGTCAGCTATACCGGGAATGCATTTGCTTCCGATCATTCTGCCTGGATCTATGATGTTCCCTCTTCCTTTACGAATGCTGAAGTCAGCAACACGCCGGGCAGCAATGGCACACTGTTGATGACTGGCGGCAATAATCAAATCAATACGATCCGTTTCTCCAAGCCGGTGGTCAATCCCTATATCGCCTTGATCAGCGTGGGGCAGGGCGGGGTGCCGGTCAGCTTTCAATTCCAGAATGTCAGCAGCCTGGACGTGATCGTGCAAGGCCCTGGTCACTGGGGCGGCGGCTCCTTGAGCGCATCCGGTACGACCGTGACCGGGCGTGAAGGCAATGGCGTGGTGCGCTTGAACGGCGTCTACAGTGAAATCAGTTTCCTCACCCCGAACTATGAATACTATTACGGCGCCACAGTTGGCGCTGCCGTGACCGCCGTGCCGGAAGCTGAAACCTGGGCTATGCTGGGCCTGGGTCTGGGCGCACTGGGCTTTTTCGCCCGCCGCCGCAAAGCAGCCTGATTTTCTTTTGCGTCAAAAAAGGCCGCATTTGCGGCCTTTTTCTATTATTTTGCAGCTTTCTTCGCTTGCACAAAGACCGGGCCCCAGAGTGGGTGGCCTTTTTCCGCCGCGCTTAATTCATATCCCGGTTCCAATTTCAGCAGCCGGTCGAATTGCTGGCGGCACAGTTGCCGCCGATTGGTCACGCAATAACTGAACGCCATGTATTTGGCCGCTTCGGCCTGGATGGACTTATCCCGGCTGTTCCAGATTTCCGGCGCGCTTAAACGCTTGACCGCCTCATTGAAGTTGCCATTGTTGTATAAGGCAAGCCCCTCTTTGTAGGCAATCGTTTCCGGGCCGACGCTGGGTTGTGGTTGTGGCGTCGGGGCAGGCTCCGGTGTTGGCGTCGGTTTGGGCGGGGCCGGTTTGACCACGGGTTTGGCCGGCGCTGGCGGCGGGGTTTCGCAGCCGCTCAGCAGTACGCTGCTTGTTGCTATTGCAACAGCCCAGCACAGGGCTTTGTATGCGCGGTATGTTTTCATCTTGATCCGGAGAATGACAGAGAGATTGGATCAATACTACCCACTTTTGCCTTGCACGCCAAATTTTGCGTCAACACAGATTGCTGTGTCAGCGCTGTTTTTCACTTAAATTCGTGTTCGATCACCAAGCCTTTTTTCTTGCTGACCACGATTTCCGTGGAGTAATCCGGGAAGCCGCCATTTTTAATCGTGACCTTGTGCTTGCCTTCTTCCAGGCTCAAGGCTTTTTTCGGCGGGCTGGCGCCGCGATACGTGCCGTCCACATACACATCCCCCCATGGTTTGATGGAGAGACGCACATTGACTTTGGCCGGGGCGGGTTCGCCGGTCTTGCTTAATTCAGCCAGGCGGCTCTTGGCGGCCTCGGCGAATTTGCCGTCAGGATATTTTTGCAGGAAGGCGTTTAACTTATCGGGACTGGTTTCCGTTTTCAGGCTTTCCCATTCTTCCGTCTCGCCGGCCGGGTTGCTTTGCGGCGGGCTGCCAGACGTGGCGCTGGCGTTTGCAGCCTGGCTTGCGGCTGGCGTTGCCGCTGGCGTTGGCGTGACGCCCGGGCTTGGCGTCGGCGTGCTGACTTGCGCCAGCGGCGCACTGGCCGGCTGCGGGGGATTATTCACCACCGGCGCCGGCTCGCTCTGCCGTTTGGAAAAATACAGGCCGGCGCCAAGCATCAAAGCCAAGCCCAGCGCGAAAATGATCAGGCCGGGGCGGCTGCGCCCGCGCTTGATATTTTCGCCTTCCTCTTCCTCTGCCTTGGGTTTGACCTTGCCTTGTGTGCGTGGGCCATGATTGCGCTGGCGTGTTTCGCCATTTTGGCTGGCGCCGGGGTTGGCCGCGCTGCTGCGTGAAGAGCGCGAAGAGCGCGCTGAAATGAAAGCCGGGATGCCCAGCAGGCGGCGGAATTCATCCATCGATTGTGGCCGGTCTTCCGGTTGAATCGCCAGGCCGATATCGACTGCTTGCAGAAATTTTTCCGAAAAACCGGCGTGCTGTCCCTGTTGCAGAGGAATCAGCGAATCCTTGACCACGCGTGCGACCGAAGTCGGGGGCGGGGTTTTGTTGATGGCGAAATACATCACCGCCGCCAAGGCGTAGATGTCGGTCCACGGCCCCTGGCGCAGGGTGGCGTCGTCGGCATATTGCTCGACCGGCGCATAACCCGGCTTCAAGATCACAGTCAGCCCCTGAGTCATGTCACCGATGATTTGACGCGCGGAACCGAAATCCAGCAGCACCGCATCGCCATTCTTTTGCACGATGATATTGTCCGGCGACACATCGCGATGCAGAATTTTGGCTTTGTAGAGGGTGTCGAGCGCTTCCAGGATTTGCTTAAAAATAAATTTAAGCCAAGCCTCCGTCACCATTTCCGGGCGCGTATTGACGATTTCTTTTAAGGTTTTGCCATCGTAATACCGCATCGCCATGTATGCGGTGCGGTTTTGTTCCCAGAAACGATAGACTTTCACCAAAGACGGGTGATCAAACTGGGCCAACAGGCGTGCTTCATTGATGAAGCTCTTCAAACCGGCTTCAAAGGTGGCTTTGTGGCGCTCAGCGCGCACGGCGACGCCGCCGTCGGCGACGCGGCTGGCCAGCGTGCCTGGCATATATTCCTTGATCGCAACAGTGCGTTGCAAGGAATGGTCAAAGGCCAGATACACAATGCCAAAACCGCCTTCGCCCAGGATGCCGGTGATTTCAAAATCAGCCAGGCGGGTTCCTATGGGCAGGCAATTTTCAGTTCCGCTATCTCTTGGAACTTGCACCGTGCTTGCGAATATTTCTTCTGTTTTCAAGGTCTGCTCGACAAGTTTGCTTATTCAGCGGGCATGTTTCGTCATCTTACCGCGATTGGCTCGCGCAACCAAATTGCAAAGGCCGAAAAATTATCCCTCCCTTTGCCTGAAGCGCTGACGTTGCGCTCGGCAATCCGGTTCATCATTGCCAGCCATTCATTGCAATTTTGTGCTTGCGCCAGAGTGTTTTCCATGTCCGCTTCCAGCACCCACTCCCAAAAACCGTCGGTGCACAGCAGAAATGCGTCACCGTCCAAAACGTTGACCGGTTCTTGCGTGATATCCGGAAATGTGTCGCCTTCAGCGCCAATCGCAGCGAATAATACGCTGCGTTGCGGGTGTTGCCGGATATTCGCATAGTCGCCATAGCCGGCGTCAACAAAGCGTTGCGCCAGACTGTGATCTTTACTGATGCAAAATACTTTGCCAGCGCGGAACATATAAATACGGGTGTCGCCCAGGTGTCCCCACAGCGCGCTGCGGTTGCGTTGGTCAATCAGGAGCGAGGCCATGGTTGCGCTCATGCTTTGCTGCTTGGGGTGGGTGCGTTTGCCTATCGCCACCTTGATCACAGCCCATTCGATATATGAGCGCAATGCGCGTGGCGAAAATGAGCCTTCCTGCATGAATTTTTCAGCAATCGCATGGATCACCAGACGCGAGGCGATTTCGCCGCCCTCATGTCCGCCGGCCCCGTCAGCCATCACAAAACATACCAATTCATCCTGCTTGCAACAGGTCAGCGCATCCTGATTGCTGGCGCGTGCGCCGACCGCGCTGATTTGCGCCGAGTCGATTTGCAGCAGGTCGGTCTCGAATTGGTCGGCCATGCTTTATGCGGGATCGTGCGGGTGACGCACACGCTCCACTTCCTTTTCGTAGGCGGCGAGGAATTCCTTGCCGATCAGATTTTGGATATCGCCTTTGGCCTCATGAGAAATGCCATTGAATTGCTCCATATAGCAATCCCACATTTCCGCTTTGCGGCGCGCCGGGTTCAGCGAGTCCATCAAGGAAGGTTGTTTGAGTTTTTTCTCAAACACTGTCGGGTGCAGCCGTTTGAGCATGCCTTCCATAGCGGCCTTCATGCCGGCGATTACGCCCAGTTGATGCGAGTACAGATCATGGAAGGAATCTTCCATCGCTTCATGCGGCTCCATAAAGCCGGGCATCTTTTTGCGCAGCATTTGGGTCAGCACGGTTTGACTGTCGGGGAAAAATTTCAGCGGGTTGTTTTTACGCAACACAACCATCGTCACTTCCGCATTCACTTCGCGCTTGACCAGGGCGCGCTGGGCGATTAATTGCATGGCGCCATTGATTGAGGCGGCCACCAGTTTGCCCAGCATTTCCATCAGTTCCGCATTCAGCGGCGTGGATAAGGCCAGATTCGGCACGCCGGCTCCGTTGAGGAAGGCGTGCAGCAATTCATTCAAATGCGCGGCTTCAGCGGCAGCCGCAGCGGCGGCGCTAATCTGCTCAGGCGATTGCGCCTCAGCTGCCGGCGCTGGCGCGGCAGCGGCTGCAAGCGGGGCGGCCGCCGCAGCAGCGGGGGCTGTTGCGGTGGGGGCCGGCTGACGCATGGCCGGCGGAATGGTTTGCGTGCCCGCCATGGCCTGGGTCTGGCTGTGCGCCACAGGCTGGGTCGGATTTTGCACGGGCTGACCGGTATAAGCTTCGGCGCGCAGACGGTACAGACCGATCTGAATTTCGTCGCCAGCGTGAATGTCGTATTCGCGCTCGGGTTCGAGTTCCTTGCCGTTGATTAAAATCGGATTGGCTTGTGACAGGTTGACGATATGGTGGCGCATGCCATTGCTCCATACCGCAGCCTGGGAGCGTGAAACATAGTGTTTGGGGTCAGGCAGAACCAGGAAGTTGCCCTCGCTGCGTCCTATCGTGGCTCGCTCCGGGCCGAAAATCGCGGAGATGGGCGAAGCAGGCGCTTCATTGTTATACGAGACGACAGCAATCTTGATCATCAGATGCTCCAAAAAGCAAAAGGCATGGCACAGAGGAATAGCATGACCGGGTTGATGAGTTTGCCTGGGCATGCATTCAATGCAATCTTAACACTTGATACAGTGCATGTGACAGGCAGGCAGCTTATCTGATTCTATACGAGCATGCGCGCTTGTACAGATATTTGCGCTTGGCGCTACGTACTTCCCGCAGCAGAAAAAGGGCATTTTTGTGCAAAAAAGCCACAATCAAAGCGCTTATGATGCACCGCCGCAGGCGCGGCCCGATACTTTATAATGGCTGCTTACCAACAACAAACCAGGCCCGCCCGCCGGTGGCGGCCAGACAATTATGGAATTAGCCAAGTCTTTTGAACCTGCCGCCATCGAAGCGCAATGGCGCAGCACCTGGGAAGAGCGCGGATATTTCGCCGCCTCCATGGACAGCTCCCAGCCTTCCTTCAGTATTCAGTTGCCGCCGCCGAATGTCACCGGCACTTTGCATATGGGGCATGCGTTCAATCAGACCGTGATGGATGCGTTGAGCCGCTACTACCGCATGCGCGGGCACAACACCTGCTGGCTGCCGGGCACGGATCACGCCGGGATTGCGACTCAGATCGTGGTGGAGCGCCAATTGGGCGCACAGCAAATCTCGCGTCACGATCTGGGGCGCGCAGCCTTCATCGATAAAGTCTGGGAGTGGAAGGAAAAATCCGGCTCCACCATCACCGGCCAGATGCGGCGCATGGGCGCTTCGGCGGATTGGGCGCGTGAATATTTCACCATGGATGAAGCGCGCAGCAAGATTGTGATTGAAGCCTTTGTGCGCCTGTATCAGGACGGTTTGATCTATCGCGGCAAGCGCCTGGTTAACTGGGACCCGGTGCTGGGCACGGCAGTCTCGGATCTGGAAGTCGAATCGAAAGAAGAAAACGGTTCGATGTGGCATATCCGTTATCCGCTGGCCGAGGGCGGCGGACATATTGTGGTGGCCACCACCCGTCCCGAAACCATGTTGGGCGACGTTGCTGTGGCGGTCAATCCGGAAGATGAGCGCTACAAGCATCTGGTCGGCAAAATGCTCGAATTGCCGCTAACCGGTCGTCAAATCCCCATCATCGCCGACGAATATGTGGATCAGAGCTTTGGCTCCGGCTGCGTCAAAATCACCCCGGCGCATGACAATAATGACTGGGAAGTGGGGCGGCGGCACAAACTCGAACCGCTGTGCATTTTCACGCTGGAAGCCAAGATCAATGATCAAGCCCCGGAAAAATACCGTGGCTTAGACCGTTTTGTCGCACGCAAGCAAATCGTGGCTGATCTGACTGCGCTGGAGTTGATGGAAGACATCAAGCCGCACAAGCTGATGGTGCCGCGCTGCGAGCGCACCGATGCGGTGATTGAGCCGATGCTGACGGATCAATGGTTTGTGGCGATGAGCAAACCGGCCCCGGCGCACGCGCATTTCCCGGGCCGCTCGCTGGCTGAAGCGGCGCTTGATATGGTGGACAGCGGCAAGGTTCGCTTCCTGCCGGATAATTGGACCACCACCTATAACCAATGGCTGAACAATATCCAGGATTGGTGTATTTCGCGCCAGCTCTGGTGGGGGCATCAAATTCCCGCCTGGTATGACGATGATGGCAAGGTGTACGTCGCGCG
Organism: Massilia sp. W12; assembly: GCF_037300705.1. Taxonomy (NCBI): domain Bacteria; kingdom Pseudomonadati; phylum Pseudomonadota; class Betaproteobacteria; order Burkholderiales; family Oxalobacteraceae; genus Massilia; species Massilia sp. W12. The sequence goes on along the minus strand of NZ_CP147776.1, from coordinate 4,695,517 downwards.
CTCTGAAGAAGAAGCGCAACAAATGGCCGGCGGCAAGACCTTGCGCCGCGATGGGGACGTGTTCGATACCTGGTTCTCGTCCGCCATGGTGCCGTTCTCCACGCTGGGCTGGCCGGAAAAAACCGCTGAACTCGACGCCTTCCTGCCGTCCTCGGTTTTGGTGACAGGGTTTGACATCATTTTCTTCTGGGTTGCGCGCATGGTCATGATGACCGCGTATTTCACCGGCAAGCCAGCTTTCCGCGATGTGTATATCCATGGCCTGGTGCGCGCTGGCGACGGTCAGAAAATGTCGAAATCGAAGGGCAATACGCTTGACCCGATTGATTTGATTGACGGGATTGATCTGGAAAGCCTGGTCGCCAAGCGCACCACCGGCTTGATGAATCCGAAAGCCGCGCAGTCGATTGAAAAAGCCACCCGCAAAGAATATCCGGACGGCATTCCGGCGTTTGGCGCGGATGCGGTGCGTTTCACCATGGCCAGTTATGCGAATCTGGGCCGGAATATCAATTTCGACCTGGGGCGTTGTGAAGGCTATCGCAATTTCTGCAATAAGCTGTGGAATGCGACCCGTTACGTGCTGATGAATACAGAAGGGCAGGATTGCGGCGTCAGCGCGGAAGATGATGCGCGTATCCAGGATGCTGAGCATTTCCAGGCTTCGGCGGCTGACCGCTGGATTATCTCCCTGCTGCAGCAAACCGAAGCGGAAGTTGAAAAAGGCTTTGCCGAATACCGTCTCGATAATGTGGCGAATGCGATTTATCAATTCACCTGGGATGAATACTGCGACTGGTATCTGGAAATGGCCAAGGTGCAGTTGCAACAAGGCAATCCGGCGCAGCAACGGCACACCCGGCGCACGCTGTTGCGGGTGTTGGAAGTGATTTTGCGCCTGGCGCATCCGATTATTCCTTTTGTAACGGAAGAATTGTGGCAAACCGTGGCCCCGCTGGCGGGCAAGAGCGGCGCGACCATCATGCTGCAAGCCTATCCTTTGCCGCAAGCCGACAAAATCGACCCGGCGGCGCTCGCCTGGATGCAGGAAATGAAAGCGATGGTGGACGCTTGCCGCAATCTGCGCGGCGAAATGCAAATTTCTCCGGCCCAGCGCGTGCCGCTGGTGCTGGAAGCTCAGGCGGCGGATGTGGCCGATAAAACCCCATATCTGGCCGGCTTGGCCAAACTGGCTGAGGTGCAGGTGGTGGACAAGCTGCCGGAATCGCCGGCCCCGGTTGCGATTGTCGGCAGTGCGCGCCTGATGCTGGTGGTGGAAATCGATGTCGCCGCTGAACGTGAGCGTTTGAGCAAGGAAGCCGCGCGGGTGGAAGGTGAAATCGCCAAAGCGCAAGGCAAGCTCGACAATGAAAGCTTTGTCGCGCGCGCGCCGGCGGCGGTGGTGGCGCAAGAGCGTGAACGGGTGGCGAATTTCTCCACCCTGCTGGAAAAATTGCGCGAACAGCTGGCCAAACTCCCGCCGGCCTGATATCCGCATGCAGTGCGGTGCGGCCAGGCCGCACCGAATCAGGGGACGGGCAGGTCTGCCGTTCCATCAGCAAACAGCGCCGGCCTGACACATGCCGGCGCGCCAAGAAGGAAGATAGAGAGATGAAACGCATTTTGATCACTACCCTGGCCGCCGCTTTGTTGACCCCGCTGGCGCCAGCCCTGGCAAACGACGCCAGTCCGGTCGGCCTGTGGAAAACCATCGACGACAAAAGCGGCAAGCCGCGTTCCCTGGTGCGCATTACTGAGAGCAATGGCGTATTGAGCGGCAAGATTGAAAAACTGTTCAAAGAGCCGGGCGAAGACGCCAACCCGAAATGCGATAAATGCGAAGACGACCGTAAAGACCAGCCCATCATTGGCATGGTGTTTATGAAGGGATTGAAAAAAGACGGTGAGGAATACAACGGCGGCGAAATCCTCGACCCGAATAATGGCAAGGTGTATCGCAGCAAGATTTCTCTGAGCGATGGCGGCAAAAAACTGAATGTGCGCGGCTATGTCGGCGCCCCGATGTTTGGCCGCACCCAGGTTTGGGTGCGCGCGGAGTAATTTTCCGCCTTTCCGCCTTTCAGCGTTTGCGTGTTGAGTGCTTGTGGAGAGCGGCGCAGGCCGCGAACGCAGCCGCTGCAAAGCGCAACCGCGTCTGCGGTCAAGGCCGTCTCTAGCGGGGGATGACTACCCCCGCGTCTTTGCATTAAGCGCATTGCTGCACCCCCGGCACAAGCCATTCTATGGTTGATCTGCAAGCAGTCTCGAATCGCTGAACAAACCGGAAGGATGGGGTGGTGGGAAGCGCTGCCAAATAAAAATTTCCATACGGAAATTTTATCGCAAGCGCTGACTGCATGTTTAAGCGGCCTATGCTAATCTTTCGGAAAATTGCAAGCGGGAAAAGCGCAGGAAAAATCCATTTGACTTTGCTTTTGCTTGCCCTAGAGTGAACACAGGCGGCCTGCGTGCGCAGGCCGGGTATAGACGAGCAGCACCGCTGACGCTGTGTCAGCACATGCGGCAAGCCGCCAAGGCCAAGCCGCTCGGGGAGTCGGATATGGCCGTGTCTTTTGCATCATCGGCAGCTTCTGCCGCAAGCTTGAGGCTTTTGCCGAATTTAAATCAGGAATTGAAAAATTCCGCCGCCAAGACCAATCGCGTCGATAACGGACGCAGCAAGGCGGAAGAGGATAAGGCGCGTGAGAGCGCCGCCAGCGGTTTGTCCGCCAGTCAGCAAAACACCTTGAATGGCGCGACCGAACGGGTGCGCGAGAAAAATGAAATCGGCAATGGCGCCAATGGCGTGAGCGGCACTTCGCGCGCCACGCAGGCCAAGACGGTGGATCAGAGCGTGCGCCAGAATCAGCAAAGCGGCGTGGCCGAAACCGCGTTCAAAGCGCAAAATGTGCGCGCCCAGCGCACGCTTGACGCGGCGCGGCGCGATGTCGTCAGCGCCCAGGCCAAGTTTGAAGATGCGCAGGAATTAAAGCGCGAACAAACCCAGCAGATCGCCTCCCAGCGCCAGCGCTCAGACGCCACCGCTTTTCAGCAGATCCGCGAAAAACAGGCGGTGCAGCAAACCGCTCAGCGCCAGCAAAGCGTGGAAGTGCAGCAGGCCAAATCCGGCGAGCGCCCGCAAGCCAGCGTCTTGAATGACAAGGTGCAAGCCCAGCGCGTGCAACAAACCCAGGAAAGCAATCAGGCCGCCAAGTACAAGGCGATTGCAGACGCCCAGTTCAAGGCGGATGTGAAGCGCAACGATGATTTATTGCGCGAAGCGGTGAAAGGCCCGTCCGAAGCGCAAAAAACCAAGCAGAACGGCGAAACTCCGGGCCGCATCGGGCAAAACATCAACATCCGCGCATAAAGCCGCTGCTGCGCCGCCGGCTGGCGGCGCGGCTTGATTATGCTGACGGCAACATCCCCGGCAGCGCATCCACAAAGAAATCCGCCTGCAATTTGGCGCCAGGCACGACATCGTATTTGGCCAGATCGCGCACACCGGCGGCGATTAACACCTCATCATCCAAAAAGAAATTGCCGCTGACTTTTTTCGCGTTCGCCGTCAGGATGTGCCAGGCGGCGTCGGCCATGATGTCCGGCTTGCGCGAGGCGTTCATCATTGCTTCGCCGCCGATTTCATTCGCCACGGCTGAGGTGGCGATGGTGGTGCGCGGCCATAGCGAATTCACCGCCACCCCGTATTGTTTGAATTCCGCTGCATGCGCCAGCGTGAATAAGCTCATGGTGTATTTGGCGATCATGTAATTTGGCCAGCGCCCAAACCATTTCGGATCATGCGAGAGCGGCGGCGACATGGTCAGAATGTGCGGATTGGCGGCTTGCCGCAGATAGGGCAGGCAGGCTTGGCTGCAGACAAATGTGCCGCGCCCGTTGACGCCGTGCATCAGGTCGTAGCGTTTGACCGGCGTGTCCAGCGTGCCGGTTAAGCGGATTGCGCTGGCGTTGTTGATCAGAATATCAATTCCGCCAAAGTGTTCGGCAGCGCGTGCTACGGCTTGCGCCACTTTTTCTTCATCGCGGATATCCAGCGCCAGCGCCAGCGCGCGCCCGCCGGCGGCTTCGATTTCAGCGGCGGCGGTGTGGATGGTGCCGGGCAGGCGCGGGTCGGGCGCATCGGTTTTGGCGGCAATCACAATATTGGCGCCATCGCGCGCTGCGCGCAGGGCAATCGCCAGGCCGATGCCGCGACTGCCGCCGGTGATAAACAGGGTTTTTCCTTGCAAACTCATAGCAGACTCCATGCGGCCATGCCGCTGCATATTAAAAAGCAAACGCTTGCTTAGCGTCAGCCCAGTAATATACGGGATACTTCGGCAGTCTGCATTTCTGTTTCGGCAAAAATCTGGTGTAAAGCCTCATCGCTTAAGCCCAGCGCATTCCAGGCGATGATGGAAACCGGCGGCACATGTTCGTCATCCACCTGGCATAAATCCAGGCCGTGCGAGATGCAATCGGCCAGATGCACAATCGCCGCCAGAAAGCCAGCCCCCGGCGCATCCGGCAAATGGTGGCCGGCAATCGCCAGCTGCAGGGTGCCGGATAAATGCCAGCGCTTGGCCAGGGCGACGCCGGCGGCGACATGATCCAGGCCCAGGCAAGCTTGTTCGGCGGCGATCCAGTGGCTATCGTGCTCCGCGCGCCATTGCACGACCCTGGCGTATTCTTCCGGGTATTGGCTGGCCAGAGCCAGCCGGCCAATATCGTGCAGCAGGCCGGCGGTGAATGCGTAATCCTGATTAAAGCGCAAGTGGCGCGCAATCGCGCGTGCGCACACCGCGCTGGAAATCGAGTGCCGCCAAAAGGCTTTGTAGTCAAAGGTGCGCAGCAAACCTTGTGGAAAGCAGCCGGTCAGGGCGGCGGCGATGATCAGGTTTTTGGTGGTGCTCATGCCCAGGAAGCTGAGCGCATGCGAAAGCGTGCTGACTTTGACCTGACGCGAAAAACAGGCCGAATTGGCCAGGCGCAGGGTTTTTGCGGTGAGCGCGGAGTCGAGCTGCACCTTGTGCGCAATCTGTTCCAGCGGGATGCTGTCATCGTCGATGCTGTTGAGCACATCCATCACCAGCGCCGGCAGCGAGGGCAGATCATCAATCTGCGCCAATATTTCTTCCGCAGTATGGCTCATGCTGGCTGCTCCGCCTGGTATTGATGTTTGCGCCAGGCTTGCAGGGCTTGTTTGAGCAACCCGCTGGCGTCATCCTCGCGCTGTGCGCGGAACAGGTATTCCAGCCGTTCCAGGCTGGTATGCAACAGCGCATCGGCATCGCCTGCGGCCTGTTCGGTGAATAAGATACTGAGCGCTCCCACCTGGCGGCGGCGCAAGCCTTGCAATAACTCTTCAGTCAAAACGGCGCCGGCTTGCAGCAGGACTTGGCCTTGCGCATTGCAGATCTGCTCCGCCGCCACCATGCCGGCTTGCACATCTTCGATTGCCAGATATTTTTGAATCACGCTCATGCAGGTCTCCTCTGCTTGGCCGCCCCTGGTGCGGGACGCATCATTTTTTCCATCATAGCACTTGCGCTTGCCGGCTCACCATTCTTTGAGCGCAATCCCGTTCAAACCGATTTTATTGGAGCGGGAGGCGATGTCATACACATCTTCACCTTCTTCCGGGCTGTGCGGCGGGCTGGCGTAGGCGCGTTTGAACCAGGTTTGCGCGGCTGGCAGGTCTGGATGGATGGCAAACGGGTCGCGCGGCACGCGCCGCAGAAAATACAGTTTGCGCCCATCCGGGCTGCGCAGATCGGGCACACCCTCGGCCAGCAGATCCAGGCTTTTCGGATAGCCCGAGGCGCCAGTCTTTTTTTCCACCCGCCCAGCGTCCGCCGCCAATTTATAGGCGTCGATCGCCTCGCGGATTTCGACCAGGGCGCGGCGCAATTCCTTTTCTTTTTCGCGTTGCGCCTGGATTTGCACCAGCGGCAGGCTGACCGTGGCCAGCAGGGCCAGCAGGCTCAACGTGACCAATAATTCGATCACGCTGAAGCCGCGCGCTGTCATTTAGCAGCCTCGGGTGGCGGCTCTGCGGCAGCCGGGGCCGCCTCTTTGCCAGCCTCAGCGCCGGGCGTCGCCGCTGGCGCCGCCGGCGCGCCTTTGCGCGGGGCCAGTGGCGGCAAACCGCTGCCGATCTGGCCGACCCTGGTTTCGCTGCCGGAGGGAAATTCCGCTTCCAGCGCATCCGGCCGGCGCAGGCTGCGCAAAATATGCGGCGTAATCGCCAACACGATTTCGCTGCGCTCATTGCTGTCTTTCTGACTGCCAAACAAACGTCCCAGCAAGGGCAATTCGCCCAGACCGGGCAAGCGGTTGCCGCTGCTGCGCTCTTCATCGCTGATCAAGCCGGCCAGGATCTGGGTCTCGCCATCTTTCAAGCGCAAAACGGTGTTCGCATTGCGGGTGCCGATTTGATAGGACTGGGTGCCGGATTTGCTGATGACTTCTTTCACCAGATTCGAGACTTCCAGATTGAGCTTGATCGCCACTTCCTCATCCAGATAGATATTCGGCTCGACTTCCAGCTTGACCCCGACTTCCACATACGTCACCGAATCAGAAACAAAGCCGGTGGCGGTGGAGGTGGTGGTGATCACCGGCACGCGGTCGCCTATCATGACGCGGGCTTTTTCTTTGTTGCGCACACGGATGCGCGGATTGGCCAGAATATTGGAATCGCCATCTTCTTTACGCGCATTGATGGTGGTGGCGCCAAGATTGAGATTGATGTTGTTGCTGTTGATATGCCGCAAATCCGACAGCAGCAATTGATTGCCGCCATTCGGTTTGGGAACGCCGGCTAAAGACAGGCTGGCGCCATCCGGCCAGCGAATGCCGAGTTCCAGCAGGCGCGAGCGTTTCACTTCCAGCACCTCCACCTCCAACATGACTTCGGGATCGGGCAGATCTTGCAGGGCGATGATTTTCTCCGCCATTTTCAGCATTTCCGGGGTGTCGCGCATGATGATCAGGCCCAGCCTTTCATCGGTGACAATATCGCGCGCTTTGAGCAGCGATTTGATGGTGTACGCCAGGCTTTTCACATCGCCATTGGCCAGCGCAAAGCTGCGCACATGCAATTGCTGATATTCCTTTTGTTTTTGCGCGCTGGCCGGATAGATCATCACCGTGTTTTCATTCACCACGCTCATTTCCAGTTGATTGCCGGACAGCAGCATGCGCAAAGCATCTTCCAATGCGACCTGGCGCAATTGGATGCTGGCGCGCTGATCCGGTTTGACATCGCGCTCAAAATAGAAATTCAAGCCGCTCTGGCGCGCCAACAGATCGAAAATCGCGCGCAAGGGCGCATCGCGCAATTCCAGGCTGACCGGTTTGCGGAAACTGGCGGCCAGCTTTTGTTCCGTTGCCGGCAACTCTTGCGCCAGACGGGCCTTGAGTTGCAAAGCCTCACGCTGGCGCGGGTTTTCCAGCAACACCAGACGCAATATTTCACGCACCTGGGCGGCGGCGCGCGCGCCCTGGGTTTGATACAGTTGTTGCGCTTGTTGCACTTGCTGCTGCTGGCGCTGTTCCATGCGCAGCGCTTCCAGTCCCTGGCGTGCGGCCGCATTGCCGGCCTCGATTTGTTCCACCGCCTGATAAGCGCTCTGCGCGCGCGCCCATTCCTGCTGCGCGCGCGCTTGCGCCGCTTGCTGCAGCAAATTGCCGATCACCGCAGCGCGCTGGCGCGCCAGGGTGATGCGGTATTGCGCATTGCCGGGGTGCTGGCGCACCGCTTCCTGCAATTGCGCCAAACCTTGTTGATATTCGCCGGCGGCCAGCAGGCGCTCGCCTTCCCGATACGCGTGATTGCTGGCGCAGCCCAATAATGCCAGACTGCAAAACCAGCTGAGGATTGCGCGCTGTGCCTTCAATTCATGTCTCCCGGCTTCAAAATCTGTTCTTGCCGCAGTGGCAAATACACAAAATGCAATTGATTGCCCTGCGCTTTTTGCAACACATAATGCGGATCAATTTGCTGCCCGCTTTGCACGCTCAGAAAGCGTGTCCCGTGTTGCAGTAAAAAATAAGTCACGCCATCCTGCTGCAATTGCCCCAGGTATTGAAAGGGCAGGGGCGGGGCCAGCGGCGGGCTTGCTTTCGGTTTTTTTTGGCGCGCCGCCGGTTGCTGCGGCGCCTGCGCCTGCGGCGCGCTCGCGCTTGGCGCCTCAGGCGCGACGCCAAACAGCGTGGCGTCCCACGGCGCCTGGTTTTTACGCGGCGGCGGCGCACTGGCCGGAGCCGTGCCGGCCGCCTGTGCGGCCCCGGCCAGCGTTGCGCACAGCAGGAGCAGGCGCGGCCCCTTATTCATGGCGGCTCCGCTGGCGGACTGGCTGTGGATTGATGATCAGGCTCAATTGCAGACGCACTTCGACTTCATCGGTGTCGCTGCTGGCGCGCCGCACTTGCAGATTATCGAGCGCCAGCGCCGGCATTTCCTCCATAGCGGTTTGCAAAAAACGCAGCAATTTGCCATAGCTGACATGCAGTGGCAGGGTGATTTGCCAGCGTTGCAAGGTGCTGTTGGTGAGTGTGCTTTGGCGATATTCCGCTTGCGGCAGCGGCACATCCTGTTCAGCGGCGATTTCCAGCAGGCGGCGCAGTTGCTGCGGCGCGCTGGCGTGTTGCGGCAGGGTTTGTTCAAAGCGCTGGATTTGTTGCGCCAGATCGGGCGCGTTGAGGTGTGCGCGCAGCGGCGTTTGCGCGGCCTGTGTCATGGCTTGTCTTTGCTCGCGCAGCAAATGGCCGCGCCAAGCCAACAGCGCCGCCGCCAGCAGCAACGGGGCGGCCAACAGCGCCCAACCGCCATGCAGCCACAGACGGCGCCAGGCGTAGCGCCAGCGCGCCATGCGTTCCGCCAGTGCGCTTTGTGGCGGGACAGGTTTCAGGATTGCCACCATAACTCCATTTGAAAAAGAATCAGGCCATCATCGCGGGTTTCGTGTTTTTGCAATTCGATGCGTTTAAAGCGTCCCTGTTCTTCGAGCCAGGCCAGATATTGCATCATGTGCGCGCTGTTTTCGGCTTGCGCTTGCAATTGCAGGCGCTGGCGTGCTTCGCTGGTGCTCAAATCCAGTCCCAGCGCCGCTACTTTGACATCGCGCGGCGCGCGCAAAGCCAGCAGAATATCCGGCAGCGGCAAGGCGAGTTGATGCGCGGCCTGACGCACGGCGGCGGCTTGCTGTTCCAGCGCGCGTTGTTGCTGTGCGTTGCGGCCTGCCTGCGCCTGAACCGCCGGGGCTAAGATTTGCACCTGCTTATGGGCTTGTTGCAAAGCGCTTTTTTGCTGGCCCCAATCGAGGGCGGCGGCCAGCAGCAGTGCGGCCGCCGGGGCCAGCCAGGGCCAGGCTTTGCCGGCGCCGGGCGCTTCCCCCCAATCGGCGTCGCCGCTGTCCGGTTTGCGTTGCGCCAGCAGGCAGGCGTAGTCCGCATCCAGCCAAGCCGGTCCTGGCGGCACATGAAAAAACGGCGCTACTGTTACGACGCTCGCGCCGTGCTTGAGATCCAACAGCGGAATGTGACGCGCCTGCGCCAATTCGGGATGACGCAGGCAGGCGCGGCGCCAGAATGCGGGCAAGAATTCGGACAGCTGGCTGGCGTTCAGATATTCCGCATGCAGCGCCTGCAGCAAGCCGTGTTCTCCTTGCAGCAGGCAGAGCCGATCATCTTCCACCAGCAGCGCCAGGCGCAGACGGCGCTGGCTTTGGCGCAAAGCGCGCCAGGCATGCGCGCTTTGCGCTTGCACTGAGCTTAAGCGCAAGCCGTGTTTGTGCGCGAAATCCTGCAGCGCGGCCAGCAAATCGCTGCGTATGCCGTACAGCAGGCGCGGCTGCCCATACGCGCCATCGACGCAGCGCAAAGCCCAGTCTGCGCTTTGACCAAACACGGCGGCGAATTGCGCCTGCATGAAGCGGGTCGCGCTGTCTTGCTGCAGCAGCGCATCGCTCCAGGGCAGGCGCAAACTGGCGCACCAGCGGCTGCCCAGGCTGATTTGCAGCGCGCAGCCGGGCGGCAGCGGCGCGCCATTTTGCAAATGCGCCTCCAGCAGGGCGATTAATTCCGGCCAATCGCCGCCTTCCGCCTGCGGCTTTGCGCGCCAGGCGCTGTCGGCTTGCAAGCGGCCACGCCGCCACAGCGCGCAAGCGACGCTGCCGGCTTGCAGCGCCACACACAGCCGCACGCTGCTTTCAATAAGTGACACGATTGAGCTCCTGCAAGGTGGTTTCGCCGCAGCGCACCAGATCCAGCGCGGCCTCACGCGCCGGGCGCAAACCGAGTTTTGCGGCTTCTTCACGCATACGCAGCAGCGGCGCACGGCTGCTGATCATTTCGCGCAGCGCATCATTCAACTCCAACACTTCTGCGACTGCTTTGCGGCCTTTATAGCCGGCGCCACGGCATTGACCGCAACCGCGTCCGGCGCGGAATTGCCAACCCTGCACCTGTTCCGCGCACAAACCGCTGGCTTGCAATTCCGCCGCTGTGGGCGGCGCCGGGGCCGCGCAATGCGGGCAATTGATACGCAGCAAGCGTTGCGCCACCACCCCGTTCAAGGCTGCGGCAAAGCTGTAAGAATCCACCCCCATATGCAAAAAGCGCCCCACCACATCAAATACATTGTTGGCGTGCACCGTGGTGAACACCAGATGGCCGGTCAGTGCGGCTTGCACGGCGATTTGCGCAGTTTCATCATCGCGGATCTCGCCCACCATGATTTTGTCGGGGTCATGCCGCAAAATCGAGCGTAAGCCGCGCGCAAAGCTCAAGCCTTTTTTTTCATTCACCGGGATTTGCAATACTTTTGGCAGGCGGTATTCAACCGGGTCTTCAATCGTCACAATTTTGTCGTGCCCGCTGTTGATCTCTGTCAGCGCGGCATACAGCGTGGTGGTCTTGCCTGAGCCGGTCGGGCCTGTCACCAGCAACATGCCGTGCGGTTTGCCGGCCAGGCGCCGGATCAGACTGATCGCATCCGGATTCAAGCCCAGATGTTCCAGGCGCAGGCTTTGGCTGGCTTCGCCCAGGGTGCGCCGGTCCAGCAGGCGCAGCACCGCATCCTCGCCGAAAATATTCGGCATGATCGAGACGCGGAAGTCGATTTCACGTCCCTTCATGCGCACTTTGAAACGCCCGTCCTGCGGCACGCGGCGCTCGCCGATATCCAGTTCGGCCATAACTTTGATGCGCGAAATGATCTGTTCCGCCAGATGCATGCCTTGCGCCTGTCCCGCCGGCAGCAATACGCCATCGATGCGGTATTTGATATTCAAGACCCCGGCTTCACATTCCAGGTGAATATCGGAAGCGCCGAATTTGAGCGCGTCATACAGGGTGGAATTCACCAGCCGCACCACCGGCGAGGCATCTGCACTGATGCGCGCTAAGGAAATATCTTCGACCCCGCTTTCCTCATCCGGCAAGCTGTCGTCATCGCGCAAAATATCCTGCATCGCCTGCTGCGCGTTTTCCTGCTGCTGCAGCCAGGCGCTGATATCCTGCCGGTGCGCCAGACAGAGTTGAAACGGGCCGCGCACCTGTTGCGCGGCCCAGTCCGGCAAATCGGTGTTAAACGGATCGGCGATCACCAGCAGCGGGCTGGCGGCGTCGGCTTGGCGCAGCAAAATGCATTCCTGTTGCGCGCAGCGGGCGAAGGGGAGTAAATCAAAGGCGGGTGCGGCGGCTTGCAGTTGTTGCATGTCCAGCGCAGGCCAGGCAAACAGGGCGGCCAGGGCGCGCACAAATTCCGGCGCGGCCAGGCCGGACAATTCTTCCAGCAAGGCCAATTGCGGCCGCCCCTGCGCCAGCGCAGCGTCGCGCGCCTGCTCCAGCAGCGCCGGGCTGAGCGTGGCCGCGCCTTGGTTCATTTGAAGCTGATGTCGGCGTTATCGCCTTCTCCGCCGGCTTGTCCGTCTTTGCCGTAGGACAGCAGATCAAAATCAGCGCCATTGCTGCCCGGCATGCGGTAGATGAAGGGTTTGCCCCAGGGATCGTTGGGCAGCGCTTTGCTCAGATACGGGCCGCTCCATTTGCTTTCTTCGGCGGGTTTGGTATTGAGCGCCGCCAAGCCTTGTTCCGTGCTGGGATAGTGCCCGGTGTCGAGGCGGTAGGTGTCGAGCGCTTTGGCCAGGGCTTCGATTTGCACCTTGGCGGTCTTGGTTTCGGATTTGCCGAGCTGGCCGAAAAAGCGCGGGCCGACAAACGCCGCCAGCAAACCGATGATGACCATCACCACCAATAATTCCAGCAGGGTGAAGCCACGGCGGGCTGACAGGGGGGATGTTTTCATGATGGGCAGTCTCCAGATAGTGGCGCGCAACGTTTTCATGCTGCGCGGATGCAGACTGGAAATGATAGCAGAATGGAGTGTGGGCGCGGCTGTTGTGCGCACAGCTTTTGCCGGCGCGGCCTGGGCAAAATATGCCAGTACGGCGCAAATCCCGCGCACGCAGCCTGCCGCCGGCAGATGGCAAAAATCAATGGGGTCAGACTCAAAGGAATCAATGGGGTGAATCAATGGGGTCATGAGAATTGAAATCAATGGGGTCAGACTCGATTGATTTCACCATTGATTTCAGGCTCAAATTGTGCGATAGCGGCCAGCTCAGCTTCCAGCATTTCGATGCTGGGCAAGGCTGAAACCAGGGTGGCGGGCAAGGCGCGTGTCAGTTCGTAGCTTGCGATGCCGATGGGTTTATCAATCCCGCGCAGTGCGTATTCGGCCAGCACATTATCTTTGCCCTGGCACAAAATCAGGCCGATGGTGGGCGCATCTTGCGGGTGGCGCAGGGTGTCGTCCACCACATTGCAATAGAAATTCAGTTTGCCCGCATATTCCGGCTTGAACTCGCCGCGCTTGAGTTCAATCACCATATAGCAGCGCAGTTTCAGATGGTAGAACAGCAAATCCGGATAGAAATCGCTCTCGCCCACACGCAAATGGTATTGCCGCCCGACGAAGGCGAAGCCCTGTCCCAGTTCCAACAGGAATTTTTCCAGGTGGGCCAGCAAGCCGGTTTCCAATTCACGCTCATGGAAGCGGGCTTCGAGGGTTAAAAAATCAAAAATATACGGGTCTTTCAGCGCCTGCTGCGCCAGATCGGATTGCGGGGAAGGCAGGCGCTGTTGGAAGTTGCTGATGGCTTGGCCTTGGCGACGATGCAAACCACTTTCAATTTGCAACTTGAGTATATTGCGGCTCCAGCCGTGGGCCAGCGCTTGTTCCATATACCAGAAGCGGCTGGCCTCATCTTTGATGGTCTGCATCAGCAAGACATTGTGCGCCCAGGGCAATTGGGCAACCAGTGGTTGCCCAATTAAGTCCGTGCTGAATAAGTCTGGATAAGTGTTATAAAACTGATCCATCAATTTTAAATTCCGCTCAGAAAACCCTTTCACCTCAGGTAATTCATTGCGGATATCTTGCGACAGTCGGGGGATGACGCCTTTACCCCAGCCTTCCTGATCTTGCCGCTCAGCCAATAATTGGCCGATATGCCAATACAGCCGGATCAATTCGCTATTGACCGCCTGCATCGCGCGCGTTTGCGCGTGTGCGATGCGGCTTTTAATTTCGCTTAAGAGACCGCTATAGTTGGCAAGTTCGCTCATGCTGCATCCTATTTTCTTTGCATCAATTGGGCAACAGGCGCTTGCCCAATTGGCTTTGGCGCGTGCCGCATTGCTTTCTGCCGGCCAATTTTGCCACAGCTGTGGCAAAAAGCCGGGGATGCTGGCGGGCTTTGCAGGGCAATCGCATCAAGGTTTAACTTGCCGCCAGCCGTTTCCACATCTAAGCCAAGCAGCGTTTTGTATTGCCGCATCCCGCTCCCGCTGCATAGTTTCGCACCCAAAGGCCTGATTTTGGCCCACAGCGTTTGCTGCGCAGGGGCGGACCGGCAGGTCGCCCGCAAACTTCGCAGACGAAAAACCGTGTTGCTGGCATATCAATAAGCAAGCCACAGCACAAAACCCGGCGCCAATTTAAACCACCCGGCTTCATGCGATTGCCCTGGCGGGCTTTGCCAATCGCGCCCGCCGCTGCGGGTTTGCTGCGGGTTTGTTGATTAGGCCTTGCCGGCGCGCGGCTTTTTCGCCTTCGCAGGCGCGGCGCGCTGGGCCTGGATGCGCGCGAGCAAGGCGCTGAGGGTTTCGTCTTTGTGCGAAAGCGTGAAATGATCCCCGGCAAGCCGGGGATAAAACGGGAAAAATCTTGAAAACCGCAAAACCTTAAAACCGGAAAACCCTTGAAAACCCCAACACCGTGAAAACCGAAAAAGCAACCCGGAAAAGCACTGGCCCCAGGCGCGCTGCGCTTGCCTAGGGCTGCCTTGACCTGAGGGCCACACGCCAACCGATACCGTCGTTCAGCCAGTCCGGCCAGTACCCGGTCCGGTCGGCGGCGCGCGCGTTCAGCGCGTAGACGCGCCACGAACCACCACGCAGCACCCGCCAGCCTTCCTCATCCAGTTTTGGCGCCAAGGCTTGCGCTAAGCCCGGATCTTCGACCAAGCCTTGCCCCAAATTTTCCACATACCCATCCGCACACCACTCCCACACATTGCCATGCATTTGGTACAAACCCCAGCCATTCGCCGGCAAGTCTTTGACCGGCACAGTCTTTTGCCGGTACAAGCCCTTGGCTGCATTTTTATAGGGATGGTTGCCTTCATAATTCACCACGCCAGGATGAATATTGTCGCCAAAGGAAAACGCTGTTTGGCTGCCAGCGCGGCAGGCATATTCCCATTCCGCTTCTGTCGGCAGGCTGGGCAGGCATGCGGGCAGTAAAGCAGCCAACTTGCGCACGCAGGCTTGCACATCCAGCCAACTGACGTTCTCCACCGGATGTTCCGGCCCGCCGCCATTAGCTTGATTGAAATGGCTGGGATTATTCCCCATCAGCGCCTGCCACCAAGCTTGGGTGAAGGCGGTATCGGCCAGCCAAAAACCCTGGCTGATGCTGACCCAATGCTGGGTTTCATTATCTTGTCTATCTGCCTCATCCGCTGACGAACCCATCAGAAACGCCCCGGGTCGAATATAGCGGAAAGCCTGGGTCAAGACGCGCGACAGCGTCATTTCCGCCAGCAAACCCACTTCATCACGCTTTAAAACAAAGCTGCTGATTTGCAGTCCGCCCACTTTGGGAAAAGGCGTGTCAGCCTGACACAATACCTGCGGAAAATTGTCATCCAGAGGCATTGGAAGCCATTGCGGCGCGCCCCAGGGCACGGGGAGTAAGACGTGATCGCCTTTGCGCTGCAAAGCCCAGGAGGGACATGGCGCAGGCGTGCTGGCGGGTATGGGCGCCGGCGCTGGCGAAGGTGGATTTGGCGCAGATGCCGGCGGCGCGGCTGTGACCAAGGGCGCAGCATGCGCCACCTGCTGCGCGCTGCCCTCCTGCTCTTGATACAAACCCGGCGCCCGCAACATCTCCAACACCACGCGCGCCGCATTCGCTGCCGCCTGCTGTTGCCATTCCTCTTTCTTGCCCTGGTTTTTATCATGGCCCCAGTCGCAAATCGCTTTCACCACCAGCCAATCGACTTTGCTGCGCCCGGCGCTGGCGTATAAGCCGCTGCCTTCCATTTCGCCACCGATGGCTTCGCTAAACAGCGCTTGCAGGCTGTTGCGGTAATCCAGATTGTCCACCAGCTTTTGCCCGGACAGCAGCAGTCCGATGCGCAATTTGGGCCAGCCGCCCGGCAGGCGCTGTTGTATGGTGTTCACACTGCGCACCCGGTTCAACAGCCGGTGCGCCGCGCCCGGTTTGTCGCCGCGCGGGGTCAGGCTGCCATCTTGATTGAGCCGGCCCAATTCATATTCCTGCAACTGGCTGGACACCAGCACATCGCCTATCTTTTGCTTGCTTTCATCCATGCCAAAAGCAATCCCGACCGCAATCAATGCTTGCGGCTGCCAATGGTTGATTGCATCCTGCGCACGCTGCGCCGCCGCGCCTATGCCGCCGGCGCCCATTTCGCTGATGCTCATCAAGACCCGGTTGCCGCCATGCTGGCCCAGCTCAAAATAATCCACCCCGCCGCGCGCACAGAGCTGCGGGGCCTGCCCGGCCGGCAGGAAGGCGTCAAACACGGCATGGGTTTCATGCTCGTTGACTGTGAGTAAAACAATGAGCGGCGGCTGGCTGGTCATGGCGCGAAGCGGGCTGTTCGTGACACAGGTATTAAATCATGAAAAACCGGGCAGGTCAGGAATATGGCGGGGATTCCACATGCTTTTCATTTTGCCATGCGCTCGTTTGTCATCTTTCTGTGTGCGGGGAGCTGCGCGCAATTCAATTTGGGCTTACCTCTTGCTTGGCTGGTACGCGCCAAGCACACTTGCGCCGGCGAGTCGCTGGGCCGGATCGAATTCGTTCTGCCGGCACGCCCTGACGTGGAATCGCGCACGGTGCGCCAACAATTGTGGGCGCGGCGCATTGAACTGCCTGCAGGTAAAGGGGAGACCATCAGCGTGACTTGCGTCGTGGCGCGCGAATACGTGCGCCCGCCGACATTAAATCGATCGAATGGCGTCTGCTAACCCATCGAGAAGCGAGCACCTGTGCGCGATCAGATAGACATGACTCAGGCAAGATATTCCCGCTTGGAAATCTTTACCTTGAGAAATATATAATTTGTACTTTTTCGCCTGGATCAGTTTTTTTCATATATGCTTCCCGCATCGCATTTATCCGGGAGCAGGAAATGTCTGAAGAGAAGACCGAAACATTGTTTGATCAATTGTGGCGCAACCATCCTTCCTTGCAAGCCACGCCGGATACCTCACCTTGCAAAAATAAAGATGGCGCTGCCAATTTTGAAAATCAATGTGCGATCCGGATGGGCGTTTGCCTGAGCAATGCCGGGATCAGTCTGGCAAGTTTTCGCGGCGCTTGTTGCTGGCACAATCATGGGCGCAAGCATTTTTTACGTGCCGAAGAAATGATGCTTTGGCTCAATCGGAAAGGCTCGCCATTCGGCGCTGCGAATATCTCAAAACGCGACAAAAATGGTCTGCAAAAGAGCGCCACTGATTACGCGGGCAAGCGCGGGATTGTGGTGTTTCGCAATTTTTGGGGCAGCAATAATCAGGGCGACCATATTGATTTGTGGGACGGCGCGAATATGGCCCAAGGTAACAACAGTTACTTTAATAAATCGCAGGAAATCTGGTTTTGGGAGATGGACTGATGAAACGCCTGCCACTGAGATGCGCATGGTTTTTGTTTTGCCTGTCTGCATCCGCCATTGCGCATGCGGCAAGCCCATCTGAACCCGTGCAAGCCGCTGTGACAGAACACCAGATAGCCGGCTATCGCATCCGTTTGCACAGCACAGACGGGCAAGCCTGCCAAGTCGAATATCACAGCCCGCAGGCCAAGGGCGAAGCCCGTATGCTTGCGCTGGATTTGCAGGCGCCGTGCAGATTGCTGACGTGGCAGGGGCCGCCGCCGCGCAAGACCGGCGGGCCTAAGAGCGCGCAAGCGTTGGGCAAGCGCGGCGAAGCGCAAGCCTGGCGCTATCCGGATGCGGGCAATGTCATCGCGCTTGCGGTGATTGGCGATGCGCCGGATGCAGCGCTGCAAAATTCGTCTTTGTACCGCTTACGCCAGTCTCAAGGCATGCACTGCGCTGGCAGTCTGCAGGGCCTGCTGCTGTATCCCGCTGAGATCAAAACCAGCGCTGTGCAGCGGCAAAGCGGAGTGTTTTGCCTGGAAATCGGGCTGGAAGAGAAAAATTTTTGGCTGTTGGCCCACCCTTGATAAGCCAAGAATCCATGGGGGCAATGGGGCAGGATTGGCCTGATTGGAAGTCATCCGGCTTTTCTGTCGCCGCTTGCGCTTAGTGGATGAATGGCCGATTCTGCCGCGCTTCACGGCCCCAAACACGCCAGCGCCGCATCAAAATCAAATTGCTGTGGATCAATGGGGTCAGACTCGATTGATTCCCTGCTATCGCATCCATGCAAGCCGGTAAGGTGCGTTGCAGCAGGCGTGCGGGAAGCGCGGGGCGCCGCTCTTCATGATGTTTCCCCGGCTGCGCCGGGAATGGCGGCAAACCACCCTGTCAGGCTGCGCCTGCCCGCCTCCGCAGGAGGGAATTTTTGCTGCGGCCGGCATACGCCAGACGCAGTGAGCGCAAAAAACCGGCCCGCAGAACGGGCCGGAAAACCACCACGATGGGCAGCAATGCTGCCCAAGGCTCAGCTCATGACAATAAAATCAATTCGCCTTCAGGCTGACAGCGTCGATCACAAAGGACGTCGCATTGCCCACATTTTCAGTTTCAGTGAAATGCACGCGCACGGTCTGGCCTTTGAATTCGGTGATGTCAAACTCGCGTTTGACATAGCCGTTGCTCTTGTCCAGATTGCTGTAGTTGGCCAGGGTGCGCAAGATGTTGTTGTTGGCGTCGCGGATCGTGATGCTCATCTTGTCGATTGGCGTAGCGGCGGTTTCAGCGGTCAGGATGTTGAGTTGCAGGGTCAACTTCAAGCGCGCCGCATTCACCGGCAGGGTCACGGTTTGGTACAGATTTTCCGTGATCGCAGCCGCATTGCCGCCCATCCAGGCATTCACTTTGCCTTCGTAAGCCGGGAAGCGCGACCAGGTGCCGATATCGCCGGTGTTGCCGGCCCAGTTCACTGTGCCTTGCTCAAAGCCGCCGTTTTTCATCACTTCCATATCGCCAGGCGAAGTGGTGACGTTCAGGGTCGCGGTGTCGCTGGTCAGCACTGCGCCGGCGTTATCGCGCGCCACAGCGTGAATGCGGGAATTGAAATCCGCGCCAGTCGCCGCGAAAGTCCAATTGGAAGCGGTGGCGCCGGACACTGCCTGGCCATTCTTATACCATTGGATTTGATACGGCGCGCTGCCGCCGCGCACCACAAAATTAAAGCTGGCATTGCTGCCGAACATCACGCTTTGGCTTTGCGGCTGGCTTTGAATACGGAACGGAGTCGGGCCTTCGTCCATGTCCTCGCCCACATTGATGGCGGCGTAGGCGCGGGTGACTGCGATTTCTTCCTTGCTGCCGGCGCCATACAGCTCTTGCGCGGATTGAATCATCTTGGCGCGTGCGTCGGCATAGTCGGAGCTGGCGGTCAGCTTGGTGGTCAGGGTCTTGAACCAGATGCGGAACGCTTTGTCGTTGCCAATGCCGCTCATGGCCGCCGGCGAACCGGTCAGGAAGGAGCTGTACGCTTCGCTATTGCTGTCTGCGCTGGAGCCTTGCGAGAGGAAATAGAACATGCGGTTATTCGGGCCGCTGCTGTAGTGCACGTCCAGATTGCCAATCGAGCTGCTCCATGCGTCCGGGCTGGAGCCATCTTTGGACGGCTTGCGCATGAAACGCAGCGCCACGCCGTTGCGGGCAATTTCGCGCCCCACTTCCCAGTCATTGCCGGTAGCCGGAATTGTCGTGCCGGTACCGCCGGCGCGCGCATACGCTTCCACCATATCACCCATGATGTCAGAGGCCGATTCGTTCAGACCGCCGGATTCGCCGGCATAGGTCAGATCGGAAGTGGCGGCGGTCACGCCGTGGCCCATTTCGTGGCCAATCACGTCAATCGAGCTTAAGGAGTAGAAATAAGACGCGCCATCGCCGATGAACATGCACTTGCAAGCGTCGGAGTAGTACGCGTTTTCATAGTTGTTGTTGACGTGCACATTGATGTAAGTCGCGGTGTTTTGACCGTCCAGCGACTTCCAGCCGAACACATTGTTCAGCGTGTCATAGGTGTTCATCAAACCCCACAGCGAGCTGACCGCAGCGGTCTGGCCGTTGGCGTTGGTGGTCGAGCCGCCCGGAATGTATTGCTGGCCATCGCCCCAGACATTGCTGCTGTTGACATACACTTCGCCCGCGTTGGACGTGTGGTTGGCGTTGGTGATCGCCATTGCGCCGAAGCGGCCGCCCGTGCCGCGCGAGCCGTCGATCATCTTGTATTGGCCGTTTTCAAACGTGGTGTTGATTGGCACCGTGCCGTTGTATTGGCTGCGGCCTTCGCCCACCACGCTGTGCATGGCGGAGATTTGTTGCACCACGCGGCCATCTTTGGCGCTGATCAAGAGATCCCACAAAGCCGGACGGCCATTTGCTTCCATGCGCGCTTTGACCAGATACACCAGCTCATGGCCGGCCACCACGGTGCGCAGATCGGTTGCGCTCAGCGCTTTTTCCGGCTTGTTTGCAGCGGCGGGAATGCGTTGACGCAGGGTTTTCGGGTAGATCATCAATTCGGCTTGCGGTTGTTCCATATGCTTGCCGCCCGGCGCGATGCGTTTGACAGCGATCGCGATCGCTTCTTCGCTGCTTAACTTCGGAGTGGTGTCAAACAATTTGCCTTCGCTGGCGCTCAGGCTGGCGCCGGCGCGCAGCAAAGCGCCACGGCGCTCACCATCTGCGCGGCTGAGGATCTTGCCGCCTTTATTCAACACCACCACGCTTTCAGACTGCCATACGCGCAAGCCCTGATGGGTGTGCGCTAAGCGCACAATCTTGGTTTCGCCAGCGCCTGGGTGCTGACGCGTCACGGCAAAGCTGTTGTATTCATCCAGCCCTTGCGCGCTGCGCAGCTGTTGGATCAATTCTTGTTGTTGTTTGTAAGCCAGGGTCGGCACAGGGGCGGACATCAGCGTCGGGGCGGCTTGGGCGGACAGGGTTGCCAGCGCAATCGAAGCGGCCAGCAGGGACAAACGCAGTTTCATGTGGTCTCCAGATTTTGGGGGAATTCGACGGGCGCAAACACACATTGCAACCTAGCTTTTTATGGCTTGGTGGCGAAGGAAAAAGGCGGTGGCAGAGTGCAAAAATGCCCGGCGGAGGGGAAAGAAGGACGGCTTTGGATGCGCGACTTCAGACGCAAACTATAGGGGCAAAAAATGAGGATGTCAAAAAAACTGAAACGTCAAGCGCTTGTATAACAAAGTTACATAAATTTCCACATGGAAATAAGGAAAACAGCTGGGTTGCCATAAATTTATATTATGGTCGGAAAATTTGATGAAAATTACTAAAAAAATATCAATGTTTTGATTGAAAACGTGAATTCTTTCAGTATGGAAATTTTTGATGTGACAAAAATATTTCAAAATGTTGTTTATATACATCATTTGCGTTTGCACAAATCCGGCTTGGCAAGCAGGCAGCGCTGCGGCACGATGAGGCCGGCATGTGCATTGCGCCGCACCATCAGCCCGCCCTGCGACGATTGCGGGTGGCCAACGGTTTGCGCATGGGCAGAATCGGGCCGACAGGCGACGACATTGCATCGCAGTTTGCTGCTGCGCCTGCAAATTTAGGCGGCAGGAGGGCCAAGTGAAACTATGCTTGGCAATGTTGTTTGTTGGTCTGTGCAGCACAAATCTGGCATTGCAGGCGATGGCCAAGCGTCAGCTGGCTCTGCGCAGTGAACAAAGACTGCCGGTGGTGAGTGCACAATTGATGCTGAATCAAATTGCCAGTGCGCTCAGCTTTGTATTGCTTGGCGCCTTGTATCAATACGCCCAAGCGGCAGCCTTCATCGGATTTGTGCTCGCCATCGGTGTATGCCTCAGCATGTATGCACTGCGCGCGACAAGTCCTTGGCAACTGTTGGCGGCAGAGCGGGATGGCCACAGCGCGCCCGGCCGGGCCGAATGAGATGCCGCAGCTTGCTCAATCGCCGGGTTGAGCATTGTTGCGCTATCGGCAGCATGCTTAAACATCAATGCAGATATTGCATGCCGCCCGCGCCGCCTTACTTCACTATCAAACTGACATCATCCAGCACAAACGAGGTTTGATAGAAGAAGTTTTCCGTCTCGCTGAATAAGATGCGGATGGTTTTGCCTTTGTAAGCGCTCAGATCGAAACTGCGTTTCTGGTAGCCGGTCGCCTTGTTCTGGTTGGAATACGTGGCCAGCACTTTCAACACCGCGTTCTTGCTGTCAAGCACGCTCACCGTCATTTTGTCTGCGGCCACGGTGGCCCGTGGTTCATCACTGTTAATGTGCAGCATAAAGCTCAGGGTGGCGGATTTTGCCGTGACGGGAATGGTCACTTGCTGATACAGGTTTTCGGTGTACATCGTGCCATTGCCGCCCATCCAGGCATTGTTTTTACCGCTGGCGGCGGGCATTTCGCGCCAGCTGTTGATGACGCCCACATCGCCTGCCCAGCCGCTGGCGCCTTGTTCAAAACCGCCATTGCTGATTAACTCACTGTTGAGCGGGGTGCTGGTGACGCTCAACACGGCTTTTGCGGAAGTGGCGCTGGCTTTTGCGGCATCAGTCACGACAGCATGAATTTGGGCGTTATTGTCATTCGCGGTGGCGGTAAAGCTGTAGCTGGCGCCGCTCGCGCCGTTGATCAGCACATTGTTTTTGTACCATTTATAGCTGTAAGGCGTCTTGCCGCCTCTGCCGGCGACGCTGAAACTGGCGCTGGCGCCGGCTTGCACGCTGGCGTTTTCCGGGTTGCTGCCGATGCCGAAGGCGACCGGGCCTTCGTCGATATCGGCGCCGACATTGATGGCGGCATACGCGCGCGTGACCGCGATTTCCTCTTTGCTGCCGGCCCCATACAACTCTTGCGCGGTCTTGATCATTTTGGCGCGCGCATCGGCATAGTTCGTGCCGGAAGTGAATTTGGTGGTGAGCGCTTTGAACCAGATGCGGAACGCTTTATCGCTGCCGATGCCGCTCATGGCCTTCGGGGTTTTTGTCAGATAGCTGCTGTGTGCATCGTGGCCGGTGCTGGCGTTGGAGCCTTGCGCGAGGAAATAAAACATGCGGTTATTCGGGCCGCTGCTGTAGTGCACATCCATGGCGCCAAGATTGCTGTTCCAGGCATCCGGGCTGGAGCCGTCTTTCGAGGGTTTTTGCAGATAGCGCAGCGGTGTGCCGCGTTTGGAAATTTCCTTGCCCATCACCCAGTCATTGCCCGCCGGCACGCTCGCGCCCTTACTTCCGCCTTTGGCGTAAGCCTCCACCATTTCGCCAATGATGTCAGAGGCGGATTCATTCAAACCGCCGGATTCGCCGGTGTAAGCCAGATTCGAGGTGGCGGCAGTGACGCCATGCCCCATTTCATGCCCGATCACATCAAGCGAACTCAGGGTGTAGAAGGTATTCGCGCCATCGCCGATAAACATGCAGCGGCAGGAATCGGAATAGTAGGCGTTTTCATAATTGCTGTTGACATGCACCGCGATATAGGTGGCGGTGTTGCGCCCGTCCAGCGATTGCCAGCCCAGCACGTTTTTCAGCAGGTCGTAGGTGTTCATTGCGCCCCACAGCGCATTCACGGCGGCGGTTTGCCCGTTGGCGCTGGTGGTGGAGCCGTTCGCCACAAATTGTTTGCCATCGCCCCAGTTATTCGTGCTGTTGACGTACACGCTGCCGGCGTTGCTGCTGCGGTTGGCGTTGGTGATGGCAAGCCCGCCGAATTGACCACCCACGCCCCGGCTTGGGTCGAGCATCTTGAATTGATTGCCGCTTTGCGTGGTATTGATCGGCACCTTGCCATAGTATTGTGCATTGCCGCTGCCGACCACACTGTGCATGGCCGAGATTTGTTGCAGGATCTGGCCATTTTCCGCATTCACAAACATATCAAACAAAACCGGGCGTCCGCTGCTCATCATGCGCACTTTGACGCGATACGCCAGTTCATAGCCGGCCACCACGGTTTCCATATCCAGCGCATTTAACTGGCTTTCGGGTTTGTTGGCGGCGGCTGCGCTGCGGCGGCTTTGCATGACGGGATAAATCAGCAATTCGGCTTGCGGCTGTTCGATGTGGCTGCCATTCGGCGCCACCCGGGCGCTGGCGATGCCGATTGCCTGCTGCGCGCTGATTTTCGGGGTGGTGTTGAGTTCTGCTTTGCTGGCCGCCAATTGCTGACCTTTTTTGCTCAAGCCATGCCGCAAATCGCGCGTGCTTTCGCTGAGCAACTGGCCGTTGCCATCGGCCACTATCACCGATTCCGACTGCCATACTCGCAAGCCATTATGGGTGTGCAGCGTGCGCAAGACGCGCGTGGCGCCCAGGCCGGGTTGCTCGGATTGCACCAACATACCCTGATTGGCGTCCATGCCGTATTTATTGCTGACTTGATTCGCCAGCGCCTGTTTTTGCTGGGCGTTGATGCTGGCGTTTCCGTTGTACAGGAATTGCGCTTCATGCGCGAAGGCGGACATTTGCAGCCCTAAGGCAAGAGTGAGAAGTCCGGTGCGCTTATGCATGGCGGTTCCAATCATTTTTTTGGTACGGGAGCGTTGAGTCAGGCAAAAATATTCCCGTACAGCAACTTTTGTTAATTGGATAGTAGTCCCGCCGCACAGCGATGTCAAAGTAAAGTCGCCTTTCCCCGCCGCTTGTTACAAATTCGCAGTTTTGTAAAGCAGGGTTGGCGCCGGCATCGCGCCTGGCGGCTGCATTGGGTTGTGGAATAAGCAATATTATTGCCTGCCGGAATCATGTGCATTTGGGTTTTTATCCGCGCTTTAAACAGGCGATATGTGCTTTTCAGCATTGATAAGCATGCTTTTCAAGCGAAAATTCGGGTAAAAACCGGGACGGCTAAACTTTGCAAAATGCGTTAATATTTAAACAAAGACGACATTGAGCGTCGGTAAATTTAAAAATAAGCACCGCCAGTGGCGGGAGCAAAGGGAGAGAGACTATGACATCAATCGCTGCCAGGGTGGAGCAGGTGGTGATCGAGTCCGCATTTTTAACCGAAGGTATGGTGCGGGGCTTGATCAATCTGTCTGAATTGGCGCGGCAATTACAGCCGCAACTTGAAAAAGAAATGTGGAAACCGGTGGGGCAAGCCGCAGTTGTGATGGCCTTAACCCGCCTGGCCGGCAAGCTGCAACAGCGCGAACATGTGGAAGCCGGCCTCTTGCCACAAATGGCAGAGCTGACCACCCGCTCCGAACTCACTGAATTCACCTATCGCAGTTCCGCCACCAGCCGTGAGTGTCAGGGCCGCTTGCTGGCGATGGCGGAATCACATCCCGGCGTGTTCGTCACTGTGACCCAAGGCTTGCATGAGGTTCTGATTATTGTCGGGCGTCAGTTGGTGGAGGCGGTGGAGAGCTGTTTTGCCGCCGAACAATTGCTGGCCAAGATTGAAAAAGTCTCCGCATTGACCTTGCGCCTTGATCCGGAGGCGCGCGATACGCCCGGCATTTACCACGCCATTTTAAAAAAATTGGCGCTGGTCAAGGTGAATGTGGTCGATATGATCTGCACGTATTCTGAAATGACGCTGGTGTTGGAGCGCAGCCAGGTCGGCTTGGCGTTTTCGGTCTTATCGCAAAGCATCAAACTGCGCCCGCGTTAAGCCATTTCACCCTGTTCTTGACTCAAGTAATGTCACGTAATCCGGTGTAATCGAGTGTAATTGCAGCCGCTGTGCCGCTGACCGATACTTGGCCTGTAGGGAAGCAATGCAGTGGAGGCTGAGATGGGTAAGCGCAAAGCGCAGGCTCATTGGCGTATGTTGTTGGATTGCGGGCCGGTGAATGGTTCGCGCAAATTATCTGACAGCGATGCAGCATCCAGCGCAGCTGCACCAGCTACCCGTCCGGTATTCGCGTTTGCGCGCGAGCCTGATGTTGTGCCGAATGCCATGAATGTTCCGGAAGACCCTGGCGCAGAAGCCGGAACAGTCTGAAAATTGGATTGTCACCCCCTGTGACTGCATTGGGCTGATTGCGCAAACGCTTTTTTTATTCCCCGATACGGGCGGCAGAAAATCTGCCGCCCGTTTTCGTTTTTGCGCGCGCATGCGGCGCTGTGTCCGGCCCGCCTTTGATGCGCTGCGCTGGCGCTGTCCGCCGCTTTTCGCCGCAAGCCTGCTTTTGGTGTATGCTAATACATCCAGAAACAACGGCGAATCGCCCTATGCAAGAGCACCCTAGTGGCGTCAAATCTGACGCCAAACCACACCGGTCATTGTTTGAACGACTGACCGCGCTGATTTCCCCTATTCCCGAAAACCGCGCCGAGCTGCTGGAAGTGCTGCACGATGCGCATGGCCGCAACTTGCTCGACGCCGACGCGCTCTCGATGATCGAGGGCGTGTTCCAGGTGTCTGAGCTGTGCGCCGGCGACATCATGGTGCCGCGCGCGCAAATGGATGTGGTGGATCTGACCAAACCGATTGAAGACTGGCTGCCGCTGGTGCTGGAAACCGCGCACTCGCGTTTTCCCGCTGTCGAGGGCGACCGCGACAAGGTGGTCGGCATCTTGCTGGCCAAGGATTTGCTGCGCTATTACGCCGGCGAAAACTTCGATGTGCGCGATATGTTGCGCCCGGTGGTGTTTATCCCCGAATCCAAACGTCTGAATATCTTGCTGCGCGATTTCCGCGCCAATCACAATCACATGGCGATTGTGGTCGATGAATACAGCGGCGTGGCCGGCTTGATCACGATTGAAGACGTGCTGGAGCAAATTGTCGGCGAAATCGAAGACGAATACGATTACGACGAGGAAGAAGACAATATTCTGCGCGTGAAAGATGGGGCGCACGGGCCGAAATGGCGCGTCAAGGCGCTGACCGAGTTGGAACAGTTTAATCAAGTGCTGGGCGCTGATTTGCAGCATGACGATGTGGACACGATCGGCGGCCTGGTGTCGAGCCATTTGAAGCGCATGCCGCATAAGGGCGAAGAATTTGATATCGGCTTGCTGCGCTTTGAAGTGTTGCGCGCCGATCCGCGCCAGGTGCATGTTCTGCTGGTGGAAAAACTGCCGCCGCCGCCCGCAGGCGACGCCGCATGAAGCTGAATTGGCTTGCGCCGGGCCGCCGCTTTGCCCTGCCTTGCGCCGCCGGCGCGCTGCAAGCCCTGTGTTTTGCGCCGTTTGGCTGGTGGCCGCTGCAGTTTCTCATATTTGCCTGGTTCTTTTTATACCTGCGCCGCGAGGGCGGATTTACCCCGGCCTGGGCCTTTGGCAGCGGCTGGTTGCTGGCCTCGGTGTATTGGCTGTTCATTGCGATGCACCGCTTCGGCAATATGCCCGCAGCGCTGGCTGCTTTGGCGACCTTGATTTTTGCCCTGGCCATGGGCTTGCCGTATGGCTTGGCCGGCTGGCTGGCCAAACGTTTGCAAGGCGCGCAGCCGGCGCTCAGCTGGCTGCTGCTCAGCGTTCCCGTCGCATTTACTCTGGGGGAGTGGCTGCGCTGCTGGTTATTCACCGGTTTTCCCTGGGTGTTGTCCGGTTATGCGCAAATCGACGCGCCTTTGGCCGGTTTTGCGCCGCTGGCCGGGGTGAATGCGGTCGGTTTTGCCGTCATGCTGTGCGGCGGCGCGCTGGCTGCAGTCTGGCAAACCGGGCAACAGGCGCAATGGCGCCGCGCCGCGCTGTGCCTGGCTTTGCCGCTCTTATTGTTGAGCGCCGGCTGGCTGCTCAAGCAGCACAGTTGGAGCCAGCCGCTGGGCCAGCC
Source organism: Massilia sp. W12 (assembly GCF_037300705.1). Classification (NCBI taxonomy): domain Bacteria; kingdom Pseudomonadati; phylum Pseudomonadota; class Betaproteobacteria; order Burkholderiales; family Oxalobacteraceae; genus Massilia; species Massilia sp. W12. The sequence continues at coordinate 4,668,041 of NZ_CP147776.1, read as the reverse complement.
TTTGCAAGTGCGTCTGCTGCAGGGAAATATCGCGCAAGATGAGAAGTTCGCGCGCGAACGCATCATTGATTCCTTGCAGCTGTATCAGCGCATGATTATGGGCGAGCGCGCCGATATCATCGCCACCCCGGAAACCGCGTTCCCGCTCTTTATGCATCTGCTGCCAGCCGGGTTTATCAGCGATTTGCATGACTGGGCGCGCAGCAATGACAGCCATTTGCTGCTCGGTGTGCCGCTCACCGACGGCCCCAACCAATACGCCAACAGTGTGCTTGGTTTGTCCCCTCGCAGCAATGCTTACTACCGATACGACAAGCGGCATCTGGTGCCGTTTGGTGAATTCATCCCGCCCGGTTTTCGCTGGTTTGTCGATATGATGCAAATTCCGCTGGGCGATTTTGCGCGCGGCCCCTGGCTGCAGGCGCCGTTTGCGGTGAAAGACCAATTTGTGTTGCCGAATGTTTGCTACGAGGATTTATTCGGCCTGGAAATCGCCAGCCAATTGGGGGAAGCGGCGCAAGCCGGCAAGCCGGTGGCGAGTATTTTATTGAATGTCTCAAATCTGGCCTGGTATGGGCAGTCCAGCGCGATTCCGCAGCATTTGCAAATCGCGCGCATGCGCAGTTTGGAAACCGGGCGGCCGATGCTGCGCGCCACGAATACCGGGGCGACCGCCGTGATTGATGCGCGCGGCGAGGTGCAAAAGCTGCTGGCTTATGATCAGCAAGGCGTGCTGCGCGCAACTGTGCAGGGCATGCAGGGTTTGACCCCATATGCCCGTTTTGGCGAATGGCCCTTGCTGGCGCTGTTGGCGGGCTTGCTGGCCTGGCAATTGCGCCGCCTGCGTAAAGAGGCATGATCATGCACGCGGCAATTTGCTTCAGCAGCGAGCGCTTGCATATCCGCAGCCCGCAAGCTGGCAGCCTGGAATCAGATGCTGCGGCGCTGTTTGAGGCGGTGTGCGCTTCGCTGCCACAGCTGCGGCAATTCCCGGCTTCCTTGCCCTGGGTGAAATATGAGCCTTCGCTTGAGAGCAGCCGCGCTTATCTGCTCAGCGCAATCAGTAATACAGCGCAAGGGCGCGACTTTCCCCTTTTGATTTTCACCCATGATGGCGCGCTGGCTGGCTGCAGCGGCTTGCATCACCCCGATTTTGCGACAGGCCGTTTTGAACTCGGCTTCTGGGGCAATCAGGCATTGGCGCGCTGTGGCTACATCACTGAAGCGGCGCAAGCGATTATTCAATTCGCTTTTGACGCCTGGCAGGCGCGTGAAGTGTATGCCTTGGTCGATGATCTGAACCCGCGCGCCATTGCGCTATGTGAGCGCGCCGGCATGCGCCAGCAAGCCTTGCTGCGCGCGGAGCGCTTTGATGCGGATGGGCGGGCCAGGGATACGCGCGTGATGATTTGCGGAAATGAATAAAAAGACAAGAATCTGCGTAGTTTCCACATTCCTTTTTGTTTGCCGCCGCCCTATACTGGGCGCAATCAGGCCAAAAGCACAGAGCGATGAAACTGCGTATTGCAACCTACAACATCCATAAAGGCATGTCCGCCACAGGACGCGAGCCGCGCGTGCATGCGCTGCGCAGCGCGATCCATGATTTGCAGGCGGATCTGGTTTTTTTGCAGGAAGTGCAGGGCCGCCATGATCGCCTCTTGCAACGTTTTGGCCAGCATCCGCCCGGCCCCAAACACTGGCCGCAAGAGTCGCAACATGAGTTTCTGGCCGGCGCGCATTTGCATACAGCGTATGGCAAAAATGCGATTTATCGCGACGGCCATCATGGCAATGCCCTGCTGTCGGCCTACCCGATTGTCTCAGCGTTGAATAATGATGTGTCTGACCACGCCTTTGAGCAGCGCGGTATTTTGCACTGCGTGCTGCAAACCCCGCAGCAGGATTTGCATTGCTATGTGGTGCATCTTGGCCTGTTCGCCGGCAGCCGCCAGCGTCAGACCGATGCCTTGATTGAGGTGGTGCAAAGCACTGCCGGCGATAGTCCCATCATCATCGCCGGCGACTTTAACGACTGGCGCAATCATCTGGGCGACGCTTTGCGCAATCAGTTGGGCGTGATTGAAGTATTTGACGAGCGCCGCAGCACGCCGCGCTTAGGCAGTTTATGGCGCAATCTGGCCGGACGCACCAATGTGCAACGTTTTGTGCCGGCGCGCACTTTTCCCGCCGCCTTGCCATGGCTGCGCCTGGATCGGATTTATTGTCGCGGTTTTATCGTCGAGCAGGCCCAGGTTTTACGCGGCCAGCCCTGGTCGCAATTGTCCGATCATGCGCCGATTTTGGCGGAATTGCGCTTGGATGGCTGATTGACGCGGATAAGGCATCCTGCGCCAGGAGGCGGAAAATGTTCTCGCCCCCGGCGGGCTTCTCCCATAAAACCCACAGCTGTTCGCCTGCCATGCCTGACTTGAATTTCACCCGCCCGCCACCAAATGCAAGGCTTTGGATCAAGCCTGCGAATTCGCCATGCGCCCTGTGCCCTATCTGCCGAACCACCAATTGACGCTGTTACGCGGCGGTTTGGAGTTTATTCCGGCGCTGGTGGCGGCGATCGGGGGCGCGCAGCGCGAAGTGCTGCTGGAAACCTATATTTTTGCGCTGGACCCGGCCGGGCGCGCGGTGCAACAGGCTTTGATGGACGCCGCCAAGCGCGGCGTGAGCGTGAAACTGATTACCGATTGGCATGGCACCGGACACAATACGATCACTGAAATGAATCTGGGTTTGCTGCCCAGCGGCGTGCAGCATTTGAATTTCAATCCCTGGTTTAAACGCGGTTTTACCCGCACCCATCGCAAGCTGTGCGTGGTGGATCAGGACGTTGCCTTCATCGGCGGCATCAATTTGAATGATGATTGGCTGTGTGATTTCGATGCCTCAATACGCCTGAACGCGCCGCGCTGGGATTTTGCCGTGCAATTGCGCGGCCCGCTGGTGCAGCAGATTTGGCGTGAAATCAGCGCGCAATGGGCGCGTTTGTGCGGCGGACGCGCTGCCTTGCGCGGCTTTTTAGCTCAATACCGCCAGCGCGACAAAGACAACGCGGATAGCCTTGCCGCACCAGCCCTGGCGGCCTTGGTCAAACGCGATAATCTGAACAACCGGCGCACGATTCAACAAGCTTTTGAGCAAGCGTTTCGCAACGCCAAACAGGAAATTTATCTGGCCACCCCGTATTTTGCGCCGGGACGCAAATTCATCAATGCGTTATGCGCGGCGGCGCGGCGCGGGGTGCGCGTCACGCTCTTGCTGGGCTGTGGCCAATTCCACTTGCAAGACGCGGTGGCGCGCTCGTTTTATCCCAAGCTGCTGCGCGCCGGGGTGCATCTGGTGGAATATCGCAAAACCCAGTTGCACGCCAAGGTGGCGGTGGTTGACCGTCGCTGGGCCAGCGTGGGTTCCAGTAATTTTGACGGGCTTTCCCTGTTTTTAAATCACGAAGCGAATCTTTTGGTGCAAGATGATGATTTTGCGCGCACCTTGCGGCGCGCTATTCTGGAGGGCGTGGCCGACGGCGCCAGCCTGAGCTTAGCCAGTGTGCATCAGCGCAGCTGGCGCAAACGTCTGCGCGAGCACAGCGCCATGCTGTTTTATCGCGGCTTGATGTACATCCTCACTTCCGGTAAATATGGTTGACTGACTTCCGGCTTGCCTATTTTTTGGGCATAAGCTCGTGTAAAATAGCGCCTCCCCGAATCCCGGCAAGTTTGGACAACCCAGTGCAATTAGGCCCTTTCACTTTAGCGAATCGCGTCTTTGTCGCGCCCATGGCGGGCGTCACCGACCGTCCTTACCGCCAGCTGTGCAAAGAGCTGGGCGCAGGCTATGCCGTGTCAGAAATGGCGGCTTCCAATCCCCGTCTGTGGGACAGTGAAAAAAGCAGCCGCCGCACCAATCATGATGGCGAAATGGAGCCGAAAGCGGTGCAAATCGCCGGCGCCGTGCCGCAAGAGCTGGCCGATTGCGCGCGCTTCAATGTCGAGCGCGGCGCGCAAATTATCGACATCAATATGGGTTGCCCGGTCAAAAAAGTGTGCAATAACTGGTGCGGCTCAGCCCTCTTGCAACACGAAGATCTGGTGGCGCAGATTCTGCATGCGGTGGTGCGCGCAGTGGACGTGCCGGTCACGCTGAAATTCCGCACCGGCTGGGATCGCGCCAATAAAAACGCGCTCTCCATCGCCAAAATCGCCGAAGACGCCGGTATTCAAATGCTGACCCTGCATGGCCGCACGCGCGCCGACCGCTATCTGGGCGAGGCCGAATACGACACCATCGCCGCCGTGAAAGCCGCCGTCAAGATTCCGGTGGTGGCGAATGGCGATATCGACAGCCCGCAAAAAGCGCGTCAGGTGCTGGATTACACCGGCGCCGATGCGGTGATGATTGGGCGCGCGGCGCAAGGCCGGCCCTGGATTTTCCGCGAAGTCGCGCATTACCTCGAACATGGCAGCTTATTGCCGCCGCCGCTGGTGACGGAAGTGCGCGCGCTGTTGTTAGCGCATCTGCAAGCGCATTACGCTTTTTATGGCGAATACCTGGGCGTGCGCACCGCCCGCAAACATATCGGCTGGTATGTGGCAGATCTGCCCGGCGGCGAAGCTTTCCGCCAGCGCATGAACACATTGGAACAGCCGCAAGAACAATTACACGCAGTTGCTGCATTTTTTGATTCGCAGGCCAGCCTCGGGCCACGCCTGCAATCCCTGCGCGCGCAAGCGCAAGAGGCGCTTGCCGCCTGATTTTGATTGAGCATTGAGAGAAGCATGAGCAGAGAAATAATTCAGGAAGTCGTTCAACGCAGTCTGGAAGATTATTTGAATGATCTGGGCGAACAACGCCCCAGCAATATCTACGACATGATGCTGGCGACCATGGAAAAGCCGGTGTTGTCGGTGGTCATGGAGCGCGCCGGCCATAATCAGTCGCACGCCGCTGAAATGCTGGGCATCAACCGCAACACCTTGCGTAAAAAATTGCAGCAGCACGGATTACTGTAAGCCCCTGCCCGCCGTTCCCCGGCGTCGGGCGCAAACCGATTTCTTCTTACCACATGGTGTCAACATGATCAAAACTGCCTTGATTTCTGTCTCCGACAAGACCGGCGTGCTGGAATTTGCGCAAGCCCTGGCTGCGCGCGGGGTGCAATTGCTGTCCACCGGCGGCACCGCCAAACTGTTGCAGGACAATGGCTTGCAAGTCACGGAAGTGGCGCAGCACACCGGTTTCCCGGAAATGCTGGATGGCCGCGTCAAGACCTTGCATCCGAAAGTGCACGGCGGGATTTTGGCGCGGCGCGATTTCCCGGCGCATATGCAAGCCTTGAGCGAACACGGCATCCCGACCATTGATATGGTGGTGGTGAATCTGTATCCGTTTCAGCAAACCGTGGCCAAGCAGGAATGCAGCCTGGAAGATGCGATTGAAAACATCGACATCGGCGGCCCGGCCATGTTGCGCTCTTCGGCCAAGAACCACAAAGACGTGGTGGTGATTTGCGATCCGGCGGACTATGCGCGCGTGTTGGAAGAAATCGCCGCCGGCGAAGTCAGCTATGCGACCCGTTTCGCGCTGGCCAAGAAAGTCTATGCGCACACCGCCCAATATGATGGCGCGATTGCGAATTATCTGTCTGCGCTGGGCGAGGATTTGCAGCACAGCACGCGCAGCGGCTTCCCGCAAAACCTGAATCTGCAATTTGAAAAAGTGCAGGACATGCGTTATGGCGAAAATCCGCATCAGGCCGGCGCTTTCTATCGCGACATCCACAGCGTGCCGGGCGCGCTGGCGAATTACCGCCAATTGCAAGGCAAGGAACTGTCTTACAACAATATCGCCGATGCGGACGCAGCCTGGGAATGCGTGAAATCGCTGGGCGGCATGCCGGCTTGCGTGATCATCAAGCACGCCAATCCCTGCGGAGCGGCGATTGCCGGCAGCCCGCTGGAAGCGTATCAGAAAGCCTTCAAAACCGACCCGACTTCAGCCTTCGGCGGCATCATCGCGTTTAACTGGGCGCTCGATGGCGCGACAGCGGAAGCTGTGTCCAAGCAGTTTGTCGAAGTCTTGATTGCGCCGTCATTCTCCCCGGAAGCCAAGCAGATTTTCGCCGCCAAACAAAATGTGCGCCTGCTCGAAATCCCGCTCGGCAATGGCGTGCATCAATATGACTTCAAGCGCGTTGGCGGCGGTTTGCTGGTGCAAGGCCCGGACGCCAAGAATGTCTTGATGGAAGAATTGAAAGTGGTGACGGTGAAGCAACCGACCCCGCAGCAATTGGAAGACTTGATGTTCTCCTGGCGCGTGGCGAAGTTTGTCAAGTCGAACGCGATTGTATTCTGCGCCGGCGGCATGACGCTGGGCGTGGGGGCCGGCCAGATGAGCCGCATCGACTCCGCCCGCATCGCCTCGATCAAGGCGGCGAATGCGAATTTGAGCTTGCAGGGTTCGGCGGTGGCGTCGGACGCCTTCTTCCCCTTCCGCGACGGGCTGGATGTGGTGGCCGACGCCGGCGCCACTTGCGTGGTGCAACCGGGCGGCTCGATGCGCGACCAGGAAGTGATTGACGCCGCCAATGAGCGCGGCATTGTGATGCTGTTCTCCGGCGCCCGTCATTTCCGTCATTAAGGTGTTGCAGGGGCAAGCATCGCTTGCCCCGCAGCCTGCGCGTTGGCCGCCAGGCGCGGCTTTAGCCGCGAAAGCAAGCAGCCGGAACCGGTAGGAGCGGCTTTAGCCGCGAAAGCAAGCAGCCGGAGCCGGTAGGAGCGGCTTTAGCCGCGAAAGCCTCCGGCCTGCGCCAGTATTGTGGGAGCGACTTCAGTCGCGAATGGCGGCGCCCGCCGGACAGGCATTGGAATAGACGGCGTCAGATTCGGCCCGCCCCGGGTTTTTTGCATATCCACCGGCGCCGGACGCCGGGTTTTCGCTTCGCTCAACCCAGCCTGCCGGGGCCGGAGCGGGGCTTGGAAAATTTGCTTTTTGGAGGGCGGGCCGCCGCTTTTTTTGCTGATGAAAATTTTAGGCATAGACCCCGGCTTGCGCACCACCGGTTTCGGCGTGATCCACAAACAGGGGCAAAAGCTGTCTTATCTGGCAGCCGGCGCCATCCAAACCGATGCGCAACAGGAACTGCCGCAGCGCCTGCACACGATTTTCAGCGGCGTGACAGAAATCATCCAACGCTATCAGCCCGACAAAGCCGCAATTGAAAAAGTCTTTGTCAACGTCAACCCGCAATCCACCCTCTTGCTGGGCCAGGCGCGCGGCGCGGCGATTTGCGCCCTGGTCGCCGCCAATCTCAGCGTAGGCGAACATACCGCGCTGCAAGTCAAGCAATCCGTGGTCGGCCATGGCAAAGCGCACAAAGAACAAGTGCAAGCCATGGTGCAACGCCTCTTGCAACTGCCCGGCGTGCCAGGGCCGGATGCGGCGGACGCTCTGGCGATTGCGATTTGCGATGCGCACGGCCTGGATTTGCTGGGCACAATGGGCAAGCTGGCCGGGCGCAGCGGCTTGCGCATGAAACGCGGGCGCTTAGTCGGCTGACCCGTCAGCAAAAGCATGCGCCTGACTTGCTTTTTTGCGTTGGCGCCGCGCTGCCTCCTGTATCATGCGCTATTGCCCCAACTGCAGGACAGAGAACATGATTGGCCGCCTGACTGGTACCCTCCTGGAAAAAAATCCGCCGCAAATTCTCATCGATTGCCATGGCGTCGGCTATGAAGTCGATGTGCCGATGAGCACTTTCTACAATCTGCCGCAAGCCGGCGCGCAAGTCGTGCTGCATACCCATATGATTGTGCGCGAAGACGCGCATTTGCTGTTTGGCTTCGGCTCGCTGGAAGAGCGCGCCACCTTCCGCCAATTGATCAAAATCAGCGGCGTCGGCGCCCGCACCGCACTCTCGATTTTGTCCGGCATGTCGGTGGCTGATCTGGCGCAGGCCGTCACGCTGCAAGAAGCCGGGCGTTTGGTGAAGGTGCCGGGCATAGGCAAAAAAACCGCCGAGCGGCTCTTGCTTGAACTCAAGGGCAAGCTGGGCGCGGAACTGGGACACGCCGCCGGTCATGCCGCGCCGGACGCCAACAGCGATATCCTGCATGCCTTGATTGCGCTGGGCTATTCTGACAAAGAAGCGCTGGCCGCGCTGAAAACCCTGCCCGCCGGCGTAGGCGTGAGCGAGGGCATCAAACTGGCCTTGAAAGCCTTGGCCAAGGGCTGAACCAGCTAAACGGAAAGCAGCATGAGCATTCAAACTGAACAATTCGCCCCGGCCCGCATCATCGACGCCGCGCCTGCTTCGCCGAATGAAGAGGCGATTGAACGCGCCTTGCGCCCGAAGCAGCTGGATCAATATGTCGGGCAGCAAAAAATCCGCGATCAATTGGATATTTTCATCAGCGCGGCACGCAAACGGCAAGAGGCGCTGGATCATACTTTGCTGTTTGGCCCGCCGGGCCTGGGCAAAACCACGCTGGCCCACATCATCGCGCGCGAAATGGGCGTGAATTTGCGTCAAACCTCCGGCCCGGTGCTGGAGCGCCCGGGCGATTTGGCCGCGCTGCTCACCAATTTAGAGCGCAATGATGTGCTGTTTATCGACGAAATTCACCGCCTTTCGCCGGTGGTCGAAGAAATTTTGTATCCCGCGCTGGAAGACTATCAAATCGACATCATGATTGGCGAAGGGCCGGCGGCGCGCTCAGTCAAGCTCGATTTGCAACCTTTCACCCTGGTCGGCGCCACCACCCGCGCCGGCATGCTGACCAATCCGCTGCGCGACCGTTTCGGCATCGTCGCGCGCCTGGAGTTTTATAACGCGGAAGAATTGACCAAAATCGTCAGCCGCAGCGCCGGCCTGCTGCAAGCGCCGATCACGGAAGAGGGCGCGCGCGAAATCGCTTTGCGCGCGCGCGGCACGCCGCGTATCGCCAACCGCCTCTTGCGCCGGGTGCGCGATTACGCCGAAGTGCGCAGCGGCGGCACGATCAATCAGGAAGTGGCGGATGCCGCCCTGAAAATGCTGGATGTCGATCAAGTCGGCTTTGATTTGATGGACCGCAAATTGCTGCAGGCGATTTTGCATAAATTCAGCGGCGGCCCGGTCGGCGTCGGCAATCTGGCGGCGGCGATTGGCGAAGAAGCCGACACGATTGAAGATGTGTTAGAGCCGTATTTGATTCAGCAAGGCTATTTGCAACGCACCCCGCGCGGACGCATCGCCACGCCGTTGGCGTATCAACATTTCGGCCTGGCTGTGCCGCGCATTAATCCGAATGGCGAGTTGTGGGACGACTTGCGGTAAACCGCTTCAGCGCAGCAAACCCAGCTCACGCAGCAAGCCATCCGCCGCCGCCTCGCAATAATCCAGCACCAATTCAAAGCCATCCGCCCCGCCGTAATACGGATCGGGCACGATGGCGCTGCCGGCCTGCGGCGCAAACGCCATGAATAAACGCAAGTCTGCGCCGGCGTGCGGCGGGCGCAAGCGTTGCAGGCGCGCTAAATTTTCATGATCCATCGCCAGCACATAATCAAAGGCCTCAAAATCGGCGGCAGTCACCTGCCGCGCCCGTAAAGGGGACAAGTCGTAAGCGCGTTGTGCGCCGTGGCGGATACTGCGCGCATCCGGCGCTTCGCCGATGTGGTAATCATGGGTGCCGGCGGAATCAATCTGCAAACGGTGCGCCACGCCGGCGCGCTCAGCCCGCCCGCGCAACACCGCTTCAGCGGTGGGCGAGCGGCAAATATTGCCCATACAGACAAACAGGATTTTATGCGGGGAAGACATAGCGGCTCCGGCAGTTGCAAGACAGAAGTGCAGCCCGTCTATGATAGCGGGGGCGCGGCTGCTTGTGTTGGCGGCAGGCATACGCAAATGTGAAGCGCGGCGATTTTTGGGCTAGACTGCATTTTTATTCTCATGCCGCACATGGAGACTGACATGCCGAATGATTCCCCCGCCAGCTTCACCCTCAAAGAACAAGCCGCCATCGCGCTGCGTCTGCCCAACAGCGGCACGCAGTGGCTGGATATGATGATCGCGCAGGCGCGCCGTCACGATATGGCGATGGAAATGTTTCAAAGCTATTGCGAAAGCCAGAAGCTGACCGAAACCAATGTCGGCATCATGCGCAAAAACGGCCTGGACGCCTGGTTGCGCACCAATGGCAACGACCTGCCGGAAGTGCTGGCGATGTGCGAGGCCATGGCGCGCACCCAGCGCCCGAAAGCGCAAGCGCCTGCGACAGCGGCAGGGCCGGCCACCACGATTCAAACCAATGGCGGCGCCTTGACGCTGGAGCCGCCGCACGCCTGAGGCGGGGCCGGGCGCAGGCAGCGGCAGGCCGCATGCGCCTTCAACTTTCCCATGCAGTGCATCCAGTCCTCATGCCATCCTGCCGGCTCCCGCTCAGCGCTGTTTTGGCGTCTGCCGCGCCTGCTTCCCATCCTGCAGCCAAACGCCGTATGCTTTATACTGCAGGGTTTGCCAGGATCGCAGAGTTGGCATTGAGCAAGGCGGCGGCGCGGCTGTCGCGATGATGGATTTCACCAGGAGGCAGGCATGAATCGATTCACTTGGCTGGCAGTTGCGCTGTTCGCGTGCAGCATGCTGGCGCAGGCTTTCACACGCGAATTTCCGCCCGAATCCAAACGCGGCGTGATGACGCCCGGGGTGTACCCCGAAATCGTGCTCAATGGCAAGGTGCGGCTGCTGGCGGTGAATATTCAGATCCGCAACGCCGACAATCTGCTGGAAACCTTCAATACGCTGCTGCCTGGCAGTTATTACGTCAATTATCTGGAAAATGAAGCGGGTGAGATTCAGCGCATCTGGATTTTGACGAAGGACGAAGTGGGCCACACCACCCACACCGGGCCTAACCCGGGTCCATAAGGCCAGGGGATTTACACCCCTTTTCGCTTAGCTTTATTTCGGATTGACCATGCAAAAGAAAGTTTTTATCAAGACCTTTGGTTGTCAGATGAATGAATATGATTCTGACAAAATGCTTGACCTGCTCGGCCAGACTGAGCAAATGACGCGCACTGACACCGTTGATGACGCCGATGTGATTTTGTTCAACACCTGTTCGGTGCGTGAAAAAGCCCAGGAAAAAGTGTTTTCCGATCTGGGCCGTCTGCGCGAACTCAAGCGCGACAAGCCCGGCCTCTTGATTGGCGTCGGCGGTTGCGTCGCCTCGCAAGAAGGCGAAACCATTATCAAGCGCGCGCCGTATGTTGACCTGGTGTTCGGCCCGCAAACCATCCACCGCCTGCCGCAAATGCTGCACGCGCGTCGCGATACCGGCGCGCCGCAAGTCGATATCAGCTTCCCTGAAATTGAAAAATTCGATCACCTGCCGCCGGCCAAGGTGGAAGGCGGCGCGGCCTATGTTTCGATCATGGAAGGCTGCAGCAAATATTGCAGCTATTGCGTGGTGCCTTACACCCGTGGCGAAGAAGTCTCGCGCCGCTTTGACGATGTGCTGGAAGAAGTCGCCAATCTGGCGATGCAGGGCGTGAAAGAAATCACCCTGCTGGGGCAAAACGTGAATGCGTATCGCGGCGCCATGAAGCCGGCAGACCCGATGAGCGAGCCGGAAATCGCCGATTTTGCGCTGTTGATCGAATACATCGCCGAAATCGAAGGGATTGAGCGGATTCGCTTTGTCACCAGCCATCCCAAAGAATTCACCCAGCGCCTGATCGACACCTACGCCAAGGTGCCCAAGCTGGCCAATCATTTATATCTGCCAGCGCAGCACGGTTCGGACAAGATTTTGGCGGCCATGAAGCGCGGCTATACCTCGCTGGAATACAAATCCATCATCCGCCGCGTGCGCGCGGTGCGCCCGGATATCACCCTGTCCTCGGATTTCATCGTCGGCTTCCCCGGCGAAACCGAAGAAGATTTCCGCAACCTGATGAAGTTTGTCGAAGATCTGGAATTTGATAACAGCTTCAGCTTCCTGTTCAGCCCGCGCCCCGGCACGCCGGCCGCCAATCTGCATGACGATACGCCGCAGGAAGTGCGCGCGCGCCGTTTGAGCGAGCTGCAAAACCTGCTCAACGCCAGCATCAAGCGCAACAGCGAAAAAATGCTGGGCCAGACCTATCGCATCCTGGTCGAAGGCGGCGCCAAGCGCGCCGGCGGCGATTTGCAGGGGCGCGCCGAAAACAACCGCGTGATCAACTTCAACCCCGGCCCCTACCCGGAGCGCCTGATCGGCCAGATGTTGGATTTGCGCGTAACCGAAGCTTATAACTACTCGCTGCGCGGGGAATTGGTAGTGCAAGAATGACGAAAACGAAAGCGCCTTTGTATTTTGTCCCGCAACCCCTGGACAATGCCTGGTTGGCCCATTTGTGCGGGCCGATGGATGAAAACCTGCGCCAGATTGCGGCGGCTTTGGATGTGACGATTTTCCGCCGTGGCGAAAAATTTCAAATCAGCGGCAGCAATGCGGAGCAGGCGGTCGGCTTGCTGGAGCGCTTTTACCAGCAAGCCAAGGTTCCGCTGGCGGTGGAAGAAATTCAATTGGCGCTGGTCGAGTTGCGCGCAGTCAGCCAGGCGGCGGATTTGCCGGCTGTGGCCGGCCTGCCCACGGTTGAGGCCGGCGCGCCGGACAGCCAGCAGCCGGTGTTGAAAACCCGGCGCCATGATTTGCGTGGCCGCACGCCGCGTCAAAGCCAATATCTGCAGGCGATTTTGGAACATGACATCACCTTTGGCGTAGGCCCTGCCGGCACCGGCAAAACTTATCTGGCGGTGGCGTGTGCGGTGGATGCACTGGAGCGCGATGCGGTCAAGCGCATCGTGTTGACCCGTCCGGCGGTGGAAGCCGGCGAGCGCCTGGGTTTTTTGCCGGGCGATTTGACGCAAAAAGTCGATCCTTATCTGCGCCCGCTGTATGACGCGCTGTACGATTTGCTGGGCTTTGACCGCACGCAAAAAATGTTTGAAAAGCAAATGATTGAAATCGCCCCGCTGGCGTATATGCGCGGGCGCACCTTGAATCATGCTTTTGTGATTTTGGACGAAGCGCAAAACACCACGCCGGAGCAAATGAAGATGTTTTTGACCCGCATCGGCTTTGGCAGTAAGGCGGTGGTGACGGGCGACATCACGCAGATCGATTTGCCGCGCGGGCAAAACAGCGGTTTGAATGATGCGCTGCAGATTCTGCGCAATGTGCGCGGGGTGGCGTTTTCCCACTTCACCAGCGCCGATGTGGTGCGTCATCCGCTGGTGGCGCGTATCGTGGACGCCTACGAACAGGCGGCCGCGCAAGCCCAGCCGCTGCCGGTGCGCCGCAGCGCACACGGGGGGAAAGCATGAGCAAGCATAAACTTTCGCTCTCGGTGCAATACGCCGACGCCAGCTTGCAGCAAGACCTGCCGCGCCCCTTGTTGCGGCGCTGGGTGCAGGCCGCGCTGCTGTTTCCAGCCTCTTTGAATCTGCGTTTTGTGGATGCGGAAGAAGGGCGCGCGCTGAATGCCGCCTACCGTCAAAAAGACTACGCCACCAATGTCCTGACCTTTGCCTATACCGAAGACGAAGAGGCGGAAGAAACACAAGCCGATATCGTCTTGTGCAATGAGGTGCTGGCGCGTGAGGCACAAGAGCAGGGCAAAACGCTGCAAGCGCATTGCGCCCATCTGGTGGTGCATGGCGTCTTGCATGCGCAAGGCTATGACCACGAGGACGAAGCCGAGGCGGAAGAGATGGAAGCGCTGGAAGCAGAGATTTTGGCGAAACTCGGTTTTGCCAATCCCTATCAGGAGTAAAGCAAACGGCTTTGCCGCTTGCCAATGTGCGCCATGACGACCCAGACCCGCCCGCTGCAGCCTGAGCGCCCGATTGCCCTGCTGTCAGACCAATTGATTTCTCAAATCGCCGCCGGCGAGGTGATTGAGCGCCCCAGCGCGGTGGTCAAGGAATTGCTGGAAAATGCCTTGGACGCCGGGGCGACGCAAATCACCGTCAAGCTGGAAGAGGGCGGCGTCAAGCGGATTATGATTAACGATGACGGGCGTGGCATTCCGCAAGCGCAAATGGGGCTGGCTTTACGCCGCCACGCCACCTCTAAAATCTGCAATCTGGAAGAATTGGAGCGCGTCGGCACGCTCGGTTTTCGCGGCGAGGCGCTGGCTTCGATTGCTTCAGTGGCGCAACTCAGCCTGATTTCGCGCACCGCCGAAGCGGAACATGCCTGGCAGATCAGCGGCGCGCATGACGCCACGCCGGCCCCGGCGGCCGGCGCGCAAGGCACCACGGTGGATGTGCGCGAGTTATATTTCAATACCCCGGCGCGGCGCAAGTTTTTGAAAACCGAGCAGACCGAATACGGCCATTGCGCCGATGTGTTGCGCCGCATTGCATTGGCCCGTCCCGATGTCAGCTTTGCCCTGCATCACAATGGCAAATTGCTGGAGCATTGGAGCGCCTGCAGTTTTGCGCGTCGCTGCAGCCAGATTCTGGGCGAAGCCTTCGCCAAAGCCAGTCTGGCGCTGGACGATACTTACGGCCCGCTGCGCTTGCATGGCATGGCCGGTTTGCCGACTGCCGCCAAGGCGCGCGCCGATGCGCAATATTTTTATGTGAATGGCCGCTTTGTGCGCGATAAATTGCTGACCCATGCAGTGCGCGCGGCGTATCAGGATGTGTTGCACGGCGATAAACAGCCGGCCTACGTGCTGGCGCTGGAAATCGATCCGGCGCTGGTGGATGTGAATGTGCATCCGGCTAAAACCGAGGTGCGCTTCCGCGATTCGCGCGCTGTGCATCAATTTATTTTCCATGCGCTGACGCGCACCCTGGCCGCCACCAGCGCCGGCAGCGCGCCAAGCGATGCGCCCGCCGCCAACCCCGAGGCGCCAGCCCCGGCCCCGCTGCGTCCGCATGTGCAAACCAGTTTCGCCGCCGATTTAACGCTGCCGCCGCAAGCCTGGCGCGCGCCGCCAGCCGGTGTGGCGCAGAGCGCTGCGCGCTATGCCGAATTCGTCGGCGCGGCGCGCAGTGTGCCGCAACCCCTGGCGCAGACGGCGCCTGTGGCGCACACTTATCCGGCAGATGCGGGCAAAGCTGCGCTGCACATCGCCGCCCCGGCCCCGCTCGCGGCAGAAGAGAGCAAGCCGGAAGATTACCCGCTCGGCTTTGCCCTGGCGCAATTGCATGGGGTGTATGTGTTGGCGCAAAACCGGCGCGGCCTGGTGCTGGTGGATATGCATGCAGCGCATGAGCGGATTTTGTATGAAGAATTAAAACAGGCGCTGGGCGAGGGACTGCAAATTCAGCAATTGCTGATCCCGGTCACGTTTTACGCCGATCCGCTGGAAGTCGCCACCGCCAGCGATGAGGCGGCGGTATTGCAGCAGCTGGGTTTTGAAATCAATGCGCTGTCGCCGACCACCCTGGCGGTGCGCGCGATTCCCGCGCTGTTGCAAAATGCGGATGCGCAAACCCTGGCGCGCGATGTTTTGCGCGATGTGCGCGAATATGGCGGCGCGCGCGTGCTGGTGGAGCGCCGCAATGAATTGCTGGCGACGCTGGCCTGTCACACCGCAGTGCGCGCCAACCGTTTGCTGTCGCTGCAGGAAATGAATGCCTTGCTGCGCCAGATGGAGCAAACCGAGCGCTCCGACCAGTGCAATCACGGACGCCCGACCTGGGTGCAAATGTCGATGAATGATTTGGATAAGTTGTTTTTGCGAGGTCAATAATGCAACAGGCAAAACCGCTGGTGCTGGCCTTGCTTGGCCCCACCGCTTCCGGTAAAACCGCCTGCGCGCTGGAATTGGCGCGCCATTTTCCGCTTGAAATCATTTCCATGGATTCGGCCCTGGTGTATCGCGGCATGGATATCGGCACCGCCAAGCCGAGCGCAGAGGAACGCGCCGCCGCGCCGCATCATCTGATCGACATCATTGCGCCTGCCGAGGCGTATTCGGTAGCGCAATTCGCCGCTGATTGCAGCAGCTTGATTGCGCAAATCCAGGCGCGCGGACGTTTTCCCGTGATCGTCGGCGGCACCATGCTGTATTACAAAGGCTTGAGCCAGGGTTTGGATGATTTGCCGCAAGCCGACCCGGCCATCCGCGCCCGGCTTGAGGACGAAATTGCGCGCGACGGCATCGCCGCTTTGCATGCGCGCCTGGCGCAAGTCGATCCGCACACCGCGCAACGCTTGCCGCCCGGCGATACGCAGCGCATTCAGCGCGCGCTGGAGATTTTCATGCTCACAGGTCAGCCGATGTCGGCCTTGCTGGCGCGCCGCAGTACGCCGGAATTGCCTTTCCGCTTGTGGCCGGTGTCGCTGGAGCCATCTGAGCGCAGCGCTTTGCACGCGCGCATCGCGCAGCGCTTTTTGGCGATGTTGCAGGGCAGCCCGAATTTGCTGGATGAAGTGGAAATCTTGCGGCGCGATCCGGATTTGCATCCCAACCTGCCTTCGATGCGCTGTGTCGGCTATCGCCAAGCCTGGGATTATCTGGATGGCCGTATCGATATGGCGGCGCTGAAAGAACAGGGCATCGCCGCCACCCGCCAATTGGCCAAGCGTCAGCTGACCTGGCTGCGGGCTATGCCGGAGCGGGTGGTGCTGGATTGTCTGCGCAGCGACTGCGCACAACAGTTGCGCGACTTGTTTTCCGCTGAAATCCAGAAAAATCCGTAAATGCCTTGACAGCTTTAAAAACGCCGCCTATAATCTCGTCTTCTTCGGTGATATAGCTCAGTTGGTTAGAGCACAGCACTCATAATGCTGGGGTCGGTGGTTCAAATCCACCTATCACCACCAGAATTCAAAACCCCGCCCGCGCAAGCCGGCGGGGTTTTTCATTTCCGCAGCCCGCAATTGACGCAGGCGTATTGCAGCGCAGCGGCAGATTGGCTCACATCGCAGCCCAAATGCAGGTGCGTATGCGCCGGGAACTGGCATGCTACCTGCCCATTTTCTGGCATCAACTCCAGCCACCATCTTTCTTGGGCACTGCCCATGCTATTCACTTTGTTCCCTGCGTGCATTTTGTGATAGGGTAAAGCGGAGAAGAAAAATTCCCGCTGCGGGCAAGGAGTTGATCGTGATTAAGTATTTGGGCGCAAAAAAGGCCGATACCGGCGCGACCATGTATTGCTTTAATGTGTATGGCTTTCGCAAGGAAGTCAGTGAAAATGACTTGAAAAAGCATCCCGATTGCTACGAGGCCTTGCCGCAAATCCTCAAAGATCGGATTGCTTCTGCTACGGGTATAAACGATAATTCTCTTAAGTTCACTGTTCGCCATTATCTTACTGAGGATCAGCGTGATCCCTTTCTGGAGTGGTTTAAGAAGCTGCGAGATCCAATTGCCAAAGTGCAGATATTAAAGCGCATAAACCGGCTTGCAGGGGGGAATTTTGGTGACCACAAGCCTTGCCGGGACGGTGTTTGGGAGTTGCGCATTGATCAGGGAGCTGGTTACCGGGTGTATTATGCACAATCTGGCGCCGTGGTAGTGCTTATACTTTGTGGTGGTGATAAATCCTCGCAAAATGAAGATATTGAACGGGCAGTCAGGTATTGGAAAGACTGGCAGGGGAGGGGAGAATGAAAGATCGAAGCCATGATGAGGCAATAGCGGAATTATTTAAGGATGACCCCGAATTTGCCGTTCAGTATTTAAACCAATTGTTGCAAGATGGCGAGTCGGAAGACTTGATGATAGCATTGCAGCAAGTAGCCTTGACTTGTGCTGATGCGCGTCCTGTTGCTGAAAATGCGAATGCCACACAGAGTCAGATTCCCCGTACCATGACAGCGCAAAGTAATGCAGAATTACACAGCTTGCTGGCGGCGCTCAAAGGCCTGGGTTTGCGCCTCTCGGTTCAACTTGTTTCTGGATCGCCGGCAGAGCGTGCTGCATAAGTTTGAGTGCTGTAAGACTGTCGCTTTGTTGCGTTCTTGTCCCAGCTTGGCGTGGATAGGCATTATTGCTGAAGATTTAATTGAGCGTTTTTGCTTGATCCTGCCTCCGAAACCCAGCCAGGCAGAACATGCGCCGCCCTTGCATTCCCTGAAATGGTATCTACACATGATTTCCTTCCTTTTAAATCCATTTAAATGACTTTTGTCGGCTATTTAAAATGTACGGGTTGCGCACAGCGCTTTGACTTCCCGGTTGACAGCCAGTACTCCTACACCGATTTACTTGAACATTGGTGCGATGCGCCTTCTCCATGGCCTTTGCGCATCATGCCAATGGAAGTAAGGCCGGTTTGGTGTTTGCGTTGTGATGGCCCGGCGTTTGTGGAGTGCTTGCCGGCGCGGCAGCAATTGTTGGATATTGCTGCATTGCGCCGTTTGCCATCGCAACAGCGTCCGGCGGGCATGCTGTATCACTGTGACGATGGGGATTTTTTATGGCTGGCGCAGCATTGTCTTCAGCGCAGTGCGCCACCGCGTTGTCTTTCCTGTGGCGATAGCTATTGGATCGCGCTGGAGGCGCGCGAAACCGGGATGCGGCATGAGTCATGCTGGGGCAGTCCGATTGAATATCATTGCCTTTATTTTGTCCCGGGTACGCCAAGTCAGTCGAACTGGTGGGGGCGTGCTTTGTATGACGTCAATGGCGTGTTTTGTGGCATGTATTGGGAGCTTCATTGCCAAACCATGCAAACGATGCCGATGTTATTTGGCTTTGATCGAGGTTCCGGGTTTGCCGGTGTATGGCGCGCTTGTTTGACAACACTGCTGGAAACGGGGCATGCAGCGGCCTTGGCGCAATTGCAAACGCAAGCGCCTGATACGAAAGGCGAGCATGCCTTGCTGCAGGCATGTCTCATGATGTTGGGTGGTGAACGCTATCCATTACGCGAGGACGGGAACGCAACACTGGCAGAAGCGCACACCGGCTGGCGGCGCGCCGCCGCCGCAGGGAATGCGCTTGGCGCATGGAATCTGGCGCAATGGCACAGCAGCGCGCCATTGCAGTCTGGCGCAAAAAAAGTCCATGCCAGGTACTGGCAAAAACGGGCAAACGCGCTTGGCTTGCATTTGGCGCTGGCATAAGACGCATCCTTCTTGCACCTGCGGATATCTTATCCATCCGGTTTTGCGATAAGATTAAAACAAACGGGAATCCCCCCCAGCCTGCAAGGAGCTGATCGTGATCAAGTATTTAGGCACCAAAAAAACGGATACCGGCGCCACCATGTATTGCTTCAATGTGAATGGCTTGCGCAAAGAAGTCCGTGAATTTGACTTAAAGATGCACCCCGGTTGCTATGATGTCTTGCCGCAAGCCGTGAAAGACCAGATCGCAAAAAACCGGCAGTGGTTGTCCAAGGCGTAAGGAGCGGGTGGTGCGCCTGTACTGCGCTTTATGTCTGTGCGCCGCGCTGGCCGGCGGCGCCAGGGCGGCGGCGCCTTCCACCTTCGGCGTCACCGTCGGTCATGCTTTGCTGTGCCTGAACCAATTGGATGAAGCCTGGTATTACGACTATTTGCAAAACGCCTTCGGCAAACCCTATAAGCGCGAGGGCGGGGCGTGGTGGTTTAAATCTGACGCCAGTTTATGGGGCGCGCCGGTGACGGATGTGCTGGTGTCTGAGCCGAACAGCGATTTTTCCTTTCTTGCCGCGGTGGTCGATGTCACGCCGGAAGTCTTGAGCGAGGCGGTGCAAGCCGGCAGCGGCATCCCATATGCCAAAGTGCAAAGCGGCCCCTATCCGATGCGGCAAAGCAATCCCGGCAGTCAAATCATCTACTTCCAGCGCAAGGCGAAAATCTTTTGCGCGAAAAACCGTTTCCTGCGTCCCTGGTGAAGCAAGCGGCACAGCCGCCGCCCCCGAACTGTGATACATTTCCCGGCGTCTTTGTCCATCCCGCCAGATCATGTTCCGACTTAAGCTGCCTGTGCGCCATGTGCGCTTATTCTGTTGCGCTTGCGCCCTGCTGTTTTCCGCCCCGCTGCTGGCGGCGGATATGAATAAAGTCTTGCACACTTATTTTCCGAATAGCGAAAGTTCTTTCGATCCGGCCACCGCGTTTGAAGCGAACACGATCAGCATCAATGAAAATCTGTTCGATCCGCTGTTGCGTTACAACTATCTGGTGCGGCCCTTGCGGCTGGAGGGAAATACGGCGGAAGGCATGCCGCAAGTCTCGGCGGATGGCTTGACCTACACCATCAAAATCAAGCCGGGGATTTATTTCACCCCCGATCCTGTATTCAAGGGCGTCAAGCGTGAATTGGTGGCGCAGGACTATGTGTACAGCTTCATGCGCTTGTATGACCCGGTCTTGAAATCTCCCTGGTCTTTTCTGTTTGAAGGGGTCTTGTTGGGCGATGAAGCGCTGAAAAAGAATTTCAGCTATGACACCAGGATCCCCGGTTTGCAAGCGCTCGACCGCTACACCTTGCAACTGCGTTTAAAAGCGCCGAATGCGAATTTGCCGAATTTGCTGGCCATGCCGGCCACCGCCGCGCTGGCGCGCGAAGTGATCGAAGCGCATAAAGCCAATCCCGGCAATCATCCGGTTGGCACCGGGCCGTATCTGCTCAAAGAATGGCAACACAGCAACCGGATTGTGCTGGCGGCCAACCCGGATTTCCGGCCCGAGACTTACACCTGGCAGCCGGGCGAGCAATTGGCCGATGCTCAGATCGCTGAAAAATTGAAAGGCCGCCGCCTGCCCCTGATCGGCCAGGTTGAAGTCAAAATCATGGAAGAGCACCAAAGCGTGGTGCTGGCGTTTTTGAATCAACAATTGGATCTGGCCGAACAGATTCCCGAGCAACTCACCAAGATGCTGGTAGGCCCGGATCGCAAAATCAGGCCGGAATTGGGTGCGCGCGGCGTGGTCTTGCATTTAAATCCGCGCATGCAAACCGATTACGCCTGGTTCAATATGCAAGACCCGGTGGTGGGCGGCTACAGCAAAGAAAAAATCGCCTTGCGCCGCGCGATTTCCATGGCTTACGACCAGGAAGAAGATATCCGCGTGCACAGCCATGGCTTGGCGATTCCTGCCGTCAGCCTCCTGCCGCCGAATTTGCCGGGCTATGATCCCGACATGAAGCCTTTGCGCCGCTTTGATGTGGGGTTCGCGAATAAACTGCTGGACCGTTTCGGCTATGGCAAACGGGACGCCGAAGGTTTTCGCATGACGCCGCAAGGCAAACCGCTGGCCATCGTCATGCACAGCCGCGCCAACGCGACAGGCCGTGTGTATGACGAGCGTTGGCGCAAAACCATGCAAAGCATTGGCATCAGAATTTCATTCAAGAGCGATAAATACACCGAAATCATCAAGGCCAGCCGGCTTGGCCAGGTGCAGATGTTTGAATTTGGCTGGGTTGCGGACTACCCCGACAGCAGCAACTTCTTTCAACTTCTGTATGGCCCGAATATCGGCATCTCAAACGATCCGCGCTTTGACCTGCCGGAATACAACAAGCTGTACGAGGCGATTCTGAAGTTGCCCAACGGCCCCGAACGTCAGCGCATCCATGCGCAAATGATCCGCTTGATTGATGTGTATATGCCGATGATGGTGCGCTTGCATCGATTGACGGTGGATGTGCGCCATAGTTGGCTGCAAAACTATGTCAAGCCGACCGTCGATAACACCGCCTGGCGTTATCTGGATATTGATGCGGACGTGCGCGCCAAGAGCAAATAAAGGCGCGCGTCCGGGCGCAAAAATGGGCCGTGGCTTAATTCTCGCCTTCTGAAACAATCACGGCGCGGTCGCGCCCATTCATTTTCGCCACATACAAAGCGGTGTCGGCGCGCATCAGCAATTCATGGCGGGTGGCGCCGTGACGCGGATATTCGGCGATGCCGGCGGAAAAGGTGCAGCCCTCAATCATGTGCTGCTCCAGGCGGATTTGCTGCTTGCGGTATTTTTCCGCGATCTGACGGATTTTGTGCTGCGCGGTGGCGGCGTCAATCGCGCGCAGCAATAAGCAAAACTCCTCGCCGCCATAACGGCACACCATATCGCCGGCGCGCACCTCTCTTTGCACCAACTGCGCAAATTGCATCAATACCTCATCGCCAAACGCATGGCCATACGTGTCATTTACGCGCTTGAAGAAATCCAGATCCAGAATCACCACCACCACATGGAAGCGGCCACTTGATTCATGCAGGATGGCGTTGAGACAGGTTTCAAAATGACGCCGGTTGTACAAGCCGGTCAAATGATCGCGGATCGCCTGTTCTTTCAGGCTGTCGCGCACCGTGCTGACATGGTGGATTTGATGGGTCAGCTCGCGGTTGAGGGTTTCCAGCTTTTGGTTTTCCGCTTCGCGCGCTGCCTGCAATTCCAGCG
Source organism: Massilia sp. W12 (assembly GCF_037300705.1). Lineage (NCBI taxonomy): Bacteria > Pseudomonadati > Pseudomonadota > Betaproteobacteria > Burkholderiales > Oxalobacteraceae > Massilia > Massilia sp. W12. The sequence continues at coordinate 4,645,695 of NZ_CP147776.1, read as the reverse complement.
CGCGGTCGCGCTCTTCCTTCAGAATGCGCATTTCTTTTTCCAGATTGCGCATCAGAATCCGCGAATCGCGCGCCGAGCGTGCGCGCGCTTCGTAATGCATCTGGTACAGCTGCAAATAATGATAAGCCTGACGCCAATCCTGCAACTGCGCATACAGATCGGCGAATCCTTTGTAAATCTGCTGCTGGTAAAAAGGATTGCGCTGTACGCTCAATAATTCTTCCGCCTTGCCCAAAGCATCCAGCGCCAGCTCTGCTTCGCCACGCGCAAAATGATACATGCCATACAGCAGCCAGGCATGCATCTGCTCTTCATAATCATTGCACTGGATCGCCTTGCTTTGCGCCAGCTGCAGAAAATACAGCGCGCGCTCTTGCACGTTTTGCCGCATGAGCGCATGCGCCGCCAGACATTGGATGAAAGCATGTTCCGCGCCCTCGGCCAAACCGCCTTCTTCCAAAAACGGTTCCAGCAAGACTTGCGCATCCTGCGCCTTGCCCGAAGCCAGCAGACACATCGCCAGATTGGCCGTCACCAGCGGACGCAAATGCGGCAAATGTTGATTATCCAAAATCCCCAGCGCCTCGCTCAACAGCGGAATCGCATCTTCATCATTGCCCAGATCGTGTTGTGAAGAAGCCAGATTGGAGAGCGCATTCACACGGTGCGCGGCAGTGCCGAAGCGCTCGGCCATATCCAGTGATAAGAGAAAATTGCGCGGCCCGCTGCGGCTGTCGCCGCGTGACAGGGCGTCAATCCCCATCCGGTTGAAGAGAGAAAATTTGTACAGGGAATCCGGGATTTGATGCGCCAATTGCAAGGCATTGTCAAAATGCTGGCCGGAAGAATTGAAGTCGCCGCGCCGCGAAGCCAGCGCGCCCAGACAAACCAGGGCCGCCATTTCGCCTTCCAGATCGCCCAGCGCGTGAAAGCGCGTCACCAGCGGGCGCACCACCTGCTCCGCCGCCTCGTTTTGCCCGCCGTAATACAGCAGCGAAGCGTGGTTTAATTCCGCCATCCAGGCCCCGCGATCATATTGCAGGCGGCGCGCCGCAGCCAGCGCGATATCGGTCAAGCGGCGCGCTTCCTGCCGGTTGGACACCAGGCAGGACAGGCTTTGTGCGTTCAGGCGATCAATCTCACCCTTATCCAATTGCAGTTCTGCAGTCACGGGCGGACTCCGGCAGGCTGTGAATATCTCTATGATACTCAGAACCATGGAAAATGGCGCATGTGAAATATGCATTTGTTGCGCCGCGCCTGCATTGTGCTGGCGGCGCAGTGTAAGATTGCCCATCTGTTTGTTTCAGGAGTTGCAAGATGGCCTCAGGCATGTTTCGTGTTCACACATCCATCCCGGCGCTGCTTGGCGCCACATTGGTTTTAAGCGCATGCGTCAGCACGCCGCCCGGGGCGCCCCGGGGTTTGCCGGACGTTGCGGGCGCGGGCGCGCAGATTCTGTATGTGGCTGGCGATATTGCTGATTGCCGCCGGCATGCCGCGCTGCAAAGCCCTGCCGCCGCCACCGCTGCGCTGATTGAGCAGCGCTTGGCGCGCGACCCGCAAGCCCAGGTCTTGACCTTGGGCGACAACGCCTATGTGGTGGCGTCTGAAGCAGAATTGCGCGACTGTTATGCGCCCACCTGGGGCCGCTTTTTGCAGCGCACCTGGGCCGCTGCCGGTAATCATGAGTATTACAGCAAAGACGCGCTGCCGTATTACGCTTATTTCGGCGCACAAGCCGGGCCGGCCGGCCTGGGTTATTACCGCAAAACATTCAAGGGCTGGCAATTGTATGCCTTGAACAGCAATTTAAAAGGCGAGGCCATGCAGCGTCAGCTTGACTGGCTACGCCAGGAAATTCAGCAAAACCCGGCGCGCTGCAGCCTGGCTTACTGGCATCACCCGCGCTACAGCTCGGGCGGCCATGGCAATGACCAGCGGATGCAGCAAGCCTGGCAGATTTTGCAAGACGCCGGAGCCGAACTGGTGTTGGCGGGGCATGATCATGATTATGAGCGGTTTGCCCCGCAAGACGCCAACGGCAATGCGCGCCCGGATGGCATCGCGCAATTCGTGGTCGGCACTGGCGGCACGCGTTTGTCATCCTTTTTGTTGCAAAGGCCGCACAGCCAGGCCGCATTCAATGATGCGCATGGCGTGTTGCAGCTGGTCTTGCGCGAAAATGGCTACGATTGGCAATTTCTGACAACAGATGGCGCGCTGCGCGATATCGGCAGCCGCGCATGCCACTGATTTCAAACAAGCCGGGCCGGTGGCCCTTGAAGCGGCGGCGCGCCGCATGGAGTGTTCATGAATAATACGGTGCATTTCATTTTGCAGGGCAAGGGCGGGATCGGTAAAACCTTTGTCTCCACCCTGTTGGCGCAATGGGTGCGCAGCAAAGATGAGCAGGCGCTGCGCTGCTTTGATACCGATCAGGAAAACCCCACCTTTTCGCGTTACAAAGCGCTGAATGTCCAACATGTCCCGGTGATGACGGATGAGCGCCTGATTGAACCCAAGCGCTTTGATCAATTGATGATCGACATCCTGGAAGGGGAAGGCAATTGCGTGATCGACAACGGGGCCAACAGCTTTTCGCCCTTGATGTCCTATCTGCTGGAAAACGATTGCCTTGGCATGCTGGAAGAGTCCGGGCGCAAAGTGTATATCCACACCATTGTCGGCGGCGGCGACACCCTGCACGACACCGCCACCGGCTTTGTCTCCACCGCGAAAGCCACCAAAGCCCCGCTGGTGCTGTGGGAAAACCAGCATTTCGGCCTGTTGCAATCGGCCAGCGGCAAACTCTTCACCGAATCCGCCACCTACTACGAACACTCGACCCGGGTGCGTGGCCGCATCTGCTTAGCGCCGCGCAACCCCGACACCTTCGGCGCGGATTTGAAAAAGATGAATATTGGCCGCCTCACCCTGGACGAAGTGCTGCAAAGCGAGAAATTCAACATCATGGAAAAACAACGCATCAAGCTGTTTTTCCGTGATGTCTTTGAGCAACTCGACAAAGTCAATTGGTGAGAGGGGCGTCATGGATCAGCAGAAATTGCGCAGCCTGGTATTGGAAAAGACCGGCATCAAAATTGATCTGAATGACCCAGCGTTCGCCCTGGTGGTGATGAATGAGGCGATTTTGGATGAAGCGGTGGCGCGTCATCTTGGCTTGCTGGAGCAGGCCGGACGTAATTTGCTGGCGCATCCCGCCCTGCAAAGCGCGCCACACGCGGCCCAGCCAGCCGCTGCGCGGCATGACGATATCTGGGAGGAGGGCGCGCCGCGCCAGCCCGTCGCGCCGCCCTTATCCGCCGCTGCGCCCGAAGTCGCACCGGCCACAGCGCCAGCGCAAAGCGCGCCGCCGGCCGCCGCAGCGCCCCGGAACGCGCCCGCCGCCAGCCTGCCCTGGCCGCAAATGGCCATCAGCGCCGCCCTGGCTGCGCTCTTCACCCTGGCCGGCCAGGCGCTGTTTATGCGCCAACCCGCCGCCCCCGCCGCACTCAGCGAACAACAGCAAAAGCAAGTGCAAGACGCGGAAAAATGGCAAAAAGTGCTGCCCCAGCTTGACGCCAAAACCCGGCAACAGGTGGAAGAAGCGCTGCGCAAACTCTGATCAGCATGCGCGCGCCGCTGATATCCGCCGGCGCCGGCCACGCCATCCGCACATCGCCGGCGCGCCCGAAAGATCCGGGCTTGCACTTTGCGCGCCAACTCCGATAATGAAAGTCCGGCTGCCGTTGCCAGGAAAGGCGGCGCGGCAAGCGGGCCAAGGAGTGCGTTATGCCATCGTCATACAGCAAACAAAGCCGGCGGGGTCAGCGCAAAAACACCTCATGTCCGTCCCTTGGCGTGGGCGATTGCGGGTCGCAACTGGCCCGGCGCTGGTTGCGGCGGCATTTTGTGCGCTTGCATTTCATCGCGCATTTTGCGCACTTCCTCCCGCCTTTTTGCAGTTCAGCTGCGCAAAAATGCGTTTTATCGCAATTCGCTAGTCTGTATGCACAGCTTTTTTTACAGTGCAAAGCTGGAGACGCAGCCCGGCGCCAGATCGGGCAGTGCGTCAGGTCGCATACCGCACCGCATTCATCTATCAGGAAGAGGCATCATGAAACAATCAGGCACAATCAAGCGTTTGCGTTGGCCACTGCTGGCGGTGCTGGTCGCCGGACTCTCTGTCGGCGGCTGGATGGTCAGTCAATCTCAGGCCGGCAATGCGCCGGAAAAAAAAGAAAAGAAAGAACAGCCGGCCCCGATTTATGAATTGGCTGCAGCCGACGTCAACACCATCAGCCTGCGCGAACTGCCGGTGCATATTGCTTTGCATGGCAGCTTGATTCCGGCGCGCAGCGCCACCATCAAAGCGCGCGCCGCCGGCGTTGTGCTTGAAAGCCTGGTTGAAGAAGGCATGAGTGTGCAGCAAGGGCAGATTCTGGCGCGCATCGATACCGCCGATCTGCAAGCCCGCCTGGCCAGCCAGCAAGCCGCAGTCGATGAAGCGCGCGCCCGCCTATCCATGGCGCAAAAAAATCATCACACCAATCAAGCCCTGCTGCAGCAGAAATACATCTCCCAAAACGCCTACGACCAGGTGCAAAACAGTGTCGAACTGGCCGAGGCCAACCTCAAATCCGCCCGCGCCCAGCTGGATGTGGCGCGCATCGCGCTGGCTGACTCGGTCGTGCGCGCACCGTTTGCCGGCGTAATCTCCAAACGCTATTTGCAAGCCGGCGATAAAGCGGCCCCGGATATGCCGGTATTCGGCCTGGTCAATCTGGAGCGCTTAACCCTGGAAGCAGCGGTGCCGGCGGCGGAGGTGGCGCGCATTCATGCCGGCCAGGACGTGCAGTTCAGTGTCGATGGCATGGAGAAAAAACGCTTTACCGGCAAGGTGGAGCGCATCAACCCCACCGCCGATCCGGCTTCGCGCACCCTCACCGTGTATGTGCAAGTGCAAAACGATGGCAGCCTGAAAGGCGGCATGTATGCGCGCGGCGTGGTGGCGGTGGAAAAATCGCGCCAAACCCCGGTCATGCCCCTGCTGGCATTGCGTCAGGAAGGCGGGCAGGACGTGGTGTATCTGATCAAAAACGGCGAACTCAAAACCCAGGCGGTCAAACTCGGCGTGCGCAATGAAGCCGAAGGCGTGGCGGAAGTCAGCCAGGGTTTGCAGGCCGGCGATGAAGTCTTGCTGACCAGAAGCGACAGCCTGAAGCCTGGCAGTAAAGTGAAACTGCCGCAGAAAGCCGGCAAAGCGGCCGCACTGAAACCGGGCCGCATGGCTTGATGCGGCGGGGACATATTATGTGGATCACAAAAACCAGTATCAATAATCCGGTGTTCGCCACCATGGTGATGATTGGCATCATGGTGCTCGGTCTGTTCGCCTACAAGCGTTTGCCGGTGGAAGCGATGCCGAATGTGCAACTGCCATTCGCCTCGATTATGGTGAATTATCCGGGCGCGTCGCCGGAACAGGTGGAACAGGATCTGACCAAGCCGATTGAGGAAGTGGTCAATACCGTGGCCGGGGTGCGCAAAATCCGCAGCAATTCATGGGAAGGCCGCTCCGGCGTGTTTATCCAATTCGATTTGAATGCGAATATGGATAAGGCGGTGCAGGAGATCCGCGACAAAGTGGCGGCGATCAAGCCGGGTTTTCCCAAAGATGTCAAAGACCCCTTCATCGGGCGCGGCGATGGGGAAAACAATTCCTACCTGGGCCATTTGAATCTGACTTCCGATAAGCGCGATTTGCGCGAATTATCGAATCTGGCGGAACAACTCATCACCAAGCGCTTGCAAAATGTGCCCGGCCTGGGTGAAGTGCGCGTCGGCGGCGTGAGTACGCGTGAAATCGCGATTCAACTCAACCCGGATCAATTGAGCGCCTTCGGCGTTGGCGTCGATGAAGTGATGCGCGCGCTGCAAGTGTATAACCAGAATATGCCGGCAGGCGCGATGAGCTTTGGCCAGCGCGAACAATTGGTGCGGATTGAGGGACGCATCAAGAGCGTGGCCGAATTCAATAAAATCATCGTCGCGCGTCGCGCCAACGGCCCGGTGCTGTTGGAGCAAGTGGCCAAAGTGATTGATGGCGAACGTGAACGCATTTCCATGGCGCGCATCAATGGCAAGCCGTCGATCAGCTTCGATCTGATCAAGATGCAAGACGCGAATGTCACCGAAGTCGGCAAGGGCGTGTATAAAGCCGTGCAAGATATGGTCAAACTGGAGCTGCCGCCGGATGTCAAGCTGGAAGTCTCCTTCATGGTTTCGGACTATGTGCAAAAGCAGGTCGATAACGTTAAACGCATGATTATTGAAGGCGGCTTGCTGACCATCTTGATCGTGTTCCTGTTCCTGCATTCCTGGCGCAGCACGGTGATTACCGCGCTGACCCTGCCGATCTCGGTAATCGCCAGCTTTGTCGCCTTGAAAGTGTTCGGTTTCACCATCAACACCCTGACCCTGATGGCGCTCTCGCTCTCAATCGGCTTGCTGATTGACGATGCGATTGTGGTGCGGGAAAACATTGTGCGTCACCTCGGCATGGGCAAGAGCCATCGCCAGGCGGCGAATGACGGTACGAATGAAATCGGTCTGGCGGTGATGGCCACCACTTTCGCCATTGTGGCGGTGTTTGTCCCGGTGGCCTTCATGGATGGCATTATTGGCCGCTTCTTCCTGCAATTCGGGATTACGGTGGCGGTCGCGGTCATGATTTCGCTGTTCGTCAGTTTCACACTTGATCCCATGCTGTCCGCAGTATGGCCGGATCCGGCGGAAAACCGCTTCAAATATGTTCCCTGGCTGGGGCGCATGATGCAAGCGATTGAGCACCGCATCGATGCCTTGCACCGCCTGTATGGACGGGTGTTGGCCTGGGCCTTAGGCCATCGCAAAACCACGCTGGGCTTGAGCTTTGCCATCTTTGTCGGCAGTTTGATGTTAGTGCCGCTGGTGGGCGGGGAAATGTTCCCGGAAAGCGATGAAGGTGAAATCTCGCTGAATTTCAAAATGCCGGTTGGCTCCAGTCTGGAATATTCCAACGCCAAAGCCTTGCAGATTGAAGAGGCTTTGCAAAAATTCCCGGAAGTGGTCTCAGTCTCCACCGTGGTGGGCGATGACAGTAAAAACAATGTCACCATGCGCTTGAAGCTGCAAGACAAGGAAAAGGTCAAGCGGCGCAGCCAGAAAGACATTGAAAAAGCAATCCGGCAACGCATGCAAAACATCGGCGGCATCGAATTTTCAGTGGGCGGCAATGACAAACCGATCTTTATCGCGATTCTGGGACAGAACGAAGCCGGCCTGGAAGCGACTGCGCAGAAATTGATGGCGCGTCTGCGTCAGATCAAGGGCGTGGTGGATATGGAATACAGCCAGGCTGGCGCAAATCCGGCCACCGTGATCAAGATCAATAATGAGGTGGCCAGCGATCTGGGCTTGACGCCGCAGCAGATTGGCGAAACGGTGCGTCCGCTGGTGGCGGGCAGCGCGGTGACACGCTGGCTTGCGCCGGATGGACAAAACTATGACGTGAATGTGCAACTGCCGAAAGAAGCGCGGCAAAAAATCAGCGATTTGGAAAATCTGATGATCGCCACTGGCCGCGTGGATGAGCAGGGCAAACCGGTGATGGCCCCCTTGCGTCAGGTGGTGCAATTTGTGCCGTCCTCCAGCCCGCAAGTGATCAAGCGTCAGGCCCTGATGCGCCGGGTTGCGATTTACGCCAATGTTGAAGGCCGTCCCTCGGGCGACGTCAACAAGGAAATCGACAAAGTGCTGGAAGAAATTAAGAAAGAGTTGCCAAACGGGGTGCGCTTTGATATCGGCGGCCAGGCGGAAGAGCAGGCGAATATGCTGTCTTCCTTCGCCACCGCACTGGGTATTGCCGTGATCTTCATCTATCTCGTACTGGCCTCGCAATTTGGCAGCTTCTTGCAGCCGGTGGCGATTATGATGTCCTTGCCCTTGTCTTTGATCGGCGTCCTGCTGGCGCTGTTGGTGACAGGCAGCACGCTGAATATGTTCTCCCTGATCGGCTTCATTATGTTGATGGGGCTGGTGACCAAGAACGCGATTTTGCTGGTGGACTTCGCCAACCAGGCGCAGCGTGAAGGCAAGGAACGCATGCAAGCTTTGCTGGAAGCCGGTCAAGTGCGCTTGCGCCCGATTCTGATGACCACGCTGGCGATGGTGTTTGGCATGTTACCGATGGCGATTGGCAGCGGCGATGGCGGTGAAATCCAGGCCCCGATGGGACGAGCTGTGATCGGCGGCGTGCTGACTTCGACCTTGCTGACCTTGATCGTGGTGCCGGTGGCCTACACCTACCTCGACAGCCTGGGCAAGCGTGCGCTGCGCTTCTGGCATGGCAAGGATGGCGCCGCGCATGGCGCCGCCGCCCCGCATGTGTTAGCTGATAAAAATCATGAGTAACGGTTCGCTGTAAATCCGGTGCTAAACCCCCGGGTTTTCCTCCTTACCCCGCGTGCAGGCATGTATGCGGGGTTTTTTTATGCTGCCTGGCGCAGTTCAAAATTCAATTCAATCTGATTGCCGCCGGGATCTTGCAAAAACAACTGGATTTGCGCGGGAATCACAACTTGTCCCTGCTGGTCACACAGCGCCGCAATTTGCACTTCTCTGAAGGCGCACTGCATGTCAGCCAGACGTTGCCGCAGCGCCGGCAGATCGCTGCAAGCGAAAGCGACATGATCCAGCGTACTGTGCTGTCTTTGCGTGCTGCGGCAATGAGATTCGCTCCTTTGCGTCAAATGCAGCAGCGCATGCGGCCCGGCATACAACCAATAACCGGGATTGTTAAACGCCGGACGCGCACCCTCCTGCAGATCCAGCAGGGCACAGTAAAAATCGCGCACTGCGCGCAAAGTCTGCGCCGGCGCACTGATATTGATGTGATGTAAAGTGACAGACATATCAAGCGCGGGGATGATGTTGCGCGTGTAATTGCTTTAAGCGTTCGCGCGCCACATGGGTGTAAATTTGCGTGGTGGTGATATCAGCGTGTCCCAGCAATAATTGCACCACACGCAAATCTGCGCCATGGTTCAATAAATGGGTGGCGAACGCATGGCGCAGGGTATGCGGCGACAAGGGATTGCGGATGCCGGCCTGCAGCGCATATTTCTTGATCAAGACCCAAAACATCTGGCGCGTCATCGGCCCGCCGCGCGCGGTGACGAACAAGGCGTCGCTGATCTGTCCCTGCAACAGCTCACTGCGCGCCCGCGCCAGATAGCGTTGCAGCAGCGCCAGCGCATGTTCGCCAAATGGCAGCAGGCGCGCCTTATCCCCCTTGCCCTGCACCCGCAGCACGGCATCATTCATGCTGACGGCATTCAGCGGCAGCAACACCAATTCCGAAACACGCAAACCGCTGGCGTACATCAATTCCAGCATAGCGCGGTCGCGCAAGCCCAGGGGCGTGGCGCAGTCCGGCGCCGCCAACAGCGCTTCGACCTGGGCTTCGCTCAAAATCTTGGGATGGCGCGGCCCCTGTTTGGCATTTTCCATGCGTGCGCAGGGATCATCCTGGCGCCAATGACAGCGAACAGCAAAGGTATAAAAACGGCGCAACACCGCCAGCCGCCGATTGCTGCTGCTGGCCTTGGTTTCCATATGACGCGCGGCGAAATAGGCATGCAGCTGGTGGCTTTGCGCCTGTGTCAGCAAACAGGATTGATGCGCCTGCAGCCAGCGCGCCAGCAATTCGAGATCGCGCCGGTATGCTTCCAGCGTATTGCGCGCCAAGCCTTCTTCCAGCCACAGGGTATCGACAAAGCGATCAATCGCCTCGCCGTTGGCCGCCTCCAGCGGCAGCAATTGCCAGGGTTCCGGTTTGCGTTTCACAGCAGGAGTGCGCCTTCATGTTGTAACAGCCAGCGCTTGACGCCGAGATGAAAATCATCAGTGGCGTGCGCGAAACCGCCCAAACCTTGCGCCGCCGTGACACGGTGACAGGGCACCACCAGCGGAAACCAATTCGCGCCGCAAGCCTGGCCCACTGCACGCGGCGCGGATTGCAAAGCGCGTGCGATTTGGCCATAGGTTTGCACATGCCCGGCGGGAATTGCGCAAATCGCCTGCCACACTTTTTGCTGAAACAAGGTGCCGCGCGGCGCCAGCGGCAAATCAAAAGGCGCTTGCGCGTCTTGCAGATAAGCCGTCACCTGTTGCGCCGCACGTTGCGCCAGCGCATTGACTGGCGGCCGGGTTTGAAAAGAGGGCGGCAGATAAATCAATTCCTGCACCGCATGCGCATCGCAGACGATGCCAAGCGCGCCAAAAGGGGCCGCAACGACGGCGGAAAAACGGCTGAGATCAGACATACAAATGTGCAGAGAATAGCGATGCGCCATGCTAACACAGGCGTTTTGTGCAGATAAAAAAACACCGTGCGCGCGGCACGGTGCGATATGGCGCAAACAGCTGGCCGTCTCTTGGTCCGGCATTCATGTCTGTTCGCAGTCTCCTCTCTCGGGATAGGCGGCCCAAGGCGGGCCTGCCCATCCAGCGGAACCGGCGCAAAATGCGCGCAAGCCCCTCCCGGTATGGCTACCGTGTCCTTGTTTTCTCTCCTGTGTCCTGGCTGGGCCGGCCTGTTTTTGGATCCGGCCTGGCGGTGAAACAAATGATGCTGGTATCAATTAAAAATTAACTGATTCCTGATGGAAACTGATTTGAATGCTGATCGTCTGCGGGAGAATCCCGGCACGCCCCGGTTCTGATGCCCGGATGTGATTGTTGTTGAGATTGCATGCAATCTTGGCCTGCAATAGGTGTTACTGTAGCAGTGTTTTTGATGTTTTGTCAAGATATGGGGTCAGAAATGAAAATTTTTGCATCTTGTTGAAAGTTTCTCATATGAAAATCTTGTGAGAACTTATGAACAGGAAGCTATGCTTGCATTGTTGCAGTGCTGTTTTTATGAGAAAATGAGTAGAACACATGAGCCATTCTGATGCGTGCATTCTCAAGACGTTTTACATTTAATTTACATAGCTGTTTTAACTATTTCCAGAGAGCGAATTGATGGAATTCTCCCCGGCGGAAAAAATCGCAAAATTGATGCGGCGCGGCGGCGTGCGCCTGCTTTATATGTACTTTCCACACGAGGATGGGCCTGATGCCGGTTTGCTGATTAATCGCCTCGATGCAGAGGAAAGTTTATCGCGTGATTATCGTTATACCGTTACTGCATTGTCTGACGACTGGCACATTCCTGCAAATCAGGTGCAGGGACGCATGATTTGCGTTGAGTTGAAGGGGGAAGATGGACGCAGCCGTTTTTTCAACGGTTATTGCCAGCAATTTACCCGCACCGCAGTTGAAAATTCCTTGGCGCACTACGAGTTGATCCTCACCCCCTGGTTGGCGCAATTCGCCTTGCGCAAGACCAATTGCCTTTTCCATCGGCAATCGATTCAGGCGCAAAGCAAGGAAATTTTTTTACAGAGCGGGATGGCGCAACATGACTTCCGCATGCGCAGCGCAGACCCGGAGCGCACCTACTCCTGCCAATTTGATGAGACGGATCACAATTACTTGCACCGGCGCTGGGAGGAGATGGGTTGGCATTACTGGTACGAACACAGCTTGCAAGGACATCGCCTGATTTTATCGGACAGTTCAGGGCATGCGGATCCAATAGATGGCGCAGCAGACGTGGTGTGGCATCACGCTGGCGGTGATAACCGGCATGACAAAATTTTACAGTGGCAGCCGCAACACAAATTATGCTCAGGCAGCGCCAGCCTTTCCAGCTGGGATTTCAAGCAGCCGGCAACACAATTCGCACATGCCAGCGGCGCGCATGATCTGGGCAAGGCGTCTGCGCGCGAAGTCTATGAATATCAGGATTTATACGGATTTAAAGATGCGGCGCATGGCGCGCAGCAGGCTGCAGTGCGCGTGGCCCAGTTGCAAACCGAAGGGGTGCGTATTCAAGGCCGCAGCAATGTGCGCCGTATGCAACCAGGCCGTTGGTTCCGTTTGCAGCGCGACCGTTTGGGACAGTTCCTGGAAGATGAGGCGAAGGAATATTTATTGGTTTCAGTGCGGCACCAGGCTGACAATAATTTCCTGAATGAGGCAGGAGCCGCGGCGCAATATGAAAACAGCTTTACTTGCGTGCCTTTGCAATATGACTGGCGACCCGGGCCGGGTTTTAACAGTCATGACGTACGCATGCCTGGCGTTGATAGCGCCACTGTGATCGGGCCGTCCGGCCAGGAAATCCATACTGACGGCTTTGGCCGCGTCAAAGTGCGTTTTCATTGGGACAGAGAGGGTGAGCAAAATACCGCCTGGTTGCGTGTTTCCAGCCAATGGGCCGGCGGTGAATTAGGCATGATGAATTTGCCGCGCATCGGGCAAGAAGTCTTGGTGCAGTGGCTGGGCGGCTCGCCAGACCGGCCAATCATTATCGGTTCGGTGTATAACGCACGCAATATGCCGCCCTGGCGCTTACCTTCACAGCAAGCTTTATCCGGCTTGCGCAGTCGCGAACTGCAACCCGGCGGCGGCAATGGCGCCAGGGGGCGCAGCAATCATTTGATATTGGACGATACGCAAGACAACATTCAGGCGCAATTAAAGAGTGATCATGCCTGCAGCCAACTCAGCTTAGGGGCGCTTACCCGCATCGAAAATAACAGCGGGCGGCGCGATGCGCGCGGCGAAGGTTGGGAATTGGCGACCAATGCCTGGGGCGTGGCGCGCGCCGGCAGCGGCATGTTGCTGACCACCGAAGCGCGTGATGATGTCGCCGGGCCGGCTAAGAGCATGGCGGAAACTATGCATCGCCTGTATTCGGCGCGCGAGCAGCAGCAAGTGCTGACCAAACTGGCAGAGCAGCACGGCGCACAGGATGAGGGACAGAACGAAGTGTTGGATAAGCTGAAAAAGCAAAACCAGCAGATTCGCGGCGCTCCCGCCGGTGATGACTTTCCGGAATTGGCGGCGCCGCATCTGGTCTTGGCCAGTCCGGCAGGCATCGCCAGCACCACGCGCAAATCCACTCATATTTGCAGCGATGAGCATACCGCTCTTACCACCGGAAAGAACTTATCGATTGCCAGCGGAAAAAATCTGTTCGCCAGCATCCGCAACACCTTCCGCCTGTTTGTACATAAGGCGGGCATGAAGCTGATTGCCGCTGGCGGCGATATAGATATTGAAGCGCTGAAAAACAATATCAATATTCTGGCCAAGCTCGATATCAAGCAGGAAGCGGAGCGCATCACTATCACTGCAAAAGAAGAAGTGGTGATCAATGGCGGCGGCAGCTATATCAAGCTCAATGCCGGCGGCATAGAGCAGGGTTGCAAAGGGCCATGGGTGGCGCACGCTGCCACCCACAGCATGGTCGGGCCGAAAAATATACCGGTGAAAATCGAATTGAATCCGGTAAAAGAAGAAGGCCCGCATGAAATCAGCGTGATGGCCTTGAGCGCGGAAGGCAAGGCATTGCAAGATGCGGTGGTGACATTCTTTGATCCCGAGCAGCAAAAAGTGCTGGCCAAAAAGGTGCTGGACGCCAGCGGCATTACTGAAAAAGTGGAAGCAGCGCACAATCAGATTTATAACGCTTTGGTCGGATTCGAGGGGTGGAGCGTGCAGTTTGAAGAGATTGTGGACGAGTTGGAAGAGTTGGGCGAATTTGATCCGGGTGTGTTGGATGAAGATCGCGACAGCGAACATCTGTGAGGAAAAGAAGATGGCCGAATATGTGGTAAAACCGCGTGACACCCTGTGGAAAATCGCCAAAGCGCACGGTACAACCGTGGATGCGCTGGCGCATTTGAATGGGATGAAGGGCAGCCAGGTGCATCATTTGGCGGTAGGGCAGAAGATAAAGCTTCCTGGCGCGGCAGGTGTGCCGGATTGCTTGCTTCAGCTACAATTTCGTGGTTTGGATTTCAACAGCTTTACGCCAAAAAACATCAAGTTGGAATACGATGGTAAAACGGTGGTGCAATCTTTCGAGCAAGGTCTGAAAACTTTGCAGGTGGCTGTGAATGATCATGCGCAAGGTCTGAAAGTCTGGATCGAAGACATGGAAAAGAAACTGGTGCAAGTGGTGGATCAGCAAGTTCTTGCGCCAGGCAAATGGATGGTCGGGATTGATTCGCGGCAGGTGAGTTTGAAAGGGAATTTATTGCCGCAAAAAGGTAAGCAGGAAGCAGCGGTGGCGACTGTGCAAAAAAACAGTGCGCAGGCAGCACAAAAAGCATCAGGCGCGACCGTGCAAGAGCAGACCAGAACGGAGGCAGGCACGCCCATGCACGCGATGGCCAGTATCTACACGGAAAAGAATCTGCGTTTACCACCTGCCAATGAAGAGTACCGCAAATATCTGATCGACTCCGCCAGCCGACATGGGCAGACACCGCAGGCATTAGCTGCCCTGGTGGACGCGGAAGCTGCGAAAGCTGGCAAGAAGAGCAAGAATCCGGGGCATTGGCTGGAAAATTCAAATGAGAGCTTTCCCAAACGGGCGCAAGGCTTAGCCCAGTTTTTTCCTGCTGCATGGGCAGAGGTGTTTAAAGATCCACAATCGCTCTTGCATCAAGAATGTGGCAGCTTAAAGGAAAGTGACCGCTTGAAAAAGCGACTGGTCGCCAAATACGCTATAGATGCCGCAGCCAGCTATGCCAAATTGAATTTGAAACAGTTTGAGAGACTGAGCAAGTTATCGGTGTCGGGTTTGCCCCCTGAGGAAAGGGCGAAAATTGCTTATTTTTTACATCATGAGGGGGTTGGGGGCGCGTTGCAAGTGATGGGAATGGGGAAGTACAAGGACAGTTTTGATAATAGCGTTGCTCTTGCGCGTTTAAAATCACAGATTGATCCAGAAGGAAAAAACCCCGATCGATTGCGAAAAATTCTTGAGCAATATAAAGGCTCTCCAGTAATGGCGTATCGTGGATGGTTGTATTCTTATATTGATTTTAAAATAAATGTCAACCATTTCATGGTGAATGATCCAAAATTGCAATTGCCTGTGCGTAAGTTTTCTGATATTTTAGCAGGTTTGGGTGGCGAGTTTGTTGCAAAACCAATGCCCAAACCTGCAGCAGCACCTACATCGATGCACACTGCAGCTCCTCCTACATCAACAGGGGGAGGATATTGGGTAGATCCTCTCACCAATTGCACTTTGAGGACTGCTTTATTAAGCGTTAGAGTTGTTAACGGTAAAGAACTTCATGGCGCCAAATTCGGGATGGTGAGAAAAGGTGGAAGTAAATCACATCAAGGTGTTGATCTGGTTGCGCTACCCGGCACTTCTATCTATGCGGTAGCCAATGGTAGAGTATACACAAATGAAATATCGAAGAAATCAGATTATGGCAATACCATAATTCTCGAAGTTGGAATTAATGACTTGCCTGAAGACATGGCAGTTCTTTGTGAAAAAATCAACCCTGGGCAAAAAACGATAGGCTTTTTCTATGCGCACTTATCGAATTTTGGTGTTCCTCACGGTACCTATGTTCATGCAGGTGATATCATAGGAAAATCAGGATGTAGTGGTAATGCATCTAATATGACAACTATAGAAAATGGTGCTCACCTCCATTTTGAGGTTCGTAAAATTGCTCAGATGACATGTTCAGGGCTAGCTAATAGGCTTGATCCACTATTGTTTATTAAAAACATAAGGAAATGATTGATATGAATATTTTTTTGAAACTGTGTTGGTTGGGGGGATTGGCCGGGGTCTCATGCAGTGTCTATGCAGATATGCCATCTAATACAGCAACAGGCGAGGCGCCCGCAGCAATCGCAGAGCGAAAAGTACGTGAGAGGGAAGAGAAAATTCTCAAGTCAGGCACTGATAAACAGCGTTGGGCTGATAAGATTTTGTTTTCAGACAGCAAAAAAATCCAAGATCTTGAAATCTTTTTGCTTAAATCTGAGAATTTCAAAATGCAGTTACAACCACAATTCGGGCGCTTGCTCTTTATTCAAGGAAAGAAAACTGACGCATTTGATGCGGCAGTTCCACATGGTACAAAGAACAATGTTTGCCCAGAATATCAATTCAGTGTTATTCATGCGGAACCTGGGATGGCTGTGATACGCAAAACTTGTCCAGGCTTCGAGTTTGATGCTAAGCCTGGAAAAGAGGCTAAATTCCATCTTGAAGTTAATTATTTTCTTTATGATGAGGCGACATCATCTTTGACTGTATTGTGGAGAAATGTGCAAACAAGCAAAGATGGGGCATATCCTGAGCCTAAAACATTGCCAAAAATTCACAAGATTGAGAATGGCTATGAAATGAATTGGAATACATTAAATCCCGTTTATAATAAAAAATTCCACATTCGTACGCGTTATACATCAGAAAAAGTGAACGGTCAATTGCAATTGGTCTGCCGTGATTTAACCGCACCCAAAGGCGAAGAATTTGGTGTGAATTGTGAATATGGCCAAATACCACGAATTCCCTGAGCATTAGATGTAACAGGGCGTTGATAAATGAAGATATTCAGAAATTTTTTACTATATCTAGTTGATACTATCAAAATTCAACTATGTATGGCATGAAAAATTGGCGGTAGCTAGTGTTTTCAACACCCTGCAAAAGGGGAAGAATATAGTAGCGCATGCTATATGGACAGAGTTATAAAAGTGAGAATTTGAATTTATGAAAAATAGTATGTCACTCTTGCTGTTGTTCAGTATTTTTTTTGCAGCCAGGGCCGATTTTCCCTCTAATACAGCAACTGGGGAATCACCAACTGAAATCATCGATCGCAAGGCCAGGGAAAGAGAGGAGAAGATTCTGAAAACTGGTACAGATCAGCAGCGCTGGAGGCAATTTGTTTTGTTTTCCGAGAGCGTCAAACCTCAGGATCTGGAAGTGCTACTGATAAAATCTGATAATTTCAAGATGCAATTGCAGCCGCAAACTGGGCGCCTTGTTTTCGTGCAGGGTAGTAAGATTGATGCATTTAATGCTGGTGTGCCACATGGCGCTAAAAATAATGTATGTCCAGCTTATCAATTCAATGTTTTGCATGCGGAAACCGGTATGGCGCTGGTGCGCAAAATCTGCCCTGGCTTTGAATATGATCAAAAACCAGGCAAGGATGCAAAATATCACCGGGAAGTTAATTATCTTTTGTATGATGCTAAAACTGCATCTCTGCTTGTATTATGGCGCAATGTGCAATCTACCAAAGGTGGGCCTAAGCCCACTCCAGATGAGTTGCCGGTGATTAAGCGCATCAATAATGGCTATGAACTGGATTGGCGTGCTACCGATTTGGTGGAAAAGCGTAAATTTCACATTCACACCCGCTACACCGCAGAAAAAGTGGATGGTAAATTGGAGTTGGTTTGCCGTGATTTAACTGCTCCCAAAGGTGAGGAGTTTGGCGTAAATTGCGAATATGGCCAACTATCGCGGCTTAATTGAGTCTGTGACGTCGGTACAAAGCGCCTTACTTTGGTGTAAGGCACATACTATTAACCAGGAAAATAAAAATTAAGCGTGTCTATTCAGCCCCTATAGAGGCATGAAACTATCGTTACTGTTTTTTCTACCTGTTTCAGCAATATGAAACGACAGCTGTCGATCTTGCTTATCGCTTACGCTGGCTCATTTGTGGCTCAAGTGTTGTCGGACGCAGGATTATCGCTGCGCTCAACCCAGCCTGCGCTTTTAGCCTGAATCCAGCTGAACTGTTACAGTTTCACATGCATACGCGCTATACCTCTGAATAAGTGAACGTAAAATTGCAGCTGGTTTGCTTTGATTTAACTGCGCCCAAAGGCAAAGAATATGGCGCGAATTGTGAATATGATAATTGTCGCGCCAGCCTTGAGGCAGGGCGCTGCATCTGGAGTCTATATGTCCCTCAAAATCATCACCGTCGGTGATAAAACCGACCATGGCGGCGTCGTGATCAGCGGTTCGCCCAAGCACGATATCGACGGGCGGCCGATTGCGCGCGTGGGCGATCAGGTTTCCTGTCCCTTGGTGTATCCCGGCGGCAAACCGCACGGGGTTAACAAAATTGTCAGCGGGCATGCCACGATGACCTTGGATGGCATCGCGGTGGCGGTCGAAAATTGCGTCACCGAATGCGGTTGTAAATTGATCGGCAGCCAGCGCGCCGATGTCGGCTGAATGCGCTTTGTTTAACGCGGGCTGGCTTCAATCGAAATTTCCAGCTGCACCATATCGCCCACCTCGGGTAAATAGCGTTTGATGCCAAACGCGCTGCGCGCAAATTCAGCGCGCAGCACGCCGCCGCAGACTTCGCGCTCTATCAGCACGATGCGGATGCGCCCGCATTGCCAGCGCTGCGCGCGCAAGCTCAGCGGCTGGCGCACGCCGTGCAAAGTGAGTTCGCCATGCAGCGCATGCAATTGCTTGTCACGCCATTCAAATTGGCGTGCGCTGAAACGGATCTGCGGATGGTTTTCGGCGTCCAGCACTTGTTCCGAGGCGATGATTTTATCCAGCAGGCGCGAGCCGCTGTCGATCTGGCTGGCGTCAATTTCAATCTCCACCTCGCCTTGCTGGCCATCAAACCACAGACGGTTTGCGCGCCACTGTGGCAGGCGGCCCCGGATGTCGCTGCGCGCATAGTGCGGAACGGCGAAATAAATGCTGCTGTGGCTGGCGTCCAGTACGAATTCGCGCGCATGCAAAGCGGGGCTTGCGCCCAGCAAGGCGCAGGCGGCGAAGCCCGATAGCGCAGCGCACAAGCGGCGCCAGCGCTTCACGGCGCCATCCTTTGCAAGACCAATTGCGCGGCGATGTCCACTTCATCTTTCACCAGCAGCGAATAGGCATCCATGCCGAATTGGCTGCGCGAAATCGAGGTCACGAATTCCGCCTGGCAGTAGGCGCGCTCCAGATTGTCATCCAGGTTGCGCCCGCTTTCAAACAGATGGGGTAATTGATCGGCGCAGCTCAGCCGTTTCACTTCCAGCCGCACCGGGCGCGTCACGCCGCGCAACTGCAATTCTCCGTGCGCAGCCTGCAGGCGCAGGCCGTCAAATTCCAGGCGCATGGCGCGAAAACGCATGTCGGGATAGTTTGCACTGTCAAAGATGGAGGCGGATTTGATGAAATGATCCAGATTGCTGCGCCCGGTTTGCACCGAATTCATATCGAAGCCGATTTCACCTTGCGCCAGCTGGGCCTGGCGGTCGAATTCGACCCGCCCGGCTTGCACCGCCAGACGGCCTTTGACTTGTCCATTGCCCAGATAGCCGACGGCAAACCAGGCGCTGCTGTTGTTGTGATCCACCAGCCAGGACGCCGCCAGCAAGGGAAGGCAGGAGAACAACAAAAGCAGCAATAAAATCAATTTGCTATACAACATGCCAGCCTCCCTGCTTGCCGTGCGTGATTGCCGGCTTCTGCTTTCTGTTTACATCGTTTGCGCGGCTTTTTCCAGCACCAGATAATCAAGCCAGCCTTGCTGCAGGGGGAGTTGCTGTTGCTTGACCGCAACAAAGCCGGCTTGTGCATACAGCGCGAGGGCGGGCCGGTTGGCTTGCGCTGTGCCGACCCGCAAGCGCTTGGCGTGATGCCGTTCGCACACATGGGTCAGCAGACGCCGGCCATGGCCCTGGCGCTGGGCTTGCGGCGCCACCAGCATGGCGCTGATCAAGTGGTGATCGTTTTGCGCTTCGACTGCGCAGGCGGCCAGTAATTGGGCGCCGCCTTGCCACACGCCAAACCACTGGGCGGGCGAGGTTTGCAATTCTTCACGGCTGACTTTGAGGGGTGGAAAATCGGTCACGCCCAGCAAATCAGCTTCTTGCCGGTATGCGCTTTGCCACAGATGGTGCAGGGCGGCGGCGTCTTGTTTGGGGTCGAGCAGGACGATCATGGCGAGTCCAGTCATGGTTTGCGGCGCGCGCTGGCAGGGCGCGCCAGGATGGTGGGAATGCGTTCCAGGTCGGGCCTGTGGCCAGCCTGGCGCCAGAGCATATGTTCAATCCGGTCAGCCCCCCAGAATAATTCACCGCGCCATTCCAGGGTGGGCACGCCGAATACGCCGGCGGCCAGGGCGGCCTCGGCATTGGCTTGCAAGCTTTGTTTCACTGCCGCGCTGGCGGCGGCGGCCAGCAGCGCGGCGCCGTCCTGGCCGCAGGCAGCAGCCAGCGCTTGCAGTTGCGCCGGCTGTTCCAGGTCTGCGCCTTCTTCCCAGGCGGCGCGCATGAGGCGGGTCGCCAGCGTCAGACGCTGCGCGTCATCGCTTTGGGCGCAACACATGCGCAATGCCAGCAGGGGATTGAAGGGGTGATGCGGCGGCCCTTGAAAATTCAGACCGCGCATGGTGGCGCGGTGCAGCACATCATGCGCCAGATGGGCGCGCTTTGCCGGAATTTCCGCCGGCCCCAGATTGCCATGCGCATTCAAAAGTGCGGCGAACAGCACGGGGCGGGCGCGGATTTGCAGGCCGGCCTGTTGCAAACGCGGCAATTCGTGCGCCGCCAGCCAGGCATAGGGACTGATCACATCGAACCAGAAATCGACGGTTTCGGAGGTCATGCAAACTCCAGGCAGCAGGGTAGTCAGGAAAAAGCCGGGCGCGGGAAGGAGGGAGCGTCAGGCAGGCGGATAGATAAATTATAGGCAATCTGCGGCCAAACTGCATGTTTGCGCATGTTAGCGGCCTATAATGCGGCTTTATCTGTGCTCAAAAGCAACATTTTTCCGGAATCACATCATGTCTGATACCCGTCAGGAGCATTGCGTCAGCCAGGCGCAGATGCGCACCCTCAAGCAAAAACTGGCCTTGTGGTTGTTGCTGCGCCTGGGTTGGCGCTTATTGCTGGCGCCGTTTCCAGGCCCGCGCGGGGTGTTGATCGTGTACCCGCATACATCCAACTGGGATTTCCCGGTGGGCATGCTGGCCAAATGGTGTTGCGGGGTGCATATCAATTGGATCGGTAAGGAAAGCCTGTTTCGCGGCGTGTGTGGATTTTTATTTGGCCGCATTTTGCGTTCCTGGGGCGGTGAGCCGGTGGTGCGGAATGTGCAAACCGGGGCCAGCGCGCAATTGGCGGCGCGTATGCGTGAGGCTGATTGGTTTTGGCTGGCGATGTCGCCGGAAGGCACGCGCCGCTATCAGCCGCAATGGCGCAGCGGTTTCTATCACATCGCCTTGCAAGCGCAGGCCCCGCTTGGCTTGGGTTTTATTGATTATGGCAAGCGCGAAATCGGCGTCACCGATTTCATTATGCTAAGCGGCGACCGGGAGCAGGATCTGGCGGCGATTCGCGCCGCCTACGCCGGGCGCCAGGGTTTGAAGCCGGAATGCGCCGCGCCCATCGATTTGGCGTGATGTTATTGCGCGGCGTCGCCCACCGGATAGCGTGGCGGCGTGCGGTGCGGCCATTGCAAAGCGCGCCACAGCGTCAGCGCTTGCATCTCCTGTTCCGGCGGTAAATACAGTTGCAGCAAACAGCTTTGTCGCGCATCGCCAACGATGCCGATATAGCTGCGCAGGCCGGCGTGAGCAGCGTCGGACGCCACTTCGGCAAACCAGCGCTGGCTGTTGTCTTCATATTGTTTGCGCACTTTGCGCAGCGCCTGCCAGGTTTTGCGGGTCTCATCCACGCCGCCCACCCCGGCATTCACCACCAGATTGCCGGCGCCATCGCTGGCCTGGGTCAGACCGTCAAATTGCTGCACGCGCCAGCTGTGCGGCAATTGCATGGCGCAGGGCAGTTTGCCCAGCAGCACGGGGGCCGGGCTGGCGGCGGCTGGCGGCGGGCTGCGTTTTTTAAACCAGGCGCAGCCGGACAGGGCGCCGGCGCACAATAGCAAGAGCAGGGTGGCGGCGGACAGGGTGGGGCGCATGCTTGACTCCTTCAGGCTGGCAGAGATGGTTTGAAAGCGGCGCCGCGCTAAAGTTTGCCATACGGCCACGCTGCGGGCGCCTTGCATGATGTGCTGCTATTCCAGTTTCCACACGTAGCGGGTGCTGAGCAAAATCCGTCCGCCCAGGCCCTGCGGCGGCACGCGCACGCCAAAGCAGGTCGCCAGGGACAGGCGGGCGGCGGCGTCCAGATCATTCACGCCGGAGGATTGGCTGATGCGGGTGTCCAGCACCAGGCCGTTTTGCTCCAGTAAAAAATCCATCTGCACCGTGCCTTCTTCGCCATTCCGCAAGGCTTGCATGGGATATTGCGGCGCGTTGC
Organism: Massilia sp. W12; assembly: GCF_037300705.1. Classification (NCBI taxonomy): domain Bacteria; kingdom Pseudomonadati; phylum Pseudomonadota; class Betaproteobacteria; order Burkholderiales; family Oxalobacteraceae; genus Massilia; species Massilia sp. W12. The sequence continues at coordinate 4,623,468 of NZ_CP147776.1, read as the reverse complement.
ATTGAAAGCCTTCGCGTTCAATCAAAACCGGCTGGCGCCAATCTGCGGGCGCTTGCAGATTGTCCTGCCGCACTTTTTCCCAGGCGGCGATGGTTTGTTCATTGCGCCGGTTGATCAATTCCAGCGCTTTGGCGTACATCGCCTGTTTGGTTTTGCCCGCCAGTGCGGCTTTGTAGGCGGATTTGTTCATCGCCCATTCCCAGGCTACCGCCAGCGCCGCCGCCGCCTTGTCGTCTTGCGCCTGGGCCTGGTAGTTCAGGGCCAGTCCTTCCCAGGCCTGGGTGCGCCAGGGAATTAATTGCAGCGCTTGCTGAAAACTCCGCTCCGCCTGCGCCAGATCGCCGCTTTGCAAGAGCATCATGCCGAGTTCGATATGCAGCAATTCATTGCCGGGATTGATCGTCAAGGCGGCGCGCAACAAGTCCAGCGCGCCTTTCAAGTCGCCGGCTTCCAGTGTGGCGCGGGCGCGTTTTTGCCATTCGCCGGAAGTTTGCCCCAAGCCGCGTTTTTGGGCGGGAAATTGTTGCATGCGCCACATTGCTTCCATCGTGTTGCGCATATCAAATTGGCCGGCATTGGCCAGAATGCTGTCAATACAGCTGCTCAGATCAGGGCACAGATTCGGCGCCCGCGTATGGCCGGCGTCATCAATCGGCGTCAGAATCGTTTGCGCCGCGCCAGGCGGGTTGGCTTTGGGCGCGCTTTTCGGCGTTTTTTTGGCCGGCGCGGATTTCTGTGGCGGGTTGGCGGCCTGCGCGCCTGCGCCGCTCAGCATGCCAGCCAATACCAGGATGCTCAAGACAGAACGTACTGACTTCATGACAATCGCTTATTCCTGTTCCGCCGCCGATTGCAGCATGGGTTTGAATTCCTGGTACACGAAATCGGCCGTCATCTTGCGCATGCATTCGCGATGTCCGAGCGGGCAGCGCCGTTCGCGGCAGGGTGCGCAGGCCAGCCGCAGCGAAAGGGCTTTGGCGACATCGGAAAAGGGCGGCGCATGATCAGGGTCAGTCGGGCCGTATAGCGCCAGCACCGGGCGGTTCAGTGCGGAAGCGATATGCATCAGACCGGAATCATTGGAGACCACCGCCACCGCATTCGCAATCAAGTGAATGGCGTCGGACAGCTGGGTCAGACCGGCCAGATTGCGCACGCGCGGCTCGATGGCGACGATTTTTTCACACACCGCCATATCTTTTTTCGAGCCGAGCAAAATCACTTGCGCATACGGCAGGGTTTGCCAGACCAGCCCGGCCAGCTCGGCAAAATGGCGCGCCGGCCAGCGTTTGGCGGAGCCGAATTCAGCGCCCGGCGCAAACACCACGACCGGCCAATTCGGCTGCAGCGCGGCAAAGCCCATGGCGCGCTTGATTTCCGTTTCGCCCACCGTCAAACGCGGGCGCGGCAGGGTGTGCAGCGGCGGCGCTTGCGGCGCCGGCGGCGTGGCCAGGGCGGCGTAAAACGGCACCATGGCGCGCGGCGCATCGCCATCGTCATGGTGCATCACATTCAACAGGCCATAGCGCGATTCACCCTTGTAGCCGATGCGGCGCGGAATCCCGGCCAGCCAGGGAATCAGGGCGTATTTCAAGGTATTCGGCAAGACATAGGCTTCCAGATAGCCGCGCTTGCGCAATACCTGCGCCAGCTGCCAGCGTTCGCGCAATTGCAAAGCGCCGTGGCGAAACGGGGTTTCCACCACTTCCTCGACTTCGGCCATGGCGCGCCACACGGCGGCGGCGGAAGGCGGGCATAACACATCAATGCTGCGCTCCGGATGGGCGTCTTTGAGCAAGCGCAATAAGGGCTGCGCCATCACGGCGTCGCCGATCCAGTTAGGGGAGATAATCAGGATGCGCTGTGTGAGCGCATGCAATTCTGTATTCGCGCCGCTCATGCCTGTTGCTCCTTGCGAAATTGCAGATGATAGAGATTGGCGTACACCCCGCCCTGCGCCAATAATTCCTGATGCCGGCCCGCTTCCACAATCCGTCCGCCTTCCACCACCAGAATGCGGTCGGCGCGCTCAATCGTCGAGAGGCGGTGCGCAATCACCAGCGTGCTGCAGCCGCTCATCAGGCGATCCAGCGCGGCTTGCACCGCACGCTCGGATTCATTGTCCAGCGCCGAAGTGGCTTCGTCCAAAATCAAGAGCGGCGCATTTTTGTAAATCGCGCGCGCAATCGCCACCCGTTGACGCTGCCCGCCGGACAGGCGCATGCCGTTGTCGCCAATCTCAGTTTGCAAGCCTTGCGGCAATTTATCCACCACTTCCTGCAAATACGCCGCCTGCACCGCCGCTTGCAAACGCGCCTGGTCGATTTCTTCCACACCATACGCGATATTCGCCGCCAGCGTATCGTTGAATAAAACCACGTTTTGGCTGACCAGAGAGATTTGAGTGCGCAGGTTTTTCAATTCCCATGCCGGGTAAGCCACATCGTCGAGCAGGATGCGGCCCGTATCCGGCGCATAAAAGCGCGCCGCCAGATGCGCCAGCGTGCTCTTGCCGCCGCCCGAGGCGCCGACCAGGGCCACGGTTTCGCCCGGCGCAATGGTCAGAGAAATGCCGCGCAAGGCCGGATTGTCGCTGTTCGGATAAGTGAAATGCACCTCTTCAAAGGCCAGCTTGCCTTGCGCGCGCGGGGTTTGATGCGTGCCGGGATTGGCTTCGATTTCACTGTCGATCAAGGCGTACACCGCTTCCGCCGACGTTAAGCCGCGCTGCAGCGGGCCATTCACTTCCGCTAAGCGTTTCAAAGGCGCCAGCAGCATCAGCATGCCGGCCATGAAGCCGGCAAACGAGCCGGCGGTGACGGACGGGTCGGTTTTCGATTGATGCAGCGCAATCATCACCACCGCCGAAACCGCCAGCGCGGATAAAAGCTGATTGATAGGTACGGTGGCGGCGGCGGCCACGGTAATCCGGCGCGAAAAGCCCAGCAGGGTGTCGCTGCGCTGTTCAAAGCGTTTGCTTTCATACGCTTCGCCGGAAAAAATCCGGATCACTTGATGGCCGCGTGCGGCTTCATCAATCACTTGCGTCATTTCTTCGGTGATTTGCTGATTCGAGCGGTTCAGCTTGCGCAGGCGGCGCGCCGAAATACGCGCCAGCGCCGCACTGCAGGGCACCAGAATCAGGGTGACGATGGTTAAGCGCCAATTTTCCAGAAACAGATAGCCCAGCAAGCCGATCACGATCAAGCCGTCGCGCACAATCGCTAAAAACACATGGGTGAACATTTCCACCACCTGACGCGCTTCGGCCACCATGGTGTTCATCATGCGCGCTGCCGATTCCTGCGCAAAGCGCGCCACCGGCAGATGCAGCAGACGCACAAACATCTGACGGCGCAAATCGCGCAGCACGCGGCTGATGGCCCAGTTGCTCAGATAGGCGGCGGAAAAAGTACACAGCCCGCGCACAACAAATAAAGAAATCAGGGCGGCTGGCACCATCCACAAAGCAAAGCCGGGCTTATGGCCAAAGCCATCGTCGAGCATGATTTGCAGCACCTTGGGGAACAGGGTTTCTGTGATCGCTGTGCCTATCATGCACAGAAATGACAGATACATGCGACTGCGGTAGGGGTGGGCGGCTTGCAGCAGCCGCGCCAGCAGGCTGCGTGATTTCATGCTTCCTCTTGCAAACAATAGCCGGCCAAGACGCCGACGAACATGACATAAAACACTTTGGGCATCATCAGCCAGAACATGACATCGGTCAATCCAAAACCGATGAAACACAGCACCAGCAAAATGCCTGCCAAGCCGGCGTCGTGTTGCGGGCCGTGCGCATGGCGCTGCAGCGTGCGGCGGAACAGCAGCAGCGGCGCGCCATACAGCAGCAATAAACAGGAAAAATCCAGCAAGCCGCCAGTCGCCAGCATATTCAGCGCATCATTATGGCTGCTGGAAAATTGCAGGGCGAGCGAGTGTTGCAGCTGGCCGCTTTGCGCCAAGGTTTGCAATTCGGCACGGAACCGGTCGCGCCCCACGCCAAGCAAAGGATCTTGCTGGAACATTAGCCAGGAGGCTTTCCATAATTCGAGGCGGATGCCCACCGAAGTATTCGCATCTTGCCGCTCGATATAGCCGCGCGCTTCGGTGGCCGCCAGCGTGACGCGCGCCGCCACGCCGCTGGCGGGAACCGCCCAGGCCAGCGCAAATAGCAGGGCGCAGGCGGCCAGCAAAGCGCCGATCTGGCGCGCCAGCCGCCAATTGCCGGCCAGCAGCGGGGCTGCCGCCAGCAGAGGCAGGGCGAGCCAGCCGCCGCGCGAGCCGGACAGCACCGAAACCGCCAGCCCGGCCAGCAAAGCCGCCGGCGGGGCCAGGCGCAGCCAGCGGTGCGCGCGCCAGCCCGGCAGCGCCAGCAGCGCCAGCACCCCCATCGCCAAGGCCAGATCGCCGAAAGTGATCGGGTGGTGGGTATAGCCATCGACCCGCCCCATGCCGATCACCAGGCGCTGCACCAGCGCCAGCAAAAACGCGCCCAGCACACCGAGGCAGACGCCGCCGATAAACTCGCGCCAGGACGGGCGCGCCCAGGCCACAAAACCGATGCACGTCAGCGCCAGCAGCACGCGCAAAGGGCCGTCCAGCGCGGCCCAGGGTTTGGGATGAAATGCGGCGCGGATGGCGGAAACCAGGAAGAAGCCGGCAAAAGCCAGCACGATGCCGCGATATTGCCGCCAGTTCGCGCGATACCAGGCGCGCAAGGGGCGCAGCCAGCACAGACTGAGAATCAGAATCAGCAATTGCACCAAGGCCATGCCGCCGGCGGAAGTCAGCGCGCACACCGGCAAGGCGAACAACAAGATGCGCGCAACGCTGTGTTGCACGGCGCTCGGACTTGGAATGGCGCTGCTGATGCTGGGCATGGCATGGGCTTGGATAGTTGGAGCCGGCATTATACGGGAAGCCAGCGCCCCGCCAAAAACGATGAAAGCCGCGCTCAAACGGCACAATCAAGCGGCACAATCAAGCGTAGACTGGGTTGAGCGCAGCGATAAGCCGGCGTCCGACGCCGGTGGCCCAACAAAGGCGCCGGCTCCGCCCGAAAAGACAGCGCCGCCGCTCCAAACAAACCGGAGCCAAGCCAAAACCCCGCCATATGCAGGCATAATGCAGCTTTTTGCCCGCCGCCATGCCGACCGCCTCCCGTCCCAGCGCCACGCCCCAACTGCCGCCCGGCGTGCGCCGCATTCTGATTTGCCGCACAGATAATATCGGCGACGTGGTGTTAACCCTGCCCTTGGCCGGCTACATCAAGCAAACCTGGCCGCAAATCGAAGTCGGTTTTCTGGTGCGCGCCTATGCCGCCCCGGTGGTGCGCCTGTCGGCGGCGGTGGATTGCGTGCTGGCGCGCGAAACCGCAGAAGCGGAACATTTGCTGGCCGGCTGGGACATGGTGATTTTCGCCTTCCCGGACAAACAGTTAGCGCGCGCCGCCAAGCGCGCCCGCGTGCCCTGGCGCGTCGGCAGCAGTCACCGCCTCTACCACTGGCTGTATTGCAACCGGCGCGCGCATTTCAGCCGGGTCAAATCGGATTGGCATGAAGCGCAGTTGAATTTCAAATTACTTACGCCATTTGGCATCGATCTGCAGCCAAGTGTTGCCGATCTGATCGCCTGGGGCGGCCTGCAGGCGCCGCCGCGCGAGCAAGTCAAAGACTGGCTGGATCAGCGCACTTGTTTTGTCTTGCACCCCAAATCAAATGGCAATGGGCGCGAATGGCCGATTGCGCGCTTTGTCGAATTGGTGCGCGCCTTTGCCGCTGATGCGCAAGTCAGTTTTGTGCTCACCGGCAGCAAAGCCGAAGGGGAATGGCTGGCGCAAGCCGCGCCGGAATTATTCAAATCAGCGAATGTGCGCAATGCCTGCGGCAAGCTGGACTTGCAGCAATTAGCGGCCCTGATTGCGCATGCCGATGGACTGGTGGCGAGCGGCACCGGCCCCTTGCACATGGCCGCCGCGCTGGGCCAGCGCTGCCTTGGCCTGTTCCCGCCGATTGCGCCGATACACATCGCGCGCTGGGGCGCAGTCGGCGCCCGCGCGCAAAACCTCAGCGCCGCCAGCCGCTGCGACAGCTGCAACGGCGCGCAATCCTGCTGCTGCATGGCGCAAATCAGCGCAGAACAGGTGGCGCAGGTGTTGGCGGGGTGGCGCCAGCAAGCCGCGTGAAGCATGGCGGCGGGTGTTTGCCTTCAACGTTTCAGCAAACCATTCCCGCCCCATACCCACAGCGCGCTTTCCTGTTTCAAGTCCTTTTGCTCATCTTCCTGCACCTGCTTGCGCCACAAGACCGCGCCTTTGTGGCCGCCGGCGTCGCCTGGCAGAATCCATTGCTCATGGCTGAATACCGGCGGGTCGGAAAAGTGCGAGGCAAAGCCGCCGTGGATAAATTGTGTGCCGCTCCAAAACAGCAGCGCTTCACCGCCGGTCACGCCGCAGGCTTGCGGCGCATAATCGGCTGTCAGCACATCATTCACCTGCACCAGTCCCTGGCTGCCGTGGCTTTGCAGCGCTACCGGCAAATCGCTTTCGGCCTCAATCTCAAACGCCATGCGGCCCAGCTCATGGCCGGCGTTGGCGGCGCGGATCTGCGCCAGCAGGCGGCCCTTGCCGCTTTTTTCGCGTCCGGCTAAGCCCAGATAGAAATACGTGCCGTCGTCGCTCGCGCTTTTGATGCGGGTTTGGGTGAGCACGCCGGCCCACAGCCAGCCGCTGTCCGGCCCGGCAGCCGGTTTGGGTTGCAGAATCTTCACCTTGCGCCAGGGCGCGCGCACGCCGTTGTGGGTGTGCTCGTCCGGCGTGCTGTCGCTGGGCAAAAGGCGCACTTCCGCGCCGATCGGCAATTTCGCCACGCTCGGACTTTTGGCGTCCGGCAGCGCGCGCAAATTTGCATCCGCCACCAGCACCCAAGCCATGCTGCCTTCTGGGAATTGCAATTGCGGGCGGTATTCGTAACGCGTGCGGTGCGCCGCTTCGGTGATCGGCGGCGGATTTTTGGGCTGCGCCATGCAGAGCGGACTGACACACAGCAACAGGCAGAACAGAGAGGATTTCATGGCAGGCTCAGATAACATGAAAACAAGATTTTGATTGTAGCAGGACAAATGCCTCAGGCGCATCAAACTGCATCAGCCGGCGCAACGCGCAAGGCAGGCGCGGGTGCGGCTGGATAAACCGGGGAGTATCAAGCAGGGCATAAGTAAGCCTTATACCACCATCCGCATTCCGTATTTCCCGCCTGCTTGTATTCGCCCTACACTGATCCCTGTCAGCAAGTTCAAGCAACGAACTGACAAGCCGCCAACCGCGACTGCCAGCCTGTGCAGGAACATGCCATACCGGGGCATGGAAATCTCAGAGCGAATCCATATACCCTGTGGATGTGAAAGGAAAGCAAAGGCCATGCCTTTGCCGTCAGCCTGACGACGGTCAGCAGCTGCGCTGCTTGCGCTACCCGGGGCGCAAGTTTTCCAGAGTCAATCCTGCCGCACTCTCTGTCTTGCCTCCCCGTATGCCCTGCTGCGCTGCACAGGGTATAAGCAAAACTGATGCCTGCATCCGTATTCCCTATTTCCCCGTCAGCCCGCCTTGCGCTTACACTGGCGGCTTTCATATCCTGAAAAAAATCTGTACATTGGCTGCCGCCTCGGCTACAACTCTTGGCAGGGATGCGTCATACCCGACGCTCATGCTGTGTGCACATCGTGGAGAACACTATGCTTACCCGTTTTCGACTGCGCATTGATGCGCTGTCACGCCTGTTTTACCTGCCCGGTCGCAGTTGTATGCTCAGGATTCTGCCTGATTCTTGACGTTTACGTTAACGTAAGATACCGTAAGCCCATTCCGCCGCAATACGTGGCGGCAACCCGACGACCTGTCGTGCAGGAACTATCATGACCGACCTTTCCATCGCCAATCAATTGACCGAATACAAACCCAAGCACAAGGTGCGCTTTGTCACCGCAGCCTCGCTGTTCGATGGCCATGACGCCTCGATCAATATCATGCGCCGCATTTTGCAAGCCAATGGCGCCGAAGTGATTCACCTGGGGCATAACCGCTCGGTGGATGAAGTGGTCACCGCCGCATTGCAGGAGGATGTGCAGGGCATCGCCGTTTCCAGCTATCAGGGCGGGCATGTCGAATACTTTAAATACATGATTGATCTGCTGCGCCAGCGCAATGGCGCGCATATCAAAGTGTTTGGCGGCGGCGGCGGGGTGATTGTGCCGGCGGAAATCGCCGATTTGCACGAATATGGCGTGACGCGCATTTTCAGCCCGGAAGACGGTCAGCGCATGGGTTTGCAAGGCATGATTTTGTCCATGATCGCCGCCTGCGACATCGATTTGTGCGAATACGCGCCGCAAGCCTTGGATGTGTTGAACGGCGCGGATGTGCCGGCCAAACATCGCGCCCTGGCGCAACTTATCACCCGCCTGGAAAATGGCGACGCCGCGCCGGCGCTGAAAACCGCCTTGCATAAAGCAGCGGAAAATTGCAGCGCGCCGGTACTGGGCATCACCGGCACCGGCGGCGCCGGTAAATCTTCACTCACGGATGAATTGATCCGCCGCCTGCGCTTAGATCAAGGCGACCGCCTGAATATCGCCCTGATTTCAATTGACCCTTCGCGCCGCAAATCCGGCGGCGCCTTGCTGGGCGACCGCATCCGCATGAATGCGATTGGCCCCTGGCAGGGCAAGAGCAGTGTTTTTATGCGCTCGCTCGCCACACGCGAAGCCGGTTCGGAAATTTCACAAGCGCTGCCGGATGTGATCGCCGCCTGCAAAGTGGCCGGTTTTGATCTGGTGATTGTGGAAACCTCGGGCATTGGCCAGGGCGATGCCGCGATTGTGCCGCTGGTGGATGTGTCGATGTATGTGATGACGCCGGAATTCGGCGCCGCCTCCCAGCTCGAAAAAATCGACATGCTGGACTTCGCCGATTTTGTCGCCATCAATAAATTTGACCGCAAGGGCGCGCTCGACGCCCTGCGCGACGTGGCCAAGCAATATCAGCGCAACCGCGAATTATTCAGCCAGCGCCCGGACGATATGCCGGTGTACGGCACCCAGGCTTCGCGCTTCAATGACGATGGCGTCACCGCGCTGTATCACGGCATGCTGCCCAAGCTGGCCGCGCTGGGCTTGAAAGTCGAAGCGGGCCGCCTGGGCGCGGTCGATACGCGCCACTCCAGCGCCAAGCATGTGATTGTGCCGCCGGCGCGCAGCCGCTATCTGGCGGAAATCGCCGACACCGTGCGCGGCTATCACAAACAAGTCAACAAGCAAGTCAAACTGGCGCGTGAACGTCAGCAATTGCAAGAAGCCAAGCGCATGCTGCTGGCCGCGCGCAAGGCCGACAATGTGACGGCCCTGGACGCGCTGATTGAAGAGCGTGAATCTCATCTGGATGCGCAGGCGCGCCAATTGATTGCGATGTGGCCCGATATGCAAGCCGCCTACGCCGGCGACGAATATGTGGTCAAAATCCGCGACAAGGAAATCCGCACCAATCTGACTTACAAAACCCTGTCCGGCAACAAGGTGCGCAAAGTGGCGCTGCCGCGTTTTGAAGACCATGGCGAAATCCTGCGTTATCTGATGCTGGAAAACGTGCCCGGCTCCTTCCCCTACACCGCCGGCGTGTTCGCCTTCAAACGCGAAGGCGAAGACCCGACCCGGATGTTCGCCGGCGAGGGCGACGCGTTCCGCACCAATCGCCGCTTCAAGCTGGTCTCGGAAGGGCTGGATGCGAAACGCCTTTCGACCGCTTTCGATTCTGTCACCTTATACGGCGCTGACCCGGCGATCCGTCCCGATATTTACGGCAAGGTCGGCAATTCCGGCGTGTCCATCGCCACGCTGGACGATATGAAAGTGCTGTATTCCGGCTTCAATCTGTGCAGCCCCAGCACCTCGGTCTCGATGACCATCAATGGCCCGGCCCCGACCATTCTGGCGATGTTCATGAACACCGCGATTGATCAGCAGATGGATAAATTCCGCGCTGACAATAAGCGCGAGCCGACTGCCGACGAAGCCGCCAAAATTCGCGAATGGGTGCTGGAAAACGTGCGCGGCACAGTGCAGGCCGATATTCTGAAAGAAGATCAGGGACAGAATACCTGCATCTTCTCAACCGAATTCAGCTTGAAGGTGATGGGCGATATTCAGGAATATTTTGTGCATCACAAAGTGCGCAATTTCTATTCCGTTTCGATTTCCGGCTACCACATCGCGGAAGCCGGCGCGAATCCGATTTCGCAACTCGCTTTCACCCTGTCAAACGGCTTCACCTTTGTCGAAGCGTATTTGGCGCGCGGCATGCATATCGACGACTTTGCGCCGAATCTGTCCTTCTTCTTCTCGAATGGCATGGACCCGGAATACACCGTGCTGGGACGCGTCGCGCGCCGCATCTGGGCGGTGGCGATGCGCGATAAATACGGCGCGAATGAGCGCAGCCAAAAGCTGAAATACCATATTCAGACCTCGGGCCGCTCCTTGCATGCGCAGGAAATCGACTTCAACGACATCCGCACCACCTTGCAGGCGCTGATTGCGATTTACGACAATTGCAATTCCCTGCACACCAATGCGTATGACGAAGCGATCACCACGCCGACCGATGAATCGGTGCGGCGCGCGCTGGCGATTCAGCTCATCATCAACCGCGAATGGGGCCTGGCCAAAAATGAAAACCCGAATCAGGGCTCCTTCATTTTGGAAGAGTTGACCGATCTGGTGGAAGAGGCGGTGTTGCAAGAGTTTGAGCGCATCGCCGAGCGTGGCGGCGTGCTGGGCGCAATGGAAACCGGCTACCAGCGCGGCAAGATCCAGGAAGAGTCGATGTATTACGAGCACTTGAAGCATGACGGCTCGCTGCCCATCATCGGCGTGAACACCTTCCGCAATCCGAAAGGGGACGCAACCCCGGCCACGATTGAATTGGCGCGCTCGACCGAGGATGAGAAACAAAGCCAGCTCACACGCCTGGACGAGTTCCACAGCCGCAACAAAGAAAGCGCGGCGCACGCGCTGGCCAATCTGCAGCGCGCTGCGATTGCCAATGAAAACGTGTTCGCCTGTCTGATGGAGGCGGTGCGGGTATGTTCTTTGGGACAGATCACCAGCGCATTGTTTGAAGTCGGCGGGCAGTACCGGCGCAATATGTAAGCTTGCGCCGCAAGCGCTTGAACAGGCCGGCGCAATGCCGGCCTGTGTTTTTTAGCGCGCACAGACGATGCCGGGCAAGGGAACGCAAAGAATGTGTCGTAGCAAAAGTGCTTAATCCACCGTCAGCTGTGGCGGCATCCGGCATAGGATGAGTGGAAGCCATATGTGCAAAAAAGCCGCGCCAGGCTGGCGCCTGGGGCGGCTTTCATTGTCCCGCTGAACTGAATCAGGCGGCTTGCTTGCGTTTGCGCGCAAAGGCGCCCAAGGCCAGCAGGCCCAGGCCCATCATGGCCCAGCTTTCAGCTTCCGGCACGTTCGACACCTGGCTCAGATTGCCAATCGTCATATCGTCAAAGCCAAAGCCATCATTGCGGTTTTGATTGCGTACAAAAGTCACGCCGGAAAACGGCGCGTCTTTGTCGATCATGCCAAAGTAAGCCACCGAACCGGTGTTATTCGCGCCGCCGGCATTGGCGCGGGTCGGCACGGCGTAGTCCACATTGCGGCCATCCACACCGTGGAAACGCAGCGAGAAATTACCCGGCACTTCGATATCGGTCATGTAGAAACCGAATGCCACTTGCGGCGCGGAGAAATTGATGCGGAATTGTTCGCTGGCGCCGACCGCTTGCAGCAGGAATTGATTGCCGGAAATCGGATAGGTGCCGTTGAACGTGCCGTTCACCACATTTTTGACTTGCAGCGGCTTGGACAGTGTGGCCGAGGTATCGCCAAACTGCAGGGTGTTGATCATGGTGTTGGAGGCGAAGCTTTCAAAATTTTCCGTCTTCACATTGTGCAACTTTTGCATAAAGCCGTTGCGGGCGGCATCCGCCAGCGGATGGAAAATGCGACGCGCATCTTCCATACCGGGGCCGCTGGCGGTGCGGTTGATGTCTTCACCGAAAAAAGTGATCGGGGCAGCGTGCGCACTGGCGCATGCGAGGGAGAGAATAGCGGCGCACAGCGTAGAAATACGCATGGTGTTTCCTTTCTGTTTTGTGGGGGGAAATGATTGACGCAGGTTTGCAGGCGACCTGGCTGTTTTTATTGAAGCAGGGCAATATTATACAAATGAGTTACATATCAGTCAATATATTTTCAACTGATTTGAGTATCAGAATTGTTAAAGATGTTACCTTGTCAGGCCTGGCGCAGAATGTCCCGGTTTGCGTGCAGCACCCAACCAGCCGCAACCCGTTTGCCGTTCTCTATTCCCAGCCGCCGCCCAGCGCCTTGTATAAAGCCAGCACGCCCAGCCAGCTTTGTGTCTGCGCCTGCACCAGACCATCTTCTTGCTCGCGCAGGCGGCGCTGCGCCTCCAGCACGCCAAAGCGCGCTGTTTCGCCATGACGCCATTGGCTGGTCTGGCCTTGCAATTGGCGCCGGCTATGCGCCAGCGCATTCTGCAGGCTGGTTTCGCGCGCCTGATTTTCGGCAATCCGCAGCAAGGCGCTTTCGACTTCGGCCAGCGCTTGCAATATGCTTTTGCGATATTGCGCCAGCGCTGCATCGCGCGCCGCTTCATTGGCTTGCACTTGATGCCGCAGGCGCCCGGAATTCAGCAGCGGCATGGCGCACCACATCAAGCGCGCTGCTGTTGCCGGCTTGAAACAGTGTTTGCAGGGAGGACGTGAAATAACGCGCCGGCCATGGCGCTGGGCAATATCTATCAATCGTTGGCGCAATCCATTGGCCTGAGTATGCAAAACGCGGTGCAGTCGCAGCAGCAACAGCAGATGTTGTCGCAAGCAGCGTCCACCATGGGGCTGCTGCAGTTGTATGGGGTGAATGACGAACATCCGGCGATTACGGTGTTGCGCAAGCATTGAATGCCAGCATGCCGGTCGCCGCAGTTTGCCGGCAAACGCTGCTTGCATTACTGGCGCTTTAGCATGTAGGGCGCGAGCCGCAGGCGTATTGCGCCGGAAATTTCGCCGATAGTTCAAGCGTGAGTATCCCCCTATGGAGCGGGGCGTTCAGATTTTTTGGTGATCGGCATGTGCTGCGCAATACGCAGCGCAAAGCGCTGCTATTGTCGCCCTACAGGCCGGTATTTTCGGCTTGCAGTTTTAAATAATGCTGCCTGGCGTGATAGGGGGCGATCAAAATTTTTAAATCTTTTCGTAATTCATTGCACACTTCACGCAGTTCGGGGTTTAGTTGTAGTAAAACATATTCTCCTTCCATGTGAGCCTTCAGTGCGATTGCAATGGTTTGCAATTCTGTAGAGCCGTTTTGTTCGAGTTGCTCCAACAGCCAAGCTTCCTGGTGGTAAATGATTGCGATGGCTGGATATGTCATGACAAAAGGGGTGTCTCGCAAATGGCGCTCCCAAAGTAGGAATGCTTCTTCAGATTTTCCTTTGCTACTATGATATAGTTTTAGGCTTTTTTGAACGTTCCACAGTTCCTCGGTGAAATTATTTCTGCTAAATTCTTGCTGGAAATTATCAAAATCAAACGCATCAGGGAAAATCGCGCCAAACACAAAACTATATGATATTGAAATATTAATTGAATCTTTGTCGGTTGCTACTGATGATAATTTCCTCAATGATTTTATGATGTCAGGTAACCCTGCCTTGAGTGCGATACGTAAGTTCTTTTCGAGGATGGAAAAGTCATTTGCATCATCTGCGAGAATCGTTTCGTGGATTTCAGAAATTAAATGCAAATCATTCCATGTAAGTTCATGTGAGGAGATTATGCTGTTTACTTTCTCAAGTAAACCGTTCATGATTTCATTTCTTTTACTTCTTAAAACTCCTTTGGCTGTGTTAAGTGCGTGTTGCAGTAGGTCGTAGAGTGAATACTTTTCCTTTTCTTTTTCAAGGAGGAGAAGAAAATTTAATGATGGTTCGGGGAATTCATTTGCTAGACATCGTTCAAAAGCATGTATGCAGGCGGGCGAATTATTTTTTTGCATTAATGCTGCGCCAATGCTGAACCAAAATATCGAAGCAAGCTTTTTATCAAGCGAGCTTTCAATTATTTTTATTGTATAATAGGCTTGTTCTGGTAAGCCTGAATTGATTGAGTTTAGCATGTCGTCAATATATTCCCTCATCTCCTTTTTTTTATTTCTCCGTGGCGGCCGCGTATTCTTCCGGATCTCCATCAACTCATTTTTCCAATCCAATTCCGCATCTTCCGGCCCCAAACCCTGCTTCGCCATATCAATTAATTGCTGGCGCATTTTTTCTGCCGGAATCGCCGCAGCAAACGCCAGCAATGCGCTGGATTGCCCGCCCAGCCTGGTGCGCATACGTGCCATATCCAGCAATTCAGATTCGCTGAACACCGTGCGCAAAAAGCGGGTCAGCATTTGCACTTCCAATTTCACTTTGCGCGAACCATGCCGCATTAAGTACCAGATATTGTAAAAACGCTCGCTGACTTGATAGCCATTGCGCCCGGTTTTTTTGCTGGAAAGCGCCACGCTTTCCACATAGCCGGTTTTTTCAAGGCGGTTTAAATGACTGCTGACGGTTGAGGTGTCCAAGCCGGTTAATTCCGACAAGGTGGCGGCAGTCGCCGGGTTCCAATGCAGGGCCAGTGCGTCAAACACGGCGCGGGTTTGCATGGGCAGCTCTTCGGTGCGCGCCTGATACCAGCCGGTGAAGGTGTCGAGCATGGCTTGTAATTGTTGCAGCACATCATCGTGCATGCGGTTTTCCAATACCGAATACAAAATGCCCAGGGTGCGCGGGTTGCCGCCGGACATGGTGTTTAAGGCGGCGATGCGGCCCGGGTCGTTGTCCACGATGTATTGCACCGCTTTGCCGCTTTCACCGCGCCGGCTGGCCAGCTCGCTCAAGCAGTGCAAGACTTCCTGCTGGCTTAAGGGCGGCAGGGTGGTGATGCGGAAAAAATCATGAAACGCCGCTTTCGGATCACGGCATTCTTCCGGGTAGCGTGAAGCAGCGGCCAGCAGCCAGGGGCCGCCGGCCTGCTGCAACAGGCTGCGCAAATGCCATTGCTGGCGCTCAGGCAGGCCGGCTAATAAGGCATCCAGATTATCCACCAGCAACAAAGGGCGGCGTTGCTGAGTTTCGCACCAGGCGCGGAAAGCTTGCCAGGCGGGTTCGCCATCCTGCTCTTCCCGTTTCAGACGGCGCGGCGGAAAACGATCCCACATGGCGTCCAGCTCGCGCATTTCTGCATCATCGGCGCCTTCATCTTCGCGCGCTTCGGCCAGGGCTTGCAGGCAATTGCGCCAAAATAAATCCAGACTCAAAACATTGTGCTGCTCTTCGCGGAAAGTCAGGGCGATATAGCGTTGGCGCAGACTGTCATCTTGCTGCACGGCGATGGCGATGCGGCGCAGCAAAGAAGTTTTGCCAAAGCCGCGCGGCGCGATGATTAATTGTGCAGGCGCGCTTTGCGCCTCATCTTGCTGTGTCAGTACATCCAGAAAAGTCTGCAGTTCGTTCTTGCGCGCGATGAAACTCAGCAAAAAATCTTCACGCCGCTGTTGGCCGGGATTGAAATGGGAGAGGGGAAAGCTCATGGCGCAGCCTTTTAAACGAGAGGAAATTTTTGCCAGTACAGACGTTGTAAAGGCAGGCGGATGGCGAAGCGCTCCGGCGCGCTTTCATACAGCAAGCCATCGCAGCACATGCTGTGCAAATGTTGCAGCAGCGTTGGTTTTTGCAAAGCCGGGTCGTTGATGTTTGCCAGCAGGGTGTCGGCCAGCATGCCGTTTTCATGCGCCGCCAGCGCATTTAAGCAGGTGAAGGCGCGTTTGCATTCCGGGTCATGCTTGCGCAAATGTTCTTCCCATATGCTCCAGTGACTGGTCATATGTTTTTGCATCAATGTGTGGCGGCAGGCTGCAATATGCTGCGCAATTTGCGCCGCGTCGTCGCTGCTGATTCCAGGCATCTGGCTGGCGAATAAATCCAGATAGTAGGCGGCGCGCCAGCCGCAGGCTTGCACCAGAGCTTGCGCTTCGCCGGCGCTGATTTCGCTGCGCTTGATTTTGTTATGGCGCGCCAGGTCTTGCACAAAATCGACGGCCTGCGCCTCGCTTAATTCATTCAGGGCGTAGGTGTGGAATTTGGCCAGTGCGCCAAAGTATTGGCCGGCGCGCGCCAAGGGCTCCATGCCGATTGAGCCGGTAATCAACCAGCGCACGCGCGGGTAGCGCTGGCGCAGATCATTGATGAAATTCATAAAGTCGCGCGCTTCGCTCAAACCTTGCGGCCCCTTGTCATGCAGGCGTTTCAAGAAAATCGGCAATTCATCAATCAGCAAAGCCCAGCGCTCAGTTTTCGCCTCATGCATGTTTTGCAGCAGCGTTTCCAGATGTTGCCGCCAGTCATGCATGAGCAGTGAGGCAAACCAGGAGCTGCTTTGTGCGCCGGGCTTGGGTTGATACAGTTGTTTGAAACGTTGCACAAGGGTGTCAAAAGCGCCGCGTTTGTGTCCGCGCAAACGGTCTGTGTTTTGGCACAGGCTGTGAAAAAATTGTTGCGCGTCGTTGCAGCCGGAGACATCGAGTTTGATGCAATGCCATTTGCGCCCTTGCGCCTGCTCTTCCAGACGGTCAAGCACAAAGGTTTTGCCAAGCCGGCGCGGCCCGGGCATGCTCAAGTCGCGCGCTTGCTCAAACAAAGCGAAAATCTCTTGCACTTCCTGGTTCCGGCCATAGCTTTTGCTGCGGTAGTCCATGCGCGCTCCTCTGCTGAAGGTTGGCCTTGAATTTTACAACGGGATTGTTTTACAACAAAAACGTTTTAAAACAAATTTGTTGTAAAACGTTTTTGTTGTGCAAAACCTGCTGCGCCGCATCATCAAAACTTTGCGTGGCGGC
This sequence comes from Massilia sp. W12, assembly GCF_037300705.1. NCBI lineage: Bacteria > Pseudomonadati > Pseudomonadota > Betaproteobacteria > Burkholderiales > Oxalobacteraceae > Massilia > Massilia sp. W12. The sequence goes on along the minus strand of NZ_CP147776.1, from coordinate 4,606,449 downwards.
AAGACGTGCTTGCTGTTCTGACATATAATCGCGCCCAATCCCCCGGCGCCGCGCCGGGAACAAGCTAGGGGTCCTGGCCTGATGCCGGGTGAGAAATACCCTCTGAACCTGCTCTGGGTAATGCCAGCGAAGGGAAGCGCAAATCTGCCGGTTCCAACTGCTTCTTTGCCTCCCTGCTCTGCCGCCTGCGAGCTTTTTATGGGAGCAGTCATGAACGCCAATCCGAAATTCTTATCCGCCACGGCGCAAGTCGATGCCGCCGCCATCGCGCCTTTGCCGAATTCGCGCAAGGTGTATGTGCAGGGCAGCCGCGCTGACATCCAGGTGCCGATGCGCGAAATCAGCCAGGCCGCCACGCCGACCGCTTTCGGCGGTGAAGAAAATCCGCCGATTTTTGTGTATGACACTTCCGGCCCCTATACCGATCCGGCGGCGCAAATTGATATCCGTTCCGGTTTGAATACGCCGCGCCTGCCCTGGATTCTGGAGCGCGATGACACCGAGGAATTGGACGGCCCGACCTCCCACTACGGGCAGGAGCGCTTAGCCGACGCTAAGCTGGCCGAGCTGCGTTTCAATCTGCAGCGCAAGCCGCGCCGCGCCAAGGCTGGCAAGAATGTGACCCAGATGCATTATGCGCGCCAGGGCATCATCACCCCCGAAATGGAATACATCGCGATCCGCGAAAATCTGCGCCGCGAAGAATACATCGCCAGCCTGCGCGCCGGCGGCGTGACCGGCAATAAGATGGCCGATCTGCTGGCGGCGCAGCACCCGGGCGAGCGCTTCGGCGCGCATATCCCGGATGTGATCACGCCGGAATTCGTGCGCCAGGAAGTGGCCTCGGGGCGCGCGATTATCCCCGCCAATATCAACCACCCGGAAATCGAGCCGATGATTATCGGCCGCAATTTCCTGGTCAAGATCAACGCCAATATCGGCAATTCCGCTGTCACCTCTTCGATCGGCGAAGAAGTGGAGAAAATGACCTGGGCTATCCGCTGGGGCGGCGATACGGTGATGGATTTGTCCACCGGCAAGCATATCCACGAAACGCGCGAATGGATTATCCGCAATTCGCCAGTGCCGATCGGCACCGTGCCGATTTATCAGGCGCTGGAAAAAGTGCATGGCAAGGCGGAAGACCTGACCTGGGAAATTTTCCGCGACACCCTGATCGAGCAGGCCGAGCAGGGGGTGGACTATTTCACCATTCACGCCGGCGTGTTGCTGCGCTATGTGCCGCTGACCGCCAAGCGTATGACCGGCATCGTCTCGCGCGGCGGCTCGATCATGGCCAAATGGTGTTTGGCGCATCACAAGGAATCTTTCCTGTACACGCATTTTGAAGAAATCTGCGAAATCATGAAGGCGTATGACGTTTCCTTCAGCCTGGGCGATGGCTTGCGTCCGGGTTCGATTTACGACGCCAATGACGAAGCCCAATTGGGCGAATTGAAAACCCTGGGCGAGTTGACGCAAATCGCCTGGAAGCATGATGTGCAGGTGATGATCGAAGGCCCGGGCCATGTGCCGATGCAACTCATCAAAGAAAACATGGATCTGCAATTGGAATGGTGCAAGGAAGCGCCGTTCTATACCCTGGGGCCGCTGACCACCGATATCGCGCCGGGTTACGACCACATCACCTCCGGCATCGGGGCCGCCATGATAGGCTGGTATGGCACCGCCATGTTGTGCTATGTGACGCCGAAGGAGCATCTGGGCTTGCCGAATAAAAACGATGTGAAAGACGGCATCATCACCTACAAGATTGCGGCGCATGCGGCGGACTTGGCGAAAGGCCATCCGGGCGCGCAGATCCGCGACAATGCGCTGTCCAAGGCGCGTTTTGAATTCCGCTGGGAAGACCAATTCAATCTCGGTCTGGACCCGGACAAGGCGCGCGAATTCCATGATGAAACCCTGCCCAAGGATTCGGCCAAGGTGGCGCATTTCTGCTCCATGTGCGGGCCGCATTTCTGCTCCATGAAGATCACCCAGGATGTGCGCGATTTTGCGCAAAAACTCGGCGTCGATGAGCAGCAGGCGTTGAACAAGGGCATGGAAGAGAAGGCCGTGCAATTCATCAAGCAGGGCGCGGAAATCTATCAAAAACAATGATGGAAACGATTGCAATCAGTTTGAATGGCCAAGCGCATCAGATCGCGGCAGGCAGTTCCTGCGCCGATTTGATGCGTGAACTTGGCCTGGAACAGCAGGCGCTGGCGCTGGCGGTGAACCGCCAGGTGGCGCCGCGCGCGCAATGGGCGCAGCGCCAGTTGTGTCCCGGTGATCAAGTGGATATCGTCAAAGCCATAGGCGGCGGTTAACGCCGCGCCATTACAGGAGCAAGCATGGAATCACAATTTCTGACGGAAGATGGGTTGACTATCGCCGGCAAGACTTACCGCTCGCGTTTGCTGGTGGGCAGCGGCAAGTATCGCAATCTGGAGCAAACGCGCGAGGCGACCATTGCCGCCGGCGCGGAAATCATCACGGTGGCGATCCGCCGTGTGAATATCGGCCAGGATAAAAACGCGCCGAATTTGCTGGATGTGCTGCCGCCCAGCGATTACACGATTCTGCCGAATACCGCCGGCTGCTACACCGCTGCCGATGCGGTGTACACCCTGCAATTGGCGCGTGAATTATTGAACGGACATAAGCTGGTCAAGCTGGAAGTGCTGGGCGATGAAAAGACCCTGTTCCCGAATATGCCGGAAACCCTGAAGGCCGCCGAGACCCTGGTCAAAGACGGCTTTGATGTGATGGTGTATTGCAGCGATGATCCGATTCAGGCGCGCATGCTGGAAGACATCGGTTGCTGCTCGATCATGCCGCTGGCCTCGCTGATCGGTTCCGGCATGGGCATTCTGAATCCCTGGAATCTGTCCCTCATCATCGAACAATCCAAGGTGCCGGTGCTGGTGGATGCTGGCGTCGGCACCGCTTCGGATGCGGCGATTGCGATGGAGCTGGGGTGCGACGGCGTGCTGATGAATACCGCGATTGCCGGCGCGAGCGATCCGGTGCGCATGGCGCGCGCCATGAAGCTGGCGGTGGAAGCCGGGCGCGAGGCGTTTTTGGCGGGCCGCATTCCGCGCAAATTCGCGGCTTCTCCGTCCTCGCCGATGGCTGGCCGGATTGTCTCGCCATCATGATGCAGCGTCCCTGCGTGTTGGTGTGCGCCGGGCTTGATCCGAGCGGCGGCGCAGGCCTGGCGGCGGATATCGGCGCGATTGCGGCGCAGGGCGCACATGCGCTGCCGGCCCTGACCGTGCTGACGGTGCAGGATAACGACCGGGTGCATGCGATTGCGCCTTTGCCGGCGGCCCAGGTATTGGCGCAAATTGATGCGTTGCGCGCCAAAATTCCTTTTAGCGTGATCAAGCTGGGTATTTTGGGCAGTTTGGAAATCGCCCAGGCGCTGGCCGCCCGCATCACGGAATGGCGCGCGCAACAGCCGGATTTGCAAGTGGTGCTGGATCCGGTCTTGGCCAGCGGCGCAGGCGATGCGCTGGCGGCGCAAGATCCTTGCCGGATTCTGGCCCCGCTCTTGCCTGTCAGCGATGTGTTGCTGCCGAATTTGCCGGAAGCCGCGCGTTTAGCGCAAGCTCTGCAGCCTGGGGTGGCGGCGGATGCGGCGGCGCAGGCGCAGGCGATTTTGCAAAGCGGTTGCCGTCAGCTTTTGCTCAAAGGCGGGCATGCGGAAGGCGGCATGGTGGAAAATCATTGGTTTGACGCCAGCGGCTGGCGCCGTCAATGGCAGTGGCCGCGTTTGCATGGCGCCTTCCATGGCAGCGGCTGCACCCTGGCCGCCGCGCTGGCGGCGCGTCTGGCGCTGGGCGAGCGCATGGAAGCGGCGCTGTTGGCGGCGCAAACTTACACCCAGTGCGCGCTTGGTCTGGCCTATCCGGTGGCGGACGGGCAATGGATACCGGCGCGGCAGCTGCCGGCGACCCGCTTTGTTTGAGGAAGAGATGAATAGATTTGACGCCGCCGCCTTGCGCGGTTTGTATCTGGTGACGCCGGATTGGGATGATACTGCTGCGCTCTTGCAAGCTTCAGAAGCGGCCTTGCAAGCCGGCGCCGCGTTGCTGCAATACCGTCATAAAAGCGCCGGCCCGGCGCAGCGGCTGGAGCAGGCCGGCGCGCTGCAAGCGTTGTGCGCGCGCTATGGCAAGCCTTTCATCATCAATGATTATCTGGATTTGGCGCTGCAGCTGGATGCGGATGGTTTGCATGTCGGCGGCACGGATATCGCCGTGCGCCAGGCGCGCGCGGCCCTGGGGCCGGATAAGATTCTCGGCGCTTCCTGTTATGGCAGCCTGGATCTGGCGCAAGCTGCGCAAGAGCAGGGCGCTTCGTATCTTGCGTTTGGCGGATTTTATCCTTCGCGCGTGAAAAAATATGAAGTGGCGACGCAGCCGGACATCATCAACCAGGCTTTGCAACGTTTCACCCTGCCATGCGTGGTGATTGGCGGCATGACGGTGGAAAACAGTGCGCCGCTGGTGGCGCGCGGGGCACAGATGGTGGCGGCGATCAGCAGCGTTTATATGGCGCAACAACCGCCAGGGCCGGCGGCGGCGGAGTTTGTGCGGCTGTTTGCAGCCGGCTGAGGCCGCTATCAGCAAAGCGCAGTGCGGCGGCGGCCTGGCAGTCTGGTTTGCCGCTGCGCACCCCTTTGTCTGCTTTTATTGGGCAGGATGCAATGTCCTGCCGCAGCCCCTTACAGACGGGCGGCAGACATTGCAAGCATTTGCAACATCCCCATGCGCTTAGCAAGATGCGGCAGTTCATAGCGCCGGCCCGGCTTCGCTGGCGGGAAGGGCGCTGACTCCGAGCCACTTTTTGAAGCAAGTTTCTTTTTTGCAAGCTGCTATACTCAAGCCGATATATCCGGCCAGACGGCCATCCTATTCCGTTTTCTCATTTCCCCCCTGTACGAAGAGGAAAACCATGAGTCAAGCGCAAGTCCCCCCGACATTTTCTTCCAGCGCCCCTTCCATGATCAATAGCAGCACTGGCGGCGGCAATGGCATCAGCGGCAATGTCGCGCCCAGCACCAGCTTTAATCCGGTCACGGAAGGCAGCAATAATCTGAGCATTCAAAATCTGACCTCTGGCGACAGATGGGGCGATGGCAAGCTTGGTTCTGCGATCACGCTCAGCTACAGCCTGGCGAATAAAAGCTCGACGTATGATTATTCCACTGCGCCTGACGATGAGGCCGTCAACGGTAAATTGCCGATTGCTGAGACCCAGGTGAGTGCGATTGATCTGGCGCATACGCGCTATTCCGATGTGGCGGCCATCACATGGCAAAAAGTCACGGATAGCGCCAGTCTGGCTGGCGATGTGCGCTGGAGTAATACCAGTAATACCGCTGTCAGTACGGCATATGCATATTATCCAGGCGGGGATGGCGTCAGCGGAGATATATGGCTGGGGCCGGTGCAAACTTCATATCAAAATCCGGTGGTTGGCCGGTATTCATTTTTCACCTTGATTCATGAGTTGGGGCATGCGATGGGCATGAACCACCCGCATGAGGGCGTGGTGGCGGCGCCGAGCGGTGAGGATCAGCTGAAATATTCGGTGATGAGTTATCGGGGTTATGAAGGACAGCCGATCGAAGCCGGCCTCAGCACTTCCTTCTTCCCCACCACCCTGATGCTGAATGATATTCAAACCATGCAGTTTTTATATGGCGTGAATACGTCTTTTCACAGTGGCGACGATGTCTATGCCTGGGACGCCAAAGCGAAAGTGTATGAAACCATCTGGGATGGCGGCGGCAATGACACGCTCAGCGCGCAGGGACAGGCGCAAGCTTGCGCCATTTATCTGACGCCGGGCAAATGGTCCAGTATCGGGGTGGCCTTCTCGAACGGGCAATCGTCGGTGCGCGACAATCTGACGATTGCGTATAACTGCATGATTGAAAATGCGCTTGGCTCATCCTTTGCCGATATTCTGGAAGGCAATCAAGCCGCCAATCTCTTGCAAGGCGGCGACGGCAGCGACACAATCAGCGGTTTGGGCGGAATCGACCAGCTGGTGGGCGGCGTTGGCAATGACGACTTGGATGGCGGCGATGGGGTCGATATTGCTCTCTATGACGGTAAAAGCACAGACTATCTTTACAGCGTGAAATCCGGCGTTATCACGATCACCGATAATAACGGCGCAAACGGCAATGAAGGCGTGGATGTTGTGCGAAATATGGAAACCCTGCGTTTTGCTGACAGGGATATGCAAGTTACTGCTTTCAATGTGTTGCGCTATGTCGCTTCGCATGCGGATTTGCTTGGCGCGATCGGATTGAATACCGACAGCGCGACACAACACTTTTTAAACAGCTCAGTCAAAGAAAACCGCAGCGTGACATTTGATCCGGCGGTATATATCGACAAATATGCAGATGTGCGCACAATGGTCGGCGGCGATCAAGAGGCTGCTGTGCGCCACTTCATCAGCACCGGTTTCGGTTTGGGCCGAAGCGACAGCAAATTCAGCGCCGATAATCTGAGCGGCACCGCCGGCGCGGATAGTATTCTTGCTTATGGAGGGGACGATACCATGGCAGGCGGTGTCGGCAGTGACGTGCTGGATGGCGGCGAAGGGCGGGACATTGCGCGGTTTGAGGGTAAAAGCTCGGAATATCTGTACAGCGTAAAATCCGGCGTCATCACAGTCACCGATAATTACGTCGAAAACGGGAATGATGGCATTGATACGCTGCGCAATACCGAAGTGCTGCGGTTTTCAGACCGAGATATGGATATCACCACCTTGAATGTACTGCGTTATGTCGCCTCATATGGCGATTTGATCGGCGCTTTTGGCGTGAATGTCGATAATGCTGCACAGCATTTTTTAAGCAGCTCAGTCAAAGAAAACCGTGGCGTTACATTTGATCCAGCGGTGTATATCGACAAATATGCGGATGTGCGCGCAGCGGTGGGTAGTGATCAGGACGCAGCAACGCGTCACTTCATCACGAGCGGGTTTGGACTTGGCCGCAATGACAGCAAACTCAGTGCAGACAACCTGTCAGGCACATCCGGCAATGACAGCATCCTGTCATATGGCGGCAGCGACACCTTGTGGGGGGGCTTGGGGAATGATGTGCTGGACGCTGGCGATGGGACGGACATTGTACGCTTTGATGGTAAAAATGCGGAATATCTGTACAGCGTCAAATCCGGCGCGATCACTGTCACTGATAACAATGGCGCGAATGGCAATGAAGGGGTGGATACCCTGCGCAATGTGGAAACGTTGCGCTTTGCTGACCGCGATATGAACGTCACCACTTTGAATGTGTTGCGCTATGTGGCTTCGCACGCTGACTTGATTGGCGCATTTGGCGTGAATACCGATAATGCAGCGCAGCATTATTTAAACAGCTCAGTGAAGGAAAATCGTGGCGTGACATTTGATCCGGCGGTGTATATCGACAAATATGCAAGTGTGCGCGCAGCGGTGGGCAGTGATCTGGAAGCTGCCGTGCGTGATTTCATCTCTACCGGTTTTGGACTTGGCCGCAGCGACAGCAAATTGAGTGCGGACAATCTGTCTGGCACAGCGGGTAATGACAGCATCCTGTCGTATGGCGGGAATGACACACTGTTCGGCGGTGGCGGTAATGATGTGCTGGATGGCGGCGAAGGGACGGATATTGTGCGCTTTGAAGGGAAGGGGGCGGATTATCTGTACAGCGTGAAATCAGGGGTGATCAGCGTCACTGATAATAATGGCGCAAACGGGAATGAGGGTGTGGATACGGTGCGTAATGCCGAACTGCTCAGGTTTTCTGATCGCGATATGAATGTCACCACCTTACATGTGCTGCGCTATGTGGCCTCACATGGCGATTTGATCAACGCATTCGGTGTGAATACCGATAGCGCTGCACAACATTTTTTAAACAGTTCAGTCAAAGAAAACCGTGGCGTCACCTTTGACCCTGTGGTGTATATCGACAAATATGCGGATGTGCGCGCAGAGGTGGGCAGCGACCAGGAAGCGGCGGTGCGTCACTTCATCAACACCGGTGTTGGCCTCGGACGGAATGACAGCATGCTCAGTGCAGATAATCTGAATGGTTCGAATGGCAACGACAGCATCCTGGCGTATGGCGGGAATGACACGCTGTGGGGGAGTTTAGGCAATGATGTGCTGGACGGAGGCACGGGCACAGACATCGCACGATTTGACGGCAAGAGTGCGGAATATTTGTACAGTGTGAAATCCGGTGTGATCGGTGTGACTGATGCCAATGGCTCGAATGGCAATGAAGGCGTAGACAGCTTGCGCAACATTGAAATTTTACGTTTTTCCGACCGCGATATGAATGTCAGCACTTTGAATGTGCTGCGCTATGTGGCTTCGCATGCGGATTTGATTGGCGCGTTTGGCGTGAATACTGACAGTGCTGCGCTGCATTATTTGAACAGCTCAGTCAAAGAAAATCGCAGTGTGATATTTGATCCTCTGGTATATATCGACAAATATGCGGATGTGCGGGCATCGGTGGGAAGTGATCAGGAAGCGGCGCTGCGCCACTTTATCAGCACCGGATTTGGCGCGGGGCGGAATGACAGCAAGAGCAGCGCGGATAATCTGACTGGCGCCAGCGGCAATGACAGCATTCTGTCGTATGGCGGCAATGATACGTTGTTGGGCGGTTTAGGCAATGATGTCCTGGATGCTGGAGAAGGGACGGACATTGTCCGGTATGACGGCAAGCACGGGGAATATTTATATAACGTGAAATCCGGTGTGATCAGTGTCACCGACAACAATGGCGCGAATGGCAACGATGGCGTGGATTCGGTGCGCAATGCTGAGCTGTTGCGTTTTGCTGACCGTGATATGACAGTCACCAGTCTGCAGGGCTTGCGTTACATTGCTTCGCATGCGGACTTGATCGGTGCGTTTGGTTTGAATACCGATTCCGGACTGACACATTATTTGAATAATGCAGTGCGTGAAGGACGGGGCGTGACATTTGACCCTGATGTGTATCTGGCCAAATATGCCGATCTGCGCACGGCGTTCGGGGTTGATCAGGACGCGGCAGTGCGGCATTTCATCAGCACAGGCTTTGGCGCGGGGCGCAACACCAACTTGTCCGGCAATGATGTATTGGGCGGCAGCAGTCAGGCCGATCTGCTGAATGGCGATGTGGGGAATGACACATTGAATGGCGGGGATGGCAATGACACGCTTATCGGCGGCAACGGCAATGATGTGCTGAATGGCGGAAATGGGAATGATGTGTTCCGCTTTGATGTCGCCGCCAACGCCAGTGCGAATTTGGACACCCTGGTCAACTTCACACCAGGTTCTGACCAACTGCACTTAAAGGCCAGTATTTTCACTGCACTGGGCAGCGCGGGAACCTTGAGTGCCGGGAAATTTATCATCGGTACAGTTGCGCTGGATGCGAATGATTTCCTGATCTATAACAGCAGCAGCGGTGCGTTGCTGTATGACGGGGATGGCAGCGCAGGCGGTGCGGCGGTGCAGATTGCGGTATTGCCGACCGGGCTCAACAGTCTGGCCAATACTGATTTTGTATTGTATTGAAATGCAGATAAAGCAAGGCGCGCTGGCAGCGGCGCCTTGCCGGAGCGAGTGGCGCACATAGCCGCATACCTGCAATCAATCGAGCGCCGCCATGCCTCTTGATTATGCGCATTGCAGCTGACGTTGTGCAGGAATTGGGCGGCGTGCAATCTAACTCAAGCCGCTTGCATGCATAAAGCAGGCAGGGAGATACAAAACAGCCGGCCTTATGCGCGGCGGCGGCGCGCCATCAGACCCACAGCGCCCATGCCTGCCAACAGCATGCCCCAGGTTTCAGCTTCGGGGACAGCTGCCGCCGGTTTGAAAGCCCAGGTGGTGGCGCCATTGTTATACAGTGTGCTGCGCAGTTCGTGATCCGGATTGCTGGTGAACGTTTGATATTGGATCGAACCCCAGCTCCAGAGATTGATATCAAGGGTTTCGCGCGTGAAGTTCCAGGGCGGCGTGCGGAAATCTGCCTCTACGGACAAACGGAATTGATGGTTGGCAGGGTTGAAGCTGAAAACCGACGCCCCCGGACAATTGCGCTCCGCTTCACAGTGCATGAAGCGTTTGCCGTTGACTTGCAGGGCCTGCAGTTCACTCAGGCTGAAGCTGCCATCCTGATTATTGTCATCTGCAGTAAAGCTGCCCTTGATGACTTCGTTCGGCCTTACTTCACTGCGATCCCAGCCTGGATAGCCTTGATAGGTCAGACGCTCATAAAAATTAAAATTCTTCAGTTCAAATTCCCAAGTTTGCGGCGCGGCATGCGCGCTGCAGGCGACGCCCAGCAGGGCGCACAACAAAGCGTGTTTGATCATGATGTCAATTGGTTTCAGATGATGATGGTCAAATATTGAGCCGGATTGCCTGTCCAGCACTGACAGCTGAAAGACGCGGTGTGACACGGCGCCATTGCTGAGATGCCCCAGGCAGAGAAAATGCCTGTTCCCGGGATTGTAATATAAAAATGCAATAAATAAGCAATAGAAATAATTATTTTTCAGTTTTTCAAAAGATTGCTTAAGCGATGCCAGTGTCAAAACCCGGCCGCTGTCGCATGTCACGATAACGCAAAATCCGGCAACGGAGGATTCGCAAACATAGTGGCGCGGGCGAGCAGCAAGATGGGCAGCAGTGTTTCAATATGCTTGAAACGCGATGTTTCAATATGAAACGTCAATGTTTCAAGGCGTTTGCAAACGCAGCGCAATGCGCGTCCCCCGGCACGCCATGGCTGATGCAAGTCGCTGATTTTGCAAAACTTTGCGCGATTGCGCAGGCCTGTTGCGGCAGATGGCACAGTTATTGCAAAGCTTGCCGCGTCTTTACCCACAAAGGAAACATGCCATGACGCTACACTCCGCAGGCGCCGCCTTCCGCAAGGCGGTGCAGGAAGAATCTCCCTTGCAAGTGGTGGGAACCATTAACGCCAATCACGCCTTGCTGGCCAAGCGCGCCGGTTTTCGTGCGATTTATCTGTCCGGCGGCGGGGTGGCCGCCGGTTCGCTCGGCCTGCCTGATCTGGGCATCTCGAATCTGGATGATGTGCTGACCGATGTGCGCCGCATTTCCGATGTCTGCGATTTGCCGCTGCTGGTGGATGTGGATACCGGTTTCGGCGCATCCGCCTTCAATGTCGCGCGCACTGTTAAATCCCTGATCAAAGCCGGCGCCGGCGCCATGCATATCGAAGACCAGGTCGGCGCCAAGCGTTGCGGCCATCGTCCGGGCAAGGAAATCGTCAGCAAGCAGGAAATGGTGGACCGCGTGAAAGCCGCCGCCGATGCGCGCACCGATCCCGATTTTGTGATCATGGCGCGCACCGATGCGCTGGCGGTCGAAGGCTTGGATGCGGCGATTGAGCGCGCCCTGGCCTGCGTCGAAGCCGGGGCCGATATGATTTTCCCGGAAGCCATGACCGAGCTTGGCATGTACCGCCAATTTGCGCAGGCCGTGAAAGTGCCGGTGCTGGCGAATATCACCGAATTCGGCTCCACGCCTTTATTCACCGTCGAAGAACTCAAGAGCGCCGATGTGAGCCTGGTGCTGTATCCGCTGTCCGCCTTCCGCGCCATGAACAAGGCGGCGGAAAATGTGTTTACCGCGATCCGCCGCGACGGCACGCAAAAGAATGTGCTGGACACCATGCAAACCCGCGCTGAACTCTATGAGCGCATCAATTACCACGCCTTCGAGCAAAAACTCGACGCGCTGTTTGCGCAACAAAAAGCTGGCAAATAAACCTACGCCCAACAGGAGAAAACCATGAGCAATCCAGAAGCCGTTCCTTTCAAGCCGAAAAAATCTGTCGCCCTGTCCGGCGTGGCCGCTGGCAATACCGCGCTGTGCAGCGTGGGCAAAACCGGCAATGATTTGCACTATCGCGGCTATGACATCCTGGACGTGGCGAATACTTGCGAATTTGAAGAAATCGCTTACCTGCTGGTGCATGGCAATCTGCCGAATGCAGCCGATCTGAAGGCTTACAAAGCCAAGCTGAAATCGCTGCGCGGCCTGCCCAGCAATTTGAAAGCCGCGCTGGAAACCCTGCCGGCCTCGGCGCACCCGATGGACGTGATGCGCACCGGCGTCTCGGTGCTGGGTTGCACCCTGCCGGAAAAAGATGACCACAATGTGCCGGGCGCGCGCGATATCGCCGACCGCCTGATGGCGTCATTGGGTTCGATGCTGCTGTACTGGTATCACTTCAGCCACAATGGCAAGCGGATCGAAGTCGAAACCGATGATGACTCCATCGGCGGCCATTTCCTGCACCTGCTGCACGGTGAAAAACCGCGCGAATCCTGGGTGCGCGCCATGCACACCTCGCTGATTCTGTACGCCGAACATGAATTCAACGCCTCCACCTTCACCTCGCGCGTGATCGCCGGCACCGGCTCGGATATGTATTCCGCGATTGCCGGCGCGATTGGCGCTTTGCGCGGGCCGAAACATGGCGGCGCGAATGAAGTCGCGTTTGAAGTGCAAAAACGTTATGAAAGCCCGGATGCGGCGGAAGCCGATATCCGCAAGCGCGTGGAAAACAAGGAAGTGGTGATCGGCTTCGGCCACCCGGTGTACACCGTGTCCGATCCGCGTAACAAAATCATCAAGGACGTGGCGCGCACGCTGAGCGAAGAAGCCGGCTCGACCAAGATGTATGACATCGCCGAACGCCTGGAATCGGTGATGTGGGAAATCAAAAAGATGTTCCCGAATCTGGATTGGTTCTCCGCCGTGTCGTACCACATGATGGGCGTGCCGACCGCGATGTTTACGCCGCTGTTTGTGATTTCGCGCACCTCCGGCTGGTCGGCCCACATCATTGAACAGCGCATCGACAACAAGATCATCCGCCCCAGCGCCAACTATGTCGGGCCGGAAGATCTGCAATTCGTGCCGATCAAAGATCGCAAGTAATTCAGGCCATTCCTTAGTTCCGCCGGCGCCCGCTTTGCGTGCGCCGGCTTTTTCGCCAAGAGCCAAGCATGAACACAGAATTCCGCAAACCACTGCCAGGCACACAGCTTGACTATTTCGATGCGCGCGGCGCAGTTGAAAAACTCGCCCCCGGCGCCTGGGACAAACTGCCGTACACCGCCAGAGTGCACGCCGAAAACATTGTGCGTAAAGCAGACCCGGCGATTATCAATGATTGCCTGCTGCAATTGATTGAGTACAAGCGCGAGCGCGATTTCCCATGGTTCCCGGCGCGCGTGGTGTGTCACGATATTCTGGGGCAGACCGCGTTGGTGGATCTGGCCGGTTTGCGCGACGCCATCGCCAAAGAAGGCGGCGACCCGGCCCAGGTGAATCCGGTGGTGCCGGTGCAATTGATTGTGGACCATTCGCTGGCGGTGGAATGCGGCGGTTTTGATCCGCAGGCATTTGAAAAGAATCGCGCGATTGAAGAGCGCCGCAATGAAGATCGTTTCCACTTCATTGACTGGACCCGCAAAGCGTTTGCGAATGTGGATGTGATTCCGGCTGGCAATGGCATCATGCACCAGATCAATCTGGAAAAAATGTCGCCCGTGATTCACGCCGACAAGGGCGTGGCCTATCCCGACACTTGCGTCGGCACTGATTCGCACACCCCGCATGTGGATGCGCTGGGAGTGATCGCGATTGGCGTGGGCGGTTTGGAAGCGGAAAATGTGATGCTCGGGCGCGCCTCCTGGATGCGGCTGCCGGAAATCGTCGGCGTCAAACTGCTGGGCCGGCGTCAACCCGGCATCAGCGCCACCGACATCGTGCTGGCCCTGACTGAATTTTTGCGCAAGGCCAAAGTGGTCGGCGCGTATCTGGAATTTTATGGCGAAGGCGCGGCGAATCTGACGATTGGCGACCGCGCCACCATCTCGAATATGGCGCCGGAATACGGCGCCACCGCCGCCATGTTCAGCATTGATCAGCAAACTCTGGACTATCTGCAATTGACGGGCCGCGAGCCTGAGCAAATCAAGCTGGTCGAAACCTATGCCAAACAAGCCGGCTTGTGGGCCGACAGTCTGCAGGACGCGGTGTATGAACGCAATCTGGAATTTGATCTGTCCTCAGTGGTGCGGAATATGGCCGGGCCGTCCAATCCGCATGCGCGCCTGGCCACGGCGGACTTGAAAGCCAAGGGCATTGCGGCGCCATGGAGCATGCCGGCTGCCAGCGAAGGCACGATGCCGGATGGCGCGGTGATCATCGCCGCCATCACCTCCTGCACCAATACCTCGAACCCGCGCAATGTGATCGCCGCCGGCCTGCTGGCGCGCAATGCGCTGCGCGCCGGTCTGGTGCGCAAACCCTGGGTCAAATCCTCGCTCGCGCCCGGCTCCAAAGTGGTGGAATTGTATTTGCGCGAAGCCGGTTTGCTGGGTGATTTGGAGGCGCTCGGTTTTGGCATCGTCGCCTTTGCCTGCACCACTTGCAATGGCATGTCGGGCGCGCTCGATCCGGCGATTCAGCAAGAGATTATCGAACGCGATTTGTACGCTACTGCAGTGCTGTCGGGCAACCGCAATTTTGATGGCCGCATTCATCCTTACGCCAAGCAAGCCTTCCTCGCCTCGCCGCCGCTGGTGGTGGCGTATGCGCTGGCCGGCACGGTGCGCTTTGATATCGAAAATGATGTGCTGGGCGTACACCAAGGGCGCGAAATCCGCCTCAAAGATCTGTGGCCCTCGGATGAGGAAATCGACGCCCTGGTCAAGCAAGCGGTGAAGCCGGATATGTTCCGCCAGGTGTATGAGCCGATGTTCGCCGTGCGCGTGGATGATGGCGTGAAAGTCAGCCCGCAATATGACTGGCGTGCGCAATCGACCTATATCCGCCGCCCCCCGTATTGGGACACAGAAGGGGTGGGCGCGCTGGCCGCCAATCCGCGCACGCTGAAAGGCATGCGTCCCTTGGCGCTGCTGCCGGACAATATCACCACCGATCACTTATCGCCCTCAAATGCGATTTTGCCGAACAGCGCAGCCGGCGAATACCTGCACAAAATGGGCTTGCCGGAAGAAGATTACAACTCTTACGCCACGCATCGTGGCGACCATTTGACCGCGATGCGCGCCACCTTCGCCAATCCGACTCTGAAAAATGAAATGGTGCGCAATGCCGATGGCAGCGTGCGCGCCGGCTCGCTGGCCCGGGTTGAGCCGGAAGGGCAAGTGATGCGCATGTGGGAAGCGATGGAAACCTATCTGCACCGCAAGCAGCCTTTGATCATCATCGCCGGCGCCGATTATGGCCAGGGTTCCTCGCGCGACTGGGCCGCCAAAGGCGTGCGCTTAGCCGGCGTGGAAACGGTGGTGGCGGAAGGGTTTGAGCGCATCCACCGCACCAATCTGATCGGCATGGGCGTATTGCCGCTCGAATTCTTCCCCGGAACCAACCGCCTCACCCTGGGCCTGGATGGCACAGAAACCTTTGATGTCGAAGGCGCACCCAGCCCGCGCGGCACGCTGACTCTGGTGATTCACCGCAAAGACGGCACGCGCCAGGAAACCCCGCTGCTGTGCCGTTTGGATGCGGCGGAAGAAGTCTCGATTTACGAAGCCGGTGGCGTCTTGCAGCGTTTTGCGCAAGACTTCCTGGCCGCGCATAAAGCTTGAGGGGGACATGATGAGCTTCAAGCCACAAATCAAAATCGCCGCCACGTATATGCGCGGCGGCACCAGCAAGGGCGTGTTTTTCCGCCTGCAGGATTTGCCGCCGGCGGCGCAAACCCCGGGCGCGGCGCGCGATGCACTGCTGTTGCGCGTCATCGGCAGCCCGGACCCGTATGGCAAGCAAATCGACGGCATGGGCGGCGCCACCTCGTCCACCAGCAAATGCGTGATTCTCGCGCCGGCCACAAAAGAGGGACATGATGTCGATTACTTGTTTGGTCAAGTCTCGATTGATAAACCGTTTGTGGATTGGAGCGGCAACTGCGGCAATCTGTCAGCGGCGGTCGGCTCATTTGCGATTGCCTCCGGCCTTGTGCCGGCGGAGCGCGTGCCGCACAACGGCGTTTGCACCGTGCGTATCTGGCAGGCGAATATCAGCAAAACCATCATCGCCCATGTGCCTGTGCAAGACGGCCAGGTCTTGGAATCGGGCGATTTTGAGCTGGATGGTGTGACTTTTCCCGCAGCGGAAGTGCAGCTTGAATTCCTCGATCCGGCAGCGGATGAGGAAGGCGCGGGCGGTTCCATGTTCCCGACCGGAAATCTGGTCGATACCCTGGATGTGCCGGGCGTGGGCAGCATGCAGGCAACCATGATCAACGCCGGGATTCCGACCATTTTTGTGAATGCGGCGGAAATCGGCTACAGCGGCATGGAGCTGCAAGACGCGATAAATAATGATCCGGCGCAATTGGCGCGCTTTGAAACCATACGCGCGCACGGCGCCTTGAAGATGGGTTTGATCGCCAATCTGGAGGAAGCCGCCAAGCGCCAGCACACGCCGAAAATCGCCTTCGTCGCACCCGCCGCCAGCTATACCGCTTCCAGCGGCAAGCAGGTGCAGGCGCAGGAAATTGATTTGCTGGTGCGCGCGCTCTCGATGGGCAAGTTGCATCATGCGATGATGGGCACGGCGGCGGTGGCGATTGGCGCGGCGGCGGCGATTCCCGGCACCCTGGTGAATCTGGCCGCCGGCGGCGGCGCGCGCGAAGCAGTGCGCTTCGGCCACCCCTCCGGCACATTGCGCGTCGGCGCAGCGGCGGCGCAAGTGGATGGCGAATGGACTGTCACCAAAGCCATCATGAGCCGCAGCGCGCGGGTTTTGATGGAAGGTCGCGTGTGTGTGCCGGCGGAAGTGCTGACGCCGTAAGCCCAGCCCTTGACAAGCCACCAGCGCCTGCCCTTGCATTCCAATGGCGCTGAACCTTGCCACCGATGCAGGCTGGTGCTGAGCGAAGCGATGCCCAGCGTCCGACACCGGTGGATATGCAAAGGAGCAGGAGCCTGCCACACCGGCGCCGGTGGATATGCAAAGAAGCTGGAGTCACCCGCTCCAGCGTCTGCCAATGCATTTGCATTTGCATTTGCATTGGTTTAGTCTCAATTCATCCCTTCAACTTGTATCTGGAGCAAATATGAGCGTGTGTTTAAGCGAAAGCGTGAATGAATGCGGTGCGCACAGCGATGCGTCTGCCGCAAGCGCTTTGTCGCCGGCAGCGCGCGCCTGGGCCGATGAATACCCTGAATTCGTCGCTGCTTACAATGCCGAAGTTGCGGCGAGCCTGCCTCTGGAACAATGGCGCCAATTTTAAACTGCAATGGCGCGCTTTGACGTCTATCGCAATACCAGTCCCAATCGCACTGATTACCCCTACCTGCTCGACATTCAAAGCGATCATTTGGGCGCCTTGGATACCCGTGTCGTGATCCCTCTGCGCCGCATGGCAAGCATGCCGCGTATTGTCCGCATGCCGCTTGATTTATTGCCCACACTTGAGTGAACAGCAAGCCTGTCTGCTCGAAACCCCGAAACTGGCGGCAGTGCCGCGCCACGTCCTCAAACATTGCGTCGCCAATTTGAGCGCGCAGCAAGCCAGCATCCAAGCCGCGTTGGATCGGCTGTTTGGCGGGTTTTAACATAATTTACCTGAGCGCCTCGGCATAGATGCGGGTGCAAGCTGTTACTTCCTGCGCTTTTGAACGCGCTACAATGAGCAATCATTCAATCATCCAGGCAAGATATGCGAATACACAGCTTGCATTTGCAAAACTATAAATCTTTTACCGAGCGCGAATTCAACTTTCATCCGCAATTTAATTTACTGGCCGGGCCAAATGGCGCGGGTAAAACCAGTTTGCTGGATGCGCTTGCGATTGCTGCCGGCAGTTGGTTTTTGGGGGTGCGCGGTGCGGATAGCCGGCATATCCGCAGCGAGGAAGTGCGCTTGCAAGCGTTTGAGAGCGCTGTAGGAATGCATTGGGAAGCGCAATATCCTTGCCGTATCCAAGCCAACGGCGAAGTACTGCAAACCTCGCTGAGCTGGACGCGCAGTTTACATGGCCCGGGAGGCCGCACCACGCAAACCGATGCGCGCCAACTTAAGAAATTGGCCTTGCAAGCTGACAGCGCTGTGCGGCAAGGCGGCAATCTGGATTTGCCCTTGCTTTCTTATTACGGTGTGGGGCGCCTGTGGCAAGAGCCGCGCGATGATTATCAAGTGCAGGATGCGCGCAAGCTGGACTTGCGTATGTCCCGCCTGGATGGTTATTTGAACAGCGTTGATCCCCGTTTGTCCGTCAAACATTTAAGTCGTTGGATCGCTCAGCAAACCTGGATTGCCTATCAGAGAGGAGCAGACACCCAACTCTGGCAGGTGGTGCGTCAAGCCTTGTTGCTCTGCCTTGAAGGCGGCGAGGATTTGTATTTTGACGCCAAATTGGGCGAGATTGTGGTGAATTTGCGCGGGCGTTTGCAACCTTTTTCCAATCTGAGTGATGGTCAGCGCTGTATGTTAGCCCTGGTTGGCGATATTGCGCGCAAGGCTTGCATCTTGAATCCGCATCTCGGACCCGATGTCTTATTGCACACCCGGGGCATGGTCTTGATCGATGAATTGGATTTGCACCTGCATCCTGCTTGGCAGCAACATGTGGTTGAGGATTTGCGCACTTGCTTCCCCGGTTTGCAATTCATCTGCAGCACTCACTCCCCGTTCTTGATTCAATCATTGCGCAGTGGCGATGAATTACTGCTCCTGGAAGGCGCGGCCCCGGATCAATTGGCGCACCGGCCTTTACAGGAAATTGTGCGCCAGGTGCAAAAGGTGACGCATACCGAAACCAGCTTGCGCTATGCCGAACAGCACAATGTGGCCAGTGAGTATTTGCAGGAGTTGGAGCGACTGCAGAACTTGCCGCCTGAAGAACGGGATGCCGCACTATCCCAGTTGGCGGATACGCTGACGCCGTATGCGGAAAATCCGGCTTTTCAAGCGGTTTTGGAGCGCAAGCGCGTCGCAAAATTGGGAGTGTGAAGATGCGCCCGGTACGACGAGGCCCGGCGCCTGCGACCTTTGAAAATTATCAAGATGCTTTGCCGGATCTGGTGCAGCGTATGGGGTCATATTGCAGCTATTGTGAGCGATGTGTGAGGCAAGGCATCGCGGTCGAGCATGTGCAAGCGCAAGACCTGTATCCCGACCTGAAAACAGCATGGAGCAATTTTCTGCTTGCGTGCACGAATTGCAATTCGACTAAAAGCAATAAAGATGTGAAGCCTGAAACAGTTTTTTTACCAGATCGGGATAATACGCTGTGCGCCTTTTCCTATGCGGCAGATGGTATTGTGCGTCCTGCGCCTGATTTGACGCCGGGGCAACACAAGATGGCGCTGGAAGCGATTGCCTTGACCGGTCTGGCGACGCCAAAAGGGAGTCGTGCTACGGATGGTGTGGAAATTCCTTTGGATAGAATCAAGCAGCGCAAAGAGGTCTGGCAAGAAGCCTTGGATGCGAAACATGATTTGCAAGAACCCGGCAATGTGGAGGGCGTGCGCAAGTGGGTCATCAAGCAGGCAACAGCCAGAGGTTTTTTCAGCATCTGGATGACCGTCTTTGCCGATGACCCGCAGATGCGCTTAGCCTTGATTCACGCTTTTGCCGGCGCGGCAGAAAGTGGCTGCTTTGACTTGCAAACCGCTGCTTTGGTCAGCCCTGCGCCCAACCCGGATCAACTGCCAGGCGGCGGCAAGATCTGAATGATCAAAGCAAATTTGCCCCTGTTACCAATGCTTGCAAGCCGCAACTTGTAAAAATATTTCCATGTGGCAACATGAAATCAAGCGCAGCATTCCGCTGCGCGCAAGCGGTAAGAGGTGGCGCCATGCAAGTAGCTGAGGTGATGAGCAGACATCTGGTGACGGTCGAGCTGGATGACAAACTGTCTCTGGTCAAAGAAATTTTCGACCATGTCAAATTTCACCACTTGCCGGTGCTGGATCAGGGGCGGCTGGCCGGTGTGGTGCATGAGCGCGATTTGCTGCGGGCGCTCAGCCCGAATCTGGGCACCCTGGTGGAAACCTGGCGCGACGCCGCCACCCTGCACAAACGGGTGCACCAGATCATGAGCCGCAAACCGCTCACGATTGCGCCGCATGCGGCGCTGACCGATGCGGTGCAGTTGTTCAATCAAAACAATATCACCTGCCTGCCGGTGTTGCAGGAAGATGAGCGCTTGCAAGGGATTCTGACCTGGCATGATTTACTTAAGCATTGGCCGGGCATGCACGCAGCGGCGGCGCTCTGAATGGCGGCCCGGCTTGCGTCCAGGCGCCTGTCGGGCTTAGCGGGTGGCAGCGGAAAATCAACAGGGCGGGCATAGATTGTTGTCGGCTGTGCAGTGTCAATAGTGGGCTTATTGATCAACAAGATAGCCAAATATGGCCCGTTCTGCTGGTTTTGCCGCAGATTTTTTCTAAATCCGGCAGGCTCCCAGTATGATAGAAACAAGGATCAATTTTTGTGTGCATGGCCCTTGTCTGGATTCATCTATGTGGATGCCGCTTACTGTTTTTTGTCTGCTCATGTGGAGTATGGCGGCTGCTGCCGCAGCGCAAGCGGCCCCGGCTGCCCCTTCCGCCACTGTCCCGCCTGCCGGTGTGAAAAGCATGCCGCCTGCGCCGGTCACGTTGACGCTGGCGCAATTTAAAGCGCAGTGGCAGACGCGCAAGCTGAAACAGCGTCATGTCCCTGCCGCAGTGCAAGCCGAGTATGCCGGCAAAATGCTGCAAGCTATGCGCAGCGCTGGCGCGCCTGAACATACGCCGCAATATGTGCTGCTGGTGGATCGCAACCCGCATGTGCAAACCCTGTTCATTTACGCCAAACCGCCGCAAGGGCCGTGGGAAATGGCAGGCGCAGCCCCGGTGTCAACTGGCCGCACCGGGCGCTTTGATCACTATCTCACCCCGCTTGGCGTTTTCCCGCACAGCCTGGCCAACCCAGATTTCCGCGCCGAAGGCACGCGCAATCAAAAAGGCGTGCGCGGCTATGGCGAAAAGGGGATGCGGGTGTGGGATTTCGGTTGGGCCAACAGCGAACGCGGTTGGGGCACGCGCGAACCGGGTACGATACGGCTGTTGATGCACGCCACTGATCCGGCTTTGTTGGAATCGCGTCTGGGGCAGCGCGCCTCCAAAGGCTGCGTGCGCATTTCCACTGAGTTGAACCGCGTGCTTGATCAATATGGCTTGCTCGACGCCGATTATGACGCCGCGCTCAAACAAGGGCAAAAGCTGTGGGTCTTGCGCAAAGACCGGCAGCCGGTGGCGCATCCGGGCCGCTATCTGGTGGTGGTGGATTCCGGCCTGACAGAAAAACCGGACTGGTTGCAGGAGAAAAAATAAAGCGCGCCGATTCAGTCCGGCGCCGCTAAGCGCGCCATGCCGCACAGCGCCATACTCATTTCCAATTCATCGCGCAGCACGCGCAATACATGCGCAACGCCGAGTGCGCCCTGGGCCGCCAGCGCCCAAATATAGGGACGCCCCAGCAGCACCGCATTGGCCCCGGCCAGGATGGCTTTGAGCGCATCCTGTCCGCTGCGCACGCCGCTGTCAAGCAGCACTGGAAAAGCCGGGCCGACCCGGCTGCGGATCGGCGGCAACATCGCCAGCGGCGAAGGTGTGCCATCCAGCACCCGCCCGCCATGGTTGGAGACAATCACGCCATCTACGCCCAGCGCTTGCGCCTGCGCCGCATCATCGGGGTGCAAAACGCCTTTCAGCAGCAAAGGCAGCTGGCATTGCTGCCGCAGCCAGGCCAAGTCTTGCCAATCCGGCGCTTGCCGCATCCAGCCATCAAACACCATGCTCTGTCCCGCCATAAGGTGCGGATCTGGCGCTGCTTCCAGATTCACTGCGCGCACATGCGGCGGCAGTTGCAATTGCGCCTGCTTGACCGGCGCATCCACGGTTAACACCACAGCGCTGCAGCCGGCATCGATGGCGCGCTGCAATAGCGCCAGGCTGGCCTGACGCGAAGCTTGCCAATACAACTGAAACCACCATTGCACCCCGCTGGCGGCAATTTCCTGAAAACGCCGGCTGGCCAGACTGCTGACAATCATCAGCGCATCTTGCGCTTGCGCCGCTTGCGCGCTGGCGCTTTCCGCTTCCGGGTGGAACAGCGCTTGATAGGCAATCGGGGCCAGCAGCAGGGGATGGGCTAAGCGCTGGCCGCACAAATTCAGCGCCGTGCCGCCGCCGCCGACTTGCGCCAGCACGCGCGGCAGCAGCGGGGTTTGCGCAAACGCTTGCAGATTCGCGCGCAGGCTGTGGCCGGCCCCGGCGCCATGTTCCAGGTAGTGCCAGATTTCCGGCGGCAACGTGGCGGCGGCGCGTTGTTGATACTCGGCCAGCACGCCATACAGCTCAGACGAATTCAATTTTCGCCCCACATGCGCAACAGGTTGTGGTATGTCCCGGTCAGCGCAGTCAGCGCGGCTTGCGCGCTGGCGTCTTGCGCTTGCGCGCGCAAGCTCAACAAAGCCATATCCATTTCATACAGCAAACGGCGCTGGCCGGCGTCGCGCACCAGGCTTTGTATAAACATGAAGCAAGCCAGACGCTCGCCGCCGGTGACGGCTTGCACTTCATGAATCGAGGAAGAAGGGTAGAGCACCAGACTGCCCGCCGGCAGCTTGACATCATGCACGCCAAAGGTGTCATGAATGCGCAAGGCGCCGCCCTGGTAGTCATCCGGTTCAGATAAAAACAAAGTGGCTGAAAGATCGGCGCGCAGCCAGCCGCCGCCCGGCAGCGCATGCAGAGCGCAATCCGCATGCGCGCCGTAATGATTCAAGTCGCCGCTGTGGCGGTTGAACATGGGCGGCAGGATGTGGCGCGGCAGCGCAGCGGCGAAAAACTGGGCATGGCCTTGCAGGGCTTGCAAAACCATGGCGCGCAGCGCTGGCAATTCGGCGGCGTCAGCCGCCAGCTGGCGGTTGGCTTTCACCGCCGCCGCCTGGCTGCCAGCGCTGTTGGCCCCGTCTTCCCATCGGGCTTGGGACAGTAAGGTGCGCGCCTGGCGCACTTGCCCGGGGGATAATACGTCAGGCAGGGTCAACAGCATAAGGCGTCCTCAGAATGTGTATTCGACGTTCAGCGCCACCGTGCGGCGCGGGCCGGGCACGGTAAAGCCGCCATTGTCATACACCGCATCGTAATACAGGGTGTTGGCCAAATTCTTGATATTCAAGCGGGTCAGCCATTTACCGCTTTGCCAGCTGGCCATCAAATCGACGCGGGTGTAAGCCGGTGCGGTATTCGGATGATAGGCCCCGTTCAAGGTCGGCACAGCGCCAGCCCCGGACGGATTGACCGCCGCGCGCTTGCCCTTGCCCTCAACCCCGCCGCCCAGCGTGAAGCCATTGCGGAAATCATAGGTGGTCCACAGGTTGTAGCTGTAGCTTGGCGTATTGCGCGCCGGCTTGCCGACATATTCCGGGTTGCCATAGGTGATGGCGCCGGTGCTGGCGTTGATGTTTTCCGCCACTTGCAAAATGCGCGCGCGCATCAAGCTCACGCCGCCAAAAATTTCCCAATGTTCATTCAAGCGGCCTGCGACTTCAAACTCCAGGCCATCGGTGCGGCGTTTTTTGGTCAAAATCGCGGCAGTCGATTCCAGGTCGGCATTGCGTTCCCAGTTTTTGGTGGCGCGATACAGTGCGGCGCGCAAAGCCAGGTCGCCATCGGCCAGCAGCCATTTGCCGCCCAATTCAATCACATTCGAGCGTTCCGCCGGCTGCGGTTTGACGGTCAATTGATACAGGTCAGCGGTCGGGCTGAAAGAATCGCTGTAGGCCAGGTAGTAGTGGCTGTCTTCTTTCGGATGGAAGGAGAGGGCGCTGCGCACGCTGGTTTCGGCAAAGTCCAGCTTGGGCGAGGTGGCGCTCGAATAATCGGCTTTCAGGCTGTCGCGGCGCAGGCCGAGCGTGGCCTTCCATTGCGGCACGAATTCCACCGTATCTTGCGCATACACGGCCCAGGATTTGCCGGTGAAGGCGGTCGGATTGCCGCTCACATTTTCCGCCCAGGGACGGAATACCGGCGCCGCTGCTGTGCCGAAATTATTCAGCGTTTTGCGGTAGCTGCCTTCTTTCAAATATTCCAGGCCGGCCAGCCATTCATGCGTCATGCCGGCGTATTTGAATTTACCGGACAGATCTGATTGCAGATTCCGGGTGTCGTATTGCGAGGTGCGCGACTGATTGCCGCCCACCGCGCCGATCGGGCTGGGCGGGTTCGTCAGATTCGGCGTTTTGGCCCAGTAAGTACGGTGGTATTGGGCGCGCCGCACTTGATTGCGCCAGGCGATTTGCGGCGTCAACTGTACTTCATGCACCAGGGTGGACATGATGGAGTCGCTGTTATCAAAGGTCTTATCCGTGCCCCAGAACCAATCCGCCGGCATTTTCTGGTTGGGCGCGCGGGTGGCGGCGTCAAACGAAATGCCGAAATCCGGATTGTCGTGCGTATTGACTTGATACAGATTGAGCCAGAATTTATGTTTGCCGGTGCGGTTCAGCGCCATCGAGAAGGCGGCGCCGTCGCGGTCGCTTTGCGCATGCGCATCATTGGAGGGATTGACGCGCGCGCTGACTTCTTTGCGCTTCATCAGATTCACACGGAAGGCGGTGTCAGGGCTGACCACTTTATTCCAGTCCAGCGTGGCTTCATGCGAATTGCGGCTGGCGATTGACGCACTGAGTTTCAGCGCATCAATCGCCCACGGGGTTTTGCTGACCTGGTTGATCACGCCGCCGGCCTGACCGCGCCCGAACAGCATGGCGCCGGCGCCGCGCAGCACATCGATTTGCTCCAGATTGAAAGTTTCGCGATTGTATTGGGCGGTGTCGCGGATGCCATCCAGATACATATCGCCGAAAGTATAAAAGCCGCGCAGATTCATATTGTCGCCCGAGCGGCCGCCTTCGGCAGCGTTAAAGCTCAAGCCCGCCACATTGCGCAGCGCTTCGCGCAGCGAACCGGTTTGCTGTTGCTCCATCAATTTATTGGTGACCGTGGTGACGGCTTGCGGAATATCGTGCGGATCCTGCACGGTTTTGCCGACCCGGGTTTTGCTGGCGCGCAAACCATCCGGCTTATCAGCGTCGGCGCTGACATTGACTGCGTTCAACTGCCGTTCTTTGCCCTCGCTTTTGTTCTCAGCTTTTGCGTTTTGCGCTGCCGGCGCCGCAGCGGGTTTGACATCGGCGGCATGCGCCAGCGACAAGCCGCCGGCCATCAGGGCTGCGCCCAGCGGCAGCAAGGAAGTGATATTGCTTTGCATTACTCAATCCAAAAAAAGCAGGCTGGCTGGCTAAGCGGGCTGGGCTGGCGGCCTGGATAGGGTTGTCAGAAGAAAAGTCTGCGTCTTTAAGCCTGACGCAGATTGAAAACGATGGGCACCAGCACCCAAGCGGAGACTTGTTCACTGCCTTGGCGCGCTGGCACAAAACGCCAGCGCTGCACCACATTCAAAGCAGCGCGATCCAGCCTTTCAAAGCCGGAACTTTCTTTTAATTCGACTCTGTCGGCGTGCCCGCTGGCGTCCACCAGCACACGCAGCAGCACCGTGCCTTCTTCGCGCGCCTTTTTCGATAAGGGCGGATAGTTGGGCGGCGGGTTGTCCAGATAATCGGCGTCAAAACGCGGCGGCGACAGGCTGGCGCTTTTCGGTGCGGGCGGCGCTGGCGGCGCGACAGGCTGCGCAGCTTGTGCGAGCGGACTTGGCGGCGCAATGCTGGCCGGCTGGCTGATCGCCGGCGCATTGTGCTCTACCGGCGGGGTCAGATCGGGCAATTGCGGCGGATGGAGTTGCGGCAAAGGGGGGGCTTTGAAATGTTGATTCACCGGCAAAGGTTTGGGCTGCTGTACAGGCAGCGGTTCCGGCATGATGATGCGCACCAATTCCACTTTTTGCGTTTTGATTTGCGCGATTTGTTGATGGGTCAACACCGCCAGCAAGGCTAAGGCGTGCACTCCCAGCGCAACCAGCAAGCCTGGCGCATGCTTGGCGCGGTGCAGCAAACCCGGGTTGTGATCAGCAAAATTCACATCAAGTCCTGTTTGAGCCGGTAGAAAGCTGCGGGCAACGCAGCGAATTGAGAATCATTCCCATTGTAAATGAGAATGATTCTGATTACAAGGTGATCCGGGACTTGTTGAAAAGAAAAGTTTGCGCCAAAGCAAAAAAGCCGGCGCAGGGCTGCTGCGCTGGCGCATGTTGCAAGAGTCGGGGGAACAGTTCACCAGCAGCGGCATGAAGCAGCTTCAGAGGCATTATCCCGGCATGCAAGGGTTGTTTATGCGCAGACAGGCGCGCGGCTGAACCTTGAATCGGAAAAAATGAAAGATGATGAAAACAGAGTAAGACGGGGCGGGTTCAATCAAACATACTGCGCACAGCGCTTTTCAGGTCGCGCACTTCTTCCAGCATTCTGCGTTTTTGTATGCGGCGACGCATGACGGCCGCATGTTGTTCCCGGGTCATCGGGGGCGCTGTCATCAGTTCTTTCAACTGGGCGACATTGCTGTAATTGCTCTTGATTAAGTAACTCATGGCAAAGCAACTCCTCTAGGCTTGGGAGGATGGGTGCAAGCACTGCTCCCGTGCAAACGCGGCTTGATGGGCGCGCCTGCATAATGCAATCGATCCAGTCTGCTTCCGGCGTTGTGCGGTTGGCACATTCTTGCTGCCGGATATGTCCGGTGTATGACCTGTTGTATTTTTGACGCCAATCCTGCGGGTTTGACTTGGGCGGGACTAGGCAGGTCTTTATTTTTATGCTAGCCAATGTCTTAGCATTTCATGATATTGAAGTTTTGTCCACTCTTTTTTGTCATATTTGATGCGCCAAGCAAAATAAAGCGAATATCTTGCATCATCTTGTTTGATTCTCTGGCAACTCCTCTTAAAAAGAAAATGGGGCTTGCGCCCCATTTTCCCATGCCTTACTTTCTGCCGTTCTCCAGTTCCAGCCTGACCATATTGTCAGCCGGCTTGCGGTCTATCAATTTATTATCAGGATCAATCCCGGCCTTGGCCGGTTTGGCGGCGACTACGAATTGCAAGCTTTGCTCACCGCGCTTGATCCAGCGTTTCTCACGCAGCAGCGGCTTGCCGTTTTCATCATCAACGCCGAATTCCACCCAATCATTCATCTGCATCGGCGTTTCCTTGCCCAGCTCATCCGCGCGCACTTTGCCGGCATCAAATTTCAAAGTCACCTGGTACTTGCCATCGGCCAGTTTGACGCCCTGCGCCGACAGGGCGCGGTTTTCATACAGCACGATGTCTTCCAGACTTTCTTTGACCAGATATTGGAATTCCGGCGGCGCAATGTTGAGCAAGCCTTGCACCAGCACGGCGCTGCTGGGGTAGGGCGCGCCGCGTCCGCCATGCTGGCGCACGATGTCTTGCAAGACGGCGTTGATTTTTTCCTCGCCCAGCGCTTCTTGCAGGTGGTACATGATCACGCTGCCCTTGCGGTAATGGATGTAACCCTGGTTTTCAGTGTGCGCCAGCGGCAATTCTTTCTTCGACTCGTGTGCGCGTTCCTGCAAATAGCGGTCCAGCTCATAGCGCAGGAAGCGGCGCATTTTTTCCGGGCCGTATTTACGCTTCATCACCATCAGCGCGGAATATTGCGCCAGGGTCTCAATCATCATGGTCTGGCCGCGCGTATTGCCCGGAACCACTTGGTGGCCCCACCACTGATGCGCCACTTCATGCGCCGTCACATAGTAGGGGTAGTCGATGCTGTGCGGGTCATTGTCATCCACCCGCGCAATAAAGCCGATCGCTTCCGAATAGGGAATCGTATTCGGGAAGGATTGCGCAAACGTGGCGTAGCGCGGGAACTCGATAATCCGCACTTGCTTGTGCTGGTAAGGGGAAAACGCCCGGCTGAAATAATTCAGGCTGTCCTTGATGCCATTGAACATGCGATCCAAATTGTATTCATGGCCCGGCTGGTAATAAATCTCCAGCGGCAGGCCGCGCCATTGGTCTTTCTTGACCGCATAGCGCGCCGATTGGAAGGCGTAGAAATTCAAAATCGGCTGATCCATGCGGTAGTGGAAATAAGCTTTGCCATTCGCCTGCCATTGCTTTTGCAGATAGCCGGGGGCGATTGCGATTTGATCCGGCGCGGTGCTTAAAATCGCTTCAAAGCTGACCCAATCCGCATCCGGCCCGATCGGATTGAACGCCAGCCCGCGCGCATCGTCGCGCGGCAGCATGCGTTCCTTCGGCGCCAGGCCGTGTTTTTTGCGCACCCGGTCGTCCACAAGTTCCGCCTCGGCGTGATAGCCCAGATGCGGCAACACATCTTGATTGAAGAAGGAGCCGTTATAAATCACCGGCGTATCGCTTTCCAGTCCGAGCATGCCCTTGGGCGCATAGTCGAGCGCAAAATCAAGCTCTGCGCTGGCCCCCGGGGCCAAGGCTTCGTCCAGCTTGTAGCTGTACATGCCAAGTTCCTTGTCGGCGATCTGGGCCGCCGCGCCTTGCTTGAATTCCATCTTGCGCACCCGCGCCTCTCGCGGCAGATTCACATAAATTTCATGAATCGGCTTGTCGCTGCGGTTTTGCACACGATAACTGCCGGCGATTTGCGCACTGCGGGCATAGGGTTCGATATCGACTTTCAAACGCACATCGCTGATGCGCGGCTGGGGCCGGTCTTGCAGGCGCTTGTAGCGTTTTTCATAGCTGGCCTGCTGCTCTTCACGCTCAAACGAGGTTGTGTAGTCATTGAGCACATTGGTGTTATAGAAAATCACGCCGCCGCACGCCAGGAACAGGGTCAAACCCAGGCCGGCGGCGCCCAGCACGCGCGGGCTTAATTCCATGCGCGCCAGTTGCAGGCGTGAGCGCCATTCATCATTCACGCCGCGCGGCCATAAAGCCAGCGCAATGCACAGCAAAATCAGCGCCAGCCCGCCCCAATATGCGCCGAACCAGGCCATTTTCGGCAGCGCATGGCCGTATTGATTGATGTCGGAATAGGTGTATTCCGGAATGTGGCCATAGAACAGCATCGGGTGTTCCAGACCGAATTGCGGCCCCAGTGAGCTGACCAGGTAGTACACGATCATCACAAAAAAGCCCAGGTATTTTTGATTCACCAGCACTTGCACCGTGATCGCCAGCACCGCCAGCAGCGCATATTGCGGCCATTGCAGCACAAACAGCTGGAACAGATATTGATTGATCTCAAATTTGAAATAGCCTTGCACCGCTTGCACGCATAAACCGCACAGCAAAACCAGCAGCAGCATCAAACCCTGCATCAAGATCAGGGCCAATAATTTGGGCAGCATATACAGCCAATTCGGCAGCGGCAGCGCGTCATGCATCAGGGCCAGACCGGCTTCACGTTCGCGCCACACCAATTCGCCGCTGTAAAACGTGGTGGTGATCAGCATGAACAGGGCAAACGAGCCGGACAGCATTTCCAGCATGTTGTAAGTCACCGGCCAGGTTTGCACGCCATACGCCTTGCCGGCTTCGCGCGCAATGAAAAACATCAAGAGCACGCCGGCTAACACAATCACGCCGAAGTACACATTTTTAATCGTTTCACGCAGATTCAGCCAGGTCAGCGGCCACAGAAGGCGGCTGGGCTTGTATTGGCTGAAATCAGGCGCATGGCGCACAAACTGCACGCTTTTGGGCGAGTCTGTTTTTTCTTCACTGCGCGGCGCGCGCAGCTCTTGCCGGCTGGTGAAACGGAAGCGCCAGGCGCCCAGAGCAAACAGCAGTATGCCCAGGCCCGCCCACAGCAAGCGATTGAACAGGAAAATGCCTTCCAGCGTCAGGGTGCGGTTATTTTTGTCATGAATCGGCCAATATTCCGTCAGACGTGCTTGCGCCCGGATGCCAAAGGGATCGAGCAGCGCGGAGATATCGCGATATTCCAGATCTTGCGCCATGCGCGAAGCAATCAGATAGCCGATCAGCAACAGCACACCGCCGACATACACCGGCAACATGCGGCGGGTGGTGGCGGCCAGCATGAAAAACATACCGCCCAGAATCAAGAGATTCGGCAGCGTGATATACAGATACGGCAGGATGTAATGCAGGATATGCGAGGGGCCGAAGCGTTCAGCATCCAGGCCCGGCAGATAAATCGCCAGCCACGCGCCCAGGCCGATGCTGGCGAAGATATACACCAGGGTCAGCCAGGCGCCGAAAAAGCGGCCAAGCAGGTATTGATGCTTGCTGATGGGCGCACAAAAAAAGAAATCGTGAATCCGGTATTCAAAATCCTGCTGCACCGCACGCCCCATCACCGCCGCGATCACAATCACGCCGGCATAAGTCAGAAAAGCGATGGTCTGCGCCACCGCATACGGCGAATTGACATAGGCTTTGGCGCCGAAGGAAACCGTGGCCTCAGAAAATGCGCCGCCGGCAGCGGCCATCCACAACATGCTTAAAGCCAGGAAAATCAAAAAGTAAATGTGGGTCGAGAGCAGCTTCATGCGCTGCCGGAATTCAAATCCGAGGATGGCCAGCATAGCTTTCATGATCAAGCTCCGCTGCGTTCGGTGGCGTGATAAATGGTGGAGAAATACACATCTTCCAGCGTCGGCGCGACCGCTTCAAAACCGGGGCCGGGCTGCTGCGCGCCATACACATGGATCATGGTGCGGCCGCACATCAGGCGGCTGGAAATGACCTGGTGTTTTTGTTGATAATCGGCCAGCTCGTGTTTGTCGATAAAGCGTTGCCAGATCAAGCCTTCGATTTGGCGGATAAAGCGCATCGGCTCGCCCGCCAGCAGCAGGCGGCCTTTATTGATCACCGCCATGTTCTGGCACAGATCGGCCACATCGCCGACGATATGGGTGGACAAAATCACGATTTTGTCGTGGCCGATATCGGATAAAAGATTATGAAAGCGCACCCGTTCTTCCGGATCGAGACCTGCGGTGGGTTCATCGACAATAATCAATTTGGGGTCGCCGATGAGGGCCTGGGCAATCCCGAAACGTTGCCGCATGCCGCCGGAAAAACCACCCATCGCCTTATGTCGCACCTGGTACAGATTGGTTTGCTGCAACAGTCCGTCCACCACCTCGCGCCGCTGCTTGGCATTGGATAAGCCTTTCAAGCGCGCGAAATGGTCAAGCAGCTCATAGGCGCTGACTTTCGGATAGACGCCGAAATCCTGCGGCAGATAACCCAGCACCCGGCGCACTTCCTCGGTATCGTCGAGCACATCGATGTCGTCCAAAAACACCGCGCCGCTGTCAGCTTGCTGCAAGGTGGCCAGGGTGCGCATCAGGGTGGATTTGCCGGCCCCGTTCGGGCCCAGCAAGCCGAACATGCCAGCCGGTATGGTCAGCGAAATATTGTTCAAGGCTTGCACCCCATTGCCATAGGTCTTGCACAGCTTTTCAATTTTTAATTCCATACAGCGCTCCACAGTAAGCCAGGTCCGGTTTCAGGCAGGGAGGGGTTTCCCTTTTCTCATATTGCGAACTTACGCAAATCCGCAAACAGACGCCATTGATTTGCGACAAGGTGCAAAATAGCCGGCTTGAAATGCAAAAAAGTCTGAATCGCAGCCAAACCGGTATTGTATCTGCTTGGCAAGACGCTTTACTTATCAATGCGGCATGGAATGGAAGGAGCTAAGTATGAATAAAATCGCAGTTTTTGGCGCAGGCGCAATTGGCGGTTTACTGGCGGCGCGTCTGGCCCAAAGCGGGCGTCAGGTCAGCGTCGTGGCGCGCGGGGCCACCCTGGATGCTTTGCAAAGCAAAGGCATTGTGCTGCAAGAGCAGCAACAGGGCGCATGGCAAGAGATCACGCAGCCGGTGCGCGCTGTGGCCGATGCGCAGCAGCTTGGCGTACAGGACGTGCTGATTTTGTCATTGAAGGCGCCGGCCTTGCCTGAAGTCTTGCCGCAACTGGCGCATCTGATCGGCCCCGACACCCTGATTCTGGCCGCCATGAATGGCGTGCCCTGGTGGTTTTTCGCCACCCCGGATGTGCCGCTGCATGGCGTGCACCTGCCGGCGCTGGATAAAGATGGCCGCCTGTCGCAGGCGCTGCCGGTCGCGCAAACCATGGGTTGCGTGGTGCACTTATCCGCCGCCTGCCCGCAGCCCGGCGTGGTGCGGCTGGCGATGGGCAATCGCTTGATCATCGGCGAGCCGGACGGAGCCGACAGCGCGCGTCTGGCGCAGCTGGCGCAGATCTTGCGCGAAGCCCGTTTTGAGGTTGACGTCAGCCATGAAATCCGCACCCAGATCTGGTACAAGCTGTGGGGCAATATGACCATGAACCCGATCTCCGCCCTGACCGGGGCCACCGGCGACAAGATTTTGGACGACCACGAAGTCAACCGCTTCTGTCTGGATGTGATGGCGGAAGCCGCCGCCATCGGCGCCCGCATCGGCTGCCCGATTGCGCAAAGCGGAGCCGACCGCATGGCGATCACGCGCAAACTCGGCGCCTTGCGCACCTCCATGTTGCAAGATGTGGAAGCCGGCAAACCGATAGAACTCGACGCCCTGGTGACGGTGGTGCAGCAAATCGGACGTGAGCTGGATATGCCAACACCGTATATTGATGTCTTGCTGGGCTTGACGCGGGTGTTTGCGCAGACCCGGGGCTTATATCACACAGCCTGAAGCCGGGCGCGCCAGGACGTAATGCGCCTCAATGCAGCGCTCGCCACGGAAGACGCACGCTTCTTCACGCACAAACTGCATGCCGATGCGCTGCAGCAGCCGAATCGAAGGCAGATTGCGCGCATCGGCAATGCCGGCGATCTGTTGCGCCTGGGTATGCGCAAACAGCAGCGCGCAGGCGGCGCGCACTGCCGCCGTGGCAATGCCGCGCCCCTGCGCTGCGCGCGCCAGCGAAAAGCCGATTTCCGCGCTTAGCCCATCCGCCGCCAAAAACAAACCCAGATCGCCCAGCAAGACATCGCTGGCGGCGTCGGCAATGCCAAGCTGCAGCCATGCGCCAGGCGTCAACAGCGGCGCGGCCGCCATTTCCTGTAAAAACGCCAGCGCCTGCGCATCGCTTTGCGCTTGCCAGCCCTGATAGCGCCCGATTTGCGGATCGCAGCGGTATGCTTGAAACGCCGTCAAATCCTGCTCACGCAGCCGGCGCACGCGGCAGGCCGCCAATTCCAGTGGCAAAATCGCTGTCTTCATTTGCCGAATAAGGCTTGCATTTCCTGCTTGCCGCGCGCATTCAGGAATGGCCGCAAGCTGTCCGCACTCAGTTCGGCCGTATCGTCACAGGCATGTGAAACATATGGCAGCTGCGTGGAAAAACTGATTCCGTTGGCGCTCAGCCAGACACGGAAACTGCGATTTTGCGCGACTTCGGCAGCGCAGTCCGGATGTTCTTTTTGCGCGCGCGCCAGTTTTTCTTGCAACAGCCGTTCCAGTTTGGGCGGCAGGCGCTCCGCCTTGCCGCCTTGAAACCAGCGCCAAACATCCAGCATCTGGCCGCTGCGCAAATCCCACACATCCACCATTGCGCCGCTGGCCGGATGTGCGCCGCCGCAAAAATTGCTGTAACTGGTTTCAATACTGAGATACGGCCCGCGCGCAAACACCGGCTTCATTTCCTGTGTGTAATCGCCATCCTGGCCATGCGCCGCGAGTGCGGTGGCATGGCATTCCAACAGCGCCGGCATGCCATTCGCCAGCTTGAATTCTTTGCGCAGCGCCTGATTGATACGCTTCGGCCCGTCCCCCGGCGCAAGCAATTCGATGCGCTGATCCAACAGCTGCGCGTTGAAACCCTCCAGCGCCAGCCGCAAGCTGTAGTTGCGGTAAGCCAGCGCGCCGAATTGCTGCGGCGGCTCTTCGCGGTACTGCACTTTCTTTTGCATCGCCTGATAAAACACCGGATGTGCGCAGTTCCGCTCATCCGCCTCATGTTTGCCATGCGCGGCGGCCTTGAGCTGCAGCGCCAGCTGTTTCCCTTTGCCGCTATGCCATTCGCCGCTAATCGTGTCGCCCTGCGCGCGCAGCTTGCGCCAGCGCTCGCCGCCGGCCAGCGCAAAACCTTCTTTGTCCGCCTCCAGCCGCAACACCTTGCCCTGGCTGTGGTAGTAGTACAGCAGCGGACTCTCGGCATCATTGCGGCAGACGCTGATGGGCAAAGCGCCGATTGCGCCATGCCAGATGCCGCCGCTGAGGGGCGTTTGGGCCGCACTGAGGGCTGGCAGGACAAGCATGGAAAGCGTGACGGACAGGAGTTTCATAGCAGACCCGGAACGAGGCAGATGCGCGCTAGCATACGACAAAGCGGGGCGGCATGGGCGGCATGCTGAAAATTGCAGATTACGCATACAATCCAACTATTGCATAACTCCACACAGCCGCCTCATGTACACGCCATCCCACTACCGCTCACAAGATCCGCAGCTTTTTGTTCAGTTGGCGCAAGCATTCCCGCTGGCCTGCATCGTGCGCCATACCGGGGAGGGATTGCAGGCCGACCATATCCCCTTGCATTGCTATGCGCAGCAAGATGGCAGCCTGATTTTGCGCGGCCATGTGGCGCGCGCCAATCCGCTCTGGCGTCAGGCGGGTGAATGTCTGGCCGTGTTTCAGGCTGAGCAAGGCTATATTTCACCGAACTGGTACGCTTCCAAAAAAATTCACGGCAAAGCAGTGCCGACCTGGAATTATCTGGTGGCGCATGTGCAAGCCGATTTGCGCGCGATCGACGATCCGGTCTGGCTGCGCAGCTTCCTCACTGAACTCACCGCGCACCATGAAGCGGGACAGGAACATCCCTGGCGCATAGAAGACGCGCCGCCGGACTACACCGAAAAAATGTTGCGCGCTATCGTCGGCATCGAACTGCGGGTGCGCAGCATGGAGCTGAAATGCAAATGCAGCCAGAATCGGGAACCGGCTGATCTGCACAGCGTGATCGCCGCACTGGAGCAAGGCGCGCCGCAGCAGCAGGCTTTGGCGCAGGCGATGGCGCGGCTGGCCCCGTCTGCCTGATGCGCCGCGCAATACGCTGGCAACGGTACGGCGCCGGAGTGGCGGCAGTCAACACAATCTGGGACACAGATGAACACACAGCGATTAAGCAAATTATGGCGCATATTGCCCGGCCTCGCCCTGTGCGGCAGCGCACTGGCGCACAGCGGGCAAGACGGGGCCGCGCGCAGCCTGGTGCGCGCCTATTTCCACGACATTCAGGCGGCGCGCGCGATTGCGCACGGCAAATATGAAACGCTGGAATCGAAATACGAACTGGGCTATATGGTGGTGCTGGTGAATCCGCAGGAAGCACAGGAATTGCGCGCCGCCGGATTTCAGTTAAAGCCCGATCCGCAATGGCTGGCGCGCCAGGTGCAGCACGCCAAACAACAAGCCAAACAACACGCCAGACAGCAAGACAAACAAGCCGCCGCCGCGCCGGAATTCAGCGGCATTCAGTATTACAACTGCTATCCCACGGTGGAAGAAGTGTTCGCCAAAGGCGACGCCCTGATTGCCGCGAAACCGCATCTGGCGGCCTGGCAAATCATCGGCAGTTCCTGGGAGCGCACACAAAACGCGCAAGCCGGCTATGACTTGAAAGTCTTAAAACTCAGCAATCGCCACATCCCCGGCCCCAAGCCGATTCTGTTGGTGCAAGCCGGCATCCATGCGCGCGAATACAGCACCACCCCGCTCGCGCTGGAATTCGCCAGCCGTCTGCTGCAGGGACATGAGGTGGACGCCGACCTGACATGGATTCTGGACCACCACGAAATACACATTCTGCTGGTCGCCAACCCGGACGGGCGCAAGCAAGCCGAACGCGGCCTGCTATGGCGCAAAAACACCAACACCGCATATTGCGGCGCCAACAGCCCGTGGCGCGGAGTGGACTTGAACCGCAATTTTTCGTTTGCCTGGAATGACAGCAACGGCGCCGGCTCATCCGCTGATCCCTGCCGCGAAACCTATCGCGGCCCGCAAGCCGCCTCAGAGCCGGAAGTGCAGGCGATTCAGCAATACATCCGCAGCCTGTGGCCCGACCGGCGCGGGCCGCAACGCAGCGATGCCGCCGCCGCCGATGTTTCCGGTCTGCACCTGGATTTGCACAGTCATGGCCGGCTGCTGCTGTATCCCTGGGGCACAAAAGGCGCGCCCGCCGGCAATCAAGCCCAATTCGCCACCCTGGCGCGCAAACTCGCGTATTGGAACAAATACACCCCGCAGCGCGCACTGGGTTTATATGAAACCGACGGCACAAGCGATGGCCCGAGCTATGGCGAACTGGGCGTGGCCGCGCTCACCTTTGAACTTGGCACAGCGTTTTTTGAATCCTGCAACGACTACCAGCGCAGCATCCTGCCGGACAATCTGCCGGCCCTGATCTACGCCGCCAAAGCCAGCCGCGCCCCGTATCTCCTCGCACAAGGGCCGGATGCGCACAGTCTGTATGCGCAGCGCAGCGCAGGGCGCTACGTCAATATCAGCGCCGCCCTGGACGGGACACGTTACCAGCACAGCAATGGGCGCGAAGCGATACGCAATGTTGCGGCGGCGGAATTGTATATCGGCCTGCCGCCCTGGAGCGCCGGTGCACAAGCCATCCCCATGCAAGCCAGCGATGGCGCATTCAACAGTCCGCAAGAACAGGCGGCTGCGCTGCTGGATGTCAGCGCCATGCGCGCCGGCAAGCATTTGCTGTATGTGCGCGGGCGCGACAGCCAGGGCAACTGGGGGCCGCTCAGCGCCACCTGGCTGTACATTGGCCAAAGCCAGGTCACGCCGCCGAACGCCGCCTTTGATGTGCGCGCGCGGGGTTTGCAAGTCGATTTCAAAAACCGCAGCACAGACGACGGCGCCATTCAACGCTACGAATGGCAGTTTGGCGACGGCGCGCGCTCATTCCGCACCAATCCCGCCTACACCTATGCGCACGCCGGCGCCTACACCGTGCAATTAACCGTGACAGACAACGAAGGCGCCACAGCCAGCCTCAGCCGGCAAATCGAGGTGCAGGATGAGATTCCCAATGTGAGCAACGGCCAAACCGCAAACAGCATCGGCGTGCCGGCCAAAAGCTGGCGTTACTTCCAAGTCGAACTGCCAGCCGGCGCGAAAAACCTGAACGTGCAAGTCAGCGGCGGCGTGGGCGATATTGATCTGTACACCCGCCACGGCGGCAAACCTTCCGCCGGCGCCTTTGCCTGCCGCCACGACGGCCCCGGCAACACCGCCAGCTGCCTGCACCCGGCGCCAGCGGCAGGCAAGTGGGTGATTGGCTTGTTCGGATATGGGGTGGCGTATAACGCGAGTGTGCGGGTGGGGTGGGAGTGAGAGAATGTCCTCGTTCCTTGCGCGCATGCGGTATTGGTCGATCAGCATGAGTCGCGCACTGATATTCCCATGTTCAACCAGGGTATGATGCCTATTCCTGATGACGGAATCGGCGCGTAGAATTTTGCTTTGGGTTTTGCGTGATCACGGCATTATCAATTGATGAGATCTATATGCAATCATTTCAAGATCAATCCCTCTCTTCCTGGAAGGAGGAGCTATCCAGCCTCGTCGCTTCGGCTAAGACGTCTGAAGAGATCATCGCCCGGCGTGTCTTGGAAAATGCTCTCAGCACGAACCTTGACAATCCCGGCGCCCTGCGCACGCATCTCGGTAAAATTCAGCCAACAGGGGGGGCACGCGACGCCATCGTTGCTCAGGCGGAATTCCAAAGCTTGGCAGACGCAAACGCTGCCGACGCCGGCTTATCGCTTCGCTCAAACCAGCCTACTCTGATGGCCGGAATTCGGCTGACTAGTCACGATTTTTCCTTATGTAAGCGCAATTCAAGCCTGCCGCCATTGATTTCCATCCACCCGCCTTCATCCTGGCGGCCACGCCGCCAGCGCTTCCCGTACCGACTGTTCTTGCTTGCGCCGTTGTTCGCGCCAGCTGGGCAGTTTGCTGACCACCAATTTATGCGGTGCGCCTTTGCGCAATACTGAAATATCCAAAGGCAAGCCGCTTTGTTGCAACTCTCTTGCGACATGATTCCGCCTTTGCTCAGCGATAGCGAATTGGGGCCCGGTTTTGGCGCCGCACAAGAAAGTATTCGCGTTGTGGCAATCTATACACTTGCATGACAATGCTGGCGGCATGCGTCAGATGTCAGCTTCAGCCGCTTCCTTTGTGGCTTTGCGACCCCAGGTTTGCAAATGGATTGATAGATAAAAAACGCCACCTTGCGCCGCAGTGTGTTAATCTTTTTCTTGATTTCAGAGGCCGGTTCCGCGCTTCTTCAGCATTCTTCCGCTTTATCAGTCGTATTTATTACGCTGCCTGGCAGGCCGGGCGGCGGGCAGTTTGTACGCGTTCTTGGCATCACCATATTCAGCGCAGATGGCCGCAGAAAGTCATCGCACGCAAGATTTGCAACATGGGTTGCAAAGCGCCCGCATGGGCGGCAAACAGCATGGCTTGATCATGCATATAACACGGAGACTTTGAGATGAGGACTTTGCAACAAGGCAGCCGGCGCTTGCTGGCGGCGATTTTCGCGCTATCCGGGATTACGCTGTTAGGCGGCGCGGCGGCTCCGGCCTGGGCGCATCAGGAGGCGGCAGTCAAGGAAAGTGAAAAGCGCGAAGTGATGCGCGCCTATTTCCGCGATATCAAAGCTGCGCGCGCGATTGCGCACAGCAAGTATGAAACCCTGGAATCGAAATACGAGCTGGGTTATATGGTGGTGATGGTGAATCCGGCGGAAGCGAAGGAGCTGCGCGCCGCCGGTTTCCGCTTGGAGCGTGACCGGCTCTGGCAGGCGCAGCAATTGCAGATGGCGCGCGAACACAATGCAAAGCTGCCGCGCCAGCAAATGCTTGCCGGCATCCCGAATTATTCCTGCTATCCGACGGTGGAAGAGGTGTTTTCCACGGCGGATGGCCTGATCGCCGCCAAACCGCAACTGGCGTCCTGGGTCACGATAGGCAAATCCTGGGAGCGCACGCAAAACAATGCAGCCGGCTATGACCTGAAAGTCTTGAAGCTGACGAATACGCAAAAAACCGGCAGCAAGCCGATTTTATTCATCCAGGCCGGCATCCATGCGCGCGAATACACCACCACCCCGCTGGCGCTGGAATTCGCCAAAAAGCTGGTGAATGGTTATGGCAGCGACGCGGAAATGACCTGGATTCTGGATCATCACGAAGTGCATATCCTGCTGGTGACCAACCCGGACGGGCGCAAAAAAGCCGAGGGCGGCATTTTGTGGCGCAAAAACACCAACACCAATTACTGCGGCGCCACCAGCAATTCGCGCGGCGCGGATTTGAACCGCAATTTCACCTTTGGCTGGAATTCCACCAACGGCGCCGGCTCTTCCGGCTCGGTGTGTAATGATACCTACCGTGGCCCGACTGCCGGCTCTGAGCCGGAAGTGAAAGCGATTGAAGCTTATATCCGCCAGATCTGGCCGGATCGGCGCGGCCCGAATCGCACCGACCCCGCGCCGGCGGATACTTCCGGCATCCATCTTGATATCCACAGCCATGGCCGCCTGCTGCTTTATCCCTGGGGCACGAATGGCCCGGTGGCGGGCAATGACGGGCAACTTGCCACCCTGGCGCGCAAATTCTCGTATTGGAATAAGCACACCCCGCAACGCTCGCTGGATCTGTATGAAACCGATGGCACCAGCGATGGCCCCAGCTACGGCGAACTGGGCGTGGCCGCCTTCACCTTTGAACTCGGCACCGCCTTCTTTGAGCAATGCAGCTATTACAACGGGACGATTTTGCCGGGCAATATGCCGGCCCTGGTGTACGCGGCCAAAGCCAGCCGCAATCCTTACACCGTGGCCGCCGGCCCGGAAGCGCACACCGTCACGGCCAGCGGCAGCGGGGCGAATGTGACCCTGAGCGCGACCCTGGACGACACCCGCTTTAACCAAAGCAATGGCACAGAGCCGACGCAAACCGTGGCGGCGGCGGAATATTTTGTCGATACGCCGCCCTGGGTCGCTGGCGCCGTGGCCAAACCGATGACGGCGGCGGATGGCGCTTTCAACAGCGGCGTGGAGCAGGTGCGCGCCACGCTTGACACCACTGGCTGGAGCGATGGCAAACATCTGGTGTATGTGCGCGGTCGCGACAGCGCCGGCAATTGGGGCGCGGTGACAGCCACTTTTGTGAATGTCGGCGCGGCGCAAGGAACCCCGCCGACAGCAGCGTTTGACAGTGCGGCGAGCGGCTTGACGGTGAATTTCACCAACCGCAGCACGGATGATGGCACGATCACCGGCTACAACTGGAATTTTGGCGATGGCAAAACCTCCACCAGCGCCAATCCCAGCAATGCCTACGCCAGCGGCGGAACCTATACCGTGCAGTTGACGGTGACAGACAATGATGGTTTGTCCTCATCCGTCAGCAAAAACATCAGCGTGACCGACGACACGCCGACGCTCAGCAATGGCCAAACGGTGAGCAGCATCAGCGTGGGCAGCAAGGCGTGGAAGTATTACAAGGTGGTGTTGCCGGCCGGGGCGAAGAACTTCACCGTCGCCACATCCGGCGGCACGGGCGATATTGATCTGTATACCCAGCTCAACGCCAAGCCGACCACCAGCAGCTACAGCTGCCGCAAAAACGGCAGCACGAATACCGAAACCTGCAGCAATGCCGCACCGGCTGCCGGAACCTGGTATATCGGCCTGTATGGTTATGCGGCTTCCTCGGGCGCCAGCTTGAAGGTGAGCTGGCAATAAGTTGCCGTTGACATGAAAACGGGCGGCAGGTCAAACCTGCCGCCCGTTTTTTTATGCCTGCAAGCGCCTTACTTCAAAAGATATTCCTGCATGAAGGTGGCCAGCGCCGCGTAATAAAAGTCTTGATTGTTTTTCCGTGCAAAGCCATGTCCCTCATTGTCGGCCAGCAAATACCAGACCGGGGCCTTGTTTTGCTTGGCGCGCGCGACAATTTGTTCGGCTTCATGCACTGGTACGCGCGGATCGTTTTTGCCTTGCACCACAAACAGCGGTTTGCGGATTTTGTCGGCATTGTTGAGCGGAGCGATTTTGTCGAAGAAGGCGCGCATTTCGGGGATGCGCTCATCGCCATATTCGACCCGGCGCAAATCGCGCCGATAGCTCTCGGTGCGTTCCAGGAAGGTGGTGAAATGCGAGATGCCGACCATATCCACCGCGCCGGCGATGCGCTCGGCATAGTGGGTCGAGACCGCCAGGCTCATATAGCCGCCATAGCTGCCGCCCATCACCATCACGCGATTCGGGTCGAGATCCGGCTGTGCAGCGATCCAGTCCAGCAAGGCGCCGATGTCCTTCACCGAGTCTTCGCGCAACACGCCGTTATCGAGTTTGAGGAAGGTTTTGCCATAGCCGGAGGAACCGCGCACATTCGGTTGGATCAGGGTGATGCCAAGTTCATTGATGGCGTAATTGTGGCGGCTCAAAAAGCCGATGGTGGCTTGTGCTTCCGGGCCGCCGTGAATCGAGATCAAGACCGGGCGCCGGCCTTTGAATTTGTGCGCCGGGGCGCGCGTGATCAAGCCGCTGATGCTGCGCATATCAAAACTTTGCCAACGCACAATTTCTGTATCGGGGAACTCGCTGCTGTCGAGCGTGCCGGGGTCTTGTCGCGTCCAGGCTTGCGCCGGGCCTGCGCTGCCGCCCTGCAGCGGCAGCGTCCAGATTTCCCCCGGGCTTTTGCTGGAATTGATGGTCAGCGCCAATTCACTGTGCAGGCCCTTTTTGCCCGGGCCTTTGTGGCGCCAGACCAGGCGTTCCACGGCGCCCGGCGGCAGCGCTGGTTGCGCCAGTTGCTTGCCGCTTTTGGCGTCAAACATATGCAATTCCTGCAAACCGTCGCGATTGATGCGCAGCGCGACCAGACGGCCATCGGGGGAGGGATCAATTTCCGTCACATCCCAGGGAATCGCTTGGCTCAATATGGTTCGCTTGCCGCTTTTCAGATCGACTTTGTTCAATTGCATGAATTCGCCATCCGCATCGCCAGCCACAAAGATGCTCTTGCCATCAGCGGAGAAACGCGGGTGATGCCAGCGCACCGGCGCGCTTGCTGCGCCAGCCGGCAAAATTTCGCGCGCCTTGCCGCTTTTCACATCCAGCAGCCAGACTGAGGCGGAATTGGCGGAAGTGTAATTCAGCGCCAGCAGCTTTTTATCGTCCGGCGAAAACTGAAAGCCGCCCCAGCCGCCGCCCGGCAAACTGGCCAGCTTGCGCTTGTCCTGCGGCGCCAGGGGATCGACCAGCCACACGTCGGTCGAGATTTCCGCACGCGTGGCGCCCTTGGCGGTGCGATCCAAGGGGGTTGAGAAAATCACGATGCGCTGGCCTTTGCTGTCCCAGCCGCCAACGCCATTTTTTTGATCCGGGTCGGACAGCCGCATGCTGGCCCCGCTGGCCAGATCCAGGCGGTAGGCTTGACCGGCTTCATTGCCGCCTTCATCTTTCAGATACACCAGAAATTCGCCGTGGGTGGGTTGGAAACTGGCGTCGCGCACCGGGTCGGCGAAGTCGGTGATTTGGCGCAAGGGCGCATCCGGGCCATCGCTGATGTGCAGTTGCTGGGTGTTTCCTTTGCCACGGGTGGAGAGCAGGATCTGGCGTTTTTGCGGATGCCAGTCGAGCAGGCGGCGCGGGCGGAATTCGGTATAGGGGGCGATTTTTTGCGCCAGCGCTGCTGAAATCGGCGGAATGCCGTCTGCGCGCAAATTCGGATTGGGGGCCAGTATCTCACTGGCGGGGGCGGCGTTGGCCGGCGCGGCTTGATTCGCCACTGCATATTGACACATGCCGGCCATGGCTATCGCCAGCAGACGCATTGATTTCTTCATACGCTTATCCTGTGAAGTAAAAAGCCGCCTGAGGCGGCGGCGTGTGGGCTTGGAGCAGGCAGGCGCTGAAACGTTTCATCCGGATTGGCTTAAAAACGTTTTTCCAGGGTGATTTTATCGTTTTCGCGCACCATATTGGTGCGATTTAAAAAAGACATGCCGAGCAGGGCTTGATCCAGGCCGCTTTCCAGCACGCTGGCATCGACGGCATTGATGCTCAAATCGCCGATTTTGACGCTATCGAGTTTCACCAGATAAGCTTGATTGGCGCCATTCGCGGTATTCATTTGGATCAGCCGGCCTTTGCGATAATCCAGGCCGATGCGTTGCGCATCGCGTGCGGGCAGGGCGATCAGGGTGGCGCCAGTGTCTAACACCATGCGCACCGAGACGCCGTTGACTTGCACATTGGTATAGACGTGGCCGCCGCTGCCGACCGGCAGCACGACTTTTTGCCGGACGCCGCTGCTGTTGGCTTCGCCGCTGTCAATGCCGCTGCTGCGCACATGTTCGCCCATGCGGAAAGTGCGGCGCTTGCCATTGATTTCAATTTGCACGCTGTCGCGCTCCACGCTGACTAAGCGTGCTTGCTCGCCCAGTTTGGCGCCGACATCGTATAACTTGGGCGGCGCGCCATCCACCACCAGTAAGGCTTTGCCGGGGAAGATGCCGGCCAGACCGATTTCCAGGGCGTTGCAATGAGCTGCAAGGCTCAGCAACAACACAGAGCAGAGGGTGGAGAGCGAGGTGCGCATGATCAGAATGTATGTTTTTCCGGCACGATGAACAGATGCAAGTCCATCAGGGCGCGTATTTCTTCCCAGGCTTCGGGCGGAAAACCCTGACGGTCGCCACGATCATCGATGGAGAGTTTGCGAAAGAAATCATTCATTTCATCAAATCCCCACAGCATCT
Organism: Massilia sp. W12; assembly: GCF_037300705.1. Lineage (NCBI taxonomy): Bacteria > Pseudomonadati > Pseudomonadota > Betaproteobacteria > Burkholderiales > Oxalobacteraceae > Massilia > Massilia sp. W12. Next base: position 4,562,589 of record NZ_CP147776.1, on the reverse strand, counting down.
GGATGTTTTCCAGAATGCGCGGGTAGTCACGCTCCAGAATTGACACATAGGGATCAAAAGTCTGCGTTTTTTGACCGCTTTGCGTCCTGGGCGCCGGAAACTTGTATCGAGCCATGCTGCACCTTGTTTCACTCAGTCGCGGAAGTTATTGAATTCCAGCGGCAAGTCTTTGACTTCGCGCCTGAGCAATGCAATCACGGCTTGCAGATCATCCCTCTTGGCGCCGGTGACGCGCACCGCATCGCCCTGGATCGAGGCTTGCACCTTGATCTTGCTGTCTTTGATAATACGCTGAATTTTCTTGGCGTCTTCAGTTTCGATGCCATTTTTGATGCGGATGCCCTGTTTGACTTTATCGCCGCCGATTTTTTCAATCTTGCCCAGATCCATAAAGCGCACATCGACGCCGCGTTTGGTCAGCTTGGCGGTGAGCACGTCGCGCACCTGGGTCAGCTGGAAATCGGAATCGGCAAAGGCGGTCAGTTCGCGTTCTTTTTGTTCGATCCGGGCGTCGCTGCCCTTGAAGTCGAAACGGGTGGAAATTTCCTTGTTGGACTGGTCGATGGCGTTGCGCACTTCGATCATATTGGCTTCGGAAACTGTGTCAAAAGAGGGCATGTCAAGTCCTTACAAATGCTGAATTCAATGCATGCGGCGGCGCCGCGTTCCAGCTGGCATTGTAAATGAGCTGCGCCCTCAAATCTTCTGCGGCCTGGCTTTATAATAGGAAATTATGCTTTTTTTCCTGCGCACAATTGCCGCGCGGCATAAAAAGCGCCGTTCCACCTGTTTTTCGCGATCCCGGAATCCCGCCGCCATGCCCCCCAATCTGCCCAGCCTGCAACCCATTTCCGCCTTTCCCGAGCTGGCTGCCGCGCCATTGAAAGTCGAGCGCGGCGCCGATCTGCGCGCCTTGAACACCTTCGGCATCATGGCGCGTGCGCGCGCCTATGTGCAAATCCACGCGCTGCAACATTTAATCGAATTGCGCCAGCTGCTGGCGCAGGATGCCGAACTGGCGGCCTTGCCGCGTCTGGTGATAGGCGGCGGCAGCAATCTCCTGCTGTTGGGCGATGTGCATGGCCTGGTGGTGCATATGTGTGCAGAAGGCATGCAAAACGCGGGAGAAGACAGCGATTACCGTTATTTGCGCGCTGCCGCCGGCAGCAATTGGCATGCCCTGGTGGAATGGAGTTTGCAGCAGGGCGCGCCCGGTTTGGAAAATCTGGCCCTGATTCCCGGCACGGTGGGCGCGGCGCCAATTCAAAACATCGGCGCGTATGGGGTGGAGTTAAAGCAGGTCTTGCACAGCGTCACGGTGTATGACTGGAACAGCGGGGAAGTCGTGGTGCTGGATAATGCTGATTGTGCGTTTGGCTATCGCGACAGCGTGTTTAAACATGTCTGGCGCGAACGCGGCCTGGTGTTGGAATTGTGCCTGGCCTGTCCGAAAGACTGGCGCGCGCAAACCGGCTATGGCGATTTGGCGGCAGAGCTGGCGCAAGCCGGCATAGACGCACCCAATGCGCAGCAAGTGGCGGCGGCGGTATGCGCGATCCGCCGGCGCAAATTGCCCGACCCGGCCAAGCTGGGCAATGCCGGCAGTTTCTTCAAAAACCCGGTGGTCACGCGCGCGCAGCGCACGGCATTGCAAACCGTGTGGCCGGATCTGGTGAGTTATTTGCAAAGCGATGGCAAATACAAGCTGGCGGCGGGCTGGCTGATTGATCGCGCCGGCTGGAAAGGACGGCGCATGGGCGCCGCCGGCGTGCATGAACATCAGGCCCTGGTGCTGGTCAACCACGGCGGCGCCAGCGGGGCCGAAATCGCCGCGCTGGCGGCGGCGATTCAAACCGATATCCAGGGCAAATTCGGCGTCAAATTGGAAATGGAACCGGTGACGGCGGGCGGCTAAGGATTTCGCCGCATGCAAGCTAAAAGGCCAAACACGATCCGCTGCTACGTGCATGTGAAATTGAAAGACACGCCAATCTTAAGCCTGCGCATCAGCTCAAGCGATGAGGGATCAATGGATATAAGCGGAAAGGGGCTTTCGGACAAACATCCAATGCAAATATCCGCCCAGGCAGCTTGTGGAATCAGCTCACTAAAATAGTCAATATGAGGCGCTACAGCTTCCCACAGCCACGCAAGGTGCTCGCCTGGCGCAGCGTATTCACTCAATGGCGAAGAGAGGATCCAAATGTCTTCCTGGCAGATGCGTTTTGAGTTGGGCCGAACGGGATGGCCTTTCAACAGGGCTTTGGTGGCTTGTAATCCGGTGCGTCTGCTGATTTCTGCGTGATGCGCCCCGGCGCCGCCAATACGCAGGCTCGCATCGAAACGAAACACCAAGGAACTTCGGCAGTAAATGCGCCCGGTTTGTTTTTTTTCCTTGCGGCGACGTAACCGTTCCATACGCCGTAAAGCAATTGTCTGTACTCTGGCCATTTTTTTTCCTTAGAAGTGAGTCACGCCGGCTTGCAAGGCGATCCGCTGTGACGACAGGGCAGCTTATTTGATGAAGCAGCCGCCTGTGCGAATGGGGCGCTGGCCAATGGATGCCCGCAAAATAAAGCTGTTAAGAATAAAAACATGCCCTGCGCGATGCTGCGCCGGCAAGGCCGGCAAACTTCGGTTTGGGTGAAAATTGAAGTGTACTAAAATAATGAAGCGAGCACATATTTTGTGTCTAAGCCTTGAATGATGACTCAGGCACTATTGCCAATGGCCAGTCGAACATGCGGTCAGACCACGGCGTCCGGCAGCTCGCCAACTTTTGCAAGAAGAACTCAGGGCGAACATTGCCTTGCGCGAGATCAAAATGCAATTTGAAGAACGCGTGATGAAGCGCGGGTAAAACCATAAGAAAAAGAGTTGGATCAATCGAGTCTGCCCCCATTGATCCTGACCCCATTGATCCTCAACTGAAACTCGTTGGCCGAGGAATGGCAAGTACGCTTGGGGGTTGGGAAAAGAAGATGGTTTGATAGCACCATCGGCAAAAGGGTCTGAAATCTTTGCCTACCATTCGATATTTACGGACGGAAAGTATTTCTACGATCCTTTGCTATCAGCAACCCCGGTTTCACAGCGACAGTATCTCAAGATGTTAAATGCTTTGAATCCTAACGGTGTGTCTTGGCGGATATATACGCCGGAAATGCCAACCCCAATGGCTACTCAACTTAAAAAGGGAGGATTCTAAAAATGGAATCGCTATCTTTCAGCACAAAGTCCAAAGCGGCCGGTGTTTTTATGGATCTGTTACAGAGTATTTCTGTGCGAGGCTGGTTTAATGCTGGACCGAGTGGAAGTGAACAAGATTCACTACTATTCATTTCATTTCACATCCATCCAGATGATGCGGATTACATTCATGAAATAATGTCGCAGGCATTTAGTCATGATTTTTTTGGTATTAAATGGGATGTAAAACGCACTAAACATAATCGTTTTTTCCTATGTCCAATGAGACTCAGTATTTTAGCCGACGAACTGGGGGGCTTTGAAGCTGCATTAGATGAAGTGCAGCAGCAGGACTTGGAGTTCGGCGAGCTTGCGGCTAAGAGCCTAATAGAGGCAAGTAAAGCGATCTTCGACCAATTTAAGGCAAGCGGAAAGAGCAAGTTTGAAGAGCGTGTTGACGCCGACTGAAAATTGCCCAGGACGAACGGGGCCAGTTCAAACATTCCAACATTTCGCTCATGACGCGCCGCGCCTGACAAATCTAAAAAAACCGCCATGCCCAACACTGCCCAGGCATGGCGGCTTTTTTACATCAACGCCGCTTACCGCGCTTGCTCTGCCGTGGCGGCGCTGGTGGTTGGCGGCTGGTCGCCAGGATGCTGTCAATCAGCTTGAGCGTTTGCGCGCGCTCAGCTGCGCTCATTTCGGCCAGCAGATAGGTGATTTGCTGGCCAAGTTCGGCATTGGCCGGATTGTGTGGGCAGTGTGCGCAAATGGCTGGGGTGTCGGGTTGCTTACAAGTGCTCATGATCATCATTCCTTTGAACGTGAAGTCGGCGCGGCGCTTGGCTTGTCGCCCTTTGGCGGCGCTGGCCTGCTGTCTTTCTTTATTTCTTCAGAATAAAAGCGGCCCCAACCCCGGCTGCGCCGGGGTGGTGTTGGCTGCTTTGCCTTTCTTCTTTAGCCGCCGGGGTGGCGCGTGGCGCGGCCAGCAGCAGCTAAGAAGAGAAAAGCCGCTGGCGCTAGTCCTGCACGGTAATCACCAGACAGCCAGGCATGACGCGCACGCGCACCTGCGTTTGCGCAAGGAATCCCGCTTGTTTCAGCCATTTGCCGCGCAGCCGTATGCCGCTGCGGCTGTCGCCGGTATCGGGGATGGTTTCCACTTTTAAAAAACGCTCGGAAACGTTGCCAGCAGCCTTGGCCTTGTAGCCGTGGTCGTTTGCTGCTGCGGGTGGGTCTTGTGTAAAATCGTGGCAAGCCAATGAACAAAGTTTTATTTTTGCGCCTCGCAAAGAAGAAAGCGTTGATAACTTTTTGATGAAAGACAAAAACGGCGACATCATTTCCAGAGTCGCCAATATCGACCCGGCCCTCGCCAATGCCTGGGACAGCTTTCTCGCCACTGTCAATACCAGCGTCAATACCCTCAATACCTGTAACTCCATCAGTGCGCCCAGCGATTCAGTCTGCAATGTTACAAACGGACACCGCATCAAATTGCTCGATTTCGCCCAGCAACTGGGGTTGGCCTGGAATATGAGCAAAAATCCGCTGTATCGCGATGCGGCGTATTTGTACGCCGACAAAATCCTGCAAGTCACGCCGCTCAGCAGCGGCACTGAGTGGACGATGGGTGGGCGGGTCGCGGCCATGGGTATTTTGTATGACTGGATGTACCCGGAAATGGATGGCAAATATATGCCCGGCGATACCCGCAGTTATCGTCAGGCGCTGGCGGAACACATCAAAAACACAATCGCCGCCACCAGCAGCAAACCGAGTGACGATCTGGCCGCATCAATCTGCGCCACCAGCGCCAGCGGCGCCAGCAATCTCAGTTATGGCAGCAGCTTGCAATGCGTTACGCCAGTGCAAATCGAAGGTTGGAACCGCTGGGAAAGCCCGCTCAAGCCTTCTGTCGCCAAAGAATACATTATGGGCCACGCCTTCAGTGCAGTGCATGCCATCTCGATGGGCCTGCTGGCGATTTATGACGAAAACCCGCAGCAAATCATGCCCTTGCTGGACACCGCCTACCAGCACATCGAACGCGGATTTCTGAAAGCGCGCGGCGCCATTTCGCTCGACGGCGGTCACCACACTGGCTATGCCTATGCCGCCATCAATCTGCCGGAACGCACCCTGTTATGGCGCAATGCTCTGCAGATCGACAATGCCAGTGCGCCATTATTTACACCGGAATGGCAAAACAAGCTGATTTACCCCTTCATTTACGCTCTGCGCGGCGACAACAGCTATCCGGCGCGGGGCGATGATTTCGGTCTGACTGCTTCCTCGGCTGAAATTGGCCAATTTGCCTTGTGGGCCGCCAGCAATGGCAATGACGGCACGGCCTTGTCGTTTTATAAAAACACCATTTTGCCAAGCCGCCTTAACAGCAATACGATGGCGCTGGTGTGGGAGCGCTTGTACTGGCCTGTCAGCGCTTATGTGCAAGAAAGTCCGGTCGCCAATCTGGACAAATCGCGCTACTTCCGCATGGCGGGACAGGTGTTAATGCGCGATAAATGGGAAACCGCCGATGCGACGCTGATCGACTTCAAATCCAGTAATTTTTTAAGTGAAAACCATCAGCATCTGGATCAAAACAGCTTTTCACTGTTCTACAAAAAACCGCTCTTGTTGGATAGCGGCATGTACGACGAATACGGCAGCCAGCACTGGCAAAATTATTACACCCGTACCGTGGCGCATAACACCATCACGGTGTTTGATTCCCGCGAGCGTTTCAAAAAGAATGGCAAGGAATACAGCAACGATGGCGGTCAATGGTTTCGCAATCCCACCGACAATCAGAATTCTGTGAATACGCTGTACCCGACGCTGGAAGAGCTGGCGCCCAATCTGAGCGAACCGAAACACGATGTCTATAACGACGGCGTGCAACGCTATGAATATAAGCCGGCCTACACCTTTGTCAGCGCAAACGCCAGCAAGGCCTACTCCAAAGACAAGATGAAGCAGGATAATGGCTTCATCCGGAATATGGTGTTTGTCCCTGAACCCAAATTTGGCGGTAAGGCGCTTACTGTGGTGTTTGACACGGTGCGCACCGAAGGCAACTTGAAAGCAGACTTCCTGCTGCATCCGGCCAATGAGCCGGTGATTGGCTCCGGCGCTCAGGGGCTGGGCAATGGCTTATATCAGGTGCAATTTGCCAATGGCGGCGCGCGCAAGCTGACCGTCCGGAATGGCGGCGGCATGCTGGTGGTGCAAACCCTGTTGCCGCAAGACGCCATGGTCTTGAAAGTGGGGGGCGTAAGCGGCTCCAGTTGCAGCCAGATCAGTCCAGCCAACGGCAGCGTTACCGGCAGCAGCAGCGACTGCCGCTTCGTTACGCGTCAACGTATCTCTGATGCCGGTGAATTTGTTTGGCGCAATTACCCGGAAAAACTGGGCAGCAACAAGCAAACCCCGCAAGAACACAGCACCAGCGATATTGGCGCCTGGCGTCTGGAATACTCGATGCCCGGCACGCCGGCAGTTGGCGAGACGCAGTACTTTTTGAATGTCATGAGTGTTGCCGCTAACGATAACGGCAGCGGTCAGGGCGCTGCGCCTGCTGCCAGCCGCATCGGCAGTGACGCCAATACCGAAGCTGTGTTGCTGGAGGATTCACTGGTGATTGCGTTTAACCGTGGCAGCAGTGACGCCGCCAGCCTGAGCTGGAGCAGCAGCAACAGCAACCTCAGAATCCTCGCGACCGGTTTAAAACCGGATACTGCTTACAGCTTGAACGTACTGCCTTCGGGCAATAGTTTCACCTACAGCCTGAAACAAACCACAGGCGGCGCCTATCAAAGCTCGGCCCAGGGTGTGATCAGCATCGGTATGTAAGATTGCATCTGCTATGGCGCCTTCCCGTCCGGCGGGAAGGGCGTCATTGTCTTGGCCCGTGCTTGCACGGGTTTTTTCTTTGGAGCAGGGCGGCAGTTAATAGGAAGCAGATTTGGATCAATCGAGTCTGACCCCATTGAAAAAAAGGATCAATCCACCTTGGTCAACTCCACCCCATCCACTACCATTTTCATTTTATCGCCGACTTTGTGCGGCGGTTTGCTGACATCGAAGCGGGTTTTAAACAGGCCGACGCCAGCGAGAAAGCTGTGGCCTTCAAAACTGTCCAGATCAATGCTCACATCCACTTTTTTTTCAGCCGTTTTGCGGTGGTAATGCACCTTGCCATTTTGTTTGATGTGCAGGCGCATTTGCTCGCCGCGCCAATCGCCTTGATAGGCGGCTTTGTCGGCTGGCAGCTCAATTGCGCTGGCGTGGAGGGAAAACAGGGATAGTGCGACGGCTGAAAATAACTTGATCATGGTTTTGCTGGATGGCAGGGTTATGAAGACATTATGTGGGCAGTTTGCGCAAGCAGATAGACATTGTCAAGCCGGCGCAGAAAAGCAAAAGGGCCATGTTTGCACATGGCCCTTTCGGGTAAAACTGGTAGGACGTACAAGATTCGAACTTGTGACCAACGGATTAAAAGTCCGCTGCTCTACCGGCTGAGCTAACGTCCCGGTGAGACTGCTTTGAAATTGTTTTCACAATTTCAATTTATTCGGTGGTAGGACGTACAAGATTCGAACTTGTGACCAACGGATTAAAAGTCCGCTGCTCTACCGGCTGAGCTAACGTCCCACGAGAAAGATGAAATTATAGGTGCCCTGCAGAAAGCTGTCAAGCGAAACGCGAATTTCCGGATTTCGCTTCAGTCTGCTTATTTCTTGGCGCCCAAGCGCTCCTTCGCCGTTTGTGCGGCGCTGCTGTCTGGATAATCGCGGATCACGATTTCCAGCGCTTTCTTAATCGTCGCAGGTTTTTCCTTCAATTCTGTCATGCAGCTGGCGATGCTCAACAGCGCATCCGGCGCCCGCGCATGTTCAGGGAAGTTGCGCGCCATCTCTTTGTACACCGGAATGGCTGATTTGCAATCGCGCAGCGCGTACAGGGTATTGCCAAGCGTGAACGCGGCTTGCGGGGTGTAGGGCGAATCCGGGTAGCGGCGCTGGAATTCGCTCAATGCTTGCGCTGCGCCTTTATAGTCGCCGCTTTTGAATTCGGCGACAGCAGCTTCAAAGGATTTCAATTCAGCCGGATCGACGTTCGCCTCTTTGCCGTCCAGCACCACTTTTTGCGGTTCCAGTTTGCGCAGGCGGGCGTCAAGATCGGTGTAAAAGTCTTTTTGCCGTCTTTGCAGATTCGCCACCTCATTGCTCAAGACTTCAATCTGGCCGCGCAGCTTGGCCATTTCCTGGCGCAGCTGTTCGTTTTGATTGACCAGGTCCAGCGTGCTGGATTTGCTGGATTTGGTATCCAGTTTGGCCTCGGTTTCCTGGCGCAAGGCTTCCACTTTGGCGCGCAAATCCAAAATCGCCTTGCGCGCCTCATCATCATCAAACAGGCCGGCGTGTGCGGCCACGGGCAGCGCAAGCAAAACAGCGCACAAAGGCCGCAGCGCGCGCCAAAACAGGGGATGTGCTTTCATATCGGGCAGGCAAACAGGGCGGCCTGTGACACAGGCCGCCGGTGGTGGAATTACTTATACACAATGTCAGCGCGACGGTTTTCCGCCCACGCTTCTTCATTGCTGCCTTGCGCCTTCGGCTTTTCTTTGCCGAAAGACACGCTTTCCATCTGAGCTTCCGACACGCCTAAAGCGGCCATGCTCTTGCGCACTGCATCCGCGCGTTTTTGGCCGAGCGCCAGATTGTATTCGCGGCCGCCACGTTCATCGGTATTGCCTTCGATGCTGATCTTGCGGCCCGTGTTTTTGCTCAGATAGCTGGAGTGGTTTTGGATCACGCCTTTGTAATCATCTTTGACCACGAAGCTGTCAAAGTCGAAATACACGCTGCGCTTGGCCAGCACGCCTTTCGGGTCGTTCAGGGGATCGATGGTTTCCGCCACCACCGGTTGCACCGTGCGGTTATCCGCCTGCGGTTGTACCGGCTTTTGCGCCGGCGCTTCGGTTTGCGCCGGCTTTTCCTCCAGTTTCACGGTGGAGGAGCAGGCCGACATCAGAATGGCGGCGGAGATGAGAGTTGCGGTGCTAAGGAATTGACGCATAGTGGTTCTCCTTGTGTTAAACAAAGCCGCTGAGGGGTTTTGCCATTATGGCATGAACGGCCCCCAGGCTGGTTCACGGATATCGCCCGCTTGGGCGTTGAGTCTCTGTTTGACGCGACCGTCCAGCGAGACTACCGCAAGCGAACCACGGCGTCCAGCTTCAGTCGCGTACATCAGATATTTGCCATTCGGCGCAAAACTGGGACTTTCTTCGGCGTGGGTGTCGCCCAGCCTGACTTCCTGTCCGCTGGCCAAATCCAGGGTATAGAGTTGGAATTTGCCTTCGCGCCGGGAAATAAACGCCAGCGTCTTGCCATCCGGCGAGATGCGCGGGCTGATGTTGTAGTTGCTGCCGAAAGTGATGCGCTGGGCCTCGCCGCCGGCCACGCTCATGCGATAAATTTGCGGCCCGCCGCTGCGGTCGCTGGTGAAATAAATGCTTTGCCCGTCCGGCGAAAAGCGCGGCTCGGTGTCGATGCCGCTGCTGTGCGTCAAGCGGCGCAGGCCGCTGCCATCCGCATTCACCATATAAATCTGGGTCAGACCATCGCGTGTGAGCGCGACGGCTAAATGATTCCCGTCAGGCGACCAGGCCGGGGCCGAATTATTGCCCTTGTAATTGGCGACAATGGTGCGCTTGGTGGTCACCAGGTTTTGCACATACACCACCGGCTTGCGCATTTCAAACGAGACATACGCCAGTTTAGTGCCATCCGGCGACCAGGTTGGAGAGATAATCGGCTCAGTCGAGCTTAAGGCTGGCAAATTGCCCTGGCCGTCAGCATCCGCGACTTCCAGCATATATTGTTTGCCGCGTTTGCTGACATAGGCGATGCGGGTGGCGAAGACGCCGCGCTCACCTGTCAATTTCTGGAAGATATCGTCAGCTATTTTATGCGCCTGCAGGCGCAAAGCCTGTTCCGGGGCGGCGTTTGCACTGGCCGAGAGCGGGGCGTTTTTGATCGTGTCGAGCAAACGGTAGCGCACATCGTAACGCCCATCCGCCAGACGGGTGACGCTGCCGGCCACCAGCGCGTCCGCGCCCTTGGCTTTCCAGTCGCCATAGTTCACGCTGCCATTGGCGTCCACCACGGTATTGGCTTCGATCAATTTGAACAGGCCGGAGCGGGCCAGATCGGCGCGGATGATGTCGGCCACATGTTGCGGCGCGCCGCTGTCGTCGGCGAAATTGGCGACGGCAATCGGAATCTGATTCGCGCCCACGCCCGAAATTTCCAATTTCAATTGCGCCTGCGCCGCGCTGCCTGCCAGCAGCAGTCCGAGGCCCGTTGAAAACAGCATGGTCTTCATATCACTCCTTCATATTGAACTTGATTTCCAGCTCGCGCTCGACGCTGCCGTCTTTGCGGCGCGGCAGCGGTGAGGATTTATTGATTGCATTTTCAATCGCCAAATCATAGGCGGCAATGCCGCTGCTCTTGAGCTTTTTGAAGCTCGCCACTTCCCCTGTGGGCAATTGCATAATCAAATAAATCGCATGCGGATTGCCTGGGCTGTTGGGATCCACCGGATAAATCAGGTTTGAGCGGATCTTGCTGATCACTGCCCCCAGATAGCTGGGGTCGCCGCGCGGGCTGGTCGATTTCGCCGCGCGTCCTGTGCCGCCGCTGCCGCTCACATCCGGCGCGGCGCCGGTGATGCGGCGCATTTCCGCTTCACGCAATTTGTCCAGGCGCGCCTGTTCTGCGGCTTCCTGTTTCTTTTTCTCGGCCAGCTTTTTCTTTTCCTCTTCCTTGCGCAGCTTGTCCTGCTGCGCCTTGTCGGCCGCCTCTTGACGCGCTTTTTCTTCCTTGAGCTTGGTTTCCTGTTCGCGTTTTTCGCGCGCCGCCAGAGCCAGTTTTTCTTTTTCCTCTTGCGCCCGCTTTTGCGCCAGTTTCTTTTGCTGCTCCAGCACGATATCGGGCTGCTCTTCTTTTTCGATGGGCGCGGGTTTGGCTGGCGGCTTGGGCGGCGGCGGCGCTTCCACTTCCGTCACGACCGGCTTGGGTGCGGCCAGTTCCGGCTTGACATCCCAGACTTCCGCCTCAATCGCCAAGGGAACCTCATTTTTCCAATTGATGCCGATAATGAAAAAGGCCAGCAGCGCGCCATGCACCAGCAGCGACAGCAGCCAGGCGGGAATGCCGCCCGGCGCACGCGGAATCTGGTAGGGAATTGCGCTGCTGCTCATCACTGCCTCATTTGGTGGCCAGACCCACGCGCGCAATGCCGAGCTTGCGCGCCTCGGATACCGCCTGGATCACTTCATCATATTTCACTTCGCGGTCAGCGGCGATCAAGGCCGCCAGTTCCGGTTTTTCCGCGTGCAGCGCCTTGAGTTTTTTCGTCATCTCGCTGCGGTTTGCGAATTCGAGCGGGCTTTCGCTCTTGCCGTTTTTATTCACCAGACCGATGCTGCCACGCCCATCGGCCTGAATCGAGATTTGCAAATACTCGCTGGGCGGCTGGGTCGATTTGCCGGCGGTCGGCAGATTGATCACCTGCGGATTTTGCAGCGGCGCCACGACCATGAAAATCACCAGCAGCACCAACATCACGTCGATATACGGGACGACGTTGATTTCCGCCTTGAATTTGCGGTTGCGCCCGCCGCGCATGCTGGAAGTTGTCGCCATGCTGCGTCTCCTTTAGCGCGACTGGCGTTGCAAGATATTCGAGAACTCTTCGATGAAGCTCTCGAAGCGGATCGCCAGACGATCCAGATCATGCGAAAAACGGTTGTACGCCAATACCGCAGGAATCGCGGCAAACAGGCCGATGGCGGTGGCGATCAGGGCCTCGGCAATCCCGGGGGCGACTGCCGCCAGGGTGGCTTGCTGCACATTGCCCAGGCCACGGAAAGAATTCATGATGCCCCACACCGTACCGAGCAGGCCGACATAGGGCGAGACTGAGCCGACTGAAGCCAGGAAAGAAAGATGGGCTTCCAGCGCATCCATTTCACGCTGGTAAGCCGCGCGCATGGCGCGCCGCGCGCCGTCCAGCACTGCGCCGCTGTCCATGCTCTGGTCGCGGCTGCTGGCTGCTTTACCCTTGATGAATTCGCCCATGCCGGCTTCAAACACTCTTTGCAAGGCGCCGCCCTGCTCGCGGTTGTTAGAGGCTTGTTGATACAGTTGATGCAGGCTGCCGCCATTCCAGAAGCTGCGCTCAAAGTTTTCGGTATCGCGGCGGGCGGCGGAAAGCGCAAACAGCTTACGGAAAATATACGCCCAGGATACAAAGGAGACCAGCAGCAAAATGGCCATCACCAATTGCACCAATACGGAGGCATTGGCGATTAAGGCCACAAAGGATAGATCTTGGGTTGCGGTGTTTGGCATGGCGGCAACGTTCAGAGTGTGATGTCAACAGGCCCGTGCTTGATACCATGTCCGGGCGATTTTGTGACATGCATGTTAACAATAAAAGCAAAAAGTTTAACAGCGAACTTCGATAGCCGTTTGTCTTACGCCAGTCCGGAGCATGCGCGCAAGCGTGCTTGCAGGGCTTCCGGCATGGGCGTGGCGCGCACATCCTGCGCAGCGACACAGGCAATCCGGGTTTCCACTTCGCACAGCAGGGTGTCCGCGCGCCACACAGACTGGCTGAATTGCAAACTGGCGCGGCCTATGCGGGTGAGCTGCAAGCGCACGTCCAGTTCATCATCCAGCCGCGCCGGTGCGCGGTAGGCGATGTTGCAGGCGGCGACCACAAACAGCAAGCCATCCTGCGCCAGCAAGGTTTGATGATCGACGCCGGCTGTGCGCAACCATTCGGTGCGCGCGCGTTCGCAAAATTTTAAATAATTGGCGTAATACACAATCCCGCCGGCGTCGGTATCTTCGTAATACACGCGCAGCGGGAGGTGAAATTCCTGCGTGGTTTGATTGCTCATGGTTCAGCCTGCGAAACGGCGCTTGGAAGCGGCGCGGCGGGTGGAAGTGCCGCGCAACTTGTTTCCACATGTAACTCAAACTTCGCGCTTGATATTGAAGGCGCCGAAGCCCTGGCATACCGGCATCATCTCAATCTTGTTGATATTCACATGCGGCGGCAGATTCGCAATCCACCAGGCGGTCTCGGCGATATCTTCAGCGCTCAGCGGTTGCGTGCCCTGATACACCTTGGCCGCAGCCGCATCGTCGCCGCGCATGCGCACATTGGAAAATTCCGTGCCGCCGCACAAACCGGGTGCGATATTGGTGGCGCGCACACCTGTTCCGACCAGATCGGCGCGCAGATTCAGGGTGAATTGATCGACAAAAGCCTTGCTCGCGCCATACACATTGCCGCCCGGATAGGGGTAGCTGCCGGCGACTGAGCCGAGATTGATCACCAGACCGCTGCCGCGCGCCACCATCTGCGGCAACAGGGTGTGGGTCAACGCGGCCAGGCCAAAGCAATTGGTTTGGATCATGGTTTCCCATTCGTCCAGGCTGGCGTGTTGCGCCAGTTCGGTGCCCAGCGCCAGGCCGGCGTTATTCACCAGCACATCAATCTCGCGCCATTCCGGCGGCAGGCTGTGCGGCAGCGCAGTAAGCGCACTGCGTTCGCGCATGTCCAGCGTCAGCGGCAGCAGCGCCGGGCCCAAGTCCGCAGCCAGCGCCTGCAAGCGTTCGCTGCGGCGGGCCGCTGCGATTACGCGCGCGCCGCCGGCGACAAAGCGGCGTGCAATCGCCTCGCCAAAGCCCGAGCTGGCCCCGGTTACCAATACAATCATGGTTTCTCCTTTTACTGAAAATATGAACTGCGGGCCATCGTTCCTCTGATTATGCATAATTACGCAATGTTGCACTGCAATTCGCAGAGCTGGTTGCGGCTTGCCGAATCCCTGGCCTTACTTTACAATCGCCGCACCATTAGCGGGGCAGACTTGCTGCAAGGCAATGCCGCTCCCGATGTCTCACGTGACTGGCGAGAAGCCGTTCCAAGCATAACAAAGTTTGCCGTGAACGGTGAAAAGGTGGAGCGCCACCGGGGAACGTGAGAGTCAATGCCGTTCGCCTGGGCGATGATGGTTGCTACGCCAGTGTCGGCGCCTGACCGTTCAGCCAGGCCTGCCTGCGCGGCTTCTGAAAGCAATTACTGAAGGAGTTTTTTCATGTTCGCAAAAGACCATACACTCGCCAACATCGACCCCGAATTATGGAGCGCGATTCAAAAAGAAAATCAGCGCCAACAAGATCATATCGAGTTGATCGCCTCTGAAAACTACACTTCGCCGGCAGTGATGCAGGCGCAAGGTTCACAACTCACCAATAAATACGCCGAAGGCTATCCCGGCAAACGCTACTATGGCGGTTGCGAATTCGTGGATGTGGCCGAACAATTGGCGATTGACCGCGTAAAACAATTATTTGGCGCCGAAGCCGCGAATGTGCAGCCGAACTCCGGCTCGCAGGCGAATCAGGGCGTGTTTTTCGCCGTGCTCAAACCCGGCGACCGCATCATGGGCATGTCCCTGGCTGAAGGCGGTCATCTGACCCACGGCATGGCCTTGAACATGTCCGGCAAATGGTTTGACGTGGTGTCTTACGGTTTGAACGCGCAAGAGGAAATCGACTACGACGCGATGGAAAAGAAGGCGCATGAAACGCGCCCGAAACTGATCATCGCCGGCGCTTCCGCTTACGCTTTGCGGATTGATTTCGAGCGCATGGCCAAGGTGGCCAAGGATGTCGGCGCGTATTTCATGGTGGATATGGCGCACTACGCCGGCTTGATCGCCGCCGGTGTGTACCCGAATCCGGTGCCGCATGCCGATTTTGTCACCTCGACCACGCATAAATCCCTGCGCGGCCCGCGCGGCGGCATCATCCTGATGAAAGCCGAGCACGAAAAGGCCATCAATTCCGCAATTTTCCCCGGCCTGCAAGGCGGCCCGCTGATGCATGTGATCGCCGGCAAGGCGGTGGCGTTCAAAGAAGCGCTGACCCCGGAATTCAAGGTGTATCAGCAGCAGGTGTTGAAAAACGCTGACGCGCTGGCCAAGTCGTTGATTTCGCGCGGTCTGCGCATTGTTTCCGGGCGCACCGAGTCGCATGTGTTCCTGGTTGACTTGCGTCCCAAGAACATCACCGGCAAAGCGGCGGAAGCGGTGCTGGGCAGCGCGCACATGACTTGCAACAAGAATGCGATTCCGAACGACCCGGAAAAACCATTCGTGACTTCCGGCATCCGTCTGGGCAGCCCGGCAATGACCACGCGCGGTTTCGGCGAAGCCGAATCGCACAAAGTCGGCCAGCTGATTGCGGACGTGCTGGATAATCCGCAAGATGCAGCAGTGATCGAACGTGTGAAAGCGGAAGTCAAGGTGCTGACTGACGCCTTCCCGGTGTACGCAGCATAAACACCCCGGGCGGCCTGCTGGCCGCCCTTGTCATATCGACTAAGATGAAATGTCCTTTTTGCCACCATCAGGAAACCCAGGTGCTGGATTCGCGCGCCTCGGATGAGGGTGATTCGATCCGGCGCCGGCGCCGTTGCGCCAACTGCGATAAGCGCTTCACCACTTATGAAAGAGTGGAGCTGGTGCTGCCGGTAGTGGTCAAAAAGAACGCCAGCCGCACCGAATTTGATCCCGCCAAATTGCGCGCCAGCCTCATGCTGGCGCTGCGCAAACGCCCGGTCGCTGTCACGGCGATTGACACGGCGGTGCAGCACATCACGGAAAAATTGCTCTCATCCGGTCTGCGCGAAGTGCCCAGCGGTCAGATCGGGCAGTGGGTGATGGATGAGCTTAAGCAGCTCGATCAAGTCGCTTATATCCGCTTTGCCTCGGTGTATCAGAGTTTTGACGATCTGACGCAGTTTCAAAACGCAATCGAAGAATTCGCCCGTCCCCCCGGCCAGAATTGAAAGCTGTTGGCCATTTTTCATAACTTGTCGTGTTCCCGCAACGCAGGCTTGTCGAGTGGCAAGAATGCGTTTTCTTTGTTCCATCCCGCTTGTTGCAGGCAAATCTGCTGTCTAGCCTGAAATTGCGCCGCCAGAGGCGGTGACGATTGTTGCAGTCCTGTCGGGCTTGGATGCGTCCGGCAGGCTCCTGCATTGCCAACCAAAGATCGGAGGGGAGCCATGTTGAGACATCATCTTGCGCACCTGTGGAATCAGATGGGTATGCGCAATATCTTCAGTCGCAGGCAAAACATTTTGTCCGCCGCCATTCATTTCACCCGGACCTTGCTGCTGCCCAAGCTGGCCGGGGCTGGCCGGCGCGTTCGGATGGCGTGGCGTGAGCGCCTGGATTGGCGCCGGCAAATGCCGCATAAGCACGGGCGCTGGCTGCAAGCCGGCCACAGCCTGCCGGAATTATTGATCGCCCTGGCCATCGGATTGATCTTGCTGACGCAGGCGCTGCCTGAGTTTAATAAATTGCTGCGCGACACCAAACTCAGCACCAGCGTTAATCAATTTATAGCCGCGCAGTCCTTCGCACGCACGGAGGCGATTCAGCGCGGCAAGCCGGTGACAGTCTGCCGCAGTGTGCGCGCAGACCAGGGGCGTGATGAGTGCAGCCTGGATACTGTGGATGGGCATGGGCCGCGCGATTGGGCCGCCGGTTGGCTGGTGTTTGTGGAAAATGGCGCCGGCAATCTGGGGCAGGTCGATGCCGAGGATGAAATCCTGGCCCGTCAAGGAACCTTGCATGAAGGCGGGGAGGGTGACGCTACCGCGACTGCGATTATCTGGGGGCCGCAAGGCGTGCCTTTGAATATCGCCGGTGCCCGTGTGCAATTTTCCTGGGATGGCAAGCAGCAAAGGGTTTTGTGCATTTCCCGTGCAGGCAGAACCAGAGTGTTGCGGGATGTGGATCGTTGTGCATGAGGTATGACGGGATGGGTGTTTTGTTGCATAGCGGAAAACTGTGGAGAAGTATTCACAGCTTTAGCCGCCCATCCTTGAAAGCCTGCCATTTATCGCATGAAGCTTGCTGCATTCCGGCTGGCAAAATATGATGTCAACTCATCCATCCGGTTTCTATATATATCCCATGCAAGCTTACCCAGATCAGCAGCGAAGGCGACTGAGCGCTCCATCCCGGCCTGCCTGCCATACGCAGGCAGGTTTTTCCCTGATTGAGGCTATGGTGACAGTCTTGATCACCGTGCTCTTGCTGACCGTCGGCGTTCCCAATATGGCGGGCTTTCTGAACGATAGCAAAGTTTCGACTCATGCCAATGACATGATTGGCGCAATGACCCTGGCCCGTTCAGAGGCGGTGCAGCGCAGCCGTCTGGTGACAATCTGCCGCTCTGAAAAACCGAATGATGCAGCGCCTCAGTGCAGTAATGGCAGCACCAATTGGAACGCCGGCTGGATCGTGTTTGCAGAAGGCAGCAGCGCGCCCGCCACGGTAGGTGTGTTTGACAATGGCGATACGATTTTGTACAGGCAGGATGTGCTGCCGCAAAATGTGAATGCACAAGGCAATCTCTCGTCATTGACCTTCAATGCAATGGGCGAGGCTGCCGGGGCGGTGAATCCTGCATTTCAATTCAACTACTCGGTGTCCGGCAATGCCAAGGCCAAGCGCCAGGTTTGCATTGGCCGCACTGGCCGGGTGCGTGTTTTGCAAGGGGTGAATGACAATGCGGCATGTAATTGATCCAATCCGCCGCCGCCGCGCCCAACGTGGCGTGAGTATGGTGGAAGTCATGGTTGCGCTGGTGATCGCCGCGTTTGGTTTAATTGGACTGGCCGGCCTGCAAATCACCGGTTTGCGCTATCAAAAAGTGGCGGCTTACCACGGTTTGGCCAGCCAATATGCCGCAGAAATGGCGGATCGCATGCGCGGCAATATCGCTGCGGTGCGGGCCGGCTCCTACAATCTGGCGCAAACCAACTATGCGCCAGGTGAGCCGGCGGCCCCGGCCACCCGTTGCGATCAGGCCGCATCCAACTGCACGCCGGCGCAAATGGCGGCATTCGATGTCTATGCATGGCGCTTGAATCTGGCGCGCGGCATTCCTGGCGGTTGGGGGGAAATTTCCGGCAATTCGGTGTCCGGCTATGTGGTTCGTGTCTATTATCAGGAGCCGGAGGTGGATCGCACCAGTCAGGCCAATGACGTAAATTGCCGCAATGGTGCGGTGCCAGCACAATATAAGAATGTGCATTGTTTTGTCACGGTGGTGTTTCCATGAGATTACAGCTTGCTCATCATAAAACCGCTGGCTTCAGCCTGATCGAATTAATGATCTCCCTGACCATCGGCATGCTGATTGTTCTGTTTGTGGTCAGCCTGTATCTGGGCGGGCGTTCCAGCAACCGGCAGCAGGATGATAATTCGCGCATGCAGGAAGATGGCCGCACCGCCATGTTCCTGATCGGCAAAAGCATTAAACAGGCTTGGTATGGCCAGCCGACCAGCTACTTTATTGGCGGCTTGCGGACTGATCTGCAAGCGCCTGGCTTGATGGGGTGTGACGGCGGATTTAGCACGCCCTCGAATCTTGGCAATGCCACCTGCGCCAATGCTGCCAATGCGCCGGCCGCTTTGCAATTGTCATATCGGGTGGACAATACGCCGAATCCTACGCTTGGCATTGGTACGGATTGCAATAATCAACAGGCGGCAGCCGATGCGCGCGGCAATTTGTTCGTGGTCAACCGTTTTTATCTGGCGAAAAGCAATAATGCGGATCCCTTCCCCTCACTGATGTGCGCCGGCAATGGCAACCCCACGCCGCAACCTGTGATGCAAAATGTCGAGGATATGGTGTTTACCTATGGCATTAACACCACGCCAAACGACGATGACCGCACTGCGGATATGTACACCGATTCAGTTGCTGTTGCGCTGCAGCGTTCGCCGGCTTCGCCGGGTTTCCCGGAAACCGGCTACCCGCCATTAAAGGATGTGGTCAGCGTTGGCGTTTGTTTGCAGATTGTCAGCCCGAACCTGACCAATCCCACCAAGCAGACCTTGGTGGATTGCCGTGGACGCAGCAGGACGTTTGAAGATAAGCGTATGCGTTTGATATTGCGCAATGTGTTTGCGGTGCGCAACAACTCCGGCACATCTTTGTTGGCGGCACGACCGGCCCCGGCGCCTTGAAGGGGAGAGATATGAAATACAGCTTGAAACATCAACAACATGGCGTGGTCTTGCCGGTGGTGTTGATTTTTATGGTGGTGATGATGTTGCTGGGCGTCAGCGCTGTGCGCAATATCACGCTGGAAGAAAAAATGGCGGCCAACTCGCGCAGCCAGAATCTGGCTTTCCAGGCGGCAGAGCAAGCCTTGCGCAGCTGTGAAGTATTGCTGCAGCAGGGGCAGGTTCATCTGGTGCGGATTTTGCCGCGCGGGCCGGTGGAGGTTGCCGCCAACAAATTTCAGGAATACTGGGAAATCCCGGCCAACTGGAACGGCGCCAATTCATTCGCAGTTCCAATTTCTGCTTCAGAAGCGCAGTTAAATAATGTCATGCTGGCGGCGGAGCGGCCGCGCTGCATGGTGGAATTGATGGATCCGGTGGTCAGCACCGTCAACCCGCAGGATCAAAAAGAGCAATTGCGTATCACGGCCAGAGGCGTTGGCGCCCGCAATACCTCGGTTGTGATTTTGCAAAGTTATATCGTACTCCTTTGAGTGAGGCCCCTATGAAGCAAAGACAAGCCAAGCAAACTGTCTGGCGCACCCTGGCGCTATCGTTGGCGCTGTGCGGACAAAGCCAGTGGGCGCATGCCGCGATTGCCCAATCCCCATTGTTTCTCGCTTCACAGCCGAGGCCGAACATTATGTTCACGCTGGATGATTCCGGGTCGATGGATTGGAACTTTATCCCGGATAGCACCGCAGTCATGTCGGGCAATACCTTGATTGATCATCTGGACCCGAACAATTGGGGCGGATCTTTCCTCGCGGTCAATTTGCGCATGTGGAATGCGGCTTACAACGGCATGGCCTACGATCCGAATGTGCTCTATAAACCATGGGTCAAAGCTGATCGCACATATATGCCGGACAGCAATCCCTCAGCGGCGCGCCTGCATCCTTTGGAAACGGGAGTGGTCAATTTGATTGACCGATCTGATGGCGGTAAGCGCTATATGGCGTTTTACGCTAACAGAGTAAACAACAAGTATGAAAAAGTTGTCATAGAACCTGGCAATGAAGCAAAATTCGGCCCCAAAGGCGCAGACCGCAGCGACTGCGCAGGCGCAGTATGCACCTATGATGAGGAAATTAAGAACTTTGCCAATTGGTATACCTATTACCGCAAGCGGATTTACACCGCAATCGCTGGCACATCGCAGGCTTTTGCTGATCTGGAAGGCAATCAGCGGGTCGGCTATGGTCAGATCAACAGCTCAGGCAACAAAGTTGACGGGGTGGATGCGAATACGGTGATGTTGCCGGTGCGTGATTTTTCCGGCGTCGCGCGCACGAATTTTTATAACAGCCTGTTTGCCGCCCGTCCAGGCGGCGGTACGCCATTGCGGCGTGCGATGGATGACGTCGGCAAGTATTTCAGCCGCGCAAAAAACAATGGCAGCCCCTGGGCCGAAGAGCCGGATAAACCGAATTCGACTGAATTGTCCTGCCGCCGCACATATCACATTTTGATGACAGACGGTTATTGGAATGGCGACGCCGCCACCACCTCGGGCACAAGCGAGGCGGATAACACGGATGGCGAAGAATATACCCACGCCCAGACAGGCGTGAAATACAAATATGTCGCCAGCAAGGCCGGCCCCTACTACCGCAGCGAGGCGTCCAACACGCTGGCCGACGTGGCCATGTATTACTGGAAAAAAGATTTGCGTTCTGACTTGGCCAATAATGTGCCGTCCACCAGCACCGATGAGGCCTTCTGGCAGCATATTACGCAATACACCGTTGGCCTTGGGGTGAATGGCACGCTGACTTTCCCAACGGACACGGCGGCACTGAAAGCCGGCGTGAATAAATTCTGGCCCAACCCTGTCAACCAAAATACGCCGACTGCAGTGGATGATTTATGGCATGCCGCTGTGAATGGTCATGGCCTGTATTTCAGCGCCCGCAATCCCAAGTCCTTCCGCGATGGTTTGATTGCCGCGTTGGAAGATATTTCCAAAGCACAGGCGGCGGCTTCCACTGTGGCGTTGAATTTCAGCAGCACAATGAGCGGCGATGGTTTGGCTTTTGTGCCGGGCTTTGAATCAGGCTCCTGGGCCGGTTCGCTCAAAGCGCGCCGCGTGGTGGATGGCGCTGTCACTGCGCAAGTCGCCTGGCAGGCGGAAAATCTGATTCCAGCCTGGTCTGCACGCAACATCCTGACCTGGGATCGGGCGCAAGCCAAGGCGGTTCCATTCCAATGGGCCAATTTGAGCGCAGATCAGAAAACCGCACTGGGCAACAGCAGCGATGTGCTGGAGTATTTGCGCGGCAATAACGCCAAGGAAAGAAGTCAGAACGGCACATTCCGTAACCGTCCGCACAAACTTGGCGACATCGTCAATTCTTCCCCAGCGTATGTCAAAGATGCGAATTTCGCCTATCAAAACATGGGCGGGTATCGCACTTTCCAAGCATCCAAACAAACACGCACGCCGATGGTGTATGTTGGTGCAAATGACGGTATGTTGCATGCATTCAATGCCAACACCGGCGTTGAGGCCTTCGCCTATGTGCCGAATGCGGTCTATCCGAATTTGAAAAAATTGACGGAAACCAATTACGCACATCGCTATTTTGTGGATGGGCAGCTGGTTGAAGCCGACGCCTTCAAAGCGAATGACGGATGGCGCACTCTGTTGCTCGGCTCCACCGGGGCGGGCGCCAAGGCCTTGTTTGCACTGGATGTGACTGCGCCTGCCAACGCCAGCGGCGCCAACCAGCTCGGCGCCAGCAATGTGTTGTGGGAAAAGAGCAATGCAGACATCTCAGATCTGGGACATGTGCTGGGTAAGAGCACCGTCGCCAAGATGCGCAATGGCGCATGGGGTGTGATTGTCGGCAATGGCTATGAAAGCGCCAATAACCGCGCCGTTTTGTACGTGCTGAACGCCTTCACCGGCGAAACCATCGCCAAGCTCGATACGGGCAATAAAGGCACGCCAAACGGACTTTCCACCCCGGCGATTCTGTATAACGAAGACCGTGAAGCGGTTGCCGCCTACGCTGGCGATTTGCAAGGCAATCTGTGGAAGTTTGATTTGTCAGACGCCAGCGCATCGAATTGGAAGGTGGCGTTTGAGGGCGAGCCTTTATTCACGGCCAAAAATGACAATAACGAAATCCAGCCGATCACCTTGCGCCCGGCTCTGGGCTATCACCCGAAAGGCGGGTATATGGTGAATTTCGCCACCGGCAAATATTTTGACACGGAAGACGGTTCGAGCACCTCGCGCCAATCTGCCTATGGCATCTGGGATAAAAGCGGCATCAAAGATGTCGCCTCCACCCGAATCATCGGTTCGCGCAGCACGATTTTGAAGGGACATAAGCTGGTGGCTGACGCTGCCAGCGGCGGGGTTGCGGTAAAAGATGTGGCCAGAAATGGCGATTTGACCGAAGTCGGCGAAATTGACTGGGCGACGGTGCGCGGCTGGTATGCTGATTTGAACCAGGGCGCAGGCGAGCGCGGTATCGGTGAGCCATTCATCACCGACGACACCACGTTCTGGCTGACCACGCTCGATCCGGTGGCTGATCCCTGTGCTTCCGGCGGCGATTCCCGCTTGTACGGCTTTAACTTCCTCAACGGTGGCGGTAATCCTGATGCGGTGATGGACACCAATGGCGATGGCGTGATCAACCAAAGCGATCGTGCTGGCGTCATCGGTAAAAAGACCGGCGGCACGGTTGCTGCGAGCGGCGTATTCAAGAAAGTTGATCCGCCGCCATGTGGCAAACCCGGCCAACCGGCCTGTCAATGCGGTGGCGCAGGTCAGGCCCCTTGCCCCAGCCCGTCTTGCCAAAGCACCACGCGCAAATTGGTGATCAACCGCATGGACGGCACCACGCAGGAAATGAATGTCCGTCCTTATTGCCGCCCGCCGCTGCGCAGTTGGCGTGAAGTCAATATCGGTTACTGATGACAGGAGCAGGAATGATGCAAATGCAGAAAAGGCAGGGCTTTACCCTGATTGAATTGATGATTGTGGTCATGGTGATTGCGATCATCGCCGGGGTCGCCCTTCCCAGCTACACCGCCTCGGTCAAGCGCACAGCGCGTAATGAGGCGCGCGCCGTGCTGTACGAAAATCAATTGTTCATGGAACAGCTGATGGCTGCGAACAGCACGTATCTGGTAGGCGGCAATACCCCGGTTTTACCGTTTCAGCAGTCGCCGAAAGGCGGGGTCGCCAAATATCAAATCACACTGGTCAATCCCATGGCTAACTCGTACACGCTGAAAGCGACGCCGGTCTCGAATTTCAAAGAGCCGCTGTGTCAGACTTTTGTGATCGACCACACTGGACGCAAAACCTTGGAGGGCAGCCCGACGATGTCGGTGGAAGCATGCTGGCAAGGTAAATAAAATTCCTGTTTTCCTTTTTCAAACGGCCAGTCATACTGGCCGTTTTTTATTGCAGGCAAACGTGATGCAAGATCTTGACTATATGCGTCTGGCGCTGGAACAGGCCGGGCAATGCGCCAATGACACCATTCCGAATCCGCGCGTAGGCTGCGTACTGCAGCGCGAGGGACAGATTATAGGTCTGGGCCGAACTCAGCGGCCGGGCGGGAATCATGCGGAAATCGAGGCCATGCAGGATGCGCGCGCGCGCGGCTTTGAAGTGCGCGGCGCCACCGCCTATGTCACGCTGGAGCCGTGCAGCCATACCGGGCGCACCGGCCCCTGCGCTGACGCCTTGATTGCCGCCGGCGTCGCGCGCGTGGTCGCAGCATGTCCCGACGCCAACCCGCAAGTCGCCGGACAAGGATTGGCGCGCCTGCAGGCCGCCGGCGTGGCGGTCGAATGCGGCTTGCTGCGAGCGGAAGCGGAAGAAATCAATCGCGGTTTTTTACACCGCATGCAAACCGGTTTGCCCTGGTTCCGTCTGAAAATGGCGGCCAGCCTGGATGGCAAGACCGCCTTGCCGGACGGCCAAAGTCAATGGATCACCGGGCCACAAGCGCGCGCCGATGGGCATGCGTTTCGCGCACGCGCCTGCGCCATCCTGACCGGCATTGGCACCGTGCTGGCGGATGATCCGCAAATGACGGTGCGCAGCCTGCCGGTGGCGCGGCAACCGCAGCGCATCATCATCGACAGCCGCTTGCAAATCCCGTTGCAGGCCAAAATTTTGCAAGCGCAGGCGCAAGACCGGCAGCCGCCGCTGCTGGCGTATGCGCAAGCGGATGCCGGAAAACTGGCGCAATTGCACGCGCGCGGGGTGCAGACCTTGTACTTGCCGGATGCGCACGGCAAAGTGGATTTGCGCGCGCTGAAACAGGAGCTGGGGCGGCGCGCCTTGAATGAAGTGCATGTTGAAGCCGGCAATAAATTGCATGCCTCTTTGTTGCGCGCGGCTTGCATCGATGAATTATTGCTGTACCTGGCCCCGGATATTTTGGGCGAGGGACAACCCATGTTCGCCTTGCCGGCGCTGGCCGCCTTGGCAGATCTGCCGTTAAGCCAGCGCTTCGCCTTTTTTGACAGCAGCCTGCTGGGGCGCGATCTGCGTTTGCGCGCACTGGCCGAAGCGCAGCAGGCGCCTGTGGCATGACATAATGCGCGGATTGCGTTTTGAAAAGGGAGCATTATGTTTACCGGAATCGTCGCCGCTGTTGGCCAAATCCAGAGCCTGACCCCATGTGGCGCAGACGCCAATGCCGGCGTGCGCTTGCAGATCCATGCCGGCGGCCTGGATTTATCGGATGTCGCCCTGGGCGACTCGATTGCGATTAACGGCGCCTGCATGACTGTGATCAGCAAAGAGGCGCATGGCTTTGCCGTCGAAGTCTCGCGTGAAAGCCTGAATTGCACCTGCGGCCTGGACCAGCCCGGCCCGGTCAATCTGGAAAAAGCGCTGACCCTGGCGGAGCGCTTAGGCGGGCATTTAGTGTCCGGGCATGTGGATGGCTTGGGCGTGGTGGAAAAATTTGCGCAAGTCGGCGAATCGCACGAGTTGATCATCCGCACCCCGCCGCAATTGGCCAAGTACTTCGCCTACAAAGGCAGTGTGGTGGTGAATGGCGTGTCCTTGACCGTCAACCGGGTGCTGGATGAAAACAGCGGCGCCTGTCTGATTTCCATCAATTTGATCCCGCACACCATCGCCGTCACCACCTTGCAGCATCTGCGTCCCGGCGCGCGCGTCAACCTGGAAGTGGATTTGATTGCCCGTTACGTCGAGCGCATGTTGTCGCTGCAGCAAAGCGCCTGATCCGTCCGCAATATTTATCCGCAGCCGGCTGATTTGTCGTCCCCATCTGCTATTCCCGGTAGGCTGGCGCGCCGGCCTCACACGCGGTGGCGCGGCGCCGGCTTGATCGTCTCAGGCTGGGGCCGCAACGCTGTGCGCTGCATGTTGTGGCGCAGATCATGGCTGAGCTGGGCGCGCATTTCCTGTTTCAACCCCGGCGCCAGATCCGCCTGTCCCAGCGCTATCGAGCGCAGCATCACGCCCTCCTGCGCCAGCTTGATATGCAATTGCTGCTCAATTTGCCGGGCGACTTCGGCCCGCTTGTCAGACATGATCTCATGCAAGGCGTAGCGCGCCAGGGTCGTGCTGATGACTTCATCCACTTTCGGCGCCACCAGCCCGTGTCTGATATTGTGCGGCGTTTGCGCACTCAGCCGGCCCGGATCCAATTTATAGCGGATCGATAAATCCAGCGCCAGCGCCTGGCCATCCTGAGATTGGAACCATGGCGCGCCATGGCTGGCATGATGCCGGCTGTAGATTTGATCGCGCGCCGGATAACGGCGCGCTTCATGAATCAGCGGCAGCCAGATAAAGCGCCCCGCCTCAAAATAATCCACCGCGCCGCTCAATCGATTCACGCGCAACACGACTTCACCAGGCCGCACCGATTCCTGCTCGGGGTGTGTGTATGCCAGATAGAGCAGCGCGCCCAGCAAGGCGCTGCATAAAACCGGCTTGTTGTTGCGCAGCAGCCGGCTGGCCAGGAATGCGCTGATCCGGCCGCAACCCGACATGCACCGGCGCAGACTGGCGCCGCTTTGCTGGAATTGATGTTTGAGTTTTTTGAAAGCTGATTGCAGTGTGTTTCCCATCCCGCCTCTCCCTGCAGCGGCCAGGCTGGCCGCTTGAATGTCTGGCGCATGCAGTCGTTCAGTCTGCCGGACTGATGGTTCGCGCCAGGACAGTATGATCGCTTGGAATCGACAGAGGGTTCAAGCGCGTGCGCAGATGCAAATCTTCTGGCTGCGCCGCTCCTGCTTCCGTTGTGTGAAGAAAAACTCACGCGCGCGCGCCGGCCAGCGTGGCGCGGCTATACTTGAGCCAGGAATGGCGCGCGCCATGAACCAGGAGAGCAGCATGGCATGTGTGGCCATTATTGAAGACGATATCCCGACCAGCAATCAGCTGAAAGCCTGGGTGGAGGCGGCGCGTCCCGGCGCCGTGGTGGAGCAATGGTTTTCCCGCGATGATGCGGAAAGCGCTTTGCTCAGTAAAGAATATGATCTGGTCTTGCTGGATATCGAACTCGGGCGCGAGCGTCATGCCGGCGTGGCCATCATCAACACCATCAATAAATTGGCGCAAAGTCGCGCCTGGCCGATTCCGGTGTTGGTGGTTTCGGCCATGCCCGCCACCATTTACCGCTCCATCATGAAGGCGCTGGACGCCTGGGATTATCTGCAAAAAACCACCTTCAGCGAAGACGACTTCATCGAAACCGTGCTGGAAATGCTGCGCGCCGTGAAAGACCGGCGCGACAAAAACGCCGATGCCGCACGCAAAGAAGAACAAAGCCGCGAGACCCTGGAAATCGATCCGCTGCGCCAGCGCAATCCAACCTGGCGCGGGCAACGCATCAATCTGCCGCTGACCGCGCAGCGCATCCTCACCGTGCTGTATGAAAAACGCGGCCAGGTGGTGTCTTACGAAGACTTGTTTGAAGTCGTCAAGAGTGGCCGCAACCGCGACAATATCCGCAAACATGTTTCCACCATCCGCGAAGCATTTCGTGAAATCGATGGCGATTTTGCGGCGATAGAAAATGTGCCGATGCGCGGCTTCCGCTGGGTGGATCAGGGACGGGTTTGATGCGTACTTTGTGGCAAGGCCTGCCGCAGCAGGCGCGCCGGGGCTGGCAATGGATAGCCTCATTCCGCTTGCGGATCTTGATTCGCAGTGCATTCATCTTGCTGGCCTTGGCCAGCGTCGCCTTAGCGCTCAGTATCTTGCAGCAGGAAAAGCAGCTCAGTTATGAAAGCTATCAGCGCAGCTTTGACAAAACCCGCAAGCAAATCAGCGCCACCTTACGCCATCCCGCCGGGCAACTGGCCCTGCTCAACCCCTGGGCCGGCAATGAGCAAGCCAACGCAGCGCAACTTTACCCCTGGCTGCTGCCATACGCCGCGCTGGATTTTGATGATCAGGGCAAGGTGCAGCAGGCGATTGCCCTGTCCGGCTGTATGCGGCAATACGGCGTCAGCAATGGCTTGTGCGCCGGCATCGGAAATAATCCATATGCCGGCAGTTTTTTGTATATCGCCGGCGAATTCAACAGCACCGGCCTGGTGCAGCGCACGCGCGGCGCGATGCAGTGGGATGCTGCACACCGGGTGCGCGTCAAAGTCAGCCTGCGTGGCCGCGATTATGAATGGCTGGCCCCGTTTGAAGCAGAGCCGGGGGCAAACGGCGCGCGCGGCCGTCTGACCGGTTTTTGGGCGCACGATCAGGGCAAACTCAACGCCCGTCCGGTGAAGGAATTTCGCGGCTGGATTTGGCAAAAAGCAGAGTGCAATCCCGTGCAGCGGGACGGACTGGGGGCGGATTGTGAGAAAAATGTGTTTTACTCACTGCGCCTGCCCTTGCCGCCGCTGCAGGAAGCCTTATTCAACGCCATGCAAGAGCGCCGCCGGCCACACTGGCCGCCGCCTGATTTGCAGCAGATCGCAGTGCGGGTGCAAGTCTTGGGGCCAGACCGGCTCAATCCGATTTTTGACAGCGCGGCGGTGCGCGGCAACCCGCCATTCATATTGCAGGATCTGCAACAGCATTTACTGCCCGGCGAGATTTTAAAGGTGCGCAAAAAAGGCGAAAGCAAAGATTTGTTTTTAACCGCAGGCCGCTTTGAAGAAGAACCGGAGCCGTTTGCCTGGCTTGCGCCATTGGTGCATGCCTTGCCGATTCAAGTGCACAGCATGCAGTTGGAGGCGCATGATGAAATCAGCACCCCGTTGCATCAATATGATGTTTTCCTGCAAGGCGATGTGCGCAGCGCCAACCGGGTTTTGGTGGCGACGGCTTCGCGCATGGTGTGGTTTGTCTCAACCATGATGCTGGCCTTGATGCTGGCCTGGCTGGTGATTGAAATCGGCTTAATCCGGCGCATCAGCGGCTTGACCCGGCGCGCCAGTTCCTTATCGAAATCAGTCAAAGGAGCCGGCGGCTTGCAGCAATTCACCATGTCCGATTTGCGCGGCAATGATGAAATGGGCATCCTGGCTTCCTGTCTGCATGATTTGTTGCGGCGCGTGAAAGAAGATGTTGAGCGCGAAGCCATCCGCACCGAGCAGGAAAAACAGGTTTGGCATGCGGTCGGGCATGAAATCATGTCCCCGCTGCAATCCTTGCTGGTGTTGCACAGTGCAGAAGACGATTCCAGCCGGCGCTATCTGCTGCGCATGCAGCAAGCCTTGCGTGTCCTGTATGGCAGCGCCTCGCCCAGCGAGGCGTTTCAAACCACCGTGCTGGCCTTGGATGAAGTCGATCTGGCGGCCTTCTTACAGCATGTGGCGGCGAATGCGCCCATGGTCGGCATCGGCCAGATCGAATATCAGGGACAGCGTGAGGCTTTGCCGGTGCGCGCCGATGAATATTCGCTTGAAGACGTGGTGACACATGTGCTGCGCAATGCGGAGCGTTTCCGGGTTCCGGGCAGCGCAATCACAATCAGCCTGCAAGCCAGCGAAACCACCGCCATCATTAAAATCCGCAATCAAGGGCCGCACATCGCAGAGGATATGCTGAGCAAGATTTTTGAATATGGCGTCTCGGATCAGCTGGATGCCGCCGCGCATGGCAATCGGGGACAGGGCTTATTTGTCGCCAAAACTTATATGGCGAAAATGGGCGGCGCGATTGTGGCGCAGAATGAGGCGGATGGGGTGAGTTTTGTGCTCAGTTTGCAGCGTGTTGCTTAAGACGCATCAGGGATACGCCGCCGCGTGCAAGACACTGGCCGGGGCCAGATCGCTGATCTCGGCCTGTGCCGCCAAGGCCCCCGGCAGCAGACGCAGGCGCAAGCCGCTGTGCTGATCCTGGCGCCAAAAGCCTTGCTGCTCATGAAACAGCAAGGGCAATCCAGCCGGCATTTTGCTTTCGGTGGCGGGACGGGTTTCCGGTTTCAGCAGATAAAAACATTCATACAGGCGGCCTGCATCGCAACGCTGCAGCACCAGCAGCTGCGGCGTCAGCGCCGCCACTTCCAATTGCAGCAGGCCGGGAAAGCTGTGGCAACATTCCAGCCGCATGCCAGCGCTGAGTGTGCGCGCCTGATGGCGCCCCGGCCATTGGCCATCCAGCAACAAACCGAAGCGTGACACATCCTCAATCTCCCAGCCATTCTCACGCGCACGGATCAGCGCATGGCGCGCGCTGATGCGGCGCGCCATGCCATCCAGTTGCGGATGGCCGGCGGCAAACGGGGCTAAACGGAGGTCGGCCTGCTGTTGCGCCGGCCCGGCTTGCCAGCGGCCCAGCACAAATTCATCCTGCGCAAACAGGCGCACATGCGCCACCAGGCCGGGGGTGTGCAAACAGATGCAGGCTTGCGCGCGGGCCGGCGCACTCGCCAGCGGCGCTGCTTCAATCTCGAATAAATCCTCATCCCATGACAATTGCGCCAGCCCGGTCGGGCTTGGCTCGGCAGCCAGCGCGCCTTGCATGTCCAATTGCGCCAATGCGCCGTTTTTCGCCTCAAGCTCCAGCGTCATCGCGCCCGGCATCGCCAGCAAACCTTGCAAATTGGCGATCGCGCCATCTTCGGCGTGGATGCGCACATTTTTATGGGTGGACAGATAGCTTTGATGGATTTGCGCTAAGCTGGCGTCGCGTCGCGGGGCCAGAATCACCAGCGCGCCGCGCCAGCGGCGCACCACCTGCGCCTGCAATTGCAATTCGACTTCAATCGCATATTGCCCGTGTAATTTGCCGTGTGAAGAAAACTGCAGCAGCTGCGGTTGCCATTGTCCATGCGCGCCGGCGTCAAAACGCAAATGCGCAATTCCGCCGGCCAGCAATTCAGAGCGCGCCACCAGCTGCATATGCCCCTGCGGCGCCGCCGGAATGCCCAGGATATGCAAGCGTATGCTCTGGCGCCCGCCAGCCGCGCGCGGATCAAAACCCGAGACCCGCAACTGTGCGCGCTGACCTTGCCAGGCTTGCGCTTGCCAACTGCGCGCCGCCTGCTCCAAGGCGCGCTCGCGCTGCGGCTGCACATGCTGCGCACCGCATACCGCCGCGCCGGGCAGCACCCATTGGGTGCAATGTGGATGGTCGGGATGTTGGCAGCGTTTCATGATTGCAGGATTGGCCGGGAATGTTGTTCAGCATAGCGAAAGGCGGCAGTGAATACAAATCGGCATGCTGCGTGTTGTGTATCAGCTTGCTTTTTTGCGATATGCGCCTGCCAGGCCGGCACAAGCCGGGTTTGTTTATTTTTTTATGCGAGAAACAAGCCGCCATGTGGCGGATTCGCACCTGCGCATTTTTCTCAGGCTGCGCAAAACCATTGCGCCGTTGCACGAGCATCGGGAGCGCCTGCATGAATTGGGGAAAATCTGCAAAGACCATGGGCGCTGCTGTATTGCTGCGGCAAGTCGCGCATGCTGCTTTCTGTGCTTGCGGAAGATTGAGGAGAGCAGGGAAGTGGGCAAGGGATATGGGAAGCGGCTGATTTCATTTCTTTTTTCTTGACTTGCGCCTCACTAAGCCTGTGCATGATTCATGCAGCGGACGCGGCGCACAAAGTTTCGGATATTTCCCTCACATGCGCCGTATGCGAAAAGCAAAAAAAAAGCTGCGCCAAACTGCGCGCAGCACAAGCAAGGTCCTGGGAGTATGCTGCGCCGACCGGGGGCAACACTGGATCAAGCAATCGGAAATCAAATTCAATCGTCATTGGCCGTAATGCTCAGGCAGCCTGCGCCCGGCATTAGTCTGCGCGGCCAAGCTCCAGCAGCCAGCGGCCCAGCAGCAGAATTTCCAGATGGCCGCGTTCAAACCCGGCGCCGCAGTCCAGCAGCGGATTGACGCTGTAAAAACGCTTACGGTAGTCGCGCCGCAGGCTGAGGGTGCGGCGGCCAATGCGGCATTGCAGCGGCGGGCGGTTTTGCGCCTGGTTGAAACGGGCATGGATGTCGAGCGGCAAATCTGTCATGGCGATCTCACTGGAATACTGGTCAAGGTTGAACAAGGCCGGCGGAATCATGGGCGCTGTGTTGTGGCCCGCGTCAATGCCGGCGATGCCTCCAGGTACGCAGCGGATCAGTTACGACATTCATGGCTGCGTGCATGGATGCGATAGGGTTTACAGTAGCACATTACTGTATAAATAAACAGCTGTTTTTATCCAGTGTTGTTTTACTGCCAGCATGGCGCCGGCATGCTCCGGGCGGGCTTTGCCGGCTGGGCCGGCGGCCTTGTCAAGTCTGACAGGCGGCCAGCAGCCGGTGTGCGTCCTCGAATTCAAATTGGCGGATATGGTTGGCGACTCTGCCAAGCTGATCGGCGTTAAGCAGGGTTTCCAGGCTGGTTTTGACGTTCTCAAAGAAATACACCGCATCGGCGCGGTCTTCGGCCAGCATGCTTTTGAGCTGGGCCAGATTGGCGTGCGCATTGACGGCGCCTTTGTCGAGCGAGCCGTCGGGGTCGAAATGCGCATCCAGGCCGTCCAGCAATTGCTTGAGCGCATTTTCCATATTCTGCATATGTTGCAGCCACAGCCGGTCTTGCGGGTTTTGCTGGTGGCAGCTGTTCATATACATTTCCAGCGCTTCAGCGCGTTTTTGCAGATTCATTGCGCCGATATTCGCCGCCACGCCGCGTAAGCTGTGGACGCGCCGCACGGCATCTTGTTTCATGCCATTCGCCCAGTCCTGGCGCACTTGCAGGCTGAGTTTGCGTTGCGAGATACGGAAACGCTCCAGCAGCTGGCAGTAAAAACGCGGATCTTGATTGACCCGGCTCAAGCCATCTTCACAATCCAAGCCTTCGATATGCGGCAGGCGCACTTCGGTCTGCGCCGCTGAAGGCGTATGCGCTTGCGGCGCCGGCGCGGCTGCCGCCGGCGGCGTTGTCACGGCAGGGGCAAGCGGCGCGGCGGGCGCAGGCGCTTGCACCGGCGCCGGCATTGGCGCTGCCAGCGGGGTCGCCGGCGCAGAAACCGGGACGGGTGCCGGAGCGGGCGCGGGAGCAGGAGCGCGCACAGGCGCGGCGGCGGGCGCCAGCGCAGAAGCGGGTTGCGCCTGGCTGGGAGTTGCCGCGCTTGCCGGTTTGAGCCAGCGCTTGAGCGTTTCATATAACTGATCCGGATTCACCGGCTTGGTCAGATAGTCCTGCATGCCATCTTCCATTGCGCGCTGGCGGATATCGGCCAGCGCATGCGCGGTCATGGCGATGATGGGAATGTGGGCGAAGCGTTGGTCGCGCCGTATCATGCGCGTGGCTTCATGCCCGTCCATCAGCGGCATTTGCAAATCCATCAAGACCAATTGATACGGTACGTCGGCGCGCAAGACCTTGTCCACCGCTTCCTGTCCATTATTCGCAATATCCGCCTGCACCCCAACGCTGGCCAGCAGTTCGACCGCGATTTGCTGGTTGATGTCATTGTCTTCGGCCAGCAAAACGCGGGCGCCATCGAAAATGCGCTGCGGCGCCTCGACCTTTTTCTCCCGCGGCGGCGGGGCGCTGCGTTGCGCCGGCACTCGGCCGGCGAATAAAGAAACCAGGGTGTCCACCAGCAGCGAACGGCTGATGGGTTTGAACAAAAAGCCGCTGACCCCCACGCTTTCCGCTTCGCGTTGCACATCATCGCGGTCGTAGGATGTGACCAGCACGATTTTCGGTTTGACCGCCAGCAAGTCGTCGCTGCAAATGCGGCGTGTGAGTTCGATGCCGCCGATTTCCGGCATTTGCAAATCTGTCAACACCAGCAGGAAGGGGTCGCGCGCCGCATCTGCCGCGCGCACCGCCAACAGGGCTTCTTTGCCGGTGGCGGCGGCATCCACCCGCACCGGCAGCGCCTGCAGCGCTTCCACCAGGATGGCGCGCGCCAGACGGCTGTCGTCCACCACTAAAATCCTGGCCCCGTTCAAGACCGGCGGCAAGACTTCGGACACTTCGCTTTCCGCCGCCAGCGGCAATTCAATCGAAAAATGGAAGTTCGCCCCTTTGCCCGGTTCGCTCTCGACGGTGATTTTGCCCCCCATCAGGCCCACCAGATGTTGTGAAATCGATAAGCCAAGGCCGGTGCCGCCGTATTTGCGGGTGGTCGAGTCATCCGCCTGGGAAAAGGGTTTGAACAGTTTGGCGCGTTGTTCCGCACTCATGCCGATGCCGGAATCGCGCACGGAAAACATCAGCTTGGCGCGGCCTTGCTTGACGCCTTGCAGCATGCAGGCCAGTTCGACATCGCCGCGCTCGGTGAATTTGATCGCATTATTCACCAGATTGATCAGGATCTGCCCCAGGCGCAAGGGGTCGCCTTGCAAATGGCGCGGCACGCCCTCCGGCAGATGCAGGGAGAATTCCAGCTGTTTCTCAACCGCTTTTTGCCGCGTCACCGCCGCCACGCTGGCGAACACTTCTTCCAGGGCGAACGGGGTTTGCTCCAGATCGACCTTGCCGGCTTCGATCTTGGAAAAATCCAGAATGTCGTTGATGATGCCCAGCAGCGACATGGCGGCGCGGTGGATTTTCGACACATAGTCTTGCTGCTTGTTATTAAGCTCAGTGTTCAGCACCAGATGCGACATGCCGATGATGGCGTTCATCGGGGTGCGGATCTCGTGGCTCATATTGGCCAGGAAATCGGATTTGGCGCGGGTCGATTCTTCAGCTTTCTGGCGCGCCTGCTGTTCGTCATACACTTGATGTTCTATCGTCAGCGAATGCATGCGGGTGGCGTTGGCGTCATTCAGCAACTGGCTTTGCAGGCGGTTGTATTCGACATGGGCGGCAAAGGCTTCGCGCCATTGGCCGAGTTCGGCGTGGCAGTGCGCCAATTCCTGCCAGGCGTGAACCTGGAAAAACAGATCCTGGCACAGTTCAAAATATGGCCGGTCAGCGCTGATGCGCGCAATCGCTTCCTGATAGCGGCCCTGGCTGCGCAGCCAGGCCCCATGCGCCCAGCCCAGATTGAGCAGGGTGTCTTGAAACGCATCGATTTCACCGGCGGCGCGGATGCTGGCCAATTGCTGGTCGCAATACGCGATGTATTGCCCGGCGCGCTCATATTCGCCTTGCTCGCTCAGGATGTAAATTGCCAGCGAATAAGAAAACAGCGAGTTGTAATTATCAAACTGGTGGCCGCGTTCGCTCAACCACTGTTCAGCCTGTTGCTGCGCCTCATCCATGCGGCCCAGCGCGATCAAGGCCAGCAGGGTGTTGCCATTGATATTGTCGATGTAATCGCTGATCTGCAATTGGCGTGATAAGTGCTGCGCTTCGTTCAGTACTTTCAGGCCATGCTCATAATTGCCATAGGTGACGTGGGTGGAGCCCAGGCTGCCCAGCACGCGCGCGCGGCACACCGGATCGTTGAAACGGGTGGCCAGCTCCAGCGCGCTGTATTCCAGGCGCATCATGCTGAGGGTGTCAAAACCGAAAAAGCAGATACTGCAGGGCAGCAGAACATTGAAACGGGTGCGTTCATCAAGCTGATCCAGCACGCTTTCAATCTCTTCGCGGAAAATGGCGCGCCCCAATTCCCCTTGCCCGAGCCGCCAGTGCAGGCGCGCGGTGGCGGCGCGGATCAAACACAAATTGTCGCGGTCGGATTGCACCCGGCATTCTTCCGCCAGTTCTTCCATTTGCGGCAACAAGCCCTGGGTCGGCACGGCAAACGCGGTGCAGGCCAGCGCAACCGTGCGCGCCGAGAGCAATTCGCGCATTTTGCCCTGTTCCCGGCACAGCTCAACAGCGACATCGGCCAGGCGTTGCGCCTGCCGTCTGTCGCGGTGCAAACAAGCCCATGCTTCTGCAATCAGCTTATCTGGCGTTTTGGCTTCCGGAGTTGAAAGTGGCATCGTCGCTTCATTCCTTGCAACAGCAATCGGGCTGGCAACTGATCGGACTTAAAAAATCTACTGCAAAACCAGCAGATTGGATTGTATTTCCGCGCCTTTTTGATCAATAGTTTTTCTATTGATGCTGCAATACCGGCAAAATCAATCCTCGCCCTGCAGATTTTTCGCTACGATTCTCTAACCCCGGCAGGCTGTCAGGCCAAGCTCCCTGTTCAGCATATTTTATCTGTCGGCAATACTGCCTTGCCCGGTGTATTCAGGCATACGCCGCCTGTTGATCATACACCCAAGAGGTTGCATCCGGGCAAGCTTTTCACAACAAACCCTGTTTGGCCCAGCAGCGCCGGTTTTGATTGTAAGCGCAAAGCTGCGCCGCAGCGGCGGATTCAAACCGGCGCGTCACTGAAAACTGACAACCCGGTTGCGCCCGCTCTGCTTGGCTTCATATAAAGCATGGTCAGCCTGGGCCAGCAATTGCATGGACAGCTGTTCCACACTGTCATTTTCATCGTCTATCAAGGTGGCGACCCCGAGCGAGACCGTGACTTGCAGGGAAATGCCGGTGGACAGCACAAAGGGGTTGCGCTCCATGCTGTTGCGGATTCGCTCGGCCACGCTGCGCGCGCTTTCCATATCGGCGTCAACCAGCAAGACCACGAATTCCTCGCCGCCAAAACGGCCCAGCGCATCCGATTGCCGCAGTTCAGCCTTGATGCGCGCAGCCACTTCGCGCAGCACTTCATCGCCGCCCAGATGGCCCACGCTGTCATTCACATGTTTGAAATGGTCGATGTCGATATACATCGCGGAAAAATGGTAGCCGGTGCGGCGTGCCCGCGCCACTTCTTCCAGTAAGCGCCGATCCACATAGCGCCGGTTATAAATGCCGGTCAGGGAATCGGTCAGGCCGATGTATTTGAGCAACTCATTGCTGATCACGTTTTCCAGGCAGATCGCAATGATAGACGCCATGTGTTCAATCGAATCGGTGCCCAATTCGCTGGAAAAGCGCGCCGCATCGGCGCTGCCCAGGTTCAAGCTGCCGATCAGGCTGCGGTTGCGCAGCAAGGGCACGACGGCGACGCTGGCCGGCAGTTCTGCGCCGGGAAATAAATGCGCGTGCAGCGCTTCCTCATAGGCGCCCAGATGCGGCTTGCATGCGCCCTCATGCGCATCGAAAGGCCCCAGGTCCTGCGCGCTTTCGACAAAAATCAAATTCGGGAATTGCTCAAAATCCACCCCCAGGTTTTGCATCACATTGTGAATGTCCGCATCCTGGTCAAGCAGACTCAGGCTGATGTTATCCAGCTTGGAGATTTGCGGCAGGGTTTGCAAAATACTGGTGACCAGCTGAGGGAAGCTGGAAGCGCCGACGATTTCCAGATCAAAGGCTTGATGTTTGCACATCACTTGATGGTTGTATGCCGCCTGTTCCACCAATTCATCTATTTGCTTGAGTAATTGGCGATTTTCCGCATGCAAGCGTTCAATTTCAGATGCCGGAGCGACGGCTTCCGGCGCTGCGTATTCGCGCGCGTCAGCTGCCAGCGTCGCGCCGGCTATGTGCTGCAAGATTTGCGTCATACATTGGCCCCGGTTTAGCCCAGATTATCAGGATTGACTGCGCACTTTGGCGCTCGCGTCGATTGTATACTACAGAGCGCAGGTTTTGCGCCAATCTGCACAGCTGCGCGCGCTAAGCGGCCATGCCCGAGTGCGCCAAGACGTTTGCTGCAGGCTTGCATAAACGCAGCAAGCAATGCGCCTTGCAAGTAAAATACCGGCTGCGACTTTTTCCTGCCTGCCATGACCATTCTGCTGACCACCCTGAACGCCCGCTACGCCCACGCCTCTCTCGGCTTGCGCTGTCTCTATGCAAACATGGCAGAGTTGCAAGAACAAACCCGGATTGTTGAATTTGTCATCGGCGCGCGCGCCGCCGATCTGGTTGAGCGTTTGCTGGCGCATGCGCCGGCCATCATCGGCTTTGGCGTGTATATCTGGAATGTGGAAGAAATCACACATGTGGTGGCGCTGCTGAAACGGATTGCGCCGCACATCAAAATCGTGCTGGGCGGGCCGGAAGTATCGCATGAGACCCAGGAGCAGGAAATCACCCGCCTGGCGGATTACGTCATCACCGGCTGGGGCGACACCGGCTTTGTCGCGCTGTGCCGCCAGATTTTGCATGGCCCGCAACCCTTGATGAAGGTGCACGCCGGGCCGCAGCCGCCATTGGCGGAATTGGCGCTGCCATATGCGTATTACGACGAACGCGATATCCGCGAGCGCACTTTATATGTGGAAGCGTCGCGCGGTTGCCCATTTAAATGTGAATTTTGCCTCTCTGCGCTGGATAAAACCGCCTGGCCGTTTGAGACGGCGCGGTTTCTCGCCGCGCTGGAAGATTTATATCAGCGCGGCGCGCGCCAATTCAAATTTGTTGACCGCACCTTCAATCTGAATATCAAAACCAGCTTGGCGATTTTGCAATTCTTCCTCGATAAGATCGAAGCACACCCGGAAGATCCGCTGTATGCCCATTTTGAGCTGGTGCCCGACCATTTGCCGGACGCCCTGAAAACCGCCATCCTGCGCTTTCCGCCCGGCGCGCTGCAATTTGAAATCGGCATTCAAACCTTTAATCCGCAAGTGCAGGCGCGCATCAGCCGCAAACAGGACAATGACAAAGCCTGCGCCAATCTGGCCTGGCTGGCGGCGCACAGTCAGGCCCATTTGCATGTCGATTTGATTGCCGGACTGCCGGGTGAAGATGTGGCCAGTTTTGCCGCCGGTTTTGATCGTCTGTGGTCTTTGGGCGTGGATGAAATTCAATTCGGCATTTTGAAACGCCTGCGCGGTACGCCCATCATCCGCCATACCGATGAATTCGGCCTGGTGTTTGATCCGCTGCCGCCATATGCGATCCAGGCTACCGGCAGCATCAGTTTTCTGGAAATGCAGGAATTGGTGCGCTTTGCGCGCTATTGGGATTTGGTGGCCAATTCCGGGCGCTTCGCCAACAGCCTGCGCATCTTGCTGGGCGAGTCGCCATTCGCCAATTTCATGCGCTTTTCGCGCTGGCTGTTCGCCAACACCGACGCCACCCACCGCATTGCGCTGGAGCGTCTGGCCGGCCTGGTGTTGCGTTATCTGGAGCAGGAATTGGGCATGCCGCAAAATGAAGCCGCGCTTTTGCTGGGGCGCGATCATGCGCGGCGGCAAGCCCCGGAAGGCAATTCGGGACAGGTGCGTCAGGCGCGCCATCTTGCCGCATGATGCGCGCCAGCCAACTCAAGCAGGCCGGCTGGCAGCTGGAAGGGGGCTGTCTGCGTCTGCATGGGCATTGGCAGGTGGAGTGTCTGGCGCGCGGCAAACAATGGCAAGACCTGCAAACCCGCCTGACGCAGCAGGCGGCCCGGGTGCAAGAATGGGATTTGCGCGGGATTGTCGAGTTTGACCACATCGGCGCGCAACTGCTGTGGCAAGTCTGGGGCCGCCAGCGCCCGCCGCGTTTGCTTCTGGGCGAGGGACAGGAAGCTATTTTCGAGCATCTGCAGCAGGCGGCTGCTCTGCAATTGCCGCCGCAAACCAAGACGGATGATGGGTTTGTGTACAAGCTGGGCGCGCGCGTGCTGGGGTTTTTCCAGCATGTGCTGGGTTTTATCGCCATGGCCGGCCAATTTTCACTGGATTTGCTGCGCTTCTTGCGCGCACCCTGGCGCGGGCCGTGGAAGGAAATTTCCGCCAATGTGTATCGCGCCGGTTTTCAGGCCTTGGGCATTACCGCCCTGGTCGGGATTTTGATCGGCATCGTGCTGTCTTATCTCTCGGCGCAGCAATTGCGCAATTTCGGCGCGGATACGTTTATTGTGAATATGCTGGGCATCGCCATCATCCGCGAATTGGGGCCGATGCTGGCGGCGATTTTGGTGGCGGGCCGTTCCGGCTCGTCGATTGCGGCGCAGCTTGGCGTCATGCGCGTCACCGAAGAGCTGGACGCCATGCTGGTGATGGGGATTCCGCATGGTTTCCGCCTGATTTTGCCCAAGGTGCTGGCCTTGATGATCGCCATGCCGCTGCTGGTGATCTGGACCGATATGGCGGCCCTGGGCGGCGGCATGCTGGCCGCGTATCTGGAGTTAAATATGTCCCCGGAGTTTTTCCTGCAAAAACTGCGTGAATCGGTGCCGCTGTTAAATTACTGGCTGGGGCTGGCCAAGGGCGTGGTGTTCGGCTTTTTGATCGGCCTCACGGCTTGTCATTTCGGCATGCGGATTTTACCGAATACCGATAGCCTGGGGCGCGGCGCCACTTCCTCGGTGGTGACCTCAATTACGATTGTGATTTTTGCGGACGCTATTTTCGCCGTCGCTTTCCGTGGCCTGGGGATTATATTCTGATGCAAACCGCCAAGACTATTTTGCAGATTGAGAATCTGCATACCCGCTTCGGCAGCATGGTGGTGCACCGCGCCCTGAATTTGCAAGTCTTTGAGGGGGAAATTCTGTCGATTGTAGGCGGCTCCGGCTCTGGCAAAACGGTCTTGCTGCGCCATATGCTGGGCTTGGAAAAACCGCAATCCGGCACGGTCAAGGTGTTTGATATTGATTTGCAGCAGGCCAGCCGCGCCCAATTGCAATACATCCGCCAGCAGTGGGGCATGTTGTTTCAACATGGCGCCTTGTATTCCGCGCTGACCGTGTTTGAGAATGTCGCCCTGCCTTTGCGCGAATTGCGCAGCCTGCCGGAGAGCGTGATCCGCGAATTGGTCTTGCTCAAGCTGGACATGGTCGGACTGGGGCCAGAGCATGCCGCCAAGATGCCGGCCAATCTGTCCGGCGGCATGGTCAAGCGGGTGGCGCTGGCGCGCGCGCTGGCCTTGGATCCCAAACTTTTGTTTTTGGATGAGCCGACCGCCGGCCTCGACCCCGACCGCTCGGAATCCTTTGTCAGCCTGATCAAAAATCTGCATCAGCATCTGAACCTGACTGTGGTGATGGTTACGCACGATCTGGATACCTTGTTTGCCTTGTCCGGCCGGATTGCGGTGCTGGCGGATAAGCAGGTGGTCGCCAGCGGCGCGCGCGCAGACATCATCCAGGTCAAACATCCCTTTATCGAACACTTCTTCCTGGGTGAGCGCGGCTTGCGCGCGCAAGAGGGTTTGCTGTAACCCGATGGCCTGGCAGGCAAGCCGGCCTGTTTCCGTTATGCTCGCGTAATCGTTTGCAAACAAGGAGCAAATCATGGCCGTCACCCACCCCCATCGCTTTAGCTGCGCTTGTGGCGCGCAAATGGAAATGCCGTTGGCGCACAGTGTGAACGTGGCGCGCACGCCGGAAGTGCGGCAGCAGATTATCGAAAAGCGCTGGCAGAGCGTGCAATGTCCTTCCTGCCAGGGCGCGTTTGTGGTGGAGCGGCCTTTTTATTACACCGATTTAGCGCGCCACGCGGTGTATCTGGTGCAGCCGCGCAGCCGGCGCTATCGCTACCGCAGCGATTCGCAGCAATTGCAAGAGCAGGCCAAGGCGATTCCCAGCGCACAGCAATTGCCGCGTCAGGCTGAAGCGGGGGCCGCCGATTCCGCCGCGCCCGCCGCGCCGGCGCCGGAATCTTGCAACGGCGGCAGCGATTTGCATTTGCGCGTGCTGTACGGGCTGGGCGAGTTGCGCGAAAAATTGCTGGCGCAAGATGCTGCGCTGGATGACCGCATTTTGGAAATCTGCAAAATTCTGCTGGTGTACGAGCATCCCTTCCTGTTGCAAAAACTGCGCCTGCAAATCTTTTTGGATGGCTTTGACGGCGCGCAATTGCACTTCATCGCGGTGCACCACAATCAGCCTGACAGCTTTCGCGCCAGCTTCCCGCTTGAATTGGCGCGCGGCCTGCACGGGCGGGAAACTGAGTTGCGCGCCTGGCTGGCGCAAACCCATCAGGAATCGCTGTTTTCCAGCCAGGATTGCTGGGTCAATTTCCGCCGCTATTCACGGCGCTATTCGCCACTGGAGCAATTGCAGATACTGTCCGACGCGCAGCAGGCCGGGCAGCCGCCGGATCTGGCTGACCCCAAGCTTGCGCGCATGCTCAAAAAACTGCCGCGCGGCGCGCAATTGCCGGGTTGGGCCAAGCAAAGCTTGCGCAATCTGTTTGAATACGCCAAGGCGCAGGGCGATCAGAAAATCCAGGATTTGATTTTTGAAGTGCGCTTTGGCGCTGAACTGGGCAATGAATGGGGCAAAAATGATGACCCGGATGATATTGACACCATCTGGCAATTGCTGCGCGACTTGCCTTCCACCAATGTCGAGGGCAATACCAGCCTGAACAAAATCAAAGAGGGCAGCGGCGGCGGTGGTTTTTATACGCGCGACGGCACCATAGAAATCGGCGAGGGCAATCGCGGCGATGATGTGCGCTTTGCCGACGTGTTGCGCCATGAAGTCGGGCACGCAGTGCATGCGCAACGCAAGGAATTGGTGAATGCGTGGCTGTTACAGCGTTTTGGCTGGCATTACTGGGAAAACGACGAAGATGGCGTGCGCGCCTGGGTGGATGCGATGGGCGGTATGGCGCACTTGAGTAAGCGCAAACAGAGTGAGGTGGTGAAAATTCTCTTACAGGCGGCAGGCGAGGGCAGCACCTGGCAGCCGGGCGAGCTGGCGCCGATTGCTGACAAACACCCCTGGCGCGCGCCAGACTTTGGCCCGCGTCTGGCGTTTGAACAAAGCGGCGCCTATTGGTATCGCAACCATGCTTGCTGGCATCGCGCCAATGGCCTGGCGTTTTGCATCAATTTCTGGTACCAGCGTTTTATGGTGGTGAAAGCGGAAACGCTGGATCAATTTGTCGCCAATATGCCCAGCAATTATGCGGCGATGTCGCATATGGAGTTTTTCGCCGAATTGTATGCCCTGTATTACGGCCCGGCCAGCGAGGCGCGCGCCGCTTTGCCGCAGGATGTGTGCGACTGGCTGCAGAGCAATATCGGCGCCGCAGGCCCGGCCGGAGAGGAGTGACTATTGCTGCGGCGGGCATTCGGTTCGCACAAAACTGAGTCTGGCGCTGTGCGTGACATAGCGCGGCGGCTTGCCATGCGGTAAGTCCCAGATGCCGGCGGTTTCGACATTTTCCGCGTCCAATTTGCCGGCGCCTGGGCCAAACGCCATGTGGCCCAGCCAATAGCTTTGATGCGGCCATGCGGGCGGGTTTTGATAGCGCAGCGTGATCTGGAACAGAAAATCGCCTTCGTCATGCCA
The DNA here is from genome assembly GCF_037300705.1 of Massilia sp. W12. NCBI lineage: Bacteria > Pseudomonadati > Pseudomonadota > Betaproteobacteria > Burkholderiales > Oxalobacteraceae > Massilia > Massilia sp. W12. The sequence goes on along the minus strand of NZ_CP147776.1, from coordinate 4,519,653 downwards.
CATGCGCAACTGGCCGTTTTGCAGCCGCCATTCCCCGCGCAAATCAGTTTTCTTCGCCGGGCTGGATTTGGGGGCGGATGCTTGTGCTGACTGGCGCAACCAGAGCTTGCCGTTTTTCTGAATACAAAGATGTTCCAGGTAAGTGCGGCCAGAACTTTCCATTTCCAAATGCAAGGCATACCAGGCAGCTTGCAGTTCAGGTTTGGGCTGCGCCGCCCACAGAGCGCTTGGCAGACTGAGTAAGGCCACGGCGAAAGGTTTGCAAGACATGGGACTGGCGGAAAATGGCGATGCGTTAATATAAACCGAAGTGCGCGAATGCGCATGTATCAAATGGATGCGTATGCCGGGATGGGCTTTTGGTCATGTCAGATAGGCTGTTATACTGCTTCATCACGATCTGGCGGGGCTGTTTATGTCTCTTTCCCGTATCACTTTTGCCGCTGTCGGCCTCTTCTGCGCCAGCGCTGCGTTTGCCGGCGCAGACTTGATTTGCTACAGCACTGCGTTTGCGCCCTATGTGATTGAGCAGGACGGCAAAATCAGCGGAATTGATGTTGATGTGGTGGCCGAAGCCGGGCGGCGCGCCGGCATTCATGTGCAATTCCGTCTCTTGCCATGGGTCAGATTGGAAAACGAAGTGCGCAACGGCCCCATGTCTGAGGTGAATTGCGCGTTTGCCTACACCAGCAATCCACAGCGCCAGACTTACATGGATTTCATGCAGGAACCGCTGAAAATCACGCGTTATCAAGTATTTGTGCGCAAAGGCGATTTTGCGCAATGGCGCGGCGTGGCGGATTTGCAGGGCAAGCGGATCGGCTTGCGGCGCGGCTTTGTCGTGCCGGGCGAATTTGAAGCCATGCGCAAAAAGAACAGCTTTGTGGTGGAGGAAGTGGATGACGATGTGAATAATTTCCGCAAACTCAGCCTGGGCCGGATTGATGCGCTGGTGGCGAATGCCGATGTGGGCGCGCTGGTGATGCAGCAATTACAGTTGAGCCAGGTGCATGCCTTATCGCCCGCGCTGGTCGAAACGCCGACCTATCTGGTATTTAATAAAGCCAGCAGAATGCAAGACAAAGCCGCCTTATTGGATCGCAGTTTGCGTAAGATGCAGGAAGAAGGCGTGATGGCGAAAATCCGCGCCAAATATCTGGGCGCAGGCGGCTGAAGGCGTCATGCATGATGCTGAAAAATGCTTTATGGCAACTTTTGCCGGGCAAATCTGCGTCAAATCCCTTACAATGACGGCTTTTCATTCACCGCCCGCCAGCCCCGCCCGCCATGACTCAATACCGTATCGCTCCCAGCATTCTGTCTGCCGATTTCGCCCGTCTGGGCGAGGAAGTGCGCAATGTGATCGCCGCAGGCGCCGATTTGATCCATTTCGATGTGATGGACAACCACTATGTGCCGAATCTGACTGTGGGGCCGCTGGTGTGTCAGGCGATCCGGCCCCATGTCAGCGTGCCGATTGATGTGCATCTGATGGTCAAGCCGGTCGATCGCATCATCCCCGACTTCGCCAAAGCCGGCGCAGACATCATCACATTTCACCCGGAAGGCTCGGAACATATCGACCGCAGCTTGCAATTGATCCGCGATCATGGCTGCAAAGCCGGCCTGGTGTTCAATCCGGCCACCCCGCTGCATTGTCTGGAGCATGTGATGGATAAGCTGGACATCATTTTGCTGATGTCGGTGAATCCGGGCTTCGGCGGCCAGGCATTCATTCCGCACACGCTGGAAAAAGTGAAACAGGTGCGGCGCATGATTGACGCTTCCGGGCGCGACATCATGCTGGAAGTCGATGGCGGCATCAAGGCGGCAAATATTGCGGAAGTGGCGCGCGCCGGGGCGGACACCTTTGTCGCCGGTTCCGCCATCTTCAGCCAGCCGGATTACCACGCCGCGATTGCGCAAATGCGCGCCGAATTGGCCAAAGTGTAAACGGAGCACGCATGTCTGCGCCTTCTGCCATGCACACCTTGTCGCCGCCGCAAATCCACGCCTTGCCGGCGCGCCTCTTGCGCGCCGTGTTGCTGGATTTGGATGGCACCCTGGTCGATACCGCCGGCGATTTTTGTGTGGCGATCAACGCCATGCGCGCCGAATACGGCTTAGGCGCGCTGGCGCAGCATGACATCCTGCGCCATGTCGGCAAGGGCAGCGAACATCTGGTGCAAGGCGTGCTGGCGGCGGATTGGCCGGCTGCGCAAGTTGAGCAAACCTGGCCGCAGGCGCTGCAACGCTATCAATTCCATTACCAAGCCTGCAATGGCGTGCACAGCGCCTTGTATCCTGAAGTGATGGAAGGTTTGCAGGCCCTGCGCGAACTTGGTTTGCGTCTGGCCTGCGTGACCAATAAGCCGCTGGCTTTCGCCAAGCCGCTGCTGCTGCATTTCGGCCTGGCGCCGTATATGGAGCTGGTGTATGGCGGCGATTCCTGGCCGCAAAAAAAGCCGCATCCGCAAGCTTTGCTGCAAGCCTGCGAGGCATTCGGCTTGCATCCTTCCTGCGTGCTGATGGTGGGCGATTCGGAAAACGATGCGCGCGCCGCGCGCGCCGCCGGTTGCCCGGTGTGGCTGCTGCCTTATGGCTATAACCACGGACAGGACGTGCAGGAAACCGATTCTGATGGTATAGTAAATACGCTTTTACAAGCTGCGCAGGCGATTGCCGTGCATCAGCAGCGTTTCCATATTTAATTGTTGCATCCTTTCTCAATCAACCAAATTTGAACATGTTTGCCGCCAAACTCTCCGCATCCCGCAACCATGCCGTTCCCGAGGCTTGGCTGTGGCGTCGCTGGCGTCGCTGTTCTGTTTGCGTTTTCTGATTCCTGTCAGCAGCAGCTGACACGCTGAATCCCCGCCTGCGGGCGGATCACATATTTGTTGCAAGACTGGCTGACGGTTTGCCGTTTTATCGACGCGCATGCCCACAGCACAGCCACAGCGCATACAATCGCGCTAGCGACAGCAGACAAACCATCATCGGCCGCATGCGGCCAACAACATCCACGGCAAGCCTGCTTGCCTTTGATAACTGGCGCCGCTTTGTTGCGGCTGGAGCTCAAGCATGACTGAACTTGAATTCAATTCCCTGGCTGCCCAGGGGTTTAACCGTATCCCCCTGATCGCCGAAGCACTGGCCGATCTGGAAACCCCGCTGTCGCTGTATATGAAGCTGGCGCAGTCGCAAAACCAGGGTAAAAACAGCTTTTTGCTGGAGTCGGTAGTGGGCGGCGAGCGCTTTGGCCGCTATTCCTTCATCGGCCTGCCGGCTTCCACCCTTCTCACCGCACAAGGGCGCAAGGTTGAAATCCGGCGCGATGGCGAGCTGATCGAAGAATTTGACGGCAATCCGCTGGATGTGATTGAGCAAGTGCAAGCCCGCTTCAAAGTCGCCACCCGCCCCGGTTTGCCGCGTTTTTGCGGTGGTTTCGCCGGCTATTTCGGCTATGACGTGGTGCGCAATATTGAGAAAACCCTGGTTTCCTCCTGTCCCAAAGATGATTTGCATCTGCCCGACATCCGCCTCATGCTGACCGAGGAACTGGCCGTGATCGACAATGTCACCGGCAAGCTGTATTTGATTGTGTACGCCGACCCGACCCAGCCGGAAGCCTACACCCGCGCGCGCAACCGCCTGCGCGATTTGCGCGCCCGCCTGCGCCGTGGCATTGATTTCCCGGTCACCAGCGGCTCGGTGCGCACCCCGGAAATCCGCGAATTCGCGAAAGAGGATTATTTAAAAGCGGTGGCCCGTGCGCATGAATACATTCTGGCCGGCGACTTGATGCAAGTGCAAATCGGGCAGCGCATCAAAAAGCCCTTTGTCGATTCGCCGCTGCTTTTGTATCGCGCGTTGCGTTCGCTCAATCCTTCCCCGTATATGTATTTCTACAATTTCGGCGATATGCACATCGTCGGCGCATCGCCGGAAATTCTGGTGCGCAAGGAATTGCTGGACGATGGCGGCGAAAAAGTCACCCTGCGCCCGATCGCCGGCACCCGTGCACGCGGCGCCACGCCTGAGCGCGATGCCGAGCTGGCGCGCGAATTGCTGGCTGACCCCAAGGAAATTGCTGAACATGTGATGCTGATTGATTTGGCGCGCAACGATCTGGGCCGCATTTGCCAGACCGGCACGGTGCAAGTGACAGATCAAATGGTGATCGAAAAATATTCCCATGTGCAGCACATCGTTTCGAATGTGGAAGGGCGCTTGTGCGAAGGCATGAGCAATATGGACGTGTTGCGCGCCACCTTCCCGGCAGGCACCCTGACCGGGGCGCCGAAAGTGCGGGCGATGGAAGTCATCGACGAATTGGAAATCAGCAAACGCGGCGTATATGGCGGCGCCTGCGGCTATTTGAGTTTTTCCGGCGCCATGGATTTGGCGATTGCAATCCGCACCGGCGTGATCAAAGACGGCATGTTGTATGTGCAGGCTGCAGCCGGCGTGGTGGCGGACTCAGTGTTTGAGCTGGAGTGGAAAGAAACCGAAAACAAGGCGCGCGCTGTTTTGCGTGCGGCAGAGCAGGTGCAAGACGGCCTGGATGGGGAGATCTGAAATGCTTTTGATGATAGACAACTACGACAGCTTTACCTACAACCTGGTGCAGTATTTTGGCGAACTGGGCATGGAGGTGCGCACCTTCCGCAATGATGAAATCACGCTTGAGCAAGTGCGCCAGCTGAGGCCCACACATATTTGCATTTCCCCCGGGCCGAAAGCGCCGGCGGACGCCGGCATTTCTGTCCCCCTGCTCAAAGAATTCGCCGGCCAATTGCCGATTCTGGGCGTCTGTCTGGGACATCAGGCAATCGGCGAAGCCTTTGGCGGGCGCGTGATCCGTGCGCAGCAAGTGATGCACGGCAAAACCAGTCCGATTGCGCATACCGGCGTCGGCGTATTTCATGGCTTGCCATCGCCCTTTGTGGTGACGCGTTACCACTCGCTGGCGATTGAACGCGACAGCCTGCCGGATTGTCTGGAAATCACAGCCTGGACCGATGATGGCGAAATCATGGGCGTGCGTCATAAGAGCTTGCCGCTGCAAGGGGTGCAATTCCATCCGGAATCCATCCTGTCAGAACATGGCCATGCGCTGTTGCGCAATTTCCTGGAACAGAAATAAGGAGTGACAGATGACGATTACCGCACAGGAAGCTTTATTGCGCTGCATTGAACACCGCGAAATCTTCCATGATGAAATGTTAAGCCTGTTCCGCCAGATCATGGGCGGCGAAATGTCGCCGGTGATGATTGCCGCGCTGACCATGGGCTTGCGCGTGAAAAAAGAAACGATCGGCGAGATCAGCGCAGCAGCGCAAGTGATGCGCGAATTTTCCACCAAGGTGCCGATGGCCGATACGCGCGGCTTAGTCGATATTGTCGGCACCGGCGGCGATAATGCGCACAGCTTCAATATTTCCACTGCGTCGATGTTTGTCGCCGCCGCTGCCGGCGCGCGCGTGGCCAAGCACGGCGGGCGCAGCGTTTCTTCATCCTCCGGCAGCGCGGATTTGCTCGAAGCGCTGGGCGCCAATATCAATTTGAAGCCAGAACAAGTCGCGCTCTCCATCGCAAAAACCGGGATTGGTTTTATGTTTGCGCCGAATCATCACGCCGCCATGCGGCATGCCGCGCCGGTGCGCAAAGAATTGGGCGTGCGCACCATTTTCAATATCCTGGGGCCGCTCACCAATCCGGCTGGCGCGCCGAATATCCTGATGGGCGTATTTCACCCTGATCTGGTCGGGATTCAGGTGCGTGTCTTGCAACGCCTGGGCGTGCAGCATGCGGTGGTGGTGTGGGGTCGTGACAATATGGATGAAGTCACGCTGGGCGGCGCCACCATGGTCGGCGAATTGATTGACGGCCAGATTCGCGAGTATGAAATTCACCCGGAAGATTTCGGCTTGCAAATGTGCGCCAGCCGCAATTTCCGCGTTGACAACGCCGCCGCCTCGAAAGACAAAGTGTTGGAAGTATTGCGCAATGAAGGCGGGGCGGCGCGCGATATCGTGGCCTTGAACGCCGGCGCCGCGCTGTACGCTTGCGGCGCCGCCGCCTCCATCGCAGATGGCTTGCAAGCCGCCCGCAGCGCTTTGGAAAGCGGGGCCGCATTCAAGAAAATGGAGCAATTTGTTCAGATCACGCAAGAGCTGGGCGCAAAGAATGAGAAAGGCGCTTGAGATGAGCGATATTCTGCAACAAATCCTGGATGTGAAAAAAGACGAGGTGGCGCAAGCCAAGCGCTATCGCGATTTGCCCTCGTTGCGAGCCGAAGCGGAACAATTGGGCGGTTTGCGCGATTTTGCCGGCGCACTGCAAGGCCGCATCGCCGCAGCCAAGCCGGCAGTGATTGCCGAAGTGAAAAAAGCGTCGCCCTCGAAAGGCGTCTTGCGTGAGAATTTTGCGCCGGCTGAGATTGCCGCCAGTTATGCGCAACATGGCGCAGCCTGTCTGTCGGTGCTGACCGATGAACGCTTTTTCCAGGGCGCGCCGGCCTACTTGCAGCAGGCGCGCGCGGCCTGTGCGCTGCCGGTGTTGCGCAAAGATTTTTTGCTCGACCTGTACCAGGTATATCAGGCGCGGGCCTGGGGCGCGGATGCGATTTTGCTGATTGTGGCTGCGCTGGATTATGGCTTGATGGCGGAACTCGAAGCCTGCGCGCTGGAATTGGGCATGTCGGTGCTGGTTGAAGTCCACGACGGGGTCGAACTGGACGCTGCATTGCGTTTGCGCACACCGCTGTTGGGCATCAATAACCGCAATTTGCGCACCTTTGTCACGGATTTGCGCGCAACTTTGGATATGTTGCCGCGCATCCCTGCGGGCAAAGCCGTGATCACGGAGTCTGGCATCATGAGCCGGGATGATGTGCAAACCATGCGCGCGGCGCATGTGCATGGCTTTTTGGTGGGTGAAGCGTTTATGCGTGCCCCGGATCCTGGTCAGGCGTTGGCGCAGTTATTTGCTTAAACCTGTTTGTCATTTTTCGCATGGGGAAATGCAAGATGGATTTTGAGTTTGAGTGGGATGAGGCAAAAAATGCAAGCAACAAGAACAAGCATGGCGTCGATTTCATGGATGCTCTCCGTGTGTTTTACGATGACATGCGCATCACTGTATACGATGATCGATCCGACTATGGCGAAGAGCGGTTTCAAGTAATAGGAATGTCTTACGGCAAAATTCTGTTTGTCGTGTACACAGAAAGGCATGGAAATACGATTCGTATTATTTCAGCTCGCAAAGCAGAAAAACGGGAGGCTGCCGCATATACGCGCGGCGGTTTTTGATGACTCAACTTCATATTGGCGCAATCATGGCAATCATTAAGATAACTGGTGAGGAAGCACTCAAGCGTAAAGGGACAACAGATTGGGATACATTGGATGCGCTTACTGATGAGCAAATCGCTGACGCAGCTAAAAATGATCCAGATTCAGATTTGCCCAGTGATGAAGCGTTGAAAAACTTCAAGCGCGGCCCTGTCAAGAAACCAACGGAGAAATAAAGATGGCGCTGTTTAAGATGAAAGGTGCGATCGCCAAAAACTTGCATGGCAGAACCGATTGGAACAAGCTGAAAAACCTGACTGATGCCCAAATCAGGGCCGCTGTGGCGACGGATACTGACGCGAAAATAATTGACAGCAACCGGCTGCTAAGCGCAAAGCGCGGCCGGCAAACGTAATGCAATTGTCCTGCAAGTTGCATGCAGCGGTTTGCGGCCGTTTGCGGTTTGCGGTATAAAGCCTGCTCCGGTCTTTCCCGGCCGGAGCAGGCTGGCGCATCTTGCTTCTTGCGCCAGCCGCATAACCAGATGAGGATGCTATGCAAGAACAAGAGAAGACAGGCCGGCGCCGGGCTTTGCGCACATTAATCGCAGGCAGCGCAGTGGCGGCAAGCGGCGCCGCACTGGCGCACGAACATCAGCATGGCAATGCTGAACACAAAACCCCCGCCCTGCTGGCGCGCGGCAAATGGGCGCCGCGCAATTGGGCTGCGCTCAATACCTTGCTGCGTGAGCACGGCAAGCACAGCAAAAAGTACAATCCCAAGCGCAAACCCTATGCCGTGTTTGATTGGGACAACACTTCCATCATGAATGATTGCGAAGAAGCGCTGTTGTACTACCAGATTATGACGCTGTCGTTCAAGCTCAAGCCGCAAGAATTCGCCACCGTGATCCGCCAACATGTGCCGGCAGGGCCATTCACTGCTGACTATAAAAATGCTGCAGGCAAAATCGTCGAATTGGATGAGATCTGCGCTGATCTGGCGGAAGATTACAATTTTCTGTATGCCGAATATGCCGGACTGGGCGGTAAGAAAACCCTGGAAGAAGTCTCACAAACTCCGCAATTCGCCGATTTTCGCGCCAAATTGCTGTTTTTATACAATGCCGTGAATGATACTCACGGCGTCAATGTCGGCTATCCCTGGGTCATCTATTTCTTCGCCAATATGAGTGTGCCGGAGGTGATGAAGCTGGCCGAAGCTTCGCATGATTTCGCCCTTGGCGAAGGCTTGAGCAAGGTGAAATACAGCAGCCCCGCCAGCCTGCCGGGTAAAGCCGGGGTGATCTCAATTTCGCATTTCCACGGCATCCGCCTGTGCACCGAAGTTGCGGATTTGATGGATGCGCTGCGCAATCATGGCATTGATGTGTATGTCAGCACTGCTTCAATGGAGGAAGTGGTGGCCGCCTTCGCCACCCTGCCCAAATATGGCTACCATGTGGCGCGTGAAAATGTGCTCGGCCTGCGCCTGGCGCGCAAGGGCGATGTGTTGCAAAACGCCTATATGCCGGAATGGCCGCTGAACTGGGGGCCGGGCAAGACTGAAGTCATCAAACGTGAACTGCTTGCGAAAAAAGGCTATGGCCCCTTGTTTGTCGCCGGCGATTCTGATGGCGACTATGACATGTTGCGCGATTTTTCCGACACCGCACTGGGGCTGGTTGTGAATCGCCTCAAAAAAGGCAAGATCGGCGAATTGTGCAAACAGGCGGTTGATGCCATGAACAGCCCCAAGCCGCGCTTCATCCTGCAAGGCCGCCAGGAAAGCACAGGCAATTGGCTGCCGCATGAAATGTGCCTGAAACTGGGCAAGAGTCAGCCGGCATTGCTGCCTTGAGGTCCACAGCTGCGGCGCGCCAAGCCAGCGCCGCAGCAAATCGCGTTGCAACATATTTCCCTCATATCCGTGCGCCGCAGCACCATTTCCGGCAGCTGCCGCACGTCTGTCCCATTACAAATTGAAAGACTTTGCAAGCTTTTGAATACTGTGAAACTTAACAGGGTCTGATTCATAACAAAACAAAGAATTGCTGTGAATAATGAAACTGGAAGATTTAAAAACGGCAAATTATTTCCATAAGGAAATCAATTTACATGTATATTGACATGTAAATTAATATATTTATATGAAAGAAGTATGCTTTTTTTCATTATTTGGGCAGTTTTGAAAGCTGGACTGTCTGAAAATAATGACAGGACATATACAAAGACATTGCAATGCTATTTTGCCGGCTATATACTGCCCCACTTGTTTGTAACAAGATTTTGCCAAGTTTTTCTGTTCGGCAAGTTTGCTGCATGGCAGTACTGCGAATCACAGTGAGGCCCCCTACACACAGACTTGCGCCGCAGACGATCTCGGCTGGTACCCAAAGCTGTTGATGTGATTCGAGGCACGGTTTGCCTGACGGGAACAGGCGCCAGGAGTCACGGCAAGAGCGCGGGGCATGTTTAACTATAACGTTTTAAAATCATGTTAAAGTCTGTCGAAGCCTCCAACCACGTAGTTGTTCCGACCACCAATACCCGCGAACGCCGCTCACAACAAATGCTCAAACTCCTGGCCCGTTTCACCGAGGGCAGCATGACCAGTCAGGATGTTGGCGCATTATTGAATTGCAAGACCGCTTGCGCAGAGAAATATCTGCAGCAGTTGCGCGACGAGCACATGATTGTGCTGGATCACTACAAAGGCGCCAGCATGAATTCGCCAGGCAAACCGGCGTGGCGTCTGGCGGCGGATGATGAGCGCATCCGCAAATTTCAGGAAATGATTCAGCAGCCGAAAAAGCGTGGCAGCGGGCGCAGCGAAAAGCCGCAGGTCTCGGCTTCGCAAGGCGGCTCCATGCTCAGCCTGACCATCGGCGCGAATGGACAGCGGATTTATATGCTGGCCGACGAAACCCACCACGCGATCCGCCCGAATTGCGACCCGGTGCGGCGTGACCCGCTGGTGGCTGCGCTGTTTGGCGCCGCTGGCGCCACGCACGAAGCACAAGCCGCGTAAAACGCCCGGCTGCACAAGAAGCAACCCGCCAAACCTGGTCTGACGCCGGGTTTGGCGGGTTTTTGTTTGCCTGACGGCAATTCATTCCCGCTTTTTTGCATTTCATCGCAAAGCCGGGGCGTCCCGATTGGCGCAAGACTACAGTACAAGCATCCAAAACGCTTACAGATCACCGCGAAAGGAGCTTGTCATGAAAGCGATTGCCCATATGGAAGCCTGGTTTTTGAGTTGCGCCGCAGTTGCCGTGGCGGGCCTGATTGTGCTGGAACATCCGCAATTCAGCGCGGCAGAACATGCCTTGCCGGCGACTGTGCAAATGCAAGCCCAGATGCAAAACCCGGCTGCCTTGCCGGATGCTTGAGGCGCGCCATGCTGACTTTCTTGCTCTGGATTCTGCTGTTTTTGTTGTGCTGGCCGTTGGCCTTGCTGGCTTTGTTGCTGTATCCGCTGGCCTGGTTGCTGACGCTGCCATTTCGCCTGATCGGCATTACCTTTGATGCGCTGTTCCAGTTTTTACACGCATTACTGACGCTGCCGGCGCGCTTGCTGCGCGGCGGCGGCGCTCAAAGTTAGTGCGTTCAAGCCGCGCTCTTCTTGCGTGTGGCGCGCGGTTTTTTCGCTTGACTGGCAGCGCCTTCCTGCGCATTGTCCGCCTGCGGCTGCTCAGTTTTAGCTTGACTGCGGCTGCGTTTGGCGGCGGCTTTGGCGGGGGCCTGGGTCGCTGCCGCCACGCTGGCGGCGGCTTCCATCACCGCTTCTGTGACCGCCTGCAATAATTGCTTGCGCTTTTTGGCTGGCTGCTTAGACGTTGCTTTGGGCTCGCTCTTGACTGGCGCGCTGCTCTCTTGCACCGTTGCCGGACTTGTCTGCAGACTGGCGGCTGGGGCTTGTTCCGTCGCCGCAGCAGGCGCAGCCGCAGTGGCGGCTGCCGGCGGCGGGTTTGGATTGGCGCCTTTTTGCCGTTTCTTTTGCTTGTTCTTGCCCTTGTTTTCCTGCTTGGCGGGATTGCCTGCCGGCTTGTCCTGCGCCTTGTCGGCGCCTTTTTCCGCCCCATCCTCGGTGCGCATCTCGGTATCCGCAGTTTTGGCGCTGCGCACAAAGATTTGATCTTCGCGCCGCTCCACGTCGAATAATTTGATCGCGCCCAATAAGCTGCTCAATTTGGAATAACCATAACTGCGCACATCGAAATCATTCACTGTGCGGGTGATAAAACCGCCCACCACACCCAGCTTGGCCCAGCCGCTTTCATCCGCCGCCGCTTCCACTGAATTGCGTAAAAGATTTAACAATGCGGCGTCGGCGCGCAATTCTTTTTCGCTGCGCCGCTTGATCACGCCGTTTTGCGCCTCACCCGGTTTTTGCACAAACACCTCGGTGTAAATGAACAAATCACAGGCGGCGACAAAGGGGCGCGGGGTTTTCTTTTCGCCAAAACCATACACCCGCCGCCCGGATTCGCGGATGCGCGCCGCCAGCCGGGTGAAATCGCTGTCGCTGGAGACAATGCAAAAACCATCAAAATGGCCGGCGTACAGCAAATCCATGGCGTCGATAATCATTGCGCTGTCGGTCGCGTTTTTGCCGCTGGTGTAGCTGAATTGCTGAATCGGTTGAATCGAGTGCTTCAACAACACCTGTTTCCAGCTGCCCAGATTGGGGGTGGTCCAATCCCCGTAAATCCGCTTCACGCTGGCGATGCCAAGCTTGGCCACCTCTTCCAACAGGCCGGAAATAATGGCCGGGTTCGCGTTATCGGCGTCGATTAAGACGGCCAGCGTCGCATTGTTATCCTGATTGGGGTGCATGGTTGTGTTCTTTCAAGGCTGCAATTGTGGTCAGCATAGCATTTTGCCGGCTTATCCTGGCGCGCGGTCTTTACAAAACTTTACCCGGGCGACATATTCTCTTGCACTGCGATGGCTAGAGTAGCATCATGCATCGCGCAATATGTCATGACAGATGGCAAACGTTGGGACGCGGGGTGCAATTCAATCAGTGTAATGAAAGGATAGCCTTATGAAACACCGTGATCATTCTTTGCATGCGCAAACCCGCCGCATGCTGTTGGCTGGCATCGCTGCGTTCAGCCTGGGTCTGTTGTCTGTCAGCGGTATGAGCTGGGCCAGCGAAGGCATGGGCCATGGCCATGGGCATGGCCCGGGGCATGGCGGCTTTATGGAATTCCGTGCGCCGGATGCCGCCACGCTGGAAAAACATCTCGACCGCATGCTTGACCGTATCGTGCCGGATATCACAGCGGCGCAAAAGACCAGCATCAAAACTATCGCCAAAGCGGCGCATGCCGATATGAAGCCGATGCACGAGCAGATCAAGACTTTGCGCAAGGCGCAAATCACGATCCTGACCGCCGCCACGGTGGACCGCAATGCGCTGGAGCAAAACCGGGTGGACACGCTGCGCCAGGTGGAATTACTGAGCAAGCGCAAAAACCAGGCCCTGGCGGACGTGGCGGATGTGTTGACCGCAGCGCAGCGCGCCAAAGTCGGCGAAGTGCTGAAAGCGCGGATGGAGCATAAAATCCTGCCGGGCGCGATGAAGTCGCCGTTTGGCAAATAAACCAGTATCAAAGGAGCGCCGCTATGACGCGTCAGCAAACCATCTTGATGATTGAAGACGATCAGCGTCTGGCGGCGATGTTGGCCACCTATTTGGGGCAGCATGGTTTCAATCTGGAGCATGCCGGCAGCGCCAAGGCCGGCATGCAGCGCTTACAGCAAAATGCGCTCAGCGCGCCGGATCTGGTGCTGCTGGATTTGATGTTGCCCGATGGCAGCGGCTTGGATCTGTGCCGTCAGATCCGCGCCTTGCCGCCGCCTTTATCCGCCCTCCCGCTGGTGATGCTGACCGCCAAAGGCGATCCGCTGGATCGCGTGATCGGCTTGGAACTCGGCGCCGATGACTATGTGCCGAAACCGTTCGAGCCTCGCGAATTGCTGGCGCGCATGCGCGCCGTGTTGCGCCGGCCACCCCTGCCGGATGGGCTGAGTCAGGGCGCGCGCAATCTGATGCGCTTTGGCCGATTGAGCATTGATCTGGACGCGCGTTGTGTGCGCATCGACGGACAGGAACGGCAAATCACGGCTTATCAATTCGACTTGCTGACCGCCATGGCGGAGCGCGCCGGGCGGGTCTTGACGCGCGAAGCATTATGCGATGCGGTCAAGGGCGAGCAGCTGGAGGCGTTTGACCGTTCAATCGATGTGCATATCGGCCGCTTACGCGCCGCGCTGGAAGACGATCCGCGTCAGCCGCGCCGCATCATTACGGTGCGCGGGGCCGGCTATGTTTTCGCCAAGGTGCAAGATGCCTGAGCAGGCCGCCGCCGCTCCCCGTCCTGGCATCGCCTGGCGTCATCGCCTTTACTTACGCATTTATCTCGCAGTTTTAATCAGCCTCTTGCTTTCGGTCTTGCTGTTCGCCTGGCTGGCGCAGCGGCACAATGAGAGCTTGCGCATGTTTCCGAATCTGGCCGCGTTTTCCGCCTTCGCCGCCAACAGCCTGCCTGCCGCTGATAAAAGCGAAGCCGAGCAAAGCGCCGTGCTGCAGCGCTTGCAGGAATTGACGCATGCGGATCTGGCCCTGTATTTACCCCGGGGCCAGTTGCAAGCGCGCGCCGGTGAAACGCTGGACGCCCCGGAAAATTGGAACTGGACATCGGATTACAGCGGCTGGCTGCCCGGTTTGCCGCCGCGTTTTGCCTTGAAACTGCCGGATGGGCGCTGGCTGTTCGGGCGGCATCGCGGGCCTGCCGGTTTTATGCAGGGGCCGCGCGGGCGTGGTGGAGATTTCCCGCCGCCGGATTTTGCCGCGCCGCCGCCAGGCCCGCAGCATGAATGGCAAGGGCGGCGCCCGCGTGAAGCGCATTTGCCTCCGCCGCATGCGCGCGGCGAGGGACGCGGCTGGCGGATGTTCCGTTTTGGCCCGCCGGCGCGCAGTCTTTTCTTTATTCTGCTGATTACTGCGCTGGTGATCGCAATCGGCGCGTATCCGGTGGTGCGGCGCATTACCCGGCGCCTGGAAACGCTGCAGCAAAGTGTCGAAGATTGGGGCCGGGGCCAGCTTGCCACCCGTGTGCAAGCACAGGGCAAGGATGAGGTGGCCAGCCTGGCGCACAGCTTCAATCAGGCGGCGGAACGTGTCGAGGCATTGGTGGCGGCGCAAAAAAATCTGTTGGCTAACGCTTCGCATGAATTGCGCTCGCCCCTGGCGCGTATCCGCATGGCGCTGGAATTGGATCAGCATGACGCCGCCAGCCGCGCCGAACTGGCGCGCAATGTGCATGAATTGGATCAGTTGATTGAAGAGATTTTGCTGTCCAGCCGGCTCGACAGCGCCAACGCGCAAGCGCTGACGCTGGAAGAGGTCGATCTGACCGGCTTATTGGCGGAAGAGTGCGCGCGGGTGGACGCCGCTTTGGAACTCAATGGCGCGGGCGAATGCATGTATCGCGGTGAAGCGCGCTTACTGCGGCGGATGTTGCGCAATTTGCTGGAAAATGCGCGCCGCTACGGGCACGCCGTCAGCGTCGATGCCGACAGCGCGCCGATTTGCGCAACCATCCGCCAGACTGCGCAGGGTTTTGAAATTGATATCTGTGATCGCGGCCCCGGTGTGCCGCAAGATGAGCGGGAGCGTATTTTCGAGCCGTTTTACCGCGCCCGTGGCGCCAGCGAGGCAGCCGGCGGGGTTGGTTTGGGCCTGGCCCTGGTGCGCCAGATTGCGCAAAGACATGGCGGCGCCGTGCACTGTCTGGCGCGCGAGGGCGGCGGCAGTTGCTTCCGGGTGCAATTGCCGCCGCTTCAAGCCTGAGCTTCGCGCTGCGCCAGCCACGCGGCCCGATTGAGGGTGTATACGCAATGCTGCGCGCGCGCATCGCCCTCTTCATACGCAGGGTGGTCAAAACGCTGGCCGCTGTCTTGCATGCCAATCGCCTGCATCACGCGCCAGGACGGCTGATTGTGCAGCGAGGTGATGGAAATCAGATCCTGTTCGCCCAGTTGATGAAAAGCGAAATCGCGCGCCAGCTTGGCCGCTTCGCGGGCGTAGCCCTGTCCCCAACAATCCTGCCGTAAGCGCCAACCGATTTCCAGCGCTGGCGGCAGCGGCAATTCCGGGCGCGGTATCAAGAGGCCGACAAAGCCGGCAAAGCGGCGTTCCGGGCCGACCCGCAGCGCCCACAAACCCCAGCCGAATTCCTGCATGCGGGTGTGAATCCGAAAAGTCATTTGATCGCTTTCTTCCCGCGTTAAAGTGTGCGGGAAAAAGCGCAGCGCATGGGCGTCGCCATTCAGCTCGGCGAACGGGGCCAGATCTTCCTCGCGCCAGCCGGTCAAGCTCAAGCGCTGGCTGTGTAATTCCTGTTGCGGCAGACGCGGCAGGCGCTGCCAGACCGGCGCCAGCTCAGGTAATTCAACTGTTTGCATGCTTGCTCCATCAAACAAAAAACCCTGCGGCGGGCCGCAGGGTTTGTGTGCCTCAGACCGGATTCAGTTGCAATCGCAAAACCAGACCAGCAAGGCGCTTTCACCTTCGTATTCCGTCATAAACACAGACACCTTGGCGTTGAATTTTTGCTGATCAGCAGCTTGCAGCGCCATCGGATGATTCACCACGCTTTCGCTTTCCGCCGCTTTTTGCAACAAAATTTGATATTCCGCCGGATTTTGACACAGTTGCGCGCCATCGATCTCCTTGGCCTGATCCCAGCCCAGCTTAAAGGTTTGCAGGAAAATCTGATTGGCGAACAGGCGTTTTTTGTCTTTCAGGCGCAAGATGGAAATCGCCATCGGGCTGACTTCAAACATGCCGCGCATGCGCGCTTCGGCCAGGCGCAGGCGTTCTTCCACCAGCTTGCGCTCGCTGATATCGTTGCGCACCGCCACATATTGATACGGTTTGCCGTCTTCGCCCAGGCAGGGCACGATGGTGGTTTCGCTCCAGAAAATCGCGCCATCCTTGGCGCGGTTGCGGATCTGGCCATGCCAGCTGCGCCCTTGCGAAATGTTTTGCCACAGATCGGCGAAAAACTCTTTCGGATGGCTGCCGGAATTAATGATGCGGTGATCGCGCCCCAGCAATTCATCCGGGCTGTACTGGGTGGCGCGGCAAAAGCTTTCATTCACATGGGTGATTTTGCCATCCAGATCGGTGACAGACACCATGGCGTGCTGATCGAGTGCGAATTGCAAATCTTTGTGCTTGGCCAGGGTGGCGTTGAGTTCACGTTGGCTGCGTTCAGTGGCCAGCAGGCTGTCATAGGTGCGCAGCGAGGAAATGACGGTGGTAAACAGCTTTTGCGTGGTCAGTTCGGTCTTGGTGCGGTAATCATTGATGTCATAATCGACAATCACGCTTTGCTCCAGCGCTTGTCCGGCGTGGCCGGTGCGCAGCACCACACGCACCAATTGATTATTCAGCTCGCCGCGAATCTGGCGCGCCAGCCGCAAACCGGCGTCAGCGGTTTCCATCACCACATCCAGCAAAACCAGGGCGATATCGGGCGTGTCGCGCAGCACATCATAAGCTTCCGCGCCGGTGTAGGCGTGAAATAATTTCAGCCGGCGGCCAAGATAGGTGACATTGCGCAAGGCAAAGCGGGTCACCACATGCACATCCACATCATCATCCACGATCAAGACGCGCCATGGGATCTCTTCGACCACAGGCTCGCCGGGCGCAGCGCCGCCGCCATCATCGTAGATCAGCCATTCTGCCTTGCCACTATCGCTAGATGCTTCAGAATTCATACTTGCTCCTGTCAGTGCGCGGCGATCACGCGCTTCGCCATGCCCTCAATTGTAAGCCAAGCCGGAGCGCACAGGGCGTACCGGGTGCATCAGAAACTGCAGAAACCTGCGCCGTCTTGCCTGCAACGTCGCGTCCCGGGCGCAACCCGGCCATCATCCCGCACATATTTACATACATCCTGACAAATCGCCAGCCCTTCATTCTGCCTCGCTCAGCCAGTGCTGCAGACTGTGGCAGACCTGTTCCAGCTCGGATGTCGCCTGCTGCATTGCAACATCGCAATTTTGCCGCTGCTGGCATGCTTCTTCCAGCGTGCGCGCCAGTTGTTCGAGTTGCCGGGCGCCGACAATCGCCGCCGCACTCTTGAGCGTATGGGCCAGACGGCGCGCCAGCGCCGGATCGTCTTGCTGCAGTGCGGCGGCAAAATGCTCAGGGAAAGCGCGCTGCTCCTGTAAAAACAATTGCGCCATGCGCGCATACATTTTTTTGTCTTGCAAGAGATTTTCCAGCGCTGCGTCGGTATCCAGGTGAACCGGGGCGGCAGGGGCGCTTGAGTGCATTTGCGCCATGATAGCATCGACTTCCAGTGTCAGTTGCTCAGGCGTCAAGGGCGCAGTTTCTGTTTGCGGGGATGGCGCGCCTATCCAATCGAGCAGGGTTTGGTATAACTGATCGGGCTGAATCGGCTTGGTCAGATGCTCATTCATGCCGGCGGCCAGACTTTTTTCCCGCTCGCCCAGCAGCGCATGCGCAGTCAGCGCAATCACCGGCAGTGCGGCCCAGGCCGGATTGCGGCGGATTTCCCTGGTGGCCTGATAACCATCCATCACCGGCATCTGACAATCCATCAACACCGCGTCATACGGCGCCTGCGCCAGCTTGGCCAGGGCCTGCGCGCCGTTTTCCGCCAATTCGGTCTGGATGCCGACCTGCGCCAGCAGGGCCAGCGCCAGTTCCTGGTTCATCGGATTGTCTTCCACCAGCAGAACGCGGCGGCCTTGCAGCAAAGGCAGGAAGTCCGCGCTGCGCTTGATTTGATGCGTCATGCAGCGTGGCGCATCCATGCCGCAGATCTGGCGCAGGGTTTGCCGCAGTTCCGGCAGCAAAAACGGCTTATGCAGGCTGAGCGATTCGGGATGGATCATATCTTCCGGCAGCGGTTGCGCCGCCAGCCAGATCACCGGCAGTTTGCGCCCGGCTTGCAAGTGCAGCTTCAGCAATGCTTGCCGGCTGTCTTCCGCGCATACCGGATAATCGAGCAATAAGACAATACGTTCCCCGGCTTGCGCGTCGGCGTGGCGCAGCGCCTCCAGCGCTTGCGCCAGCGTTGCGCAGGCGCTGATTCTGGCCGGCAGCAGACTGGCCATGCGCGCCACCAGCGTGCGCAAAGTGTTGTTGTCATCCAGCAACAAAAGATGCAGCGGCGGCAGGTTTTCGTCACTGCGCGCTTCTTCTTCGCAGCAGGGGAATTGCAAGGTGAAATGGAATTCACTGCCGGCCCCGGGGCTGCTGACGAGGCCGATTTCGCCGCCCATCAATTGCACCAGATGGCGCACGATGTATAAGCCCAGGCCGCTGCCGCCATAGCGCCGTGTCATCGAGCTGTCAGCCTGGGCGAATTGGCGGAACAGCAATTGCTGCTGCTGTGCGCTGATGCCAATTCCGCTGTCGCGCACCGCAAAGCGCAGATAGGCGTATTGGGCATCACGGCGCAGAATGCGGACTTGCAGGCAGACTTCACCTTTTTCGG
This sequence comes from Massilia sp. W12, assembly GCF_037300705.1. Taxonomy (NCBI): domain Bacteria; kingdom Pseudomonadati; phylum Pseudomonadota; class Betaproteobacteria; order Burkholderiales; family Oxalobacteraceae; genus Massilia; species Massilia sp. W12. The sequence goes on along the minus strand of NZ_CP147776.1, from coordinate 4,500,801 downwards.
TGAATTTGATCGCATTTCCGAGCAAATTAAGCAAGACTTGCCGCAAACGCAGGCTGTCGCCATTGATTTGCGCCGGCAAGTCCGGGTCCACATCCAACAGCAATTCCAAGCCTTTTTCATGCGCCCCGGCGGCCACCACTTCCGCCACTTCCTGCAGCAGTTGCAGCGGGGAGAGATTGGCTTGCTCAAGCGAAATCTTGCCGGCCTCGATCTTGGAAATATCCAGAATGTCATTGATCAGACTCAAGAGCGAAACCGCAGCGCGGCGCGCCTTGTACAAATAATTGCCGCGCGCCGCATCGCTCTGGCTTTCCTGCGCCAGTTGAATCATGCCCAGAATCGCATTCATCGGCGTGCGGATCTCATGGCTCATATTCGCCAGGAATTCACTTTTGCTTTGATTCGCGTGGTCTGCCGCCAGCTTGGCCGCCAATAAATCCTTTTCATGCTGAATCCGCATCTGCTCGACTTGCAAAAACGCATTGAACCATTGCACCAGTTCGGCGATTTCATCACGCGTTTGCGGCACCGGCAGCGGGGCCGGCATCTGCTCGGATTGCGCCTGAATCTGGCGGAAACCGGAAGAAATTGCTTTGATCGGCAATACCACATTGCGGGTATGGCGATACGCCACGATGGCGATCGCAGCAAAGCACAGCAGCAGCAAAATCGCCGCATTGCGCAACATGCCGCGCATCGGCAGCAACAGCGTTTCCTCCGGCGTCAGCAGCAGCGCGTGCCAGCCGGTATTCGGCAATACCGCGTGCGACACCAGCATGTCTTTGCCATTGATTTGCAGCATGCTGCGCGCCTGTTTTTGTTGCAGCAGCCCAAGCAGTTCCGGCTCCAGCGGCTGGCCGATGCGCTGCACATCATGATCGTAAATCAGACGCCAATGCTGATCGGCGACAATCAGGCGGCTGTCTTTGCCGAAGTCCAGACGTGAAAAATGTTCATGCAGATACAGCGGCGAATAATTGATCAGCATCATGCCAACCGGCGTGCTTTGCTGGATTTTCGGGTAATAGTGATGGATCAGCTTGGCCAGGCACAACACCTGACGCTGTTGCGAATTCCGATTGACGTTTTCCTGCATGCCGAGCCAGACCAGGGTGCGCGGCGATTCCAGCGTTTGCTGGTAAATCCGCTGGCGCTGACTGTCGTTCACATCCGCTTTGATCAGCGCTTCGCCGACATGAAAGTGATAACCCAGGTAGGTGAATAAATCAATTGAGACTAAGCCGCGCAAATTGCTGTAGCCGTTCAGGATATAGCCGATTTTGGCCTGGGTCGCCAATTCGTGATACGCGCTGCGCTCAAACCCGGCGTCAATATCCACCGTCGCCATGGCGTCGCCGATATCTTCCATGCCGGCCAGATTATTCGCCAGTCCCTCGACTTGTTCCGCCATCAATTGCAGATAATCGCGCTGATTCAGCAACAATTGCGCACTGGAATTTTGCGCCAGATCAAGCACTGTTTTGCGCATCACATCCAGCGAAGAGGCGACAAACAGCAGCAGCGGCAAGATGCTGACCGCCAGCAAATACCAGATTTGCTTGCCGGTGATTTTCGGCTGCAGCCATCGTAATTTGCGGCGCAATCTGAAGCGTGATGCCAGACCCATATCGCACTCACGGCGGCAGAACCAGCAAGGCTGGAATTTCCATCGATGCCGGCACAGTTTGTCCTTGCAATTGCAGATAGGCCAGACGCACCCCGTGATAGCCCTGCAAATCGGGTTGCTGATCGACCGTCGCCGCCACCTTGCCATCCCGCACCGCCTTGCGCACATCATCCAGGCCATCGTAGCCGGCAATCCGGATTTCCTTGCGTCCCTCCTCTTGCATCGCCTGCATGGCGCCAAGGGCCATCATATCGTTGGCGCAAAACAGCGCATCCAGCTGCGGATTTTTTTGCAAAATCTGCTTCATCACCAGCCGCCCGTCATCAATCCGCCAATTGCCGACCACGCTGGCGACCAGTTTGATTTGCGGCTTTTCCGCCAGTGCGCGGCGCGCGCCGCGCAATCTTTCCTGCGCATTCGAGGCAATCGGCAGTCCTTCCAGAATCGCCGCCCGCGCCGGCCCTTTGAACGGGGCCAGCAAATGCCGCACCGCCTCATACGCCGCTTTTTCATTATTCACGCCGACAAAGGGCAGCTTGTGCATGCCGGCATGCGCCAGACCATCGGGATTGAGACGGTTATCAATATTCACCAATTTGATGCCGGCTTGCTGTGCGCGTTTTAATTGCGGGATCAGGCGCATCGAGTCGGAGGGCGCAAACACGATGGCGTCCACTTTTTGCTCAATCAAATCGGAAAGTAACTGGTTTTGCTGCTCGACCGAAGTTTCTGCGGCGGCGGAACGCACGATCAATTGCACCCCGTATTCACGCGCGGCGCGGCGCGCCCCTTGCTCCATGCTGACGAAATAGGGATTGGTCATGGTTTTCAAGACCAGCCCGATCTGTGGTTTGCGCCGCGCGCCGGACTGGGACTGGGACGGATCCGGGGCCGGCGCCTGGCCGCATGCGGACAGTAACAGGCAAAACAGACTGCACAGCAATAAGCGAATGGGGCTCACGGTGTCTCCGGCAGCAATCGATTTGGCGCAGTTGATGGTATCACTTTTGGCTGGACAGGCTCCGCTTCTTTTCATGGATTATCGGTATTTTGGCCGGCTGCCGTTCCTTTGCTGCGCTAGCGGTTGCGGACGCCGGGTTTTCGCTGCGCTACAACCCAGCCGGCATCTTGGCGTAAATGATGGTTGAAGCTTGCTAAAGGCGGATTTTTTTGCGCAGGCGCTTTTTCGGGGCATCCGCCTGCCTCATCCTTTGTACTGATTGCCGGACAGCGCGCAGCCGCATAAAATGCCGGCTTCCCCTTTTTTATGACAGGCGCAGATATGTCCTCCACGCTTACCCTGCTGCGGCCCGACGATTGGCACTTGCATCTGCGCGACGGCGCAATGCTGGCCGCCGTCTTGCCGCATACCGCGCGCCAATTTGCGCGCGCCATCGTGATGCCCAACCTCAAGCCGCCGGTCACCACCACTGCGCAAGCGCTGGCTTACCGCGAACGGATTTTGGCGGCGCTGCCGCATGGCATGCGCTTTGAGCCGCTGATGACCTTGTATCTGACTGACAATACCGCGCCGGATGAAATCAAGCGCGCCAAAGACAGCGGGCTGGTGCATGCGGTTAAATTGTATCCGGCCGGCGCCACCACCAATTCTGACGCCGGCGTGACCGATCTGGCGCGCTGCCGCAAGGTGCTGGAAGTTATGCAAGAAGTCGGCATGCCCTTGCTGGCGCACGGCGAAGTGACAGATCCTGCGATTGACATTTTCGACCGCGAAGCGGTCTTCATCGACCAGGTGTTGCAGCCGCTGCAAAGCGATTTTCCCGCGCTCAAAGTGGTGCTGGAGCACATCACCACGCGCGAAGCGGCGCAATACGTGAGCGCCGCCGGCCCGAATCTGGCCGCCACCATCACCGCTCACCACCTGCTGTACAACCGCAATGAAATTTTCAAAGGCGGCATCCGCCCGCATTACTACTGCCTGCCGGTATTAAAGCGTGAGCAGCACCGTCAAGCCTTGCTGGCGGCGGCCACCAGCGGCAGCGCCAAATTTTTCCTCGGCACCGACTCCGCCCCGCACGCCAAAGAAACCAAGGAACACGCTTGCGGCTGCGCCGGTTGCTACACCGCTTTGCATGCGCTGGAGCTGTACGCCACCGCCTTTGAATCCGCCAATGCGCTCGACAAGCTGGAAGGCTTCGCCAGCCGCCACGGCCCGGCATTCTATGGCTTGCCGGAAAACACTGAAACTGTGACGCTGGAGCGCAGCGAATGGCAGATTCCGGCCCAGCTGGATGGTTCCGGCCAAGTCATCGTGCCGCTGGATGGCGGCGCCACTTTGCATTGGAAACTGCAGGCTTGAGCGCGCCACTGCGCCAGCTTGAAGCGGCGCAGTGGGAGTCGCCCTGGTTTGACAGCGTGCGCGCGGCCTGGTGCGATTTGCGCACGCGTCTGGCGCAGGGCGTGGACTTGCATACCGCGCTGGCGGCCTTGGCGCCTGCGCGCGTCAACGCTTGCGGCTTGCCGCTGCGCTTTGTGGCGCAACAGGAATTGCCGGAAGGGCAGGCCTATGAAGCCTTTATCTATCAGCACGGCGCGGTGCCGACGCGCGAAAATTTGCATGATATTTTCAATGCGCTGATCTGGGCCGCTTTCCCGCTCGCCAAGCGCGAATTAAACCGGCAACAGGCGCAGCAAATCGCCGCCGCCGGCGTTGGCGCCGTGCGTGGCCGGGTGCGCGACCGCGCCACCCTGTTTGATGAAAACGCCGGCTTGCTTTGCCTGCGCCGCGATGCGCAAGGCGAGCAATTGTTCCAAGCTTTGCGCGCGCATGACTGGGCGCGCCTGTTTGCCCCCGGCGCGCTGGCGCAAGCACGCTTGTTGCTGTTTGGCCACGCCTTGCTGGAAAAAATGATGCAGCCCTACAAGGCGATCACGGCGCATTGCTACGTGCTGTGGTTTGCGCCGCAGCAAATCTGGCCGCAGCAAGACGCGCCGCTGCATGCCTTGCTGGATCAGCATTTGGCGCATGCGCTGGAGCAGGGCGCTTTGCAGCAGGAGCCGGTGTTTTGTCCCCTGCCGCTGGCCGGAGTTCCCGGCTGGTGGCCGCAACAGGACGCTGCGTTTTATGCCGATCAAAGCGTGTTTCGGCCACCACGGCGCAGCCAGCCTTTATACTGAAGCAGGGCATGACTGAAACTGAAGAACGGTGTTATGGAAAAAATCCTGCGCGACAAAATCCTGGCGGTAACGCGGCGCGGCAGCACGCGCCAGCAGGCGCTGGATTTTTTCCGCGTCGCCCTGGGCCTGGTGTATCTGGACGGCATCATGACCGACGAACAGCTGGACTTTAAAAAGCTCGACGGCGGCGTCAATCGTTTTATTTATCAATCGCTGGGGCCAGGTCACAGCATCACCAGTATTTTGCAATTCATGAGCGGGGCCAAAGTCTTGCGCACCCTGAATTCGCAACGCTTCATGCTGGCCTTTTCCCAATACTGCAATGAAGTGCCCTTGGAGCGCATCCCGGATCTGCTGGCGGTGAATCTGGCCGTCGGCAAGCAGATTTCCCAACTGCCGCAAGACGGCCCTGTGCTGGAGTGGATACGCCAGCAAAAAGGCGCGCCGGCGCCGCCGCAAGCGCAGACGGACGACGGGCCGTAGTCTCAGGGCTGCTGACGGGTGGCGGCCAGCACAATTTCGCGAATGCACAGATGTTGCGGTTGCTGGTATGCATAGCGCACCGCATCCGCAACCTGCGCCGCGCTGATTACCCCGCCCATGCCTTCTTTCCAGGATTCGTAACCGTCTTTGATCTGCTGATTCGTTGTATGTCCCAACAACTCGGTTTCGACCGCACCCGGCGCAATCGTGATCACCCGCACATCCTCCAGCGCAACTTCTTCGCGCAGATTTTCCGACATCGCGTGCACCGCAAACTTGGTTCCGCAATACGCCACATGGTTCGGGAAAGTTTTGCGGCCCGCGATTGAGCTGATATTAATAATGGTGCCGCCGCGCCGTGCGCGCATGCCCGGCAGCACCGCATGAACGCCATTCAACAAACCCATTACATTCACGTCGTACATACGCTGCCATTCCGCCGGGTCTTGCTGCGCCACCTGGCCCAAGAGCATCACGCCGGCGTTATTCACCAGCAAATCGGCGGGGCCGTATTCCGCTTCGGCTTGGCGCACCGCCGCCAGCACAGCGGCGCGGTCGCAGATATCGACCTGGGCGCAAATCGTATCCGGCAAATTCAAGGCCTGCAGCCGCTCCAGCCGGCGCGCCAATAACAAAAGCGGATGACCTTGTTGCGCAAACAAACGCGCAGTCGCTTCGCCAATGCCGGAGCTGGCGCCTGTGATGATGACCAGAGCTTTTTTCATGATTTTCCTTGAAATAGATAAGTTCAATGCCTGAACAAGGGAGTACACTTTAGCAGCGCCTTTTTGCATTGAAAAATCATAAATTTCCATTCCTGCTATCGGAAAAATTAATGGATATCAGACAATTACGTGTTTTCCTTGCGATTTATGAGCATGCCGGCGTGAGCGCGGCGGCGACGCGCCTGCATTTGACCCAGCCCAGCATCAGCGCCAGCCTGCAGCAATTGGAAGAGACCTTGGGCGTGGCGCTGTTTGAACGTATGCCGCGCGGCATGCGGCCAACGCAAGCCGGGCAGCGCCTGTACCCGCAAGCGCGGCGCCTGGTGGCGGAAATGGAGGCGCTGCGCGCCCAGTTTGACAGCGGCGCGGCTTGCATTCCCTTGCAAATCGGCGTGGAAGCGGATGTCGGCGCGTTTTTTTTGCAAGAATTCTGTCGCCGCCTGGGACAGTTGCAACCGGCCCCGCAGCTGACCTTGTACGCCGGTTGTGCCGGTGAAATCCGGCTCGGTCTGGCGCATCAGCGCTGCAGCGATGAATCGTTTTTCCCCTTATGGCGGGAAGATTTCATGATTGCGCTGCCGCCCGGGCATGCGCTGGCGGCGCAGACCCTTTTGCAGCCGCAACAATTGGCGCAAGAGGAATGGGTGGTCTGCCTGGATGATCCATCACACATCAGCTTGAGCAGTGCGCTCGGCCCTTATCAACCAGCACATCCGCTGCGTGCGGCCAATCTGGAATTGGCGGCGGCGCTGGTGGCTGCAGGGCAGGCGATTGCCTGCCTGCCGCCCAGTCTGGCGCCATCTGGCGTGTTATGCCTGCCGCTGGCGGGTTTGCATTGCCAGCGTGAAGTGGGCTTGAGTTACCATCCGGCTGCATTGCAGCAGCCGGGGCCTGCCGCCTTGCTGGCTTTGTGCGGGGCTTTGCACAGCCAGCAGGCGCAGGATGACGCCGGGAAGCAGAACGAAGGGTAAATCTGCTGTCTTAAAACGGACCCGGAGTGCTGTTTGCATGCGTCACGCCGATCAATTCAGGCGCTTCATGGAAGGTGGCTGGGGTCAAATTTTGGCCTGGCTGTGCGCTGAGGGCATGCCCCAGTGCTGCGGATGCGTGTCCCTGCGTGCCGTGCTGCGTCAGCTGGGGATGATATGGGATGATCGGGGCGTCAGCGCTGGCTTGAAAGTGAAATTGCGTCAGCAATTGCGCAATCGCCCCATCGCTGGCGGTGGCGGCGCTGGCGCTGGCGTCGTTTTGCACGTTTTGCAGCAATTCGCGCATCGCATCGCGCACCGCCGGACTTTCGGCACGGTATTGGCCATCAGTGCTCCTGGCGTAGTGCAGGGTTTGACCCAGGGTGTACGACACTTGCTGTTTGGCGTATTGCACGCGCGCATCATTGTTTTGCGCGCCCTTCAGAAATTCTGTCAGCAAATCGACCTGGCTGAAGTGGTTTTGCTGAGCTGTATTCAGCCACCATTGCAAACCTTCCGCTTCAGCGTGGCGGCCAAACAGATTGACATACATTTGATCAATCAATTGCGGCATGCCGGCGCTGCCGCTTTGCTGCGAAAATTCAGCGCTGCTGAAAAATTCCTGTAAGTAAGCGGGGATACGCATTTCATCGGGCGTGCCCTGCGTGAACAGATACTTTTGCGGATTGGCGTGGCCAAAAAGCGCCAGGCTGGCAATGTCCATTTTTTTTGCCAGACTTGAAGAGTAGGATGTTGCCATTTGATGTAGGGTAAAAGGGGTAGTTTTTTAAATGTAATTTTAAGATAGTATTTTGTTGTGAAATGTGATGGGTATCACAAATCATCCATTTTGCATATCTTTTGCGGCTGTTTGAAAATGGCCCGGGTTTGCATGATTTGCTCAGAGGCATTTGCAAACGCCCTGCTTGCATGCAATAGCCGATCTTCCTTGCCGGATGTTGGATTGCGCTATGCTAGTATGCCCGGCAGCCCCATTCCCACCCTTCACAGGAGCGCAGCATGACGATTTACGAAAATCTCCGCATGTTTGATGGCAAATACGTGCTGGATTACGATCCGCAGCAACCCTTTGACAGCGCGGCAGCCTACCGCCTGCGACTGGAATATGACGATGAAGGCAGTCTGCCGGAACTGCTGCAGCAATTCGCCGCACAGGTGGATGTGTCCAAAGTGCAGGCGCTGGTGATCGGCATGTGGGGTGAGCCTTATGAAAGCAGCGTGGACGCCGTCTTGCAGGCCTTGATTGAACTGGCCCCGCGTCTGTCCCAGCTGCGGGCTTTGTTCGTGGGCGATATCACCAGCGAGGAATGTGAAATTTCCTGGATCGTGCAAGGCGATTACAGCGCGCTGCTGCAAGCCTTCCCGCAACTGCAGACGCTGCAGATCCGTGGCGGCAATGGTTTAAGCCTGGCCCCGTTCCAGCACGCGAATTTGAAAAAACTGGTGATTCAGTCCGGCGGCTTGCCGGCCAGCGTCTTGCAAGCCCTGGCGCAATCTAAGCTGCCGCAATTGGAACACCTGGAACTCTGGCTGGGCGCGGAAGATTACGGTTTTGACGGCAAATTGGAAGATTGTCAGCAAGTGGTGCATGCATTGCGCGGCCCGCAATTGCGCTATCTGGGTTTGCGCGACAGCGAAATCAGCGATCAAATCGCCACCTGGATCGCCGGCGAAGCCTGGGTGACGCAATTGGCGACCCTGGACCTGTCACTTGGCACGTTGGGCGACGCTGGCGGCCAGGCTTTGCTCGACAGCCCGTATCTAAGCGGCTTGGAAGATTTAAACCTGGAACACCATTATCTGAGCGAAAGCATGCAAGACAGTTTGCTGGCCAAATATCCCGATGTGAAGTTGGATGATGCACAGGAAGCGGACGGGGACGATGATGAAGAATACCGCTATGTGGCGGTGTCTGAATAAAGCCGCTTGAGCAGGTGGGAGCGTTGCTGTTATTGGGCGTGGCCAAAGGCAAGCGCGTGCGCTTGCAACAGGCGGCGCGCGCCAGTCTGGGTTTGCCTGCCGCGCAGGTCTTGGATTGGGGCGATTGGCTGGCGCAGCCGCAGCGCTTGCCGGACTTATTGCAACAAGCCAGCCCGGCGCTGCTGAAAATCGACTCCCCCGGCGAGGACAGCGCAGTGCAACAGCACTTGCTCAGCCTGGGAGCGCAATTGCTGCATAAGCCAGTCCCCGCCCCGGTGGCGCACGGGCAATTGATGGCGCATGATTGCTGGTTTGCCGGATTTGCCGAATGCCTAAAGCAAGTGCAGGCGCAGACGGCGGCGCACCCGGTTGCGCTGTGCAATGCCGTGCCTGACATCTTGCTCATGACCGACAAACTGGCTTGCCAACAGCATTTGCAAGCGCAAGGCTTGCCTGTGCCGCCTTTATTGGGACAGATTGAAAGCGGCGATGCGCTGCTGGCGCAGATGCGCGCGCAGTCCTGCTCCCAGGTCTTTGTTAAAATCCGCTACGGTTCTTCGGCTTGCGGCGTACTGGCTTTGCGCAGCGCCGGCGGCAAACTTGCGGCCAGCAGCTCCGCCGATTGGCAGCACAGCGGCGCCGGCCCCATGCTGTTCAACAGCAAACGCATCCGCCATTACCGCGATGCGCGCCAGATCATGCAAATCGTGGATTGGCTGTGCGCACAGCAAGCGTATGCCGAAGTCTGGCTGCCCAAGCCAAGCGCGCCGGGCGGTCATTTTGACTTGCGCGTACTTTGCTTGCAGGGACAGGCGCGCCATGTGGTGGCGCGCCTGTCGCGCCAGGCGATGACCAATTTGCACCTTGACAGCCAGCGCCGCAGCGCCGCCGAGGTGCTGGCCGCGCCGCATGAGCAAGCCTTGCGCTGCTTTGCCGGGCGCGCCGCGCAAGCTTTTCCGCACAGCCGCGTGATCGGCTTCGACATCATTCAGCGCGGCGTGCGCAGCTGCTTGCTGGAGGCGAATGCATTCGGCGATTTATTGCCGGGTTTGCTGCATGCGGGACATGATCCCTATCAGGATCAAGCCTTGCATTGGGAGGCGGCGGCATGAGTGCGCCGGGCGCATTCAAAGCGATGCTGGGGGGCAGCGATATTGTGCTGCTGACCTTTGACACCTTGCGCTACGATGTCGCGCAGCAATGCTGGCAAGCCGGCTTGCTGCCGCATTTAAGCCCCATGCTGGGCGCGCAGGGTTGGCAAAAACGCCATACGCCGGCCAGCTTCACCTATGCCGCGCACCATGCTTTTTTCAGCGGATTTCTGCCTACCCCGGCTGACCCGCACGTTAGCCAAAACCGCCTGTTCGCCAGCCGTTTCGGCGGCAGCCGCACTTGCGATGCGCATACTTTTGTGTTTGACGAAGCCACCTTGCCGCAAGCGCTGCAGGCGCGCGGTTATCACACCCTCTGCATAGGCGGCACCGGGTTTTTTAACAGCGCCACAGCCATGGGACAGGTTTTGCCCGGCATGTTCATGGAAAGCCATTGGAGTCCGGCGCTGGGCGTGACGCAAAAACGGGCGCCGCAACGGCAAGTCAGCCTGGCCCTGCGCCGCTTGCAGGAAGTGCGCCAACCTATGTTTTTATTCATCAACTTAAGCGCCATGCACCCGCCCCACCATTTTTATTTACCCGGTTGTACGCGCGACAGCATACAAAGCCAGGCCGCCGCCCTGCAATACACCGACGCCGCCCTGGCGCCGTTGTGGCCGGCGCTGCGCGCACGCGGCGGCGCATATTGCATTTTGTGTTCGGATCATGGCCATGCTTTCGGCGAAGACGGCTGGCATGGCCACCGCCTGGGACATGCCAGCGTCTGGGATGTGCCGTATGCGGAATTTGCATTAGTCCCGGAGGCGGCATGAACAGCCCCCTGCAGGATTTGCAGGCGCGCCTGCGCCACACCCCATATCAAGCTTATTCCTATTCCTATCCGCACAAGGCGGCGTATCGTTTGTTGGATACCGCGCAAGACTTGGCGCAAGTGTGGGCGGCGGAAGATAAGCGCGCCTTGTCCGGCTATGTGCATATTCCCTTCTGCAGCATGCGTTGCGGCTTTTGTAATTTGTTTGCGATGGCCACCCCGGCGCCTGAGATGGTGGATGCGTATGTTGCGCAGCTGGTGCGGCAAATGCAAACCGTCGCGCCGCTGCTGGGCGAATTCAACTTCGCCCGTTTTTATGTCGGCGGCGGCACGCCCACGTATCTGAATCTGGCGCAATGGCGGCGCTTGCTGGATGGCCTGGGCGAATATCTGCATCTTGATTTGCATCATGTCCCGGCTGGCGTGGAAGCTTCGCCGGAAACAGTGGATGCGGCCAAGCTGGCGCTATTGCGCCGCGCCGGTGTGCAACGCATCAGCCTGGGGGTGCAAAGTTTTGCCGCCAGCGAAGTGCGCAGCCTGGCGCGCGCACAGCAAAACGCGCAGGTGCAGGCCGCGATAGAAGAAGTGCGACACGCCGCTTTCCCGCTCTTGAATCTGGATTTGATCTACGGCATTGCCGGCCAGACCGTGGCCAGCCTGCTGGCTTCGATTGACAGCGCGCTCGCCTTTGCGCCCGAAGAATTGTATTTATATCCGCTGTATCTGCGGCCGCAAACCGGCCTCGGAATGCAACTCAGCCGGCAGGGACAAAGCAATTTCGCCCCGCTGATTTTGCATGCGGATGGCGACAGCCGGCTGGCCCTTTACCATGCCGCGCGTGACCATTTGCGCCAAGCCGGCTATCGCCAGGTCTCGATGCGCATGTTCCGCGCCCCGCATGCGCCGGCTGACAGCGGCCCGGCCTATTCCTGCCAAAACGATGGCATGCTGGGCTTTGGCGCCGGCGCCCGCTCCTATACGCGGCGCTTGCATTACTCCAGCGCCTACGCGGTGCAGCGCAGCGCGACGCGCGACATCATCGCGGATTGGCTGAATCAAGACGCCGTTGCGCTGTCCCAGGCGCGCTATGGTTTTGTGTTAAATGAAGACGAACAGCAACGCCGCTTCGCCATGCAATCGCTGCTGACCGAACCGGGCCTGGAGCTGGCGGCGTGGCAGGCGCGCTTTGGCGGCGAGCTGTTGGCGCACAGGCCGGAATTGCAAGCCTTGCTCGACTTGGGCCTGGCGCAGGCGCACCAAGGCTGGCTGCGTTTGACCGAAGCCGGCTACGCGCGCGCCGACACCATCGGCCCTTGGCTGGCTTCACCGGCGGTGCGCGCCTTGATGCAAGAACGTGAGGTCAGTTGTTAAGTCAGTTTTCCTGCCGCTTTCATGAGGGGCAAAGCCGATATAATTTCCAGGGCGTGATTGGGTTTGATTTTCAATTTGCAGGAGGCCCCAAGATGACTAAGCCTGTGCAGGCTCCGGATTTTTCAGAGATAAGCGGCTTGATAGAAGCGGCGCGCCAACAGGCCTACCGTGCGGTGAATACCACCCTTATAGAGCTGTATTGGCAAGTCGGCGCATATCTCAGCGCCAAATTGGCGGCTGCCGAATGGGGCGAGGGGGTGATCGATCAGCTGGCGCGTCATTTGGCGCAAACACAGCCTGGTTTGCAAGGCTTTACCCGCAGTAATTTATTTCGCATGCGTCAGTTTTATGAGACCTATCAGCACGACGGAAAAGTCGCGCCACTGGTGCGACAATTGCCATGGACCCACAACCTGATCATTCTCGGCCAGAGTAAGAGCAAAGAAGAGCGCGAATTTTACCTGCGCATGGCGACGCAAGAGCGCTGGAGCAAGCGCGAGTTGGAGCGGCAGTTTAATACGGCGTTGTTTGAGCGCGTTGTGTTGGCGCCGGCAAAGCATTCAGACGCATTAGTGCAGATGCATCCTGATGCAAAACATGTGTTTAAAGACAGCTATGTGCTTGAATTCCTTGGCTTGCAACAAGCGCATAGTGAAAGTGATTTGCATCAGGGTTTGTTGGAAAAGCTGAAAAATTTCTTACTCGAACTGGGACGTGACTTTTGTTTCATCGGCAGCGAATTTCCGTTGCAAGTCGGCAAGCGCGATTTTTCCCTGGATCTGCTGTTTTTCCATCGGGGATTGAATGCCCTGGTCGCGGTCGAACTCAAAGTCGAACGCTTTGAACCCGAGCATGTCGGCAAGCTGGCGTTTTATCTGGAAGCGCTCGACCGGGATCATAAAAAGCCGCATGAAAATCCCAGCATCGGCCTGTTATTGTGCGCCAGCAAAGATGATGAAGTGGTGGAGTATGCGCTCTCGCGTTCGCTTTCCCCCGCCCTGGTGGCGCAATACCAGACCCAATTGCCGGACAAAAAATTATTGCAGGCCAAATTGCATGAGTTTTATGCGCTGAATCTGGCGCAGACGCAGGTGGATGATGACTGAGGCGTCCGCCCTGAGCCTGCTGTATCGCGGTACGCTGGCCAGCTGCAATTACGCATGCAGCTATTGCCCCTTCGCCAAAAAACGCGATAGCCGCGCCGTACTGGCGCGCGATGCGTCGGAAGTGGCGCGCTTTGTCGCCTGGTGCGGCGCACAGCAACGGCGCTTGCGGATTTTTTTCACCCCCTGGGGCGAGGCCCTGGTGCGGCGGCATTACCGTCAGGCATTGCAGAATCTGTGCGCCATGCCGCATGTGCTGCAAGCCGGGGCGCAAAGCAATCTGGCGGCCCCGCTGGCCTGGCTGGAACGCATGCCGCCGGCGCAACGCGCGCGCCTGGCCTTGTGGTGCACCTTTCACCCTGAGCAAGTCAGCGCGGAACGCTTTTTGGCGCGCAGCGCACGTTTGCAAGACTTGGGCGTGGCGCACGCGGTCGGCATGGTCGCCTTGCGTGAAAACATCGAGCAGATCGAAGCCATGCGCGCCGCACTGCCGCAACATATTTATTTGTGGCTGAATGCCTATGACAGACGCGGCCCCGCTTATTACAGCGCCGCCATGCTGGCGCGCTTGCAAGCAATCGATCCCTGGTTTGACTACAGCCACAAACCGCGCCCCGCGCTGGGCGCCGCGTGCCGCGCCGGCAGTGAAAGCCTGATGTTGGATGGCGCCGGCAATCTGCAGCGCTGCCACTTTATTGAAACCGGACTGGGAAATTTATATCAGGATGATTTGCAAGCACTGCTGCAGGAAAGTCCCTGCACCCGCCGCCGCTGCGATTGCTATATCGGCTATGCGCAGCGGCGCGACTTGCCTTTTGTCGAGGACTTCGGCCCCGGCGCGCTGATGCGGCAGGGGCCGGGCAGTGCAGGGTGACTTATGCCGCCTGCTTGCGCTTACGGCGCGCCAGCAAGCCCAGGCCGGCCAGACCGGCCAACATCATGGCGTAAGTTTCCGCTTCCGGCACCATCGGCGTTCTGCCCAGATAAGTCAACTCGCCACGGGCATAGGCGGTATTCCACTTATCCGGCGAATATGCTTCTTGCAATTGCAAAAAGGTCCCGTTGCCAGGCGTGAAATTGGCTAAGGTTAAATTGTCTTGCAACATCTGCGGGCCGCTGAAGACCGCGCCACTGAGGTCTTGCAAAACAAATTGCAGACCCGCGCCCGGCGCTAATTGGTCTCCCCTGAACAATTCCCAACCTCCTGATTTTATTGAAAAAAATTGAGGAATGGAGACCGCAGAATTGCAAGAAATGATTAAAATAGAATTCATTTCCGGCAAAAAGCGGAGGGGCAAATGGGGCCGAAACCGACGGGGACAGTAAGCGCGGATATGTTCCGACAAAGGCTTGATGAGTTGGTCAACCCCAAACATCCATTGGTGAAGTTGGCCGATTTGATGGATTGGAGCGTGTTCGAGAGGGAATGGACGACGCATTTCCCGTCATCGCGAGGCAGACCAGCAACTTCTACGCGCCTGATCGCAGGCCTTTTGTATCTGCAACACACATTTGCGTTATCTGACGAAGATGTTGTGTGGGGATGGGTTGAGAATCCATATTGGCAATTGTTTTGCGGGGAAATTTGGTTTCAACATCACCCGCCAATTGACCCCAGTTCGCTGACGCGTTGGCGCAAACGGATTGGAGAAAAAGGTCTGGAATGGATGCTGACGCAGACAATCAAAGCAGCAGAAAAAGCCAAGGTGGTGGAACAAAAAAGCTTTGAGAAGGTGATCGTTGATAGCACAGTGCAAGAAAAAGCGATTACGTGGCCAACCGACGCAAAATTGCTGGAGCGCGCCAGGCAGCATCTGGTCAAATTTGCCATTGAGGAAAAGTTGGATTTGCGGCAAAACTATAACCGTGAGGCGCCAAAATTAGCCGGGCAAGTAGCGCGTTATGCTCACGCCAAGCAGTTCAAACGCATGCGCGGCAGTTTAAAGAAGCTCAAGACGCTGGTGGGGCGCGTTTATCGGGATGTGGAGCGCAAGCTCGCCAACAAGTCTGAGAGCGTGAAGCAGAAAGCCAGCGACTTGCTGGCCAAAGCGAAGCGCCTGCTGACGCAACAAAAAAATGACAAGAATAAACTTTATAGCCTGCATGCGCCGGAAGTTGAATGCATCTCCAAAGGAAAGGCCCGGCAGCCATATGAATTCGGTGTGAAGGTTTCGATTACGGTGACACACAAAGAAGGCTTGGTGGTGGGGATGCGCAGTATGCCCGGCAACCCATACGATGGCCATACTTTATACGAAGCATTGGAACAAGCGGCCATCCTGACAGATACCCTTCCAAAAGAGGCATTTACAGATTTGGGCTATCGCGGCGGCACAGCGCCAAGCGGCGTTAAAGTCTTCCATCGACGTTTAAAGCGCAACATCACAGCGCGACTTCGGCGGGATATCCGACGGCGAAGCGCAATTGAACCGGTGATTGGACATATGAAAAATGACGGAAGATTGAGCAGAAATTGGTTGAAAGGCGCTGATGGTGATGCCTTTCATGCTTTGTTATGCGGCTGCGGCCACAATCTGCGCATGATCCTCCGAAAGCTCCGGCTTTTTTTGGCCTTCCTTGCGTTTCTTTGCAGCTTCAGATTTCCTGAGGGAAAACCTTGTCTGACCGCAGATTGCATTTGTTGACCTTAATTTGAATTGTTCAGGGCCGACTAATTGCAGGCCACCCAGGCTGCCATTCAGATTGAAGGTGTAGAGGTGAAACATGTCGGTGGGATAGCCGCGCCCATCGTCCCAGGGGCCAGAGCCGGGATATGTGCCTGGCGCGCCGCGATCATACACATTCACCACGCCAGTGCCGTGGTCTGTCACCGTGGCCGGGCCAAAGGTGACGCTCAGATTGCTGTAACGATAATCGCCGCGATACGGCAACCAGGGATTGGGATTGAGCGCCTGCCCGCTTTCATAGGTGAAGGAGCCGGTGAAAGTGGCGCCAAGCGATAAGCTGCCAAAGTTATCATTCAAGGCGCCGGCAAAGTAATAAGTGACAGGCGCGGCGAGTGCGGCGCTGTGCATGACAAGGCCGAATACGCCAGCCAGCAATGCTTTATTCAACATAGAGTTCTCCAGAAGGGTTTGGGGATGTGCGGGCTTGTCTCAAGCCCGGTGGGGAGTTGATCAAGCCGATTTCCAGCCAGACCATGGTGCGGGAGTTTGCTGCGTTATTCCGGCGGACGCACTACACGCCGTAATTTGGATGAGACATGATAAGCGTCAGACAAGCTGCTCGGCAGCACACGCCGACGCCGGCGTGTGCTGCTGTATGGGCAAAATCAGATGGACTGGTTTTGCTTGCGGCGGGTCAGCAGACCCAGGCCGGCCAGACCGGCCAGCATCATCGCGTAGGTTTCCGCTTCCGGCACCGGTGCGGCGTTCACCACCACATTGTCCAGACCGATCACAGCGTTATTGCTGAGGGAGCCGTTTTCCACGCCCAAAAAGCTCAAACGGGTAATGTTGCTGTCAGCGGTGAAGGTGTAGCTCTTGCGTTCCCAATCCATGATGCCGCCTTCATAGATATTGGTGAACAATTGACGCGGCTGATTATTCACGGTCAGGGCCAGGGTCGCGGTGCGAAAACCTTGAGCGTGGAAGTCGCCCAGATCAAACGAGACGGTGTAGCGCTTGCCGGCTTCAGTGGCGAAGCCATCCGACAGCAAACCCTTGTTGTAGCCATAGATGCCGGTCAGATCAATCCATTGATTGCCATGCGCAGCAGGGACGAATTCGGTGCGGGTCAGTTGGGTGTCAGCGCCCAGCACAGTCCAACCGGGGATCCCGGTCGAGCCGCTGTTATAGATACGCCAGGTCGAATTGCTGGGAATTTGTACTTCTTCAAACGAGCCATTGCGCAGCAGATTGACTTCAGCGCTGGCTTGTGCGGACATGGCGAGCGCAGCCGCCGCCAACAGAGTGGAGAGCAGTTTCATGAGATTCCTTGTTAACAGGGTGGTATAGGCGTTTTTATTGTGGAACCCATTGCATGAAAGCTATGGGCTTTGCATTATGCATTGCCGGTCTGCAAGTATGCGGGGAATATTTTCCTGTAGGAAACCATGAAGTGTCAAATGTTTTATTCGTTGTACACGTATCGGGCTTAGATTGATGAATGATGTTGAGGGATGGCGGGGCCTCTCAGGCGCCATACGAAAATCAGGCAGACGCCGGCGCTTGTTTCATCAAACAAGCGCCGGCATTTGACCTGCTTAGCGCGCCAGCCCGATCGTCCCGCTCAAGCTGCCCTTCATGGCGTAATACCCCACCGAGCCATATTTCGAGAAGCCATTAGCGGGCGTACCCTCTGCGCCGCCCTGAATCACCAGCTTGTAAGCGCCCGCCGGCAATTGCAGATTGACGAATTCCGCCGAACGGTGCACCGCCAGATTGCTGCGCGCCACCACGCTGCCGGCCGCGTTGTACAGCGTGGCTTCGACATCCAGCATGCGCAGATATTCAATCGGGTCAATGCGCAAATTCAACACGCCATTGCTGTTGAGTTTGAAGGTAAAAGCGTCGCTGTCCGTATTGCGCTCGATCTGGCCCCAGTTGCTGCGCGGATCAATCACGCCACTCGCGCCAAACACCATCGCCTTGCCGCTCACATTGTCATCCGCCCGGTAGGGCACGCCTTCGCCCACAGTCATGATGTTGAAATCATCTTCTTTATTGCTGGCGCCGGTATATTCCCCCCGGCTCCAGGTGAAGAGTTGATTGGCCCAGGAACCGCCGCGCCAGTAATTGCCCATGATAGGCCCCCACTGGAAAGCAGCGATGCCGCCGAAATATTCGCCATCGCCGCCGCCGCCGTCATGCAGCATACCCATCTGATGCCCGACCTCGTGCGCGGCGGTCATCCCTATCCCATAGCCATAATCAAAACCGGAAGAAGGATTGCGATACAGCGTGCCGGCGGAGGTGGTGCCGAATGAATGCACCGGCGCAAAAGAGCGCCCATCCTGATTCACAAAATTCAAGATGCCGGTGCGCAGCACATTCGCCGCTTTCGCCGCGTCATATACCGCACGGTTGGTGGTCACATTCATATTCAGCATCGAATACTGATCCGCCACCGATTGCCAGGCGCGATACATATTTTCTTTGCTGACGCCATTCAAAGGCGTGCTGCCATTCATCACCGCCCGGGTGTTCAGATAAAACACATACGGGCTGCCGGGCCGGCTTTCGAGTTTGGTCACGTCTTGATTATTGTAAGGGCCGATATGCGGCGCCTGACGCAGGGCCATACTGCTATAGACCGGATGTGAAACCGCCAGCAAACCTTGTTCCGGCACATTTTCAGCAATGAATTTTTCATCCAGATCCGGATAGATTTTTTTCAATGGCACCGCATGCGCCCACACCCGGCCATGCTTGTCGGTGGTGTATTCAAACGCTTTTTTGCTGTCGTGCAGCACCAGATAGCCATAGGCTTTTTTCTGATCGCCTTTGAGCATAAAGACCGAATTTGGCGTACCCAGCGCCTGACCGCTGATGGAAAACTTGCCATCGCGCTGAAAAAAATCGCGGATGTCAGCGGCAAGGCTGTGCCCGCCCAGATTGGCCTGAAACGTGCTGCGGATATCGCGGTGTTGCTTGCTGTAAGCCTCCACCACTTGCTGCACGCTGCCCAGTTCAATCCCAACGGCTTCCGTGGCCAATTCGTGTTGTTGTGCAAAAGCGGGCAGCGCGAGCAAGGCTGCCACAAGCAGATAATTGCGGTTCATCTCTGTTGTCTCCATTGATTTTTATTGGCGCGAAATGGGCGCGAAGTTCGCACATTTGCAAAGGGTGATTGCGCAGGCGGAAAAGCCATGCGGAGCCGGGTAAGGCGAGCGGTTCAAGCCGCGCCGGGTGGGGCGGAGTGACTCTTGCGCAATCGGGATTCAGCGTAAATCAGGGCTATATAGCTGTCAATTGCCGCATTTTTGATGCGAAATGCTGCATATTGCAAGGATCAAGCATTTGCTTTTTTGATCCGCAGCAAGATTCGGCGCGATAATTTTGCGCGAAATATCGAATTGTCAAAAAAATCACAGAATTGCGATTGCCTGCTGTATTGGCAATCTGCTCTGTATTGATCACTCTGTCACTTTTCAAGAGCACATCCGGCCCCGAATTCACTTCGCAGGCCGCGCGCGGTAAACGGGATAAAATTTCATGGCAAGCAGCATGGATTGAATTTTATCCGGTTAAAACTGCAAGATAAGCAATTTGCCGTCACATTCTGTTTTCCACATCATGAAATTTGCGCGGAATACTTGGCGAATCGGCAAAGCGCTGAAGATTCTTTCTATTTTGCGTGCTTGGCTGTGTTTTTCTGCGGATTATGTATTCGGCAGTTGCGCAAACAGGGAAAAAGGGGAGGGGCGCATGATAGCGGCGCATTTTATTTTGTATGTACGGGATCAGGCGGCGCGCTTTCAGCTGGAGCGCAGCAGGTCTTGTCCTTGCAGGGCAGTGGCGCGCCGGGCAGAGGGTGCATTTGTCAAGGCTGCTGGCGCGATTTGTCAGCCATGCGTGCCCGGTGAATCCCGGGAAAATACCCGCGCCGCCGCGCCTCCTCTGCCAAAGCATGGCGGCCAATCACTTTGAATTTTGAATAAATTTCAGTCAGACAATTTTTCACTCTGCCCGTCGAGATCCCAATCTTGCTCGCCATCTCTTCGTTGCTTGGCATCGGTTGCTGCAATAACAAATCCAAGATCAGCATTTCACGGTCACTTAAATATGGCAAGAGATTGCGCGGCTCAAGCAAGGCCTGCGATAACAGCTGTTGAGGAAAGGCCAGATGGTTGCTGAGCACCGCCCCGAGCGCTTCATGCAAATGCGACAATTCCCAGGTTTTATCCACCACGCCATGAGCACCCAAGCGGATACAAGCCCGGATTGCCGCCCGATCCATGGCGTCGGTGAGCACAAGCACCTTGAATCCGCGCCGCAACAGTTCCGGCAGCAAATGCAAACCATCGTCTTCGGCGCCCAATTGCAAATCCAGCATCGCCACTTGAAAGCGCGTGTTGCGGATCGCATTCTGCGCCGCATGTCGGCTGTTGACAGCGGTAATCTGGTAATGCTCACGCAACTCCTTGCACAGCAAATCCAACAACAAGCGCTGGTCATCAACAATCAAGAGATGTGGTTTTTGTGTCGCCTCTTCCGTTTTCATCATAGTTCCTGTTGCTGAGCGCCCGCCCGTGAGGCGGGGCATGTTGAAAAATCGCGGCGCCAATTCAGGGCGGCGACGCGCGCCAGATACTGCCTTACCGTGCCGTTTTCGTGAGACATGAAAGATAGCGGCGTATTCATAATGCACATTATTTTCACCATTAGGCATCAAATTTGATGCTTTTTATTGCGAAAAATTTCAATTTGTTGTTTTTGTGTGACTTTGCTCACAAAAAGTGAGCGCTTGAGCTGAATTGCTTATAATTCGCGCCTTACAAAGGGGCTGCCATGGATGAAGAACGGAACAATAGTGGGGGCGAAGTGGGCTTGCGCTTGCAAGCTTTGCGCGAGGCGCTGAACTTGCGCCAAACCGACATCGCCAAAATGGCCGGGGTCACGCGCTCGGTGTGGCAAAAATACGAAATGGGCAGCGTGATGCCGGGATCGCTGGCCTTGATCAAACTGGCGCAATCCGGCGTGAATTTGCACTGGCTCTTGACCGGACAAGGCCGTATGTATGCCGCTGCCGCAAAGCACGAAGCCGCCGACAAGGCGCGCTTGGAAGCCGCGATGCGCATCGTCGCGCAGTCGGTCTGGCTGGATGGCGTGCGGCTGGATCAAGGTCAACACCACACCCTGGTCGGCTGGGCCATGGCCTTGCTGGAACAAGACCTGTCCGATCACAGCATCGCGCTTTTGCTGCAGCGCGTCTATGCCGGCATGCAATCCAGCCCGGCGACGCTGCGCCAGACCCTGCTGGCCCTGCCGGAAGCACAACTGCGGGACGTTTTGCAGGATTTGCCGCTGCTGGCGACGCTGCAACGGAAGGCCTGAGCGCGGGAAGCAAGTCACCCTATCCGGCCTTGCCGCGTGGGAATATACTGTTGACTTTTTCACCACCGGGGAGAAAGTCATGTGGGATATGTTTGCTCAGCAGGTGTCGGGTGTGTCGATGGACGCGGGTTGCTTGCCAGTGGATGGCGGGGGAGATGTGGCGCTTAGTACTGAGTTAGCGCCGACTGATGATTGTGTGACTTGTGCGGGAACGGGCAACCCACCTCCGCCAAGATGTTTGTTTGTGGATGTGGGGGCTCTTGCCGCGCCACGGAAGGTAGCCGAGTCTGTAGAAGGCGAAGTGATTTACTCGCTTCCGGATGCACCTCCACCGCCAAGATAATCTTGCTAAATACGTAAATGGGAGAGAGGCGTGAAATATCATCAAGAAGAAAAAAACGTGCAAATCGGTACTGATATAAGCATTATGATTGCACTTTGGCTATTGTCATATGCACAAGCCCTCATTCTCTTCATGATTGACATGCAGAAATTTGCTGTTAGTGGCTTGTATATCCCTTATTTGTTAATGGTTCCTGGCGCTCATATCGTTTTTTTGTACAAATGGCGGCATACTCCAGTTGCACGCGATGTCATTGCGTTAAGCGTATATAAAATTTTTCTGATCTTATTTCTGCTCACGAGTAAAGCCTTGCACTGGGAAGCTTGCCTCGACTTATTGTATGACTACAAATTATTTCACTACCTCAATGGCTTGATTGCGGTATATAGCCTGCTGCGTATTTCCTGGCTGCCGCTGGCGAAGGACGGTGGTTTAGCGGCTTGGCCCGCGCTGGATTGGCCGATGCAACGCTTGTTCGGCCCGCGATGGTGGCCAGCGCTGCCAGCGCGACCGCGCTTTTCCGGCCGGCAGTGGCTGCATTGGCTGGGCTTGCTCGTGATTGCCTGCAGCTTTGGCGTTTTCCAAATCTTAAATGGCAAAATGGTTTTCCCCTACTTGGTCTTGGCCATTTCCGTCTTGCTCACACTGTATTACGCGCCGCGTTTAATCCAGCTCTTGTGCCAGCAACTGCAGCAGGCTGCGCGCGCGGTGCGCTTGTCGCAACGTCTGCGTTTAGCGCGGCGTGTGGCCAGCTTGCGCATACAGGCCTTGATTAGCCAGCATCATCAGCAATTGCAAACCCAGGCCAGCCAGTATGATGCGCAATTGCAAGCGCTGCAGGCCCGCCATGCGCAGGAATTACAAGACTTGCAAGCAGAATTGGCGCTCATGCGCGCCAGCATCGTCCAGTTGGAAGGGCATAAACAGGCGGCGCAGCAAAGCAGCGACGCCGAAATTGCGCAGTTGCAAGCGGATTTGAGTACCAGTGTTCAGCTAGTCGATGCTCTCAGCGCCCCCGCCGGGGCAGATGAGGCGAGCCGGAAAAAAGTGCAAGATTTGCAAGGGCAGTTGGCCAGAGCAAAGCGCAAAGCGCAGCAACAACAAGCCAGCTACGATGAACAGTTGAATCATATGCGCGTACAAGTGCGCAAGCTGCAAGAGGATTGCAATTTATTTGCCAGTTATTTTCAACAGCCGCTGACCCCGGATGCATGCCGGCTGGTGGAGTTGTTACTGGCCTTGCCCCTGAAAGAGCAATTGCTGCGGGTGCGCATGATTGATGACATCTTGCGTTTGCCGCCATCGCCAAGCCCCGGCCCTGGCAATTTGCGTTTGGTGACTTGACTCAGCATGCCGGCAAAGTGCGCATCGTCGCGGATTGCATCGCAATAGCTTGATTGCTAAGCGAAAATACGCGTAAAAATTCTATGGCGGGCGGCTGTATGGTATGATCGAAATATTGTCTTTTAGGAATTTTTCTTCCT
This sequence comes from Massilia sp. W12, assembly GCF_037300705.1. Lineage (NCBI taxonomy): Bacteria > Pseudomonadati > Pseudomonadota > Betaproteobacteria > Burkholderiales > Oxalobacteraceae > Massilia > Massilia sp. W12. Next base: position 4,477,677 of record NZ_CP147776.1, on the reverse strand, counting down.
TGCCGCATTGCAAATCTGATTCGGCGTCCCCATTATCCCGGAGTCTTGATGTCAAACGCACAAAAAGTCACCACCACTGGCCAAACCATCCTGGCGCAGCGCATCAGCGCCGCACAAACCTTGGCCAACAGCGGCGCCAATGCGCATCAGGCGCTCAATACCCTGATGTTACAAAACCAGAAAAAACAGTTAGCGCAAGCGCATTATGACAAACTGGGCATCACCGCCCCAAACCAAGCCATCTCCCTCGCCATGGACGCCGCCCGCCCCGTCAACCACTCCCGCACCCTGGCGCGCAACATCAACCGCAACACCGGCACGCCAAGACCGCAATATGTGGCGGCGCATCATATTGTGGCGAGGTTGGCAATTGATGCACATATTGCAAGGTCTTGCCTATTCATATGGGGTATTGCAATCAATGATGCAGATAACGGAGTTTATTTACCCCGCTTTGCTTCATCGGCCGTGCCAAGTTTGCCGCAAGCATTAGTTCATCAAACGTTGCATACTGGTGTCTATTATTTGGAAGTCAATCTTCGGCTGGGAAGAATTAGAAACCAACCTGCGCAAGATGGGCGATTAACGTTACGAAAAATAAAACAGGAAATTCTTTCTGGGATTTTCCCTTACTGAGGTAATTATGATCTACGAAATAAGAAATGATGGAATTAATAAATATGCAGTTCTCGCCGGAGATTATTCTGTAGATCCACTCGGGCAGCTGTTTGAAACAAATGGATCGCCATTGCAATGGCCAGCACCACCATTTGTGCAAACAATATTAAAGCACAGGAAGAAAACCAAGTCTCCTCGTGCAGATTTCAGCCACCTTTGGTTTGGTTCGATTGTATTGAGTCAACGCGCCTATTTATTATTGCATGAATTTCTGGCGCCATTTGGTCAGCTCCTCGAATTGAATTGTGAAGGTGAGCCAGAATTTTTCTACAACGTTACAAAACTCCTGCCTTGCATAGATCAGGAACATTCTGAGTTTGATGAGTATCAACTAGTTAAACGTCCCGCTTTTTTCTCAGAGTTTGACCAGGAAGTACCATTGATATTTAAAGATGCGTTGACGGCACGAATCTGTATTTATATCAATCAAGTCGCTAAAGAAAAGCTGGAGAAAATAGTGCAAGAGCATGCTCTGACTGGTATTAAATTCTCTATTCCAGGTAGCTCACCCTATTGAGGGCAGCTTTTTATGTGCGGATGACGTTGACTTTTGCGCTGCCCAAACACTGACCAACAGCGGCGCCAATGCGCATCAGGCGCTCAATACCCTGATGTTGCAAAACCAGAAAAAACAGTTAGCGCAAGCGCATTACAACAAACTGGGCATTACCGCCCCAAACCAAGCCACATCCCTTGCCATGGACGTCGCCCGCCCCGTCAACCACTGCACCCTGGCGCGTAACATCATAATTTGGCTTCTATTCAGCCGTTGAGCCTCGCTCCGTCATTTCCGCATGTTTTTAGCGGGAATCCAGTTTTGTGCGAACAGGCGCCGTTTGAACTGCGTGCAACCATTGGATTCGCTTCCCCGATTCAAGCACGCGAGGGCAGGTTCTTCGCGGGAATGGCGATGCCGGAGTGAATAGCCAGGAATATTGTTCAACACCGTTCAATGATGTTCCATCTGCTCCATGGCCGCCTGCGCGTCGCGGAAAAATTGCGCATTATTGCGCCCCAGCGCCTTGGCGTGATACATGGCGATATCGGCGTGTTTCATTAATTCATCCGGTGTGTTGCCGTCGCTCGGGTACAAGGCAATTCCGATGCTGGGTGAGCTGATCACTTGATGCGCCTCGATTTCATACGGCGCATCCATGCGCGTCAGAATCTTGTGCGCCACCGGCAGCGCTTGCTCGCGTTTGCCGGCTTCATGCAAGACGATCACAAACTCATCCCCGCCCAGGCGCGCCACCAGGTCGCTCTCGCGCACCGCCTGGCGCAAGCGCTGCGCCACTTGCACCAGCAAGGCGTCGCCGACATCGTGGCCCAGAGTGTCATTGATATGCTTGAAGCGGTCAAGATCGATAAACATCAGTGCGGCGCCTTCCTGTTTGCGGCGCGCCAGCGCCAGACATTGCTCCAGATGGATATTTAAATGCAGGCGGTTGGGCAGGCCGGTCAGCGCATCGTGATGCGCCATTTGCTGGAAATGGTCCTGCGCCGCTTTTTGTTCTGAAATATCGACCATGCTGCCGATGAAAAAGCTGGCATGGCCGTTGCGCTGGCGCACACAGGAAATGGTCAGCAACACCGGATAGGCGCTGCCATCGGCATGCCGGTTCCAGACTTCGCCGCGCCATTCATCATGCTTTTTCAGATGCGCCAGCACGCCCGGCCAATCCGGGCCGAATGCGTTTTTTTGTCCGCCTTCAAGGGTTAAAAACAGGGGATCGCGTCCGCGCACTTCTTGTGAGGCATAGCCGGTCAGGCGGGCGAAGGCCGGGTTGGCGTCCAGAATATGGAACTGCGCATCCGTGATCAACAAGGCTTCGCCACTGTGTGAAAACACATGCGCGCCCAATTGCAATTGCGCTTCGGTCTGCTTTTTTTGCAGCAAATTGCGCACCCGCGCCAGCAAAATCGCCGGAATCACCGGCTTGCTCAGATAATCGTCGCCGCCGGTGTCGAGCGCGCTTAATTCTGTTTCGGTGCGGCCATCGCCAGACACCAGAATCACCGGGATATCCGCATGCTGTGGATCGTTGCGCAAACGGCGCAATACTTCCAGCCCGTCCATTTCCGGCATCACGATATCGAGCAAAATCAGTTGCGGCGGATTTTCCTGCGCCAATTGCAGCGCTTGTGCGCCGCTGGTGGCGAAGGCTAAGCGGTAATCCGCTTTCAATACTGCGGCCAGACTGTGCAGATTGGCCGGCTGATCGTCCACCAGCAATATCAGGGCTTGTTTCATGTTTCGCACTCGCTCAGGGCTTGCGCACTGGCTTGCCTTGCCGTCGCGTAGTCAAAATTGTCCAGCGCCTCTAATAACTGCTTCAGATTGGGGGATGCGCTTGCTACTTGCAATGCATGCAATTTAAGCAACGCTTCGTCGCTGATCAGTTGCTGGCTTTGCAGCATGGGCGCAATTTCCAGCAGCAGCGCGCGCAACTGTGCTTGCTGCTCTGGCGTCAGCGCACTGCCGGACGGGCTTGCCGCCTCAGCCGGCGGGTTTTGCAACAGGCGCAGACAGTCCAGGGTTTCTTGCAGAATGTGTTGTAAAGCGTGCACGAGGGAGACATCCGGCTGGCCTTGTTTGAAGCCCGGCTCCAATGCCGCGCAGGCTTGCGCCAGGGCATGCATGCCCAGATTGGCGGCCACCCCTTTGACCGTGTGCAAATGCAGGCGCGCCGCCTCATATTCCCCGGCTTGCATCCAACTGTGCAATTTATCCTGCAAACCGGCTTCACTTTCGGCAAAGCGGTTCAGCAGACGCAAATACAGCGCTTCATTGTCCTGGAAACGGTTGCTGATGCCCGGCAAGTCAAAACTCGGGGCCAGGCGCTCGCCCAGAAGCTGCAAGCCGGCAAAGCCTGCTTGCAGCGGCGCTTCCGGCGCTTCCGGCGCGCTTGGCGCAGCAGCAGGGGGCGCGCCCGGCGCCGTTGCCGCAGCATTCGACGCCGGCTGTTCTTGCCGCTGGCGCGCTGCCTCGCTGGTCCATTTGTCCAGCACGCGCATCAACTCATCCGGATCCAGCGGTTTCGCGACAAAATCATTCATGCCGGCGGCCTGGCAGCGGTCGCGATCTTCCTGCATCACCGCCGCCGTCATGGCAATGACAGGGGTGCGGTCGCCGCCTTGGCGGATCAGGCGGGTGGCTTCAAAGCCATCCATTTGCGGCATGTGCAAATCCATTAAAACCAGATCAAACATGCTTGCCCGCATCATTTGCAGCGCTTCGCCGCCATGCTGGGCGATGCTGACCTGCAAGCCGCGCTGTTGCAGGAAGGTGGCGGCCACTTCCTGATTGATTAAATTATCTTCCACCAGCAAAACCCGCACGCCGTCTAAGCGCAGGCCGGCGTTTTCCAGCGGGCGCAGCGGCATTTTCGGGCGTACTGCGCGGATATTCAGCAGCGCATCCAGTAAATAAGAGGGGGTCACAGGTTTGTGCAAAATGCCTCTGACTTGCAGATTGCCGGCGGCGGCGCTGACTTCATCGCGGTCATGCGCGCTGACCATGAAAATCAGCGGCGCCTGCAGTGCGCTTTGTTGCAGTTGGCGCGCCACCGCCAAACCGTCCATGCCGGGCATGCGCCAATCCAGCAGTGCGATGTCAAACGGCTGTTGCGCCGCGCGCGCCGCCGCTGCCGCCTGCAAGGCTTCGCGCCCGCTGGCGCACACCGTGCAGCGCAGCCCCCAGGCATGCAGCAATTCTTGCAAAATCAGGCGCGAGGTTTCCTGATCATCCGCCACCAGTACGCGCAGATTTTTCAATTGTTGCAAATCGGTCGCTTCCTGCGCCATGCGTCCGACCTGGATGGTGAAGGTGAATACAGTGCCCTTGCCCGGCTCGCCGCTGGCGGCAATGTCGCCGCCCATTAAATGCACCAGACGCTGGCTGATCGACAGGCCCAGGCCGGTGCCGCCATATTTACGGGTGATTGAGTTGTCGGCCTGGGTGAAGGCTTGAAACAGTTTTTGCGCCGCTTCGCGCGACAGGCCGATCCCGGTGTCGCGCACCGCAAAACGTAACAGCCAGTGTTCTTCGTTGCTGCTGGCGATTTCGAGTTTGATGGCGATTTCGCCATGTTCGGTGAATTTCACCGCATTTCCGACCAGATTGTTCAAGACCTGGCTGACGCGCAGTGAGTCGCCCAGCACCTGTTGCGGCACATCGGCTTGAATGTCGAGAAAAATTTCCAGGCCCTTGCTTTCAATCAGCGGCAAGAACAAGGCCGCCACATCGCGCAATAATTCTTCCGGCTTGAAGGGGGCGCAATCAATATGCAGGCGGCCAGCCTCGATTTTGGAATAGTCCAGAATATCATTCAAAATCCCGAGCAGGGCGCGCGAAGAGGCGTAGGCTTTTTTGAGGAAGTCGCGTTGCTGCTCTTGCAATTCAGTTTCCAGCACCAGCCGGGTTAAGCCGATGATGGCGTTCATCGGCGTGCGGATTTCGTGGCTCATATTCGCCAGGAAATCGGATTTGGCGCGGTTGGCGGCTTCGGCCTGTTGTTGCGCCTCTTCCAGTTCGCGCGTGCGCGCGGCCACACGCTGTTCCAAACTGGCGTTATCTTCGGCGATTTGGCGGTGACTGCGCGCCAATTGCTGCAATAAATGATTAAAGCCATTGGTCAGGGTGTGAATCTCGCGAATCTTGCCGCCGCCGGCATCCAGCATATCCGCATGGCTGCTTTGGCGCGCCAGATGCTCCACTTGCAGGGACAGCCGTTCCAGCGGGCGCACCAGCAGACGGCGCGCCGCCAGCCAGAACAGCAGGCCGAGAAACAGCATCAGGGCCAGATTATTGAGCAGCAGGCGGAATAACACGTCCTGTAAATGCGCAAACAGCAAATCATCGCTGGAGCGGATGCGCAACTGTCCCAGCACCACTTGTTTGCCCTCGCCAAAACTCTTATGCGTCAAATCCCGTTCGACTTGCAGCTTGCTGCTGGGCGGGTATTTTTCAGAGCGCCAGCTCAGGCTTTGTTTGGGATTGGGCGTGATGATTTCGACTTGCGCCACTTGCGGATTGGAGGCGATGCCCTTGAGCATGGCTTGCAGCACGGTGTCCTGATAATCCCATAAGGCGGATTCCGCGCCGGGGGCGAATGTGATGGCGAGCGCATTCAGGCTGTGTTGAATATTGTGCCGGGTTTTATGGTACTCCAGCGCCAATTGGATGGCGCTGATGCAAATCGCAAACAGTAAAAAACCCACGGCAAGATAGCGCAACAGCCATTGCGCCAGACTGTGATTGGAGGCGGCGGCTGGCATGGTTCAATCCGGCATATCAAGCAGACGCTGGGTTTCTTCGGGCGGCAGATAGCGCAGAAAAATCCGCTTGATGCTGCCATCTTTACGCATCTCCTGCAAAATCTTGCGCCAGGCAGCGACTTCAGGCTGGGCGAAGCTCTTTTTGGAAAGGATCATGCCATGCATCACGCCGCGCGTTTGCGGGGCCCAGTCCTGGATCATGACATCTTGCGCAAAGCCCAGATCAGCCAGTTTTTTGTGATACAGCGGGGCCGGCGCATACATCGCGTCGATCCGGTTTTCTTTGAGTTTTTTGAAAATGATTTCAATCTCCGGGCTTTCCTGCACCCGGCCGGCGGCGCGCAAAGGCTCCAGCCATTTATCTTGCTGCTCGCCGTGTTTGTAGCCGCGCACCACGCCGAAAATCAGCTTGCTGTCATTGATGAAATCCTGTGGCTGCTTGACTTGATTTTGCAGACTGCGCCGGATTACCGCGTGATTTTTCTGAATTTGATAGTGGATGAACCAGGCGAAACGGTCGCGTTCAGGGGTTTGGATGCCTGAGGTGGCCATATCCAAGGCGCCGCTCTCCAGGTCTGCCCAGATGCGCGCGCGCGCCATCACCATGGTTTCGATGCGGCAGCCGCTGCGGCGCTGCATTTCCTGCACCAGATCAGGATCAATTCCGCGCGCCTGGCCTTGGGCGTCGCGGAAATAATACAAGCCGTTCTCATAAAAGGCTAAACGCAGGGGCCGTGCGCCGCACTCCAGCGCCTGCGCGCTGACCACATGGCATGTCAGTAAAAAACACAATAAAAGCCAATGGCGAAATGGCATGTCCTGGCGCTCCATCAGTTAGCGGCGCCGCATTGGCTGCCGGGCGGGAGGGGGTCGGCTTGGCGTGTTTGCCGCCGGCTCTGTTTTGCATTGTAAGAGCCGGCTTGCAAAAAATCCATTGGCGCTTGCGGCTTTACATCAAGCGCAGCTGATACTTTTGCAATAATTCTGTTTCAGGCGCAGTGCTGCATAAGAGATAAATGTAATGGCTGAAGATGCGTCCGTTCAAAGGCATCGCCACTTCCCGCTCATAGCACAGCAGGGCGGCGGATTGCGCCGCTGTCGCCAGCGCAGCCTCGGTTTGCGCTGACCAGATCAGGGCCGCGCCTTGCGGCTGCAGGTGGCGGCGCAGGAAATCCAGGCCGCTTTCGTCATACATGCGGCTGTTGTGCGCGCTGGCCAGATACGACGGGCCGTTATCAATATCCAGGCAAATCATGTCATACAGGCCGCCAGCTTCTATCACCTGATACACATCGCCGCCAATCAGCTGTGCGCAGTCTGGCGCCAGACCCTGCATTTTTTGAAAATACCGGCCATACCAGTCGATGATTTGCGCGGTCAGCTCCGCCACGCTCAGATCGGCGCACCGTTTGCTGTGCTGCAGCGCTTGCACGCAGGCTTTCAGGGTGAAGCCAAGGCCCAGGCCGCCAATCAGAATGCGCGGCTGCGCAGTGCGGCAAAACGCCGCCGCCATCTCGCCCAGCACATCTTCCGAGGCATGCAAGAGGCTGTTCATCAGCTCAATGCCATCAAAACGGATCAGATATTCCTTATGCCCATGCGTGTATAACTCCAGCATGCCATGCGCTGATGGCGTGGCTTCGACCAATTCCCACATCCTGTTTTCCTTTGCAAATCAAGGCCGGCATTGTAACCCGGCAAATCTGGCGCGGCGGCGCACGCTCAGGCTGGGCTTGCCATTATGTTAAAATTTATGCCACTTTTGACTCCCCCGATGCGCCTTCGCGGTTGCCTGCGCTGCTTTTTCCGGTTCAAATCACCTCATGAATGTTCACCTTTTAGCTGCCCGCTTTTCCACTCATTTCGCGACAAATCGCTGGTATTGGATGATGTTGCCGCTATTCTTGAGCGCCTGTGGCGGCGCGCAACAATCGCCGCCGCCGCGTCTGCTTGGGCACAGCGCGACGCCCAAGCAGGAAAGCACGCCGGCCCCGCAACTGGGCCAGGCCCCGCGCCAGTCGCAGCAAGACGCGCAAGCTTTGCCGGCCATGCGCAGCGCGCCGGGGCTGCAAGCCCTGCGCAGCCAGGATGGCGGCTACAGCATTGACACGCAGGAGCGGGAGGCGGTGCGCCTGTTTTACCGCACGGTGTATGCCTCTTCCGATCATGTGGCCAGCGGCTGGAATGGCGATACCGGCGCATGCGCCGCAGGCAACGTCAGTGCCGAATATCAAGCTGCGACTTTGCGCCGCATCAACTGGTTTCGCGCCATGGCCGGGGCGCCGGCGAATGTGCAATGGGATGCCGCATACAGCGCGCAAGCGCAGCAGGCCGCTTTGCTGATGAGTGCAAATGGCGCGCTGAGTCATTCGCCGCCGGCAAATTGGAAGTGCCACAACAGCAGCGGCGCACAAGCCGCCGGCAAGTCCAATCTCAGTCTGGGCAATGCCGGGCCGGCGGCGATCAGCGCTTATATCAGCGACAACGGCGGCAATAATACGGCAGTCGGACACCGGCGCTGGATCTTGCTGCCGCAAACCCGCTTCATGGGTACAGGCGATGTCAGCGGGGCCGGGGTGACGGCGGCAAACGCGCTGTGGGTGATGGATGGCAATGCCTTTTCCAGCCGGCCCGCTGTGCGTGATGATTTTGTGGCCTGGCCGGCCAAGGGCTACGCCCCCTATCAAACAGTGTATCCGCGCTGGTCATTTTCTTACCCCAAAGCAGACTTTTCCAAAGCCAGCGTCAGCATGACGGAAAACGGCAAGAGCATCGCGGTCCGGCAAGAGGCGCTGGCGAACGGCTATGGCGAAAACACCCTGGTCTGGCTGCCCGGCGCCTATAGCGACGGGATGCGCTGGGCCAAACCGGCGGCGGACACGGTGTATCAAGTCACGCTCAGCAATGTGCTGGTGGGCGGGCAGGCGCGCAGCTTCAGTTATAGCGTGACTGTGTTTGATCCAGAGCAGGAAGGGGCAGCGGGCGCTTTGCGCATCAGCGGCAGTGGCAGTGTGAACGCCGGCGTCAGCACTGCTTACAGCCTGAATCAGATCCCCGGCGCCACCGGCTATGAATGGCGCGCACTGCGCGGCAGTGACTATCATTTGCGCGACGGGGCGGAGCAGGGCAGCGCCAATTTCACGCTGAATGTCGGCAATTACAGTGTGGTTTCAAGCGAATTCGCGGCAAATGGTGCAAAATCCTTTCATCTGGCCCACCCCTCGGGCAGTGGCGATCAAAGCATGCAATTCCTGCCCACCCTGATCGGCAGTGCGCAAGCGCAGCTCAGCTTTGCCAGCCGTCTTGGCTGGGCCACCGCCAGCCAGATTGCGCGGGTGGAAATCTCGTTGGATGAGGGCAAGAACTGGGTCTCAATCTGGCAGCAGGCCGGCAGCAGCGCGGAAAACAGTTTCAGCCGCAAAACACTGTCTTTGGCGGCGTATGCGGAGAAAGCGTTTCTACTCCGCTTGCGCTATGAAAAAGGCGGCTCGTTCTACCCCCAGACCAATGGCAATGTCGGCTGGTATATCGACGATCTCGAATTGCAGGGCGTGCAGCAGATCAGCGTGTTAAGCGGCCCGCACAGCTTGAGCGGGACAAATTTTTCCACCAGCTTCGCGAATAATGGCATGGTCTGGCTGCAGGCGCGGCCCGGCATGTATGGTTATTTTGGCGCATGGAGCGATTTGAAAGCGGTCAGCGTTTCCAATCAGAGCGTATTCAATGGCACAGACGGCGATGATGTGATGTACGGCAATGGCGGCTGGCGGCTGGATGGCGGCGCCGGTTTTGATCTGGCCCTGTATCAGGGCGCGCGCAGCGCCTATCAGGTGCAAAAAAATGCAGATGGTTTGAGCGTCAGCGGCGCGCGCGGGCAGGATGTGTTGCGCAATATCGAGCGCCTGCAGTTTGATGACAAAATCATCGCCTTCGATCTGAGCGGGCGCGCGGGGCAGGCATATCGCTTATATCAAGCGGCCTTTAACCGCACGCCGGACGCCGGCGGGCTGCAATATTGGATAGGCGTGATGGATCGCGGCGCCAGCCAGGAGGCGGTGGCGGGTGGTTTTATCCAAAGCGATGAATTCCGCGCACTGTATGGCGGCACGCCAAGCGACGATGAATTTGTTATGCGGCTATACCAGAATGTGTTGCATCGCGCCCCGGATGCCGGCGGATTTGAGTTCTGGCGCGATTTGCTGCGTCAGGGGCGGGCCAACCGGCCCCAGGTGTTGGCGGCATTTGCCGAATCGCCGGAAAACCAGGCGGGGGTGGCGGCGGCGATTGCCAACGGCATCGAGTACCCGCGTTAAGCGTGTGGCTTTGTGTGCGCGCGCCAGCCGGCTTATTTGAATTCAGGCATAATCCTGCGATCCGGAGGGCGCAAGCCGCCGCTTTTTGACCTGTGCTTGCACGACCATCGCCCCCTTTTCTTTCCCTGGAGAATTCCTGATGACTTCTGATTCCATTGCGCCGCCAGTGCATGACGAGGCCGGCACGCCGGTTTCACAAGTGATTCGTGCGCGCCTGCAGGCAGCGCGTGCGCGCTTTCATGCCAATGACAATATCGCCGATTTCATCCAGCCCGGTGAGCTGGAGTTATTGATCGATGAAGTGGAACAAAAATTAAAAGGCGTGTTGCAAAGCCTGGTGATTGACACCGAAAGCGACCACAATACCAATGACACCGGGCGCCGCGTGGCCAAGATGTTTGTCAAAGAAGTGTTTGCCGGCCGCTATCAGGCGTTGCCGACCATGACCGAATTCCCGAATGTGTCACGCTTGAATGAGTTGATGATCATCGGCCCGATCACCGTGCGCAGCGCCTGTTCGCACCATTTATGCCCTATCATGGGACATGTCTGGGTCGGCGTGATGCCGAATGAGCATTCCAATCTGATCGGTCTGTCGAAATATGCGCGGGTGGCGAACTGGATTATGAGCCGTCCCCAGATTCAGGAAGAGGCGGTGGTGCAACTGGCCGACATCCTGCAAGAGAAGATGCGACCCGATGGCTTGGCGATTGTGATGGAAGCCGACCATTTCTGTATGCATTGGCGTGGCGTTAAAGATACTGATGCGAAAATGATCAACAGCGTGATGCGCGGCTCATTTTTGACGGATGCTGATTTGCGCCGCGAATTTCTGTCGTTATTGCAAAACCGGAAAAAATGAGGGGCGCCATGTTGGTACGTTTGCTATACGCCAGCCGCGTTGTGGGCGGCATGAATCAGGAATTGATTTCCGATATTCTGGCCAAGGCCAGAAAAAACAATCCCTCCGCCGGTTTAACCGGGGTGCTGTGCTATGGCGGCGAGATTTTCTTGCAAGTGCTGGAAGGCGGGCGCGATCAGGTGAATGCGGTGTACGGCAAAATTTTGCGCGACCCCCGGCACAAAGATATGGTCTTGCTCGAATACGGTGAAATTGCCGAGCGCCATTTCAATAACTGGACTATGGGCCAGGTCAATTTAAGCAAGCTCAATCCTTCGGTCTTGCTGAAATATTCTTCCCTGCCGCAACTCGATCCTTACACGGTGTCCGGCAAAGCCTCGATGGCCTTGCTGGAAGAGTTGATCGCGATCGCTTCTATCGTCGGTCACGCCTGATCCGGCTTGGCTGTGCCGCCGCGATGTGCGGCACAGCGCTTGGCGTGCGCCTTTCTTGCAGCGCAGCACTCACAGTCACGGCGCCGGATGCTATGCTTGCATCTGCGCCGCGCCCCCGCGCAGGCCCAGCTTACGGGGACATTTATGCATGCATCAGACTTTATCCATGATCTGGCGATGATCATGTTGATCGCCGGTATTGTGACGGTGGTTTTTCACTACTTGCGGCAACCTGTGGTGCTTGGCTATATCGTGGCCGGCGTTTTGATCGGGCCGCATACCCCTCTGGTTCAATTAATTCATGATCAGCACACGATTCAGATTTTGTCAGAACTGGGCGTGGTGTTTTTGATGTTTTCGCTCGGGCTGGAATTCAGTTTGCGCAAATTGGGCAAGGTGGGCGCGACGGCGTTTGTGGTCGCCCTGGGCAAGATCGTGATGATGGTCTGGATAGGCTATCAAATCGGACGTTTAATGAGCTGGAGCGCGATGGACGCGCTGTTCCTCGGCGCCATGCTGTCGATTTCCTCCACCATCATCATTGTCAAATCCCTCGACGAATTGGGCATGAAGCATGAGCGCTTCGCCCATCTGATCTACGGCATTTTGATTGTCGAAGATATCCTGGCGATTGGCATTATCGCCTTGCTCACCGGTATCGCCATGAATGGCACGGTGGATGCCGGCGACGTCCTGGCCACGGTCGGCAAGCTCTCGCTGTTTATGATTGTTTCTCTGGTGCTGGGCTTATTGATTGTGCCGCGCCTGATTGATTATGTGGCGCGCTTTAAGAGTAATGAAACCCTGCTGGTGGCGGTGCTTGGCCTGTGTTTCGCGTTTTGTCTGGTGGTGTTGAAATTGGACTACAGCGTGGCGCTGGGCGCTTTTATGATTGGCGCCGTGATGGCCGAAGCGCGCAGCCTGCTTCTGATTGAGCGCTTGATTGAGCCGCTGCGCGATATGTTTTGCGCCATCTTCTTTGTCTCCATCGGCTTGTTGTTTGATCCCAAGGTGGTGCTCGAATACGCCCTGCCGATCACCATCATCACCCTGGTGGTGGTGTTCGGCAAGATTTTCAGCGCCACGCTGGCCACGTTCCTGGCCGGCCAGGGCGGGCGCACCTCGATGCGGGTTGGCATGGGGCTGGCCCCGATTGGCGAGTTTTCCTTCATCATCGCAGGTCTTGGCTTAAGCCTGAAAGTGACCTCCAGCTTTTTATATCCGATTGTGGTGGCGGTCGCGGCGATTACGATTTTGCTCGCGCCCTATCTGATCAAACTCTCCGACCCCTTGCTTGGCGTGATGGAAAAAGCCTTGCCGCAAAAAGTGGTTGATCAAAGCCTGGGCTATACACGCTGGCTGCGCGGCCTGCAGCTGGAAGATGAGCGCGCCATGATTGCCATGCTGTTTGCGCGCATCATCGTGCAAGTGCTGGTGAATTGCTGTCTGGTGGCGACGGTGTTTATCGCCAGCGTGTATTTCATGGGCGTGGTTGAGAAAATGAGTCTGTTTGTGTTGAAAGAAGAGTATTTGCAGCGCAGCTTTGTGTGGGGCGGCGCACTCTTGATTTCCGCCCCCTTCCTGATTGCGACCTATCGCAAGATGCAAGCCTTATCCATGATGTTGCAAGAGGTTTTCCATCTGCCGGAACTCAGCAGCGCATGGCGCAAACGCTTCCGGCGCTTTTTGTTTGAGCTGCTGCCACTCATCACCATCGGCTGGATTTTGCTCTTGATTACCTTCATCAGCGGCAAAATCCTGCCGCCGCCGGCCTGGCTGCTGGGCGTGATTGCGCTGGTGACGGCAATTTCGCTGATCTTCTGGGGCTTTTTTGAACGCTTGCACTCAAGGCTGCAGATTGCCCTGTTTGAAGCCATGGCGGAGGATAAAGGCGAAGCGCATTAAGCGTGCAGCTTGGCGCTGGCAAGCGTGATTAAGCGGCTTCCGGCTTGCTTTCTTCGACCTTGTCTTTCTTCTTGAATTTGGCGCGCAGGCCGGCCAGCCAGGCGGCAGGCGCGCTGCGCATTGCGGCCAGCAGGCGCGCCGGGCCTGCCGCCATGTTTTGCTTACTGCGCCGCAGCGCCGTGCGCATGCGGTCAAGCTTGCCGCGCCAGCCGGCGCGCGGCGGCGCGGCCTCTGCCGGCGCTTCGCCTGTTTCCGGCCCGGCTTCTGCTTGAGCCGGTTCCGCCTTGGGCTTGGCGGCTGGCGCTTTGGCCTTGGTTTTTTTCCGCTTCTCTTGCCATTTGCTGCGCACGGTGAGCAGCAGGAAGGAGAGCAGGGCGACGCCAAAGAAGACGCCGGCGGAAATCAAGAGAATGCGCAAAGGAATCATGGTTTCTTGCGGCTTTTTGGACTTGGCCGCCATCGGCATGGGCGTGGCTGGCGGGCTTGGCAGCGCCAGCGGGGCCGCAGCCGGCCCCTCATCGGCCAATATCACCCGCTTTAACACCGCAACCTTGTCATCCAGGCTGTCGAGCTGGGTCGCAATAAAATCGTTTTCCTGTGCAATCGCGGCGCAGCGGCGCGCAGCATGTTGCGCCTGCTGTAACTCTTTACCGCACTGCGGCAAAGCGTTACGGCCGGGCGCGCTGGCGCGCGTCTGCGCATGGGCTTGGCGCGCTGCCGCTGCGGCGATGACGGGCGGCGCAGCCTCAATCTGGCTGGCATGGCTGGCGGCGGGGATTTCCGCTTTCTCCGGCGCCTCGCGGCTGGCCTGCGCGCGCGGCAACTCGGCTTCTTCATCGGCCTGGCTGGAGGCGACGCTGTGGCTGGGCGGTGCGGCGGGATCAGCTTCCAGCCATAAAGTCAGCTGGCGCACCACATGGTTTCGGCCATCGCCCAATTCGAGATAGATATTCAGATAGCTGTCATGCACCGGCTGGCTGGATTGCAAAATCACCAGATGGCGGCCTTCTTGCTGGCGCAGCAGCAGGCGCACGCTGTTGAGCACCGGATTGCGCCGGATATTGCCGAGGCGGTAGGTGTCGGCCACCGCCAGACGCGCTTGCAAATGCTGTTGTTCTTCCGCACTGAGCGCGGTGATTTCGACTTCCGCCAGCAGATTTTGTCCGATATGGGAGAGTGTGCGGATCTGACCGATTTCCGCTGCCGTGGCCGGCCCGATCCAGGCCAGCGCCAGGCCGCCAGCCAGCAGGAAGCGCAGCCGCCAGCGGTGCAACATCAGATGGATGCGGCGGCGCATGGGGGCCGGGTTGAGGGCGGTCACGGCATCCAGGCCGTGCGCGCGCAACGCAGCCGCCCGCAGCAGCAGAGTCTGGCAAAACCTGAACATCAAGTCGGTCTGTCTCATAGCGGCGCAAATCATGCATAGCAGGATGAAAGTCCGGCTGCGCCCGGATTGCGGCGGCAGCTTGCTTCCAGTATTGCATGTGCTATGCGCCAGGCAAAGTCTGCCGGCCCGGATTGCGGCAATTTGTGGCGTCACGCCACCTTGCCATCCAATCTGTGCGCCAGTCTTGTGCGCGCGCGACAATGCGCGCGGCGCGCAGCCATGCTTTGACGTTATCGACAGCTTTGGGTCAGGCATTAGGGGCGGCGGCCGCTTTTGGCAGCCGGGCAAGGCTGGCCGTCGCGCTGCGCCGGACGGATCAGCAATTGCGGTTTTGGCAATCCGCCAGATCGGCCGCCGCCAGCAATTGCGCCGCCAGACGGCGCGCCTGTTCGGCATTCAATTCGCGGCATTGTTGATCCAGCCACAGGCGCACCACGGCGGGTGTGTCCAGATTGCTGGCGCCGGCGCTGCGCATAATGCGCAAGGCGCCGCGTTTGCGTACATCAACCATGTCGCCGAATTGGGTCAGGATGGGAGTATGAAAAGGGTGGAGGGAAGCGGATTCTTGCGCCAGCACATTGGAATCAGCGGCGGCGTGGGAAGTGGAGTAGCGCATCATGTCCTCGCGATAGCTGTATAAAAACACAGTATAAGCGCGCAATCAGGAGGATTTCAATCATTTTCTGAGACCGGCGCCATCTGATGATGCTGCGCGGCGCAGAAATGACAAAGCCCCGCATGGCGGGGCTTTGTCTGATTCTGGTGCCGGAGATAGGAGTCGAACCTACGACCTTCGCATTACGAATGCGCTGCTCTACCAACTGAGCTACACCGGCGAAAGCGCAAATTATAGCACGCGAAAATGCAAATGCAAGGTGCGATACAGTCCGGGTTTACCCTGCCGCATCCGCCTGCAAATGATAGCTGGTGACCAGTTCCACTTCCTCTTTTGAGCCTAAGAACACCGGCACGCGCTGATGCAGCTTATGCGGCTGGATATCCATGATGCGCTGGCGGCCATCGGTAGCGGCGCCGCCCGCCTGCTCGACAATAAAAGCCATCGGATTGGCTTCATACATCAGACGCAGCTTGCCCGGCATGCTGGTGTCGCGCATATCCGCCGGATACATGAAGATGCCGCCACGGCTCATGATGCGGTGCACATCGGCCACCATCGAAGCGATCCAGCGCGTATTGAAATCCTTGCCGCGCGGCCCGGTTTTGCCGGCCAGCATTTCATTCACATAGCGCTGCACCGGCGCATGCCAGTGTCGCGCATTCGAGGCGTTGATGGCGTATTCCTTGGTGCTTTCAGGAATCCGCATATTGCGGTGGGTCAATACCCAGGCCCCGAGTTCACGATCCAGCGTGAAGCAATTCACGCCATGGCCAGTGGTCAGCACAAACACGGTTTGCGGGCCGTAAATCGCATAGCCGGCGGCCACTTGCTGGCGGCCCGGCTGCAAAAAGGCCGCTTCGCTCGGCTCTTTCATGCCTTCCGGCGCTTTCAGCACCGAGAAAATGGTGCCGATTGAGACATTCACATCAATATTGGAAGAGCCGTCCAGCGGATCAAACACCAGCATGTATTCGCCGCGCGGGTAGCGGTTTGGAATCTGGTGCACGGTTTCCATTTCTTCCGAGGCCATCGCCGCCAGATGGCCGCCCCATTCATTCGCTTCGAGCAAGATTTCATTGGAAATGATATCCAGCTTTTTTTGCACTTCGCCCTGAATGTTTTCCGTATCGGCGCTGCCCATCACATCGCCCAGTGCGCCTTTGCCGACTGCATGACTGATGGTCTTGCAGGCGCGCGCCACGACTTCGATCAAGAGCCGCAGCTCAGCCGGGATATTCTGGTGCAAGCGTTGTTCTTCCACCAGGTACTGGGTAAGACTGACTCGTTTCATGTTGTCCTCTATCAGTAAATAAACCTGCGGGCTTACAGCACGCCGAGCGCTTTGCCGATGATTTCCGCCACGTCTTTTGACAGCTTGCGGGTTTTGTACACGCGTTGCAGCGCGACTTCCATCTTTTGCTGCAGCGGCTTGGCGTACAGGCGCCAGCGATCCAGCGCACGCGCCACGCGCGCCGCCACTTGCGGATTGATGCTGTTGAGGGCAATCACCTGGTCGGCCCAGAATTCATAGCCGCTGCCATCCGGCGCATGGAATTGCGCCAGATTGTTTTTGCAAAACACCGTAATCACGCTGTTGACGCGGTTTGGCGTTTTATAGGTGAAGGCAGTGTGCTCCAGCAGCGCGCGCACCGCATCCACATTGCTGCTTTCCGCCGTGGCTTGCAGGCTGAACCATTTGTCGATGACCAGGGCGTCTTTCTGGAAATCTTTGTAAAAGCGCGCCAGGGCTTTTTCCAGCACCTTGGCATTGCTCTTGTTCATCAGTGATTCCGGCATATTGATCAAGGCCGACAGCGCGCCAAAGCGGTCTGTCATATTGTCTGCCTGCTCGCACTGGGTTTGCGCCAGCGCCACGGCTTGCGGGTGGCCGGCTTGCAACAGCATATTCAGCGCATGGTTTTTCAGCGCGCGCTGGCCGGCTTGTCCGGCGTCCGGCTTGTAAGCGCCCTGGCGCTGATTGTTTTGATAGGTTTGCAGGAATTCCGCTTGCAGCGCCTGCGCCAGACTGCGGCGTAAGCCGTTGCGCGCCTTGCGGATGGCTTGCGGATCAACTTCTTCCTGCAATTCGGCCAACTCGACTTCGGAGGGCAGCGTGAGTGCGACATCGCGGTAGGCCGGATCCAGGCTGCTATCCATCAAGGTACTGCGCATGGCCTCGATCAAGAGCGGGTCGGCGCTGAATTCCTGTCCCAGCTTGCAGGCGCGGATCGCCGCCAGCAAGCGGCTGCGCAGCAATTGCTGCCCGGCTTCCCAGCGGTTGAACGGATCGCTGTCATACTTGAACAGGTGCAGCAATTGGCTTTCGCTCAGGCCGGAATCCAGCACCACCGGGGCCGAGAAATCGCGCAAGACCGAGGGCACCGGCAGCTTGGCCACTTGCAGGAAGCGGAAGGTTTGCCGCGTCTTGGTCAGCTCCAGCACCACCGATGTTTGGCCATGGGTGTGCGGCGCGCCTTCCAGATACAGCGGCAAATCGCGTCCGTCCGGCCCCACCAGCCCGGTCAGCAGCGGGATATGGAAAGCCTGTTTTTTCGGCTGGCCCGGCGTGGCCGGACAGGATTGGCTGATGGTCAGCTCAAACACCTGCGCTTTTTCATCGTAGCTGCTCTTGACCTTGACATGCGGCGTGCCGGACTGGCTGTACCAGCGTTCAAACTGCTTTAAATCACGCCCGTTGGCGTCGGCCATCGCGGCGCGGAAGTCGTCACAGGTCACCGCCTGGCCGTCATGGCGCTGGAAGTACAAATCCATCCCTTTGCGGAAGCCGTCGCGTCCCACCAGGGTCTGGTACATACGCACCACTTCCGAGCCTTTTTCATACACCGTCAGGGTGTAAAAATTATTGATTTCAGCATATGCGTCGGGCCGCACCGGGTGCGCCATCGGGCCGGCGTCTTCCGGGAACTGGGATTGGCGCAGCACGCGCACATTGTCAATGCGGGACACAGCGCGACCGGCAGGCGTGCCGATCATATCGGCGGAGAATTCCTGGTCGCGGAAGACGGTCAAGCCTTCTTTCAGCGAAAGCTGGAACCAGTCGCGGCAGGTGACGCGGTTGCCGGTCCAGTTATGGAAATATTCATGGCCGACCACCGCTTCGATATTCGCAAAATCGGTATCGGTGGCGGTTTGCTGATTCGCCAACACATATTTGGTGTTGAAGATATTCAAGCCCTTGTTTTCCATCGCGCCCATATTGAAATCGCCGACGGCGACGATCATGAAGCGGTCCAGATCGAGTTCCAGGCCGAAGCGCTCTTCATCCCAGCGGATGCTGTTGACCAGCGATTCCATGGCGTGCGCGACTTTATCGAGGTTGGCGGCTTCCACCCAGATTTGCAGCAACACCTTGCGGCCAGAGCGCAGGGTGTGCCATTGCTCAACCTTTTCAAACTTGCCCGCCACCAGCGCGAACAGATAAGACGGCTTTTTGAAGGGATCTTCCCATTTCGCATAATGGCGGCCATCGTCGAGCATGCCTTCTTCCAGCAAATTGCCGTTGGACAGCAGCACCGGATATTGCTTTTTGTCGGCGCGCAGCATGACGGTGTATTTCGCCATCACGTCCGGGCGGTCAGGGAAGTACGTGATTTTGCGGAAGCCCTCGGCTTCGCACTGGGTGTAGAAATTGTTGTTGGACGTATACAGCCCGTTGAGCGAGGTGTTTTGCGCCGGCGCGATCAGGGTTTCGATATCCAGCACCACATCCTTGGGCGCATCGGGGATGGTCAGGCTTTGTTTATCCAGCTGATACTCACCGCGCTTGAGTTGCTTGCCATTGAGCCACAGGCGCACCAGTTTCAAGCCTTCGCCATGCAGATGGATGTCGCGCGATTTGCCCGCAGGATTGCGTTGCATGGTCAAACGGGTGGCCACGCGGGTCGCGTCGGGATCGAGATCAAAGCCGATTTCCACGGTTTCAACCAGGTAGGCGGGCGGGGTGTAATCTTTGCGATAAATGATATGAGGCGAATCAGTGCGCATAGTGCAATCTCAAAAAAATCGGCAGGTGGACATTTTACCAAGACCGCGCATGCCGCAAGAAAGTTTCTGCGTTGTGAAAATAAAGCGCCAGCAATGGCCCGCAGCATACGAAGCGTAGGCCAGGTTGTCGCGCAGCGGTAACCCGGCGTCCGACACCCCTGGCGCCACAAGGCAACCCGGGCCAGCCCGCCCCGCGCATCTCAGGCCGGGGTAATACAATATAAGCGTGCGTGTTGCAATCACGCTGTTTATGCTGGCTTGCCGCAAAACCGGTGCGGCGCTGATTTGTGTGGAGGATGTATGAAGCCGATGAATTGCCGCCGGGGTTTGCGGCTGGAAATCTGGGTCTTGTTGTTATGCAGTATGCTGCTTAGCGCCTGCAGCCTGACCTTGCACAGCGAAGTGCGCATCAAACAGCAATGGCCGGCGCAGGCGGCGCCGCAAAGCTATGCATTCGCCAGCGTCAGCGCGCGCGAAGAGGGCGACGAGCAAACCTATCAACAATTTTTGCAACTGCTGCGCCCGCGCTTGCAAGCCTTGGGCTTTACCGAAGTCGCCGCCGGCGCCGACATGCAAGTGGTATTGCAAGTGGCGCAATATGCGCAAAGCGTGTATCAGCTCGATGATGTGATGTTCGCCAGTCATGGCCGGCTGTGGCGCACTTGGGCGCGCGGCCCCTTTTTGCATGCGCCGCTGTCGTCCTGGAACGCAGTGTACTGGGGGCCGTATTTCGGCCCGCACTACGGCCCATATTTTGGCCCCTGGCACAGCCCCGGGCGCTGGTATGCGCCAAGTCTGGCGTATGACCCCTGGCATAGACGCGGCCTGGTGTATGTGTATCGCGAATCGCCTTTTCCGAATATGCAAAGACGCTTGCGCTTAGCCCTGGTGCGCAACGCCGACCAGCAGATTTTATTTGAAGCCCTGGTCGATAATGAAACCCGCGATGACCATCTGGAACGGGTGCTGGGCTTTATGCTGGATGGCGCGCTGGAGGGGTTTCCGGGCGTGAATGGCAGCGTGCGCCAGTTTTCGCGGGAGTTTAAATAGCGGGCGGCGGAATGCAATCTGAACCTGCCGCATCCCGTTTTGGCGGCTGAAAATCGGCAGGGGCGGCTTTAGCCGCGAAAACAGCCTTGGCCCTCCACATGCGCCGATTCAGGGCCTCCAACCCTTCACACAAGCAATTCAGCAGCCGCTGGTGGAGCTAAAGTTTGTCGGTGGTCAAGGCGTAGCGGCATGCCCTGTTGCCGGATGGTTTTGATCACTGTCATACAATATCTTTTGCAATACCCGCATCGGATAACAGTCTCATCATCCGCAATCCTTAGCCTGCCGCGCTCATTCCCGCGACTATTGCGCATCGCGCGCCTCGGGGATGATGCGCACGCGGGTGAGGTCTTGCACATCACTGAACAAAAACTGAAGCAGCGTCGAAAATGCAGTGATTGACTGGCATGTGAATTCGATGTGATAAAATCAACTGCCACTATTTACCTGGCTTGCAATTACTTTGCAATTACTTTGCAATTACTTTGCAATAAAATTTGCAATTCTGATTTTCATCTCAATAAAATTGCCATAGGGGAATCTTGATGATTGGAAAGGTTTTTATAACACTGTTTGGCTTGGCTTTGCTTGGCATGTTGCAAGTGGTTGCTGCAGACAGTAAGCTGCTGAAATCAGAGAAACATCCACAATCAATGATTATTGAAAATAATAATTTGATTGCATCCGAATTTTTTGCTGCTTATATGAGCAAAAACATGCAGGAGCGTCGTTTTGCTGAAATGTATTTGCTTGGCGTATTGGATGCAACTGAAGGCAGTGCTTGGTGTGATTATAAGCTGGTGAAAACCATTTCATTGGATGAAATGGTTTATGAGGGTTTTAAAAACAGTGATCCAGAGAAGTTAAAAAGAAGGGCTTCTTCAGTTATCTCTGAAATTCTGCAAAAAAAGCTTGCCTGCAAAAAGGGGCGTAAATGAAATTATCGTACTTTTCATTGAAGAAATACCACTATTCTTCAGATAAGTTCAGTTTGGCGTATGTCTCCGGCGCTGATTTGTACCATGAGATTGGCTATGTCCAAGATGATTTGATTAAACAGAATGCCGGGTATGTCAATACCTGTGCTACGCGCATGAGTTTGGCGCTTCTCAAACATGGCGCACCAATCAATGGGCGCTTGAAAGTCAGGGTTGGAAAATTTAAAGGCAGGACTGTGGAACCGGGGGCCAAGTTGTTGGCCGATCAGCTGGCAAAGCCGGATTTTCTTGGGAAACCACAAATTTATCGAACAATTGAAGCGCCTGGAAAACTGGTGGGGAAAAGAGGGATTGTTTTTTTCTGGAAAATTGAAGGTTATTCAGGCGGGCACATTGATTTGATTGAGCCAAGTAATGCCGCGCAAGTGTGCCATTCTGCTTGTTATTTTTCTGCAAAAGAAGTGTGGTTTTGGCCGTTGCGCTAATGGGGGCGTAAAAACCGTATTTCTTGCGCAGCCGGGCAGGGGGCATGCTTTTATGCCCGCGCGGCGCAATATTGTGAAACCCGGCTCAATCGCGCCACAACAGCGGTTTGCCAACGGGAATATGCGCCGGTTTTTCATGTTGCCACACGCACACCGCCTCTTTTTCCCGCAGCGCGCGCGCCAAGTCTTCGTCGGCGATGGAGAAGAAATCGGCCCCATCGTCGCGCACGAAAATAAAACGGCTGTGACCGGGGCTGATCCAGGCCAGCTTGTAGCGCAGCATCGGTTCTGCGCTGTAAGGCGTGAATTGAAAATCCATCCACTGCCCCTGCCGCATCGCATCCACGGTGCGGTTCGCCTCGTCCAGCATGCGCGGCGGCTTATCCTGGCGCTCCATCAATCTTTCACTGGCGCGCTGCGCTACCGTCACGGCATATTCGATCTTCTGGCGCGGCGTCAGTGCGGCGCGCGCATAGGTGGCCTGGCGTTGCGCCAGCTTGGCGAAGAAATGTTGCCGCGCCTGGCCGTGCCAGTTGATCGCGTCCAGGTGCTGGCTCAAGTCGCGCACAATCGCCGGCAGGCGCGACAGCAGATTTTTGCGCTCCTCCGCCGTGGCCTTGGGCGTGGTGCTCCAGATCAAATCGTCCAGCACTTGCCGCACCGCGACGATTTTTTCATCTTCTTCGCTGGCGTGCGCCTCGGCTAATACATGCACCCAATGTTGTTGTAAAAATTTACCGATGAACCCGGCCACTTCGCCGGTATCCAGCCGCTGTTCGATATCCGCTTGCGCCGCCAGCATGCCATCCTGCATCTTTTCCTGGTGCAGGGCTTCGGCGATGCATTGCATCAAGTCGTCGCGGGTTTGGACTTTCATACTCAGGTGTACCAGGCCAGTGAGGCGAAGGTGATCAACACCACCAGGCCGACCACACCCAACAGGGCCAGCAGCAGCAAGCCAAAACGCGGGCTGTCTCCTTTATTACTCATGCATGCTCCGGAATCAAAATACTGCTGCCAATGGTGCTGCGCGCTTCCATCTCGATATGCGCTTGCGCCGCGTCAGCCAGGGCGTAGCGCTGGCGCACATCAATCTTGATCTGGCCGCTTTGCACCATGCTGAACAGTTCCGCACCCATCGCTTCCAGATCAGCGCGTTGCGCGGTGTAGGCGAACAGGGTGGGGCGGGTGATGAAGAGCGAACCGCGTTTGCTTAATTCGCCCAGGTCGAAAGCCGGCACAGCGCCGGAAGCGTTGCCGAAACTGACCATCATGCCTAGCGGGCGCAGGCAGTCCAGCGATTGGTAAAACGTGTCTTTGCCGATCGAGTCGTACACCACTTTGACGCCGGCCCCATTGGTCAGCTCGCGCACCCGTTCGACAAAATTTTCAGTGCGGTAATTGATCACATGCGCCGCGCCATGCGCTTTGGCCAGCGCCAGTTTTTCATCGGAACCGGCAGTGCCGATCAAATTCACACCCAGCGCGCGCGCCCATTGGCAGGCGATTAAGCCGACCCCGCCGGCTGCGGCGTGAAACAGCACGGTGTCGCCGGCTTGCAAAGGGCAGGTGCGGCGCAGCAGATATTGCACCGTCAAGCCCTGCAACATCATCGCCGCCCCGGTTGCATAGTCAATCTCCGGCGGCAATTTGAGCGCGATGGCGGCCGGCATATTGCGCAGGCTGGCGTAAGCGCCGTTCGGCCTGCCGGCATAGGCGATGCGGTCGCCCGGCGCGAAATCCTGAACCCCTGCGCCTACCGCCACCACTTCGCCTGCGCCTTCCATCCCCAGCGCAGTTGGCAGCGGATGCGGGTATAAGCCGCTGCGGAAATAAATATCGATGAAATTCAAACCGCAGGCGTATTGCCTGACCTGGATTTCGCCCGCCGCCGGCGCCGCCACTTCCTGCTGGTGGTAACGCAAGACTTCCGGCCCGCCGGTGCGCTCAATGCTGACGATATGGGCAATGCTCATGGCTGTGTTCTCTCTGGTGGCGCGCGCATTTGCGTGCAGCTGTCGATTTTAGCAGCAATCTATGCACAAACAGCGTTTGCCCGCTGGCGGCTTTGGCGCCGGGGCGCATTGTGGTAAAATCCAGGCCCATTCCCAATGGTTGACAGAAAGAAAGAACATGGCTGGACATAGCAAATGGGCTAACATCAAGCACAAAAAGGCGGCCACTGACGCCAAGCGCGGCAAGATCTGGACCCGTCTGATCAAAGAAATCACGGTCGCTGCGCGTATGGGCGGCGGCGATATCAACACCAATCCGCGTCTGCGCCTGGCGGTCGATAAGGCGGCGGATGCGAATATGCCGAAGGACAACGTGACGCGCGCGATTCAGCGCGGCACCGGCGGTCTGGACGGCGCCAACTACGAAGAAGTGCGTTACGAGGGCTATGGCATCGGCGGCGCGGCGATTATCGTCGATTGCATGACCGATAACCGGGTGCGCACCGTGGCCGAAGTGCGCCACGCCTTCTCCAAATTCGGCGGCAATATGGGAACCGAAGGTTCGGTCGCCTTCATGTTCAAACACTGCGGCCAGATGTTTTTTGCGCCCGGCGTGGACGAAGATAAATTGATGGAAGCCGCGCTCGAAGCCGGCGCCGATGATGTGATCGCGGATGATGAGGGCGGCTTTGAAGTGCTGTGCCCGCCAAATGATTTTGCCGCCATCAAAGAAAAAGTGGAAGCCGCCGGTTTCAAACCGGAGGTGGCGGAAATCGTGATGCGTCCCGACAATGAAACCACGGTCACAGGCGACGACGCGGTGAAAATGCAAAAACTGCTGGATGCGCTGGAAAATCTGGACGACGTGCAGGAAGTTTTCACCAACGTGACCGTTGATCTGTAATGCCGTCTTGCTTCTCTTGGGAATAAGTTCTTATGAAAATTCTGGTTGTTGGCGGCGGCGGGCGTGAACATGCCCTGGCCTGGAAACTGGCGCAATCCGAGCGCGTCACCATGGTGTATGTGGCGCCTGGCAATGGCGGCACGGCGCGCGATGCGCGCATGTGCAATGTCGCATTGTCCGCGCCGCAGGAGCTGGCTGATTTTGTGCGCAGTGAGCACATCGATTTCACCGTGGTCGGCCCGGAAGCGCCGCTGGCGGCCGGGATTGTGAATCTGTTCCGCGCCCAGGACTTGAAAATTTTCGGCCCGACCAAAGAAGCCGCGCAACTGGAAAGTTCAAAAGACTTCGCCAAAGCTTTCATGGTGCGGCATAACATTCCCACCGCTGAGTACCAAACCTTCACCGACGCCGCAGCGGCGCACGCTTATCTGAATGAAAAAGGCGCGCCGATTGTGATCAAGGCCGACGGCCTGGCAGCCGGCAAGGGCGTGGTGGTGGCGCAGACCCTGGACGAAGCGCATCAAGCGGTGGACATGATGTTGTCCGACAACAAGCTGGGCAGCGCCGGTTGCCGCGTGGTGATTGAAGAATTTCTGGCGGGCGAAGAAGCCAGCTTTATCGTGATGGTGGATGGCAAGCATGTGCTGGCCTTGGCCACCAGCCAGGATCACAAGCGTTTGCGCGATCAGGACGAAGGGCCGAACACCGGCGGCATGGGCGCTTACTCGCCGGCCCCCATCATCACCCCCTCGCTGCATGCGCGCGTGATGCGTGAAATCATCAATCCCACGGTGCAAGGCATGGCGCGCGACGGCATTCCGTATTCCGGTTTCCTGTACGCCGGTTTGATGATTGATGACAAAGGCAATCCGAAGACGCTGGAATTCAATTGCCGCATGGGCGATCCGGAAACCCAGCCCATCATGGCGCGCCTGAAAACCGATTTGGCGCATGTGTTTGAGCAAGCCTTGCATGGCGCGCTGGATGCGGTCGAACTCGAATGGGATCGCCGCACCGCGCTGGGCGTGGTGCTGGCCGCCGCCGGCTACCCGGAAGATCCGCGCAAGGGCGATGTGATTCGCGGCATTCCGGCGGATACTGCCGAGTGCACCACCTTCCATGCCGGCACCGTGCTGCAAGACGGCCAGTTGCAAACCTCGGGCGGGCGCGTGCTGTGCGTGGTCGGCCTGGGCGACAGTGTCAAGATGGCGCAAAAGCATGTGTATGACACAGTGGAAAAAATCCATTTCGATGGCATGCAATACCGGCGCGACATCGGCTGGCGCGGCATGAAACACCCGGCGGCTTGAGCCGGATGCGTCAGACATTGCGGCCCGGAGCTGTCCGGGCCGCTTTGTTTTTTGAGAAACAGCCTGATCAAGCCGCAGGTGCGGCTTTAGCCGCGAATGACAGACTATGAAAATGCGTCAGCCGGTAGGAGCGGCTTTAGCCGCGAATGCAGTTCTTACAGCAACAACAATTGCATCGAATAAACTGAAAATATAACGCCCCAGCCCAGAGCCGAACAAGATGACAGAAAACACCCGCCAACAACCGGATACCGCAGCCGTCAAACAATATTTGCTGAACCTGCAGGAATCCATCGTGCAAGCGCTGCAAAACGCCGATGGCCAGCCGTTCCGCACCGATGCCTGGGACAGGCCGGAAGGCGGCGGCGGGATTTCACGCTTGATCGAAGAGGGCGATTTGTTTGAGCGCGGCGGCGTCAATTTCTCGCATGTGCAGGGCAGCCAGTTGCCGCCCTCGGCCATGGCCAACCGCCCGCAATTGGCGGGCCGTCCCTGGCAAGCCATGGGCGTGTCCCTGGTGCTGCATCCGCGCAACCCCTATGTGCCGACGGTGCACATGAATGTGCGCTACTTTGAAGCGTATGCGCGCAACCCGGAAGAAGAAAGCGTCTGGTGGTTTGGCGGCGGCATGGATCTAACCCCGTATTACGGCTTTGCCGAAGATGCGCGCCACTTCCATCAGACTTGCCGCGCGGCGCTGGCGCCGACAGCCGGCGGGGCCGATTTGCATGCCGAATTCAAACGCTGGTGCGATGACTATTTTTATCTGAAACATCGCAAAGAAGCGCGCGGCGTGGGCGGGATTTTCTTCGACGACTTCCATCGCTTGAGCTGGGAAGAAAGCTTCGCCATGACGCGCCATATCGGCGACGCCTTCATCCCGGCCTATCAGCCCATCGTGCAGCGCCGGCGCGCCCTGCCATATGGCGAGCGCGAACGCGATTTCCAGGCATACCGCCGTGGCCGCTATGTCGAATTCAATCTGGTGTTTGACCGTGGCACCCTGTTCGGCCTGCAATCCGGCGGGCGCACCGAGTCGATTTTGATGTCCATGCCGCCGATCGTCAAATGGCGCTACGACTGGCAACCGGAGGCCGGCAGCGCGGAAGCCGCGCTGTACAGCGACTTCTTGCCGGTGCGCGACTGGCTCGCGGAGTGAGCATGCGGCCCTGCATCGCGATTCTGGGCGGCAGTTTTGATCCGGCCCATCTTGGGCATGTGGCGCTGGGCCGCCACGTCCATAGCGCGCTGCAGGCGGATGAATTGCGCCTGCTGCCAGTTGGCTGTCCCTGGCAAAAAGGCGGCCTGCAAGCCAGTTGCGAACAAAGACTGGCAATGTTGCAACTGGCGTTTGCCGAGACCGGCTTGCCGCTGTATTTTGACCAGCGCGAATTGCATCAGCAAAGCCCGAATTACACCGTGCAGACCTTGCAGCAAATGCGCGCCGAATTGGGGCCGCAGGTGGCGATGGTGTTTGTGATCGGCGCCGACCAATGGCAGCGCCTGCACACCTGGCGCGAATGGCCCAGACTATTTGAACTGGCGCATCTGGCGGTGGCCATGCGTCCCGGTTTTACGATTCAAGGCGAGGCGCAAGCGCAGGCGCGTCTCGCTGATTTGGCACAGTTGCGCACGCAGCCTTTTGGCAGCGCAGTGCAATTGCCGCCCATGGCGCACCCGGCTTCGGCTACCCGGGTGCGCGAACTGCTGCAGAACCAGGGCGCGCACTTGGCCCCTGCAGTGCAAGAGGAATTGGCGCAACTGCTGCCAGCCAAAGTGTTAGACTATATTCAATATCATCAATTGTACCGACATGGAAATTAATAAATTACAGGCGCTCGTGATCGACGCGCTGGAAGACGTCAAAGCGCAGGATATCCGCCTGTTTGACACCACCCATTTAAGCAGCCTGTTTGAGCGCATCGTGATCGCCACCGGCACCTCCAACCGGCAAACCCGCGCCCTGGCAGCATCGGTGCGCGACAAAGTCAAAGAGGCCGGCGGCAGCGTGGTCGGCCTGGAAGGCGAAGACACCGGCGAATGGGTGTTGGTGGACCTCAACGATATGCTGGTGCATATCATGCAAGCGCCGATCCGCGCTTACTACCGTCTGGAAGAAATCTGGGGCGATAAGCCGATTTCAATCGACGAAGCGAAACGCGCCGCCAAGCGCAAGAACGCGCCCAAGAGCACCAAGACCGCAGAGCCGGTGAAAAC
The DNA here is from genome assembly GCF_037300705.1 of Massilia sp. W12. Classification (NCBI taxonomy): domain Bacteria; kingdom Pseudomonadati; phylum Pseudomonadota; class Betaproteobacteria; order Burkholderiales; family Oxalobacteraceae; genus Massilia; species Massilia sp. W12. The sequence continues at coordinate 4,449,338 of NZ_CP147776.1, read as the reverse complement.
CAGCAAGCATCTGGCGGCAATGCAGGATGCGCCGGAAGAAAGCGCGCCGAAACGCCGCAGCACCCGCAAAACCGCAGAAGACGCAGACGCCGCCCCGGCCAAACCGCGCGCCCGCAAGAGCGCCGCCGGCGCCGAAGCGCCCGCCGCGCCCAAGACCCGCGCCCGCAAAACCGCCGTCAGCGCCGTCAGCGAACAAGTGCAGCAAGTGGTGGCCGCGAAAAAACCGCGCAGCCGCAAATCCACAGTCAGCGATGAGGCAGTGGAAAGCGCCGCACCGGCCCCGAAAGTGGCGCGCGGCGCCAAGGTCAAAGTGGCTCAGTCCAAGTCTGTCACCGCAGAACTGAAAGAAGTGAAAGCCGCCAAGACCGCCGCACGCAAAGCGACGGAAAAAGCAGCGGAAAAACCCGCCGCCCCGGCCAAGCGCGTGATCCGTCGCGTCAAGAGCGGGGAATGAGCGGCGCGCCATGCAATTGCTGATTGCCGCAGTCGGGCACAAAATGCCCGACTGGATCAACCAGGGCTTTGCTGAATACGCCAAACGCATGCCGCCGGAGCTGCGCCTTGCGCTCAAAGAAATCAAACCGATTGAGCGTAGCGGCGGCCGCACGGCGGAAAGCGTGATGGCGCAAGAGCGCGTCAAAATTGAAGCCGCCCTGCCCAAGGGCGCACGCATCATTGCGCTGGATGAGCGCGGGCGCGACCTCAGCAGCGCCCAGCTCGCCCGCCAGCTCGAACAATGGCGCCAGGATGGACGCGACTGCGCCTTCATCATCGGCGGCGCCGATGGCCTCGACCCCGCCATCAAACAACAGGCCGATATGCTGTTGCGCCTGTCCAGCCTGACCATGCCGCACGGCATGGTGCGCGTGCTGCTGGCCGAACAGCTCTACCGCGCCTGGAGCATCACCCAAAATCATCCATATCACCGGGTTTGACCTGAGGGGGAGACATGAAGCTGGACAAAAAAATCTGGCTGGCCTCGAAAAGCCCGCGCCGCCGCGAATTGCTGCGCCAAATCGGGGTGGACTTTGAAATTCTGTTTTTACGCGAACAGGCCCCGCGCGGGCCGGACGTGACAGAACTGGCCATGCCGGGCGAAGCGGCGGCGGATTATGTGCGCCGCGTGACGCTGGAAAAAGTCGCCTGCGCGGCGCATGTGCAAGCCATGCGCCATTTACCGCTGCGGCCGATTTTATGCGCCGACACCACGGTCAGCATTGACGGCGACATCTTAGGCAAGCCCGCCAATAACGCCGAAGCGCAAGCCATGCTGCGCCGCTTAGCCGGGCGCCGCCATCAAGTGCTGACCTCCATCGCCCTGCATTGGCAGGAACAGACCTGGCAGCATACCCAGGTCTCGCAAGTTGAATTTTCGCCCTTGAATGACGCGCAAATTGTGCGTTATTGCAGCGGCAGCGAACCGTATGACAAAGCCGGCGGCTATGGCATTCAAGGCCAGGCCGCCGCGTTTATCTCGCATATCGAAGGCAGCTATTCCGGCATCATGGGATTGCCGCTGTACGACACCCTCCAACTGTTGCAACAAGCAGGATTTGCCCCTTGAGAGCGCCATGAGTGAAGATTTGCTGATCAATATCACCCCGCAGGAAACCCGGGTCGCCCTGGTGATACAGGGCGCCGTCCAGGAATTGCATATCGAGCGCACCCATTCGCGGGGATTAACCGGCAATGTGTATCTGGGCAAAGTGGTGCGCGTCCTGCCCGGCATGCAATCGGCCTTTATCGACATCGGCCTGGAGCGCGCCGCGTTTTTGCATGTGGCCGATATCTGGGAAGCGCGCAGCGGCGAAAGCGGCAACTTGACGCCGATTGAAAAGATGCTGTTTGACGGCCAGGTCTTGACGGTGCAAGTGATCAAAGATCCGATTGGCAGCAAAGGCGCGCGCCTGTCCACCCAGATCTCGATTGCCGGACGCATGCTGGTCTATCTGCCGCAAGATAATCACATCGGCATTTCGCAAAAAATCGAAAACGAAGCGGAGCGCGAACAATTGCGCAGCCGCCTGCAAAGCCTGTTGCCGCCGGATGAAAAAGGCGGCTTCATTGTGCGCACCGTGGCGGAAGAGGCGAGCGACGCCGATATGCAAGCCGATATCGACTACCTGCGCAAAATCTGGAGCGCCATCGGCGCCGCAGCGCGCAGCAAACCGCCGACCTCATTGCTGTATCAGGATTTAAATCTGGCGCAGCGCGTCTTGCGCGATTTCGTGAATGATGAAACGAATGCGATTTTTGTCGATTCGCGAGAAAACTATCTGGCCTTGAGCGAATTCTCCAGCGCCTATATGCCAAAAGAGCTGGCGCGCCTGCAGCACTACACCGGCGAACGTCCGCTGTTTGATTTATATGGCGTGGAAGAAGAAATTTTGCGCGCATTGGGGCGGCGCGTCGATTTGAAATCAGGCGGCTATCTGATCGTCGATCAAACCGAGGCCATGACCACCATCGACGTGAATACCGGCGGCTATGTGGGTGGACGCAATTTCGCCGACACCATTTTCAAAACCAATCTGGAAGCGGCGCATGCGATTGCGCGCCAACTGCGCCTGCGCAATCTGGGCGGCATCATCATCCTCGATTTCATCGACATGGAAAACGCCGAGCACCGCAACGCCGTGCTGGCCGAATTGAAAAAAGCCCTGTCGCGCGACCGCACCAAGGTCTCGGTCAGCAGCTTTTCCGCGCTTGGCCTGGTGGAAATGACGCGCAAGCGCACACGCGAATCGCTGGCCCATGTGCTGTGCGAACCCTGTCCCGCCTGCGGTGGCCGTGGCCAGGTCAAAACCTCGCGCACGATATGCTACGAAATTTTGCGTGAATTGCTGCGCGAAGCCAAACAATTCAACCCGCGCGAATTCCGCATCCTGGCCTCGCAGGAAGTGGTCGATTTATTCCTGGAAGAAGAATCGCAACACCTGGCCATGCTGGGCGACTTCATCGGCAAGAAAATCTCACTGCAGGTCGAGACTTCGTATCATCAAGAGCAATATGATGTCATTCTGATGTGAAATATTTCTTCAATAAAATCAATGAGTTACTAATTCTTTTTTTGAAAAAGCCAGCTTGACTACAAGGCTGGCTACACAAAATTCATAGACTTACGTGGACAAATCCGAAGGCGGAGATTCATCCGCTTTCTCTTTGCGGATATCCTTGAAGTATGATTTCTCTTGTAGATAGTCCAGCGGCACTAAGAACAAATAATCTTGTTTGACCATTTGCCTTGCCCGTTTCAAATCATACTTAAGTTTCTTGCGAGTACTATCCCAATCTGGATCAGACGGTTTACGCTGTTTCCCATAAAATTCTGGAATCACATCTTCCTCGGAAGCCTTGCTGTATTCGATAGCATCATAAATTCTTAGCCACATAAACAGTTTGTCCCGTCGAACTTTGGGTGTCTTCGTGCGATGATCTGGCGGCACCCCGCAGGCGCGGAGATGATCCGGATGAAATCATGACAGCAAAGAAAACCCTCACGTGTTCCCCGCAGGCGCGGGGATGATCCGATGACATGTGCAATTTCTTCCCACAAATGAAGCGAAGGCTGGTGGCGGGGCGAAGGACTTCAATTCCCTGCCACCGGCTTGTGTAAGAAAAAAGAGAGGGGTGCGGCAAGTGTTCCCCGCAGGCGCGCGGATGATCCGGGCACATCATCTGGCGCAAGCATCTCGACAAAGTGTTCCCCGCATTCGCGCGGATAATCCGGAATATCTCATCGCATTCATCATCACAACCTCGTATGCGCCGCCATCGTCTGCTCCATCGGCTGGCCGGGGGCGCAGATTTTTATGCGCAAATCTGTGCTGCGCCGCCAGCTATGGGATACTCTGCGCGATCTGCTGCTTGACTTTCAGGGGATGAAACGGGGCTTGCTGTAATTTCTATTTCTCACAGGCATTTTCCGTTCTGCCTGATACTGTTTTGCAGTCGATACAGGCACCCCGGCGCCCCGGCGCACTGCCCGCACCCGCTGCGCCCCTTTTTCCTCCATCCATATTTACTATGAAAAAAAATAATTTGAGGCATCTTTGCAATCGACTTTTTCTGGCTGCGCTGCTGGCTGGCCTGACAGCTTGTGGCGGCGGCGCGTCCGGTGGCGCCAGTCCGGCGCCTGTGGCTACCCCCCCATCCAGCGTCAACCTGGAACCTGACCTGACCCAGGCCAAATTATTGAGCGATGATGAGCTGGCGACCAGCGCCTTGGCGACCGGCTTTACCCCGACCGCCCAGGAAAGCGCCTGGCTGCAGCAAAATCATCGCAAAATCCGCTCCCTGGTGTTTGACCGCGATTTTTCTGACTTGGCGTTTTTGCGTCAGGAATTAGCAGGTAAACGCATTGTGCAATTGGGCGAAAGCTCGCATGGCTCGCGCGAATTCAATCAAATCAAGGTGCGCATGGTCAAATTCATGCATCAGGAATTGGGTTATAACGTGCTGGCCTTTGAGTCTTCATTGATCGGCTGTCATTTGCAGGATCAGGAATACCTGGCGCGCCGCAGCGTGCCGCCGCGTCAGGCATGTGTGTTTGCCGTTTGGGCGACGCAGGAATTGGATGAATTATTCCGCTATATCGACAGCACCCAGGCCAGTTCCCGGCCTTTACGTCTGGCCGGCTTTGACTGGCAAGAATCCAGTACGCCTTACGATAATGCAGAGCGCGTCAGCAACTGGCTCGCGCCTGTGCTGCGGCAGACAAATGATGCCGCTTTGCAGAACACCGGCGCGCTGATCGAAGCTGTGTTCGCGCTTGCGCAGAAAGGGACGGCTTGTGCTTCCGCTCCGGCTGCGGCGTCGTGCCAGGCTTTTTTGGCCGAAGGCGCACGCTATGAGCAGGAAATGGCGCGCTTGATCCAGACCTTTGAACCGTATCGGGCGCAAGCTGATGACAGTCAGCGTTTTGTGCGCAATATGGCGTATCTGGGCTTGCAGTCTTTGCAAGACCGCCTGCTCAGTTTGCGTGCGCGCCATCTCGACCCCCATTCTTACCAGGGGCGCGATCCGGCCATGGCGCGCAGCATCAGCGGGCTGGCCAAGCTGGCTTACCCGCAGGAGAAAATCATGGTCTGGGCGCATAACGCGCATATCTCACGCGCCAGTCAATGGGGGAGTGCTGCAGGCGCGCCTATGGGGTCGTATCTGGCCAAAGAATGGCAGGATCAGTTATTTACCATTGGCTTATTCATGTTGCGCGGGGAGAACGCAAATAATTTTCGCAACAGTATGCCGGTGCGTTTGCCGCCAGCGGATTCTTTAGAGGCGTATGCGCACAGCTTGCGGCTGGGGGCCTTATATTTGCCGATTCCTGCGCGCGATGCGGCCGGGGATGGCGATAACTGGCTGCATAGGCCGCTGAATTTTATGAACTGGGGGATGCATTTGCAGCTTGATCGCCTGGATCAACATTTTGATGCGGCGATCGTGATTGATCGCTCGCGCATACCGGCTTACAACTGATGCATGCTTGCGCCCGCTCTATGCAGGGCCGCGCCTTTGTCCTGTCACAGCAAAAGCACAGTGGCGCAAGCCGTTCGCCCTGCGCCTGTCGCAGGGCATGGCTGATGATGAGCAGGGTTTGATTCCCCGGTACAGGAGCGGTCGCGCATACGCACCACGGCAGTGAGGCGTATGCGCTGCATGCGCTGTTCCCCGCAGGCGCGGGGATGATCCCTTACAAAGTCCATGTCTTTTCATCGCCCAAGTTGAGCAATGTCAGCTGTGCGCCTTCTTGAAGATACAAAGCGGCGGCGGGCGCGAGTTGGTTTTCCAGCACAGTTTCACTGTACAAAACCGCGCTGATGATGCTTAAAGCCGCCGGCAAATCACTCACGCACAGAAAGATTGTCAGCAGCGCGGCGGCGCCATCTTCCTGTTCTTCATAGTCAAAGCCTGCGCCTTGAATATTGCCGTGTGAGCGGCTGGCCAGTATGTCGGGGATGGCATAGCGCAGATCCAGATCAGGATTGTGCAGCAGCTGCGGCTTGAGAGTGAGTACGAGATCGGTCATATACAGGCCCAGCTCAAGAGTGTTGCAGCCAATAAAACGGCGTGAGCCGTCATCAGCATAGCTTAGCCGAAAGGCGCGCGGCATACGCCATGTTGGCGGTATTTTTGCAAGCCGCGCGCGCAGATGCTAAAAAAGGCATGCCGGCAAAGTCCGGCATGCCTTGCACCCCATCAAAGCAGGAAGTCGCTCGCGCCAGTCCAATCCAATTGCGCCAGCTGCGTCCCGATCAACGTGATTTGGGCGCCGCTTGCGACATTGATCACAACATCTGCGCCGACCTGGAAGGATTGATGCTGCAAAGTCTGCAGATCCTTGACTTGCCAGGCGCGCAAATCCAGCACGTCATTGCCAGCCTGATTAAAGTCGTCAATCACTGCGACCCGGATGTCGGTTTCAAACACAAAGCGGTCATCCCCTTCATTGCCTTGGTAATGCACGCTTTGATCCGCCAAACGGGACAGGCCGATGATGTCATTGCCGGCCCCGCCTTTGATCGTCAGATTGCGCAGCGTCATGCTGTAAAACGGCAGCGTATCCGCATCCGGCGTGGCCAGCACGCTGTTATACGCCGCCGTGCCGTCGCCGCCGTCAATCATCTGAATATTCACCAGATTCGACAGCAGATTATCCACATGCAGCACGTCATATGACCAATCACCCTTGATGACGTTAAAGCCGGCTCCGCCATCGTAGTAATCAAAACCGTTTTTATCGCCGCCGGTAATCAAGAGGAAGGTGTCATCGCCGGCCCCGCCATTCAGCTTGTCATTGCCTGCGCCGCCACGGATCACGTCATCGCCCTTGGAGCCGTAAATCGCATCATTGCCTTGCGCCCCGTCCAGCACAAAGTTTTTCACCACCATATGCGAGAAGTCCAGATAGTCGTCTTGCGCCGTACCCAGCACCGTGTTGTAGCTGGCTGTGCCGTCGCCGCCGTCCAGCACCTGGATGTTTTGCAGATTTTCCAGATGATTCATGACATGCAGCACATCGTAAGACCAGCCGCCTTTGATGGTGTTGACGCCATCGCCGCCGACAAACAGATCCAGGCCGTTTTTATCGCCGCCGGTGATTAACAGGAAGCTGTCATCGCCAGCGCCGCCATACAGCTTATCATCGCCGGCCCCGCCGCGAATCTCATCATCACCCTTGCCGCCAATGATCAGATCATTGCCGCCGGCGCCATCCAGCACAAAGTTTTTCACCAGCATGCCGGAAAAGTCCAGCGTCTCATGCGCATCGCTGGCCAACACCGTGTTGTAGGCAGTTGTGCCGTCGCCGCCATCCAGAATCTGGATGTTTTTCAGATTCGCCAACTGGTCCACCACATGCAAAACATCATACGACCAGCCGCCCACGATGCTGTTGACGCCGCTGCCGCCGTCATACCAATCCGTGCCGTTGAAATCGCCGCCGGTAATCAGTTGGAACACATCATCGCCAGCCTGGCCGGACAACACATCGTCGCCGCCGGCGCCGCTGATGGTGTCGTGACCGGCCCCGCCACGGATATGGTTCACATCATCATTGCCGATAATCGCGTCATTGCCATCGCCGCCGTCGATAGTGAAATAATTGACCTGGTACTTGCTGAAATCCAGACTGTCATCGCCCTTGCCGGCTTGCACCACGTTGTAGCTCCACGTCTTGTCGCCGCCATCCAGAATCTGAATGTTTTGCAGATTCATCAGCTTGTTTTCCACATGCAGCACATCATAAGACCAGTCGCCGGTAATGCGGTTGAGACCGGCCCCGCCATCGTAATAATCCAGGCCGTTTTTATCGCCGCCGGTGATTAACAGGAAGGTGTCATCGCCGCCTTCCGCATACAGCTTGTCATTGCCGGCCCCGCCGCGAATCACATCGCCGGCTTCGGTGGCGATGATCACATCATTACCGCCAGCCCCATCCAGCACAAAATTCTTCACCGTGATCTTGGAGAAATTCAGCGTCTCATCCGCATCCGTGGCCAGCACGGTGTTGTAAGCCGGGGTACCGTCGCCGCCGTCCAGCAGGTGAATGTTTTGCAGATTTTGCAGACCGTCCATGACGTGCAACACATCGTAAGACCAGTCGCCTTTAATGGTGTTGTGACCCGTCCCGCCTTCATACCAATCCACGCCGTTTTTATCGCCGCCGGTCAGCAACAGGAAGGTGTCATCGCCGGCGCCGCCATACAGCTTGTCATTGTCCAGCCCGCCGCGAATGACGTCGCCGCCATCGGTGCCGATGATCACATCAAAGCCGGCCCCGCCGTCCAGCACAAAGTTTTTCACAATCATCTGCGAGAAATCCAGATAATCGCTGTCCGGGCCGGCTTGCACGGTGTTGTATTCGGCTGTGCCGTCGCCGCCGTCCAAAATCTGGATATTCTGTAGATTCGCCAGATGATTCATGACGTGCAACACATCGTAAGACCAGCCGCCTTGAATCATATTCACGCCGCTGCCGCCGTCATACCAATCAATTCCATTGTTGTCCCCGCCGGTGATGAGGCGGAAAGTGTCGTTGCCGCCATAGCCGTACAGCTTATCGTTCTCTTTGCTGCCGTACAAAATATCGTCGTTCTCAGTGCCGCTGATGATTGCCATTGTTATTCTCCTGAAGATAGGTATGCCTGAAATGGGCGTGGCGATTATATGGCGCGGCAATTTGCAAGCATGTGAATTCCGGGCGTAAACTGTCCCGTTTTTTGGTTGCCGCACATAATATGTCCCTGTAGTTGAATTTTGGATAGCGGGCGCATATTTTTTGCTGATTCCGGGCAATCTTTTGACAGGCTGCCGGTATGCGCGGCGCGTGCCACAATCAGCAATCTTTGGCAAAAAAGGAGGGGGCGATGCAGATCAATTGGCGCCAGGACAGCTGGCAACGCGCGTGGATGTTCGCCAGCCGCGCGCATCAGGGGCAAACTTACGGCGGCGCTTTGCCGGGGGAACAGATTGCCTATATCAACCATCTGGCCAGCGTGGCGATGGAAGTCAGCTGGGCTTTGCAGGCGGAAGCGGGGCCTGGCCTGGATGGCGATTTGGCGCTGCAATGTGCGCTCTTGCATGACACGCTGGAAGACTGCGGCATCACTTACGCCAGCGTTGCGGCGGAATTCGGCCTGGCCGTGGCGGATGGCGTGCAAGCCCTGTCAAAAAATCCGGCGTTGCCCAAGGCTCAGCAATTAGCCGACAGCCTGCAGCGCATCTTGCGCCAGCCGCGCGAAGTGGCGATGGTGAAATTGGCAGACCGGATTGCGAATTTATATCATCCGCCGTTTTACTGGGATGACGCGAAAATCATCAGTTATCAAAGCGAAGCGGGACAGATCTTAAACGCACTCGGGGCCGCCAGCCCCTGCCTGGCGGCGCGGCTGCAGGAAAAGATTGCGGCGTATGGAAGGTTTGTGCGGGGTGGGTAGCGGATGGGGGATAGATTGAAAATCACAATCTGCAAAAATGCATCTTACGACGAAGGAATTCTGGCTAGAGGGCACAAGTCCCAATCTGCTAAATTTCCATGTGATTTCGTGGGCTGCGTATGCGTGGTTCCGGCCAGAGCGCAAATCCCAATCTGCTAAACTGAGCGCATCGGAATACAAGGTTGAGCTGGGGTTCCGGCCAGAGCACAAATCCCAATCTGCTAAACTCGATGGGCCGACGATGACGCCGATTTGCCAGTTCCGGCCAGAGCACAAATCCCAATCTGCTAAACTATGCTGCGCGATGCACACGAGCGCGCATTTGTTCCGGCCAGAGCACAATCCCAATCTGCTAAACTGCGCGCCTATGCCGATCAGCCCACCATAAAGTTCCGGCCAGAGCACAAATCCCAATCTGCTAAACTCGCGCCAGACATGCCCACGAGCAGGCAGTGGTTCCGGCCAGAGCACAAATCCCAATCTGCTAAACTGGGCGAATATGAGGGAAGTTCCCCGCTGGAGTTCCGGCCAGAGCACAAATCCCAATCTGCTAAACTGCGCCGCTCACGCAGTGCGCCAGCCAAGCCGTTCCGGCCAGAGCACAAATCCCAATCTGCTAAACTTGAGGATGGCGAATCGGGCGTAGTGCTGGGGTTCCGGCCAGAGCACAAATCCCAATCTGCTAAACTAGTCGCAATTGTGAGTTGTATGCAATACAAGTTCCGGCCAGAGCACAAATCCCAATCTGCTAAACTTGGTGCTGGCCTTGCGCGACTCCACCAGCCGTTCCGGCCAGAGCACAAATCCCAATCTGCTAAACTGTATGTCTGCTTCTATCGCGTTTTTACCTCGTTCCGGCCAGAGCACAAATCCCAATCTGCTAAACTAATCTCAAGACAGAGAAGTATCACACCATAGTTCCGGCCAGAGCACAAATCCCAATCTGCTAAACTGCAATTTTCGATGCGCTGAAGGCTTCCGGTGTTCCGGCCAGAGCACAAATCCCAATCTGCTAAACTCTGGCGCCATTTTTTCAATTAAACGACGCGGTTCCGGCCAGAGCACAAATCCCAATCTGCTAAACTGATGTCAGGCGCCTGAGTGCGATGTGGTGGGTTCCGGCCAGAGCACAAATCCCAATCTGCTAAACTTCAGCAAAGCGCGCTGCCGCCGCCCCGCGCGTTCCGGCCAGAGCACAAATCCCAATCTGCTAAACTTACGGCCTGCGTTGAGCAGTGACAGCCCCAGTTCCGGCCAGAGCACAAATCCCAATCTGCTAAACTACTCGGCCTTGTTTTCAGCCAGCCATTCAAGTTCCGGCCAGAGCACAAATCCCAATCTGCTAAACTAACTGTCACAGGCGGCGCTTGCGTTGCACAGTTCCGGCCAGAGCACAAATCCCAATCTGCTAAACTGCGCTGGGCGGCTTGCACGTAGCCCAGGCAGTTCCGGCCAGAGCACAAATCCCAATCTGCTAAACTGCGCTGGGCGGCTTGCACGTAGCCCAGGCAGTTCCGGCCAGAGCACAAATCCCAATCTGCTAAACTATTCCACACCTCACACCCCGGCTTGGCCGCGTTCCGGCCAGAGCACAAATCCCAATCTGCTAAACTCGCCCACCACATTTTATTCATCGCGTCCCGGTTCCGGCCAGAGCACAAATCCCAATCTGCTAAACTGGTTCTATGCGCGGTTTCATTGAAGCAATGGTTCCGGCCAGAGCACAAATCCCAATCTGCTAAACTGCCAACGCGCGCGTAGTGGAGCAGTTCTTCGTTCCGGCCAGAGCACAAATCCCAATCTGCTAAACTGCGCTGGGCGGCTTGCACGTAGCCCAGGCAGTTCCGGCCAGAGCACAAATCCCAATCTGCTAAACTCTCCTCAAGCGGTGGAACCGCCGCTTTCGTGGTTCCGGCCAGAGCACAAATCCCAATCTGCTAAACTGTGCACGACACCGGCCTGCAGATGTCGCTCGTTCCGGCCAGAGCACAAATCCCAATCTGCTAAACTAATTAGGCGCGATTTTCAGCAACCGTAACAGTTCCGGCCAGAGCACAAATCCCAATCTGCTAAACTCCCGCCGTCGCTGCTCAGATACACGGTGCCGTTCCGGCCAGAGCACAAATCCCAATCTGCTAAACTCAGCGCGCCATTGGCCACGGCGCTTTGCAAGTTCCGGCCAGAGCACAAATCCCAATCTGCTAAACTCACGCCGGCGCCACCACCACAGCCAGCCACAGTTCCGGCCAGAGCACAAATCCCAATCTGCTAAACTCCTTGCATGTGGATGACTGGCGAAAAATGGTTCCGGCCAGAGCACAAATCCCAATCTGCTAAACTAGGCATTAAGCTGTACATTTCTGCCGTTCCGTTCCGGCCAGAGCACAAATCCCAATCTGCTAAACTTTGCTCAAGCCCACTTATGGTGAAGATAACGTTCCGGCCAGAGCACAAATCCCAATCTGCTAAACTTCCACCACCCCCGGCAACACCTCCCGCCCGGTTCCGGCCAGAGCACAAATCCCAATCTGCTAAACTATTGCGCGCAGTCTGTCCGCGCCGGCTAGGGTTCCGGCCAGAGCACAAATCCCAATCTGCTAAACTCGCGCAGAGCGCACAGCATTACGCATCGTGGTTCCGGCCAGAGCACAAATCCCAATCTGCTAAACTGTCTCATCCAATCTTCGTGTTTGTGATGCTGTTCCGGCCAGAGCACAAATCCCAATCTGCTAAACTTGCGGTACTCGTACTCCTGCACATCGATATTGTTCCGGCCAGAGCACAAATCCCAATCTGCTAAACTCGCATCTGGCGAGATATATGACGATACTCCGTTCCGGCCAGAGCACAAATCCCAATCTGCTAAACTGAGGAACAGCAGGCAGTATTCCAAGCGCAGGTTCCGGCCAGAGCACAAATCCCAATCTGCTAAACTTAATGTCTGGTTCCGGCTTCATTTCAATTGGTTCCGGCCAGAGCACAAATCCCAATCTGCTAAACTCGTCTATCACGGCAATTCACTGAGCGTTGAGTTCCGGCCAGAGCACAAATCCCAATCTGCTAAACTCCCGCGTTGTGACAACTGGCGTCATGAGTGGTTCCGGCCAGAGCACAAATCCCAATCTGCTAAACTCAATCCGTGGTTCACCGGCCCGATTGGCTGGTTCCGGCCAGAGCACAAATCCCAATCTGCTAAACTGACTGCAATCTTTGTTGCGACCTGTCCCAGGTTCCGGCCAGAGCACAAATCCCAATCTGCTAAACTCGCACAGGCAAGCCAATCAGGCCAGAAATGGTTCCGGCCAGAGCACAAATCCCAATCTGCTAAACTGCAACGGCAAACGCAGATGATTATGCGCTTGTTCCGGCCAGAGCACAAATGTAACCGCCCAACGCGCCCACGCCCCCCCTTCAAACTTGAGGCAGTGGCGCGAGCGGCAATAACTCATCCAGTCTGCTGGTAGGCCAAGTGGGTAATTTATTGAGGGTATCCAGTAGCCAGGCATACGGTTCCAGGCCATTGAGTTTGGCAGTTGTCAGTAAAGACATAATGCTTGATGCGCGGTGGCCGGCGCGCTCGGTGCCGTAAAACAGCCAATTCTTACGTCCGATAGCGATCGGGCGCAAGGCGTTTTCTGCCGGATTATTGTCAATCGGCAAATCGCCGCTGTGCGCATAACGCACCCGCGAAGCCCAACGGCTGATGGTGTACATGACCGCTTTTTGCAAGCCGGAGGACGGTGACGCCCTGGCCCCGATTTCTGTGAGCCACGCCTCGAACTCCGTCAACAATGGTATGCTCTTTCGTCGTCGCAAGGCCGCGCGGTCTTCGATGCTCATCTCCTTGGCTTCGCGCTCAATTTCGTACAGCTGGCCAAAGCGGAATAAGGCTTCGGTCGTGATCGGCGTTGGCTGCGTCGCATGCAAATCAAAGAATTTTCGTCGCGCATGCGCCATGCAGCCCAGCTCCACCACGCCGCCAGTAAACAAGGCATCATAGCCGGAGTACGCATCCACCATCAGATAGCCACGCCAACCATCCAGCATGTTGCGCGCATGCTGTCCCTTCCGCGAAGGCTGATAGTCGTACACCACAATGCGCGGCCCCGGCTCCAGATCATTGCTGCGATACACCCATTGATAACCGCGCTCGGTTTTACCCGTCTTCGGCGCCAATTGCGCCACCGGCGTTTCATCGGCATGCAAGCATTGCCGCTGGCGCAGCAATTCGGCCAAGCGATCAGCCAGCGGCGCCAGCGCCACGCCCAAACGCCCCACCCACTGCGCCAGCTTGGTGCGCGACAAGGCAACCTCATGGCGTGCGCCGATCTGTTCCAGGCGATACAGCGGCAGATGATCGATGTATTTCGCCACCGCCAGCCAGGCCAGCACATCGTGTTCGACGCCGCCACCGTCAATAATCGAGGGCGCACTTGGCGCTTGATGAATGGCTTGGCAAGCGTGACAGGCGTATTTCGGATAGCGGTGGCGCTTGACGCTGAACACAGCGGGCTGCACCGATAATTTTTCGGTGACATCTTCACCAATTTTGCGCATCGCTTTGCCGCATTCCGGGCAGTCGTAACTGGCCGGCTCGTGCAACACGTCTTCGCGCGGCAAGTGCGCCGCCAACGGCAGGCGTCCGGGACGCCTTTGCTTGGCCGGCTTGGCTTGCCGGGACGCAGCCGCGAGTTTATCCAACTCGACTTGCGCAGCTTCAAGGTCGGCTTCAATGTCTTCCTCGAACAAGCTGCGCTGATGGCTATCCACCACCCGCTCGCTCTTGACGCCGTAACGCATGCGGCGCAAATACGCGACTTCTTGCTGGAGTCTTTCGTTGTGCTGTTGCAGTTGCGCAGCGTGCCGTTCTGCGTGCGCGGCTTGCTGTGCGAGCAATGTGACTTTTTGCTCGGCGTGCGCGGCGCGTTGCGCGAATGCGGACGCATTTTGCTCGACGTGCGCGGCTTGCTCAAGCAGCGCCAGCAGCTCTTCCCGCAGCGGGGACGGGATGCCTTCGGCGTGTTGCAAGCGGTGTTTTTGCGCAGTGAAATCCATGCGCTAAGTGTAGCATTTGCCGGTGTATTGCTCTGTGCAAACGGCATGATTTTTGCGGTTTTTTTCATGTGTTTTCCTGCTTGAGAAAGCGCCCATGCGATGGCTGCAAAAATGCGCTTTAATACAGCCAATCCGGGATGCGATCCGCGCTCAAACGGCGCCAATCGACGCCTTTGCAAAGCCATTCCCATTGCGCAGGATTGAGTATAAAAAGTTGTGCGTCAGCTTCGGGCCAGGTGAAGCCGCCTTGATGCAAACGGCGTTGACACAGCCAAATGCCGCTGGCGTCAAACACCAGCGCCTTGAGACGGTTTGCGCGCCGATTGCGAAACACATACGCCGCGCCGTCGCTGGGCGTGCGTCCCAAGGTGTGTTGAATACGGGCGGCCAGACTGTCGATGCCGGCGCGCATATCAATCGCCTCTTGCACCAGCCAAATTTGCCCAGGCTGCGGCCAACTCATGCCAACTCCCGCAGTAATGCGGCCAGCCATTGCGGCGTGACATGCAGCGGAATATGCAGGCGCTGCACTCCGCTTTCGAGGGTGAGATGGCCAGCGGGGGAAGCCGGCATGACGTCGGCTGGCGCTTGCGTGGCGACCAGCGTTAGCGGCGCGCTGTGCTCTGCTGTCGTGCGGCTGCGTTTGATCCAATATTGCAGGACCGGCAGATTGATTTCATGCTGACGGGAATATGCGGTTTGCGTTTGCCCGCTCAAGCGCCATGCCCTTACGTGCGCGAGCCATTCTTCCCTGCGTTGTTTGCGTGATTTGCTGTGCATCCTATGCCTCCTTTTTGATGGGCATAGCATGCGCTGGTTTTTATGGGCTGGGGAGATGGGGCTGTTGGGCGCTTACGCACAAATCCCAATCTGCTAAACTATATCCAGCAGGCTGGTCACTTTGATTTCAGTTCCGGCCAGAGCACAAATCCCAATCTGCTAAACTTTCGCAGGGCGTGAACCGGCGTTATCGTTAGTTCCGGCCAGAGCACAAATCCCAATCTGCTAAACTGTGCGATTGGAAAAGCCACATCAGCATGCGGTTCCGGCCAGAGCACAAATCCCAATCTGCTAAACTGCGATACGGAGGCAGGGCAGTAGTTGTCCCGTTCCGGCCAGAGCACAAATCCCAATCTGCTAAACTAGCAAGGCGCTGGCGCACTTCGGCAAGGCGGTTCCGGCCAGAGCACAAATCCCAATCTGCTAAACTCGGCCCGGTAAATGTTGCTCCAGCCAGCTGGTTCCGGCCAGAGCACAAATCCCAATCTGCTAAACTGACGCCAAACGCGCAGGCGATCACTGCGCAGTTCCGGCCAGAGCACAAATCCCAATCTGCTAAACTCGCCCAGCCGGGGTCGGGCGTAAATACTTTGTTCCGGCCAGAGCACAAATCCCAATCTGCTAAACTCGCGCGGTGCTTTTGTCTGTGTGCGCCTGTGTTCCGGCCAGAGCACAAATCCCAATCTGCTAAACTCACGCCCTTCAACTGAGTACTTGTACATGGGTTCCGGCCAGAGCACAAATCCCAATCTGCTAAACTTCAAGCAGGGCTTGATGCTCGGATTGAATGGTTCCGGCCAGAGCACAAATCCCAATCTGCTAAACTCAGGCCGGCGAAGTCGATCTTGCCGAAGGTGTTCCGGCCAGAGCACAAATCCCAATCTGCTAAACTCGCAGCCGTGAACAATAGCGGCACATCGCAGTTCCGGCCAGAGCACAAATCCCAATCTGCTAAACTGCACGCAGCACGAAGCCGATGCAATCCGCGGTTCCGGCCAGAGCACAAATCCCAATCTGCTAAACTCTGGGCAGTTCTGCATGCGCTCGGAAACGAGTTCCGGCCAGAGCACAAATCCCAATCTGCTAAACTGAAAAGGCGCGGCAGTACTATGACGCCGATGTTCCGGCCAGAGCACAAATCCCAATCTGCTAAACTAAACCCCGACGGTACGCCACCCATACATGGGTTCCGGCCAGAGCACAAATCCCAATCTGCTAAACTGTGACCCTGCCCACGCTGACGAAGTATTACGTTCCGGCCAGAGCACAAATCCCAATCTGCTAAACTGAATTAAAATATCGAGGGACAGTCAACATAGTTCCGGCCAGAGCACAAATCCCAATCTGCTAAACTATATCGACAGAATCTATAAGAGATAAAGCTGTTCCGGCCAGAGCACAAATCCCAATCTGCTAAACTTAGCAGATATTTTAAGAGTTGTTCCACTCTGTTCCGGCCAGAGCACAAATCCCAATCTGCTAAACTAGCGTCATTTTCTGGCCGGCTTCGTTCGTTGTTCCGGCCAGAGCACAAATCCCAATCTGCTAAACTCTTTTGCGCTCATTCCCGCACCCCGCCGCGGTTCCGGCCAGAGCACAAATCCCAATCTGCTAAACTCGTCCGGCCATTCAAGTATCATCATGATATGTTCCGGCCAGAGCACAAATCCCAATCTGCTAAACTACGCAGCGTATTTGGCTACCGAACCGGGCAGTTCCGGCCAGAGCACAAATCCCAATCTGCTAAACTACGCCGGCCCGTGTATGTCCCATATTTCCCGTTCCGGCCAGAGCACAAATCCCAATCTGCTAAACTGGCTTTGCCGCCCGCTTGCCAGACCTTTTAGTTCCGGCCAGAGCACAAATCCCAATCTGCTAAACTTGCTCACGCACCACTTTCACAGCTTGCGTTGTTCCGGCCAGAGCACAAATCCCAATCTGCTAAACTTATTTGAGCTGGCTTTGCGCAGCGGCCCGTGTTCCGGCCAGAGCACAAATCCCAATCTGCTAAACTCTGGGCAGTTCTTCATGCGCTCGGAAATGAGTTCCGGCCAGAGCACAAATCCCAATCTGCTAAACTGACAGGGATTTTTTAAGAATGTATTTGGCAGTTCCGGCCAGAGCACAAATCCCAATCTGCTAAACTGCGCTGGGCGCCGCAGTCCTTGGCATGCAAGTTCCGGCCAGAGCACAAATCCCAATCTGCTAAACTCTGGCGCTGCCGTCCTGGCGCTGCCGTCCTGTTCCGGCCAGAGCACAAATCCCAATCTGCTAAACTCATGCATCGGGCATTATGCCTGACACAATGGTTCCGGCCAGAGCACAAATCCCAATCTGCTAAACTGCCGCCTTGCTGCCCCCCGTAGAGCGCCATGTTCCGGCCAGAGCACAAATCCCAATCTGCTAAACTGAATTAAAATATCGAGGGACAGTCAGCATAGTTCCGGCCAGAGCACAAATCCCAATCTGCTAAACTTGATTCTCTATTTAATTTTTTTCCTACGCTGTTCCGGCCAGAGCACAAATCCCAATCTGCTAAACTCCGGCGCCACGTTGGTGTGCCACGTACACGGTTCCGGCCAGAGCACAAATCCCAATCTGCTAAACTCGCGGCTTCACAGTCCAGCGCTGCGGCTTGGTTCCGGCCAGAGCACAAATCCCAATCTGCTAAACTCCATCTGCGCGCCGTTTCGAGTCGGGTTGAAGTTCCGGCCAGAGCACAAATCCCAATCTGCTAAACTACAAGGCCAGCTGCAACCGATCCTTGTGCGGTTCCGGCCAGAGCACAAATCCCAATCTGCTAAACTCGCGCAGTCGATACAGACAACGGCAGCGCCGTTCCGGCCAGAGCACAAATCCCAATCTGCTAAACTCCGCCAATGAGCGACGCGATGACACCAGCTGTTCCGGCCAGAGCACAAATCCCAATCTGCTAAACTGAAATTGATCTGCTGCGGGCAACTGGGCAGTTCCGGCCAGAGCACAAATCCCAATCTGCTAAACTAGAACGCCAGTAAGCCCTTGATTATTCAAGGGCTTTTGGCTTTTTGGGTGGCGAAAAAATACTCTCATAGGCTGGTTTTGAGGATGTTTTTAGCGGATTTTTTCAAGCATGGCAGCTGTTTTCTGGCGTGAGACGTGACAAGGGCCGCATATAGCGGCCCTTCATTTGGTGCATCCAGAGGATACTTGTTAGCGTCCAGAGCACAAATCCCAATCTGTTAGTGGCTTGAAGTCTATGCATTCGTCCAGCCCCTGTCAAGCATCTTTCTATTGATTGCTTTACTGTCGCCAGATGGCAACAAAAAGTGTGTTTTGCTCCCACTTTACTCTCACCTTGAGTAGAATTTCTGTCGGTTATTTGATGCGTTGTACTGCTAACTGTCTTGTCTGGAGAGATGATGGCTTTACGTTACCGTTTGGCGTTGGATTTGGGTGCGCAATCGCTTGGCTGGGCTGTGCTGAAGCTCAATGATCAGGATCAAGTCAGCGCTATCGTGCGTTCAGGTTCACGTATTTTTCATGATGGACGCAACCCCAAGGACGGAACTTCTTTGGCAGTCACCCGGCGTAATGCCCGCGCCATGCGGCGCCGGCGTGACCGCCTCTTGCAACGTAAATCCAAATTTATCAATGCCTTGGTGCGCCATGGCTTTTTCCCCGACGATCTGGAAGAGCGCAAAGCGCTCGAATTGCTGAACCCTTATCAATTGCGCAGCGAAGGTTTGCGCCGCGCCTTATCGCCAGCGGAGTTTGCGCGTGCATTATTTCATCTCAATCAGCGGCGCGGCTTTCAAAGCAATCGTAAAACCGACACCAAAGACGCCGAAGATGGCTTGATGAAGCGTGCGATTAAGGCATTGCAACAGGAGTTAAGCGCAAACGCGGCAGAAAATACCGGCGATGCGCCGCACACTTTGGGTGATTGGTTGTGGCGGTGCCAGCAGCGCGGCCTGGATGTGCGCGCGCGCAGCAGCGGACAGGGCAAACAAAAAGCCTTCAGCTTTTACGCCAGCCGCGCGATGGTGCAAGCCGAATTTGATGCGCTTTGGCTGGCGCAGCAGCGCTTGCATGCGGGTTTGCCGGATGCACATATGTTTTCTCAGGAAGTGCGTGAAACCTTATATAGCATCTTGTTTTTTCAACGTCCTTTGAAACCGGTGCAAGCAGGGCGCTGCAGTCTGTTGCCCGATCTGCGCCGTGCCCCACTGGCGCTGCCTTCTACCCAGCGTTTTCGGATCTGGCAAGAAGTGGCGAATTTGCGTTTGCTGGATGCGCAATTGCAAGCCCTGCCTCTGAGTCTGGCGCAAAAAAACACAGTGGCGCAATTATTGGAAAGTAAGGCGCGCATCAGTTTTGATGCGATACGCAAGTCTTTGCGTTTGCCCAGCGATGTGCGCTTTAATCTGGAGGATGATAAGCGCAAAGAACTGAAAGGTAATTTGAGCAGCGTGGCTTTGAGCAAACCTGAGATGTTTGGCCAGGCATGGTTCAGTTTGTCTGCGGATATGCAAGAACGGATCGTGCAAAAATTACTGGACGAAGACAATGCGCAGACTTTGATTGACTGGCTACAGCAAGCCTGTCATGTTGATGCGGAACAAGCTGAGCGTATCGCCAATTGCAGCCTGCCACAAGGTTATGGCAATTTGAGTCAGGAGGCGCAATTGCGCATCTTGCCGCAGATGCAGCAAAACAATCTTGATTACAGTGCGGCCACAGAGGCCGCCGGTCTGGGCAGTCACAGCGCATTGCAGCATGGGCAGCAAACCGGGGAGTTATTTGAACGCTTGCCATACTACGGAGTGGTGCTGCAAAGGCATATTGGCTTCGCCCGTGACAATCCGCGCAATGAGGAAGAGCGTTTGGGCAAAATCGCCAATCCGACGGTGCATATCGGTCTGAATCAAGTGCGGGTCGTGGTCAATGAATTAATCGAATCTTATGGCAGACCGGCGCAAGTGGTGTTGGAAGTGGCGCGCGAACTGAAACAGAGCCGTGAGCAAAAGCTGGAAATTCAAAAACAACAGGCAGCGCGGCAAAAGCGCAATCAAATTCTGCTGGTGGAAGCTTGCGCTATTCTGCAAAGACAGCCAGACCACCTGGATGGCGCCAGCCGGCGCGAATTGCTGCACAAAATGCAGTTATGGCAGGAATTGAACCCGGCGAATCCTTTGCAGCGCTGCTGTCCCTATACCGGCGAGCTGATTTCCATTCAGCGCTTGCTGAGCGATGAAGTCGAAATCGAACATATCTTGCCGTACAGTAAAACCCTGGACGATAGCTTGATGAATAAAACGGTAGCCTTGCGTCGGGCAAATCGCATCAAGCGCGAAATGACGCCCTACGAGGCATTTGGCGCCAACAGTGTGCCAGGTTTCGTGTATGCCGATATGGTGGAGCGCGCCAAAGTCATGCCGGCTTCCAAGCGAAAACGCTTTGCGCCGGACGGTTTGCAACAATGGTTGCAGCATGAGGGTGATGATTTTCTGGCGCGCGCACTGAATGATACTGCCTACCTGTCCCGCATTGCGCGGGAATATCTGTGCTGTCTGTATGCGCCTTCTGAGGGGCAAAAAGTGTGGGTCTTGCCGGGGCGCATGACGGCGATGATTCGCGGCAAATTCGGTTTGAATGAATTGCTCTCAGGCAGTGAGGAGAAAAACCGCAATGACCACCGCCATCATGCGCTGGATGCGATGGTGATCGGTGTGATTGACCGCAGTCTGTTAAACAAAATGGCGCAGGCGCATTCGCGCGCCAAAGAAAAAGGTATGCAACGTCTGTTGGACAAGCTGGAATACCCTTGGCCCACATATCGAGACCATGTGGAGCGCGCCTTGCATGCAATTTGGGTCAGTCAGCGGCCAGATCATGGGTGGCAGGGGGCAATGCTGGAAGATAAAGCCTGGGGTTGGGATGCGAAAGGACAAGCACATCGGCATGACTGGGGTTTGGATGGAAGCAGGGTTAAGCAGGTGGCTAACAAAGAGTTGATCAAAATCTATGCTCCGAATCAAATTTCGCGCCATGGCATTGATGAGAACGGGCATGCGCGTCCCTATAAGGGTTATGTTGGCGGGAGCAATTACTGCATTGAAATTTGGTGTGACGAGAGGGGGCGTTGGAAAGGTGATGTGATATCGACTTTTCAAGTATATGCATTAATGCGAAAGGAAGGTGAGGTGCAGGGGCAAGCACGTTTGCGAGATCCGAACATGACCTTGTCCGGGAAGCCTTTGGTGATGCGATTAACAAAAAAAGATTATTTACGTCTGCAAATTGATGGTGTGACAAAAACGATGTTGATCGCATCGGTGCGTGGTAATGGGCAGATTTATATGGCGCCACATCAAGAGGCGAATGTGGATGCACGGGATGCTGATAAAAGCGATCCTTTTTCCTACGTTTCAAAGATGCCCGGTTCCCTGCAAAAAGCCCAAGCCCGCCGCTGCACCATCAGTCCTGCCGGGCGCTTGCATGATCCCGGGTGGCGCGCATGAGTTGCGGGCGCATTGTCGAAGTTGCTGATGACAGGCGTCATCTGTCCTTGTCGCGTGGCTTCATGCAAGTGCATGAAAGCGGAGTGGACGGGCGATTACTGGGACAGATCCCGCTTGACGATATCGCCGCTTTGATTGCGCACGCGCACGGTCTTACTTACACCAATAATTTGCTGGTGGCGCTGGCTGAGCGTGGTGCGCCGTTTGTCTTGTGCGGAGCCAATCACATGCCGGTTGGCATGTTGTTGTCCCTGGATGGGCATTATTTGCAAGGCGGGCGGATTGATGCGCAACTGCAGGCAAACTTGCCTTTGCTCAAACGCTTATGGGCGGAAATTGTAAAAGCAAAATTGCAGCAGCAAGCTTGCGTGCTGGCGTCGATCGGACAAAATGATGTGGTTTTACTGCAATTGGCGCGTAAGGTGAAGGCTGGCGATCCGGACAATCTGGAAGCGCAGGGCGCGCGCAAATATTGGCAAATGCTGTTTGGCCCAGAATTCAGGCGTAATCAGGAAGGGGATGGCGAAAATGCAGCTTTGAATTACGGCTATACCGTCCTGCGTGCTTGTGCTGCGCGTGCTGTGGTGGCTGCGGGTTTGCATCCCAGCATTGGCTTGCATCATTCCAACGATCAAAATCCAATGCGGTTGGTGGATGATTTGATGGAGCCGTTTCGTCCCATGATCGATTTGCAAGTGTTGTTGTGTCAGCGTCAAGGTTTGCTGGAGCAGGGCTTGACGCCGGAACTCAAGCGCAAACTGGTCAATTGCCTCTATCACGATATGCAAACCGCGCAAGGTGTGACGCCGATGATGTTGTGCATACAGCGCCTGGCGACCTCCTTGGCGCAGGTGTTTTGCGCCGAGCGCGATAAATTGGAATTACCCCTGCCCGGTTTGGCGCTGGATTTGGCTGCCAGCCTGGAGCAAGGCTGATGTTATCGGGTTACCGCATCATGTGGTTATTGGTAATGTTTGATCTGCCTGTACTAAGCAAAGTGGAGCGCAAAGCCGCCAATGATTTTCGGCATGCTTTGCAGGATATCGGCTTTGAAATGGTGCAACTCTCTGTGTACGCGCGTTTTTGCGCCAGCCAAAAACAAATGGAAACCCTGTGCGGCAAAATTCAATCCAACTTGCCGCCTGGCGGGCAAGTCAGCATTTTGCAATTCACTGACAAGCAATACGAGCGTATTTTATGTTTTCAGGGGGGCGCTGCAGCTCCGCCACAAGAGGCGCCTGAGCAGTTTGCACTGTTTTAGCCAGCGCCACCGCTCACCCCTCAATCACCTTGCGCGTCACCGATTCCAGATAATCCATTAAGGCGTCAGAGTCGCGCACGGCGGCTTGTTCATTGCCGTCCACAATCGACTGCGCCAGTTTCAAATGCAGTCTCGCGCCCTGTTCGACGTCGCCTTCATGCTGATAGGCGTACCAGAAGCGGCGGCATTTGATCACCAGCGGCACCACCGCCGCCACGGCGGAGGGATTGCGGCAGGCGCTGTGCACGGCGTGGTCAAGCGCCTGGTCGGCTTGCATGTAAAACGCTAATTCCTGTTTGGTGGCGGCTTGCACCATTTCTTCGCCGCAGCGCAAGATGTCCTGCCGTTGCGGCGGACTGGCGCGCCGCGCGGCGCTGGCGGCGATGAGGCGTTCCAACACGCGCCGCGTTTCTAACAGGCTGATATGGCCGGCGGCCTCAATATCGCTGATGATCAGGCCGCGCCGGGGGAGTTGCACGATCAAGCCATTGGTGGTCATGCGCATCAAGGCTTCGCGCAAAGGCGTGCGTCCCAGCCCCGTCATTTCTATCAGTTCGGCTTCCACCACCGGCACCCCGGGTTTTAACTGCAAGGTGACGATCAGGTTTTCCAGAACATCATAGGCCACATCGGCGGCGCGCATCTTGGGGCGCGCTGCGGCGCTCATGCGGGCTGGCTGCATCACGGTCGGCATAGCGGTTTCCGTATCTGTATTGAATAGCAAGGAGCAAACGCGCATTGTACCGTGTTTGCAGCTGCGATTGTGCGGATTGCCATAATGCAAATGCGGATAGCGGTATCGTATGATAAAAATGGCAAGTTTTACTGAGGCTGGCGCGCGCCTTGTCAGCTTGCCGCCGCACAATAAAAAATGGCCGGGCTGCTGCAGCCGGCCATATAAAGCGAGGAGACTGCCGGCGCATGCGCCGGCACAGCAGTACCACTTGGCTGTGATTAACGCGCGCCGCGCCAACCCAGTTCAAGCAGATTCGGACGATTGGCCAGCGCATTGCGCACCACGCCAATCACTTTTTCACGTTCGGCCCCGACCAGCGGCTGGCGCGGGCGGCGCACATTTTCATTACCCACGCCGACCAGCGCTTCCACCAGTTTCAGGTTTTGCACCAGCTTGGTCGAGACATCCAGATGCATCAGCGGCATGAACCATTGATACAGTTTCAGCGCGGCATCATATTGTTTGGCTTGCATCAAGTCCCACAGTGCCACGGTTTCCTGCGGGAAGGCGACGCACAAGCCGGCCACCAGACCATCCGCGCCCACGGCCAGACCTTCATAGCTCAAATCATCCACCCCCATGAAGATTTGATAGCGGGCGCCGACTGCATTCCGCAGGTCTGTCACGCGGCGCACATTGTCGGTGGATTCTTTGATCGCCACCAGCAATTCGCAGTCTGCCAGTTCGGCAAAATCAGCCGGCGTCAAATCCACTTTGTAGCTGACCGGATTGTTATACACCATCACCGGTTTTTGCCCGGCGCGCGCGATATCGCGCAGATTTTCTTTGGCTTCACGCGCATCGGCGGCGTACAGCACGGAAGGCATCACCATAAAGCCTTGCACGCCCATCTTGGCGGCTTGCTCAACAAAGCGGATGGCGTCACGGCTGCGCGTGTCCGAGACATTGGCCAGCACCGGCACACGGCGGTCGGCCACATTCAGCGCGGTGCGCGCCACGTCCAGCCGCTCTTCCAGCGACAGGGTGGAAGCCTCGCCCAGCGAGCCGCCGGTGATCAGGCCGTGCACCCCGTTGTCGATCTGAAAAGCGAAATGTTTTTCCATTTCTGCAAAATCCAGATCTTCGTTTTCCTTGAATTTGGTGGTCACCGCCGGATAGACGCCGCGCCACGGGAAGCTTGCTTGCTGGCTCATATTGTTCTCCTGAATATCTTGTGAGGTTGAAGGGACTGCCGGCGCTGGCCCTTGTCGCTGCGATGTAGGCTGTCCATGTATTGCATTGTAGAAGCATTTAAATATATTTGCAATATACGGAAAGAATTTTGTGCACAATGCAAGTCATGTTTGCGTAGGGGCGGGGGCGGCGGCGATGCAGAAAAATGCATCATTGCCGGCTTGCGCCAAGGGCCGGGCGCAGGCTGTTAGAATGGTTTGCCGGCATGTGCCGGAAGGAGAAAAGAATGCGGGCATGGATGGGTTTGCTGTTTTTTGCAGCAGCGGCAGCGGGTGCGCAAGAGGCGCCGCCTGTGGCGCGCGAGCAGGCGTGGCGCGATGCGGCCTGGTTGAGCGGCTGCTGGCGGCAGGAGGGCAGGGAAGACGGCTCATATGAATATTGGATGCCGCCCGCCGGCGGCAGCATGCTGGGCATGGCGCGCACGGTGCGTCAGGGCAAAACCGTGGAATATGAATTCATGCGCATACATCAGGATGAGAAGGGGCGGCTGGTGTTTACCGCGCAACCCTCAGGACAGCCGGCTGCCAGCTTTGTGCAAAGCGGCAGCGGGCCTGAACTGGTGTTTGAAAATCCGCAGCATGATTTCCCGCAAAAAATCAGCTATCAGGCGCAGCCCGGCGACAAGCTGTTGGCGCGCATTTCCGGTGTGCGTAACGGCAAGCCGCGCAGCATGGAATTTCCCATGCAGCGCATTGCCTGTCCTGGCGCGCGCTGATCTTGGCGCAAGTGAAAGGGGCCGGTCTGGCCCCTGATTGCCGTCCCGCTGTGCTTTAGGCACTCCACTTCCTGCTTGCATGAACACTGTGCGGCGCGCCGTTTGAGGCCGGGCCGGGGGCAGCAGTTTGCGCTGCGGATTGACTTTTCATGTGATTAATCTATTTGCAGATGGTATTTTTGCTGGCTGTGTGCGGGGAGTGTGGGCGGCGTGATGAGGGGTAACGGTAAATCTGAATGATTGTTTTAAAATTAATTTGTTTGTATAATTGAAAACATATCCACAAGCTTAATGAACAGGATTTTCAGTGCCTGTCGTACTGTGGAAAATACGAACTTGCTTTTTTTGCGATTAAACGGGTTTGGAGCGTTTTTTTAAAATTTTGGCGCGACACACTTTGTTTTGCGTTTTGCCATTCTGAGGCTGTTTTTGTGGGTTTGAGAGGGGGTGTAAGATTTTAGAGCGCTTGCTTTAAAACAACTGGATTGCTCGTGGGATAACTTTTGCTATAATCGCGGCAGCTTTGAAATGTAAGCGCAGTTTCAGATTTGACCGGACTTGCTTGTGCCAAGTGCGGATGGATGTTTGAGCAGATAACTGACGCACTTTCTGCCGCATCCCCAGCCTTACCCCCGGATTCGGGCTTGTGCCCAAACCTAATTTCCATTTTTTGCCATACACCACTTTGCCAGCGTGCGAAGAAGCTTGTGTTTGTGCCGTTTTTTCATCAGGAGCCAGCTTGTCTACTATCAATCTTTCCACTGCGGTGCATGTCTGTGAAGATACAGAACGCAACTTCAATATCCGTGATTTGCTGACCCAGGCTGGTTACACCGGGGTGGGTGATTTGAACATCGAAGGCATGGCGGTGCTGCTGCCTAACGGTGATGAAAGCGAAGGCAATACTCCCTTGTTCGGCCTGCTGGATGGGCAAAATGTGTATGTGCGTCCGGGCGCCTGGGCCGCCAACTGGTATGGTTCTTTCAGCACGCTCGAATTGGTGGTGAATCTGGGCGACGGCGACGCCATCACCCTGGATTTGCAAGTGATTATTGATCCGGTGAATGATGCCCCGGCCGCTGCGGACAAATCTTTTGATCTGTTGAATGGCAATAGCGTGGTTTTGAGCGAAGCCGATTTCGGTTTCCATGACGATGTTGAGCAGCATGCTTTCCAATCCGTCGTGATCACCAGCCTGCCGCCGGCCGGCAGCCTGCAATTAAATGGCGTGGCGCTGGCCGCCGGCGCTGAAATCGCCATCGCTGACATTCGCGCCGGTCATCTGGCGTTTGTGCCGGATCAAAATGTGGCCGGCAATTTCGCTGTCGGCTTCAAAGTGCGCGATGCGGGCGGCACGGATGGTTGCAACGCCAGCGACCTCAGCCTCAGCCCCAACTATCTGACTTTTAATGTGCCGCCGGCCCATCTGGGCGATTTTGTCTGGCACGATAAAAACGCGAATGGCGTGCAAGACGCGGATGAAAGCGGAATCGCCGGCGTGGTGATGCAGCTCAAAGATGCGCAAGGCAATGTGGTGGCCAGCGCCACCACCGACGCCGCCGGCGCGTATCAGTTTGATGTCAATCCGGGCGCCTATACGGTGTCTATGCAAACCCCGTCCGGCTACAGCGTGAGCGCGCAAAACCAGGGCGGCGACAGTGCGCGCGACAGCAATTTTGACGCCAACGGCAACAGCGGCTTGATCACCCTGGCCCCCGGCGCGACTGACCGCACGATTGACGGCGGCTTGTACAAAACCGCGCAATTGGGCGATCGCGTCTGGTTTGATCACAATAAAAATGGCGTGCAGGATGCCGGCGAAGGCGGCGTGGCCGGCGTCAAAGTCAGCCTGCTCGACGCCAATGGCGCGGCCACCGGCATGGTGACCAGCACCGACGCCAATGGCAACTATCTGTTCGCCAATCTGAAACCCGGCACGTACAGCGTGCAATTTGACAAAAACAGCCTGCCTGCGGGCTACGCCATCACCGCGCGCGATGCCGGCGGCAATGATGCGGCTGATTCCGACGCCAATCCGACAGATGGCAAGACCGCGCAAGTGACCCTGGCTTCCGGCGAAAGCAATCTGAGCCTGGATATGGGTTTGCAAGCTTTGAATGCGCATATTGGCGACCGTGTCTGGTTTGACGCCAATGGCAATGGTCTGCAAGACCAGGGCGAAGCCGGAATTGCCGGCGTCACCGTGCAGCTGAAAAACACAGCCGGCGCCGTGGTCGCCAGCACTACCACCGACGCCAACGGCATGTATGGTTTTGATGTCGCCGCCGGCAAATATTATGTCTCGGTGAAAGCCCCCAGCGGTTACTACGTCACCAGTAAAGACGTGGGCGGGAATGAGGCGAATGACAGCGATATCGACGCCGCCGGCAACACCACCCTGATCACGCTGGCCCCGGGCCAGGTGAATAACAATGTCGATGCCGGTTTGTACTCCAAGGCCAGCCTGGGCGACTTTGTGTGGGAAGACAAAAACGCCAATGGCGTGCAGGAAGCGGGTGAGCGCGGCCTGAGCGGTGTCACCGTGCGCTTGCTGAATGCTTACAACCAAGTAATCGCCACCACCGTCACCAATAAAGACGGCAAATATCTGTTCAGCAATCTGAACGCCGGCGATTACCGCGTGGAAGTGGTGCAGCCGTGCAATTGGTATTTCACGCGTCGCGATGTCGGCAATGATGCGCTGGACTCCGATGTGGATGGCTATGGCCGCACTCAGCTGGTGCGCCTGAATTATGGTGAAAACAATCTGAGCCTGGACGCCGGCCTGTTCCGCACCGCCTGCATTGGCGACAAAGTGTGGCGCGACCGCGACCACGACGGCGTGCAAGACTACAATGAAGAAGGGATCGGCGGCGTCAAAGTCATGCTGTACAGCGCCAGCCACCAATTGCTGGCCACCACCTACACCAATTGCAACGGCAACTACTACTTCGGCAATATCACGCCGGGCGCGTACTACCTCAAATTTGACAAAACCAATGTCATTTTTGCCGGCGTCAACATGAATAACTGGAAGTGGGGCGTGAAGAACGTCGGCAATAACGACCAGATCGACTCCGACGTGAATGGCGATGGCGTATCCAAAGCGAATGTGACGAATACCGATGTCACCTTCCTCGAATCCGGCGAAAGCGATATGAGCTGGGACGCCACCATCACCCCGATCGTGATCGACCTGAACGGCGACGGCGTGAAGACGATTGCGCGCGCTGATTTCCAGGGCAGCTTTGATCTGCTGGGCAATGGCGAAGCGATTCAATCCGGCTGGGTTTCCGGCAATGACGGCTTGCTGGCGATTGATAACAATCAAAATGGCCGCATCGACAATATCAGCGAATTGTTTGGCGGCGTGGAAAAAGGCGCCGGCTTTGCCAAGCTGGCCAGCTTTGACTCCAACGGCGACGGCCAGGTCAATGCGCAAGATGAACGCTTTGCCGAATTGCGCATCTGGCGCGACGCCAACAGCAATGGCGTGACCGATGCTGGCGAATTGCTGGGTCTGGATGAGGCCGGCGTGGCCAGCCTGATGGTGCAATTCAAGGAACTGCCCTTCCTCGACGCCAACAACAATTTGCATCTGGAGCGCAGCAGCGCCACCCTCAGCAATGGTCAGTCGGTCGATATGACTGACGTGTATTTCAATGTTGATGCGCAAGACGCGGCCAAGGCCGGCGTCAGCCTGCCGAATATGGCCGAGTTGCTGCGCGACGACTATGCCTTGGATGCGTTGGTGGGCCAGGCTGCGGCCCCGTTGCAGGCTCAGGCGGTATTGGAGCAAGTCCAGGTTTCATGCGATGCGGCGGAAGCGCTGCGCCGCGTGCTGGCGCAAGCCGAAGCCATGCCGGCGCATGCATGATGGCAGTACGAGCACCCTGTTTTAATTTTCCAAGAAAAGACAATATGAAAACCTTCAATAAAACCGCATTGCGCACCACCGTGATCGCCGCCGCACTGGCGTTGACCAGCTTCAGCGCCAGCGCCGCCACCAACCTCTCCGCCGTATTGCACGGCGGCCCGCAATTCACCGCTGCCGGCGGTGGTTTTGGCGGCAACAGCGTGACGCCGGGCGTATGGGAAGTCAATTTTGGCAATTTCAATTTCTATGCCTTCTGCCTGGAGCCGAAAGTGGCCTTCAGCGGTTCCTCCAACCACTACAGCAGCGCCAGCTTTAACGCCAGCGACGCCATCAAGCGTTTGTATGAAGGCCACTACAGCAGCGTGATCGGCAGCAATCTGAACAATCCGGCGCCGAAGGCGAAAGCATTCCAGCTGGCTTTGTGGGAATTGAACAACGATAACGGCAATCTGCTGAGCGGCGATCTGCGTTTTAACAGCCTGAGCAACGCCGTGGTGGCGGATGCGAACGCGATGCTGGCCACCGCCCTGGGCAATGGCGTGATCAACAACACCTATCGCTACACCAGCCTGACCAGCGATGTCTTGAAATCGCAAAAAATGCTGACCGTGGCGGCTGTGCCGGAACCGGAAACCTACGGCATGATGGCCGCCGGTCTGGGTCTGCTGGCTTTCATGGCGCGCCGTAAAAAACGCGCGTAATTGCTGTTGCAAGCATAAAACGCCAGCGCCGTTTGCGGCGCTGGCGTTTTTTCATCTTGCGTCATGCCGCAGACGGATGGCGGCGGACAGGCCGCACCATTTTTTCCACGCACTGCGCGCGCATGGCACAATAAAACTTTGAAATGTCTGCCTGCCAGGCTGGCGCGGCTTGCCGCCTGGATCAAATTGGAAACCGAATCATGCCAATGACCCAAGACGGGCTTGCGTCTGCAGACGCGCTGCATGGCGCCGTGATGTTTTTGGCGCGTTTTCTCGGCGTCACGCCGGATGCGGAAGGTCTGCGCGCCAATCTGGCGGCGTATGGCGAGGGCAGCGCCGCCGCCTTGCCGCAAATCTTAGCCCAGACCGGCTTGAGCGGCACAGAACTGCCGTCCGGCCAGCCGCGCCGCGCCACCGAAATGCCCTGCCTCTTACTCAACGCCGGCGGCCAGGCCCTGGTGGTGCTCGCGCTGCAGGCGGGCCGCTATGAATGCCATATTCCCGGCATTGAGGGTTGCAGCTGGCTGGATGCGGCGCAAATCGAGGCGCAAATTCCAGGCGCGCGCTGGCTGGCGGTGCGTCCCAAAATGTTTTTCGATCAGCGCAGCCTCTTATATACCCTGCCGCAAAGCGGGCGCTGGTTTTTTGATGTGTTTGCGCGCAATCGCTGGATTTTACGCTGGGCCTTGCTGGCCACGCTGGTCTTGAATATCTTTGGCGCGCTGCTGCCGTTTTACGCCATGGCGGTGTATGACCGCGTGATTCCGAATAACGCAACCGCCAGTCTGGCGGTGCTGACGATTGCCGCCGTGCTGCTCTCGGTGTTTGAGCTGGTGATGCGGATCTTGCGCAGTCAATTAGTCGAAACCGCATCGCGCCGCATGGATGTCGCATTATCCTCCAGTATTTTTGCGCAATGCCTGCGGCTGCGCGCGGCCACCCGGCCCGCCTCCGGCGGCGCGCTGGCCAATACCGTGCGCGACTTTGAAACCGTGCGCGAGTTTTTTGCCTCCAGCACCCTGACCGCGCTTGGCGATTTGCCTTTTCTGTTGCTGTTTCTGGGCGTCATCGCGCTGGTCGGCGGTTGGCTGGCCGTCGTGCCGCTGCTGGCCATGCCGCTCATCTTGCTGGTGGCCTTGCTGGCCAAAAAACCCTTGGCGCGCCATGTCGCCTCATCCATGCAGGAAAGCGGGCAGCGCACCGCGCATTTGTTTGAAAGCATGAACGGGCTGGACGTCATCAAGCTGCAGGGCGCAGAAGCCTGGAGCCGGCGCAAATGGGAAAACCTGACCATGGCGATCGCCGCCAACAGCGTCGAAACGCGCGAACTGGTCAGCCGCGTCAACTATATCAACGCCGCCATCATGGCCTTGACCGGCACCGCCGTGGTGGCGCTCGGCGCGCTCATGATGGGGGAAAAACTCTTGACGCTGGGACAGGTGATCGCCGTCAGCATGCTGACCGGACGCGCGCTGGCGCCGATCAGCCAGATTGCCGGCCTGATTATGCGCTGGGAGCAAACCAAGCTGTCTTACAGCGCCTTGAATCAAATCATGCAAGCCGAGACCGACGACGAGCACGCCAGCTTGCAAGCGCCGCCCTTATCGGGACGCATCGAATTGCGCGAAGTCAGCTTCGCCTATCCGCAAGCGCCGCTGTTGCTGGACAAGCTGAATTTGCAGATCAAACCGGGCGAGCGGATTGGCGTGATCGGCAAACTCGGTTCCGGCAAAAGCACGATTTTGCGCCTGCTCTTGAATCAATACAGCCCGGCAGGCGGCAGCGTATTGTTTGATGATTTGCCAAGCACCCAGCTCGATCCGCTCAGCTTGCGCCGCCAGATCGGCTATGTGCCGCAGGATGTGACCCTGTTTTATGGCAGTTTGCGCGAAAACATTGAACTTGGCCGCAGCAAGGAAGACGACCGCGATTTGCTGGAAGCGATCCGCCTGGCCTGTCTGGATGAGATCATTCAGCAATTGCCGCAGGGCGTGGCGACGCATGTCGGCGAGCGCGGCGAACGCCTTTCCGGCGGGCAGCGGCAGGCGGTGGCGATTGCGCGCGCGCTGCTGGCCAAGCCGCCGATTCTGCTGCTCGACGAGCCAAGCAGTATGTTTGACCCCGGCACAGAACAAAAACTGATCCAACGTTTGCGCAGTTTGCGTGACACAACCATCATTCTGGTGACACACCGTATGGCGATGCTGGGTTTAGTCGATCGCCTGCTGGTGTTTGAGCGTGGCCGCATCGTGGCGGATGGCCCGCGCGATGAGGTGTTGCGCGCGCTGGCGGCGGCCCCGAATCAAAACAATCAGGGAGGCGCATCATGAGCCGCGCCAAGCTTGCTATGCCGGATTACGACCCGGACCCGGAGCGTGAACCGCGCCGCCTGATCCGCTGGATGATCGCCAGCATGACACTCATGTTATCCGCGCTGTTGCTGTGGGCCATGCTGGCCGAGCTGGATGTTTCGGTGAATGGGCGCGGCAGCGTCACCCCGCCTTCGCGCCTGCAGGAAGTGCAAAGTCTGGAGGGCGGTATTGTGCGCGAATTGCGCGTCGCGGCGGGACAGTTTGTGCGTCGTGGCGAATTGCTGTTGCGGCTCGATACGGCGCAATATGACGCCAATCTCGGGGCCAGTCAGCATAACCGTTACGCCGCCCTGGCCGGGCGTGCGCGGCTGGATGCCTTGCTGAATGAAAGCCAGCCGCGATTTGACCCCGCGTGGCGCACCGCCGCGCCGGACTTGATCGCCAAAGAGCAACAATTATGGCAAGACGCCAAGCGCGAATACGAGGCCGCCATGCAGGCCGGGCGCGAAGGCGTGGAACGGCGCCGGGGCGAGTTGGAGGAAGCCAGAAAGCGCATCGCCCAGCTGGAACACAGCGTCAAACTCGGCAGCGAAAGCCTGGCGATTGAAGAGCGCTTGTACAAGCAGGGGGCCGGCGCGCGCATGGATTATCTGAATGCGCAACAACGTCTTTTGCAACAGCAAAGCGAGCTGGACGGCTTGAAAAATTCGCTGCCGCGCCTGTCCGCCGGACTGGCCGAAGCGCAAGCCGCAGCCGCCGAAGCGCGCGCCCGGATGCGCGCGCAATGGGGCGCGCAACGCAGCGAATATGAAACCAAGGTCAACGCTCTGGCCAGCACCATCAAAGGGCAGCAGGATATTGTGACGCGGCGCGATATCAGCGCACCGCTGGATGGCGTGATCAACCGCATACTGACCCCCACCATCGGCGGCGTGGCGGCGCCCGGCAAAACCATATTGGAAATCGTGCCGGCCGAAAGCGCGCTCCTGATCACGGTGCGCGTCAAGCCTGCGGATATCGGTTTTATCCGGGTTGGCCAAAGCGCCTCGGCGAATGTGCTGGCGTATGACGCCGCCACCTATGGCCGGCTGGCGGCGCAAGTGCTGCGCGTCGGCGCCGATGCGCTTGCTGATGAGCGCGGCGAAGCTTATTTTGAAGTTCAGCTGAGTTGTGACGCCAGGCAGCTCCAGAGCAAGGGGCAGACTTTGCCGATCACACCGGGTATGCCGGTGGAGGTCGCGATTTTGACGGGTAAAAGGACGGTCATGCAATACCTGATCAAACCGATTTTGCGCGGTTTGCAATCTTCACTGCAGGAGCGTTGATGCCAAGCGCAGCGCATACTTTGTTCTGGCTCAGTCTGCTCGGCGGCGCACTGTCTGCGCAGGCCGGGACGGACTTGAAATTGACGCGCAGCATCAGCGCGCCGGCGCCTGCCGCCGCTCCGGATGAATCGAATACCCGGCAGCATATGCAATCCGGCGCCGCCCTGCGCGCGCCGGCCTGGACTGCGCTGGCGGCGCGCGCGCTGCCGCAGGACCCGCAAGTGCGCAGCGCGCAAGCCATGCTCGAAGCAGTGCAGGCGCGCTATCGCCAAAGCCGTTCGCGCATGTGGCCCAGCTTCGGTTTGCAGAGCGTGCATGGCGACAGCAGCGACCGCGATGGGCGCTTGAGCGTGGAGCGCAAAACCCGCCAGAGCGAAGCGAATTTGCGCTGGAATTTGTACCAGGGCGGGGCCGATTATGCGGAAATGCAGGCGGCGGATGCGGAAATCATCGCCGCCCAAGCCGAGCTGCTGCGCGCGCAGGAAGAAGCCGCCGAGCGCCTGGCCGAAGCCTATTTCGATGTCTTGCGCTTGCAGCAGCTGCGCCGCTGCGCCGCACAGCGTTTGCAATCCGTGACAGAACTGGCGGCGCAAGCCGGGCAGCAGCGCGAAGCCGGCAAACTGGCTGAACTCGATTGGGGACAAGTGCAAAACGCCAAACTGGAAGCGGAATTGACGCTGGATTCGCTGGATGCGGACTACCACAGCGCGCTGATCAAACTGCGCCTCCTGGCCGGCGGCGAGTTGCGCGAAGAGGTGGCCGCCTTCAGCCTGGCGCCCGTCACGCTGAGCGGCATCGCCAGCAACGCCAGCGTGCAGGCGGCGCAAGCGCGCGCCAGCGCCGCCAGCTTGCGCCAGCGCAATCTGGCCGCCACGCTGGCGCCGAAGGTGGATTTGCAATTGCGCCGTCAATTGCACAACCAGACTTCGCCGCCACCCTCCACTGAGCAGCAGCATGGCTGGTCAGTCAGTCTGAGTTGGGAGTGGCCGCTGGGCGGCGAAGTGCTGGCGCGGCGCGATGAAACGGCGGCGCGCGCCCGTCAGGCGCAAGCTGAAGTCAGCCGCGCCGAATTGAGCGCGCTGGCGGAATTTGAAGCGCTGCGCCCGCGTCTGGCGAATCTGCAGCGCGTGCTGCGCAATTTGCGCGAGCAGGAAGACAAAATGACCCAGATCGTGCGCGCCAGTGCGGTGCAATTTGAGGCCGGGCGGCGCAATCTGCAGCAAATCATCCAAACGCATGAGGCTTATTACAGTTTGCAGCAGCGCCGCATTGAGCATGAACATAAATTCACACTGGCGCATATGCGCCAACTGGCCTTGGGCGGGCAATTGCTGGACAGCCTGGGACTGAGGCCAGACGCGCCATAGCCGGGCGTCTGGCGGACTTTGCGAGGCCGCAAAGCCGGCTGAATTTTCGCTATGATTTCCTGACCCCGGCAGGCGCCTGGCCAGCGGGGCAGGGGACAAGTCGCGGGAGAATTATTGCGGCTGACGGCGGCGCGCCAGCAAGCCCAGGCCGCCCAAACCGGCCAGCAGCATGCCCCAGGTTTGCGCTTCCGGCACCACCGCGCTCACGCTGGCGTACAGATCGGCGCGCGCGCGGCGGTCTTCCATCACATGAAACTCACGTCCCGAGGCGCTCAGATAACCGCCGCCGCTGACATTGCGGAAGCCCTCAATATGCAAGCGGTAGCTCACGCCATTCAGGCTGAACGTCTGGTCTGAATCCAGGCTGCCCAGGCTCAGATAGTCAGCGCTGGCTTGCGCATCGCGCGTGTTATTGGTGTTGTTCAAACCCAGCTTGAAGGCCGCCGTCAGCAGCGGCATGGCCGGGTCGGAGAATTGCAAGGTGGCGCGCAGATCGACTGCGTCCGGATTGCTGCCGCGTGTGGTGGAACCATTGAAATAGCTCAGTGTGCCCAATTTGAAAGGCGTGTCGAGCAGGGTGCTGAAAGCGTTGCCGCGAAAGCTCAGGCGGTTGGCGCTGTCATCGGCTTGCGCCGGATTGCCCCAGGTGAAGGTGCGGGAGCCAACGCCATCGTGCTCGCCAGCGCTGGGATTGGTGAAGATTGCCGAGGTCGAGCCTTGCAGATTGTCTGCCGCCTGGGCGGCGTTGCAGAGCAGTGCGCATGCGGCAATGGCCAGTGCGATTTTTTTCATAGCTTTTGTGTGTGCATGGTGGATGAACGGGCAAAACCCGGCCTGTCAGCGCCACCCCGCACCACGCTTGCGCGCTGTACGCTTTGCTGTGTGTCCATGCAGAAAAGACGGGGGCTAACTGACACTGATCTTGCGTTTCGCCGGCACAAGCCGCAAGAAGAAGGCTTGCACCGGAAATGTTGCAAAATCGCTAAAATTATCAATCCACCCCAAGCGCAACAAGATGAAAGTTACAATTTGATAATTATTTCGTCATGGAAGTTTGTTTCTTGAATATTTTTTGCCATTGCCGTCGCATTCGTGTTTGGGATACTGCGCAAAACCAGCTGGAAATTGGCGCGCAAGGCCGCCTGGCGTGCTTGAGGCAGCGCAGTGCGATTTTTTCAGGGGTTTTCTGATGTGGCAGGGCTGGCCTGTGGCGTCAGGCCAGCCGCTGCATGCCGCATGTGAAAGGGCGCAGGCAGGGCCTGTGCCTTATTCCTGGCGCTGATACCAGCCCAGCACCGCCGTTGCGCCCTGGAATTCCATCAAAGAGAATGACGCCTGCAGCTTGAGGCTGTCGCGATGCCGGGTTTGCATCGTCAGACTGTGCAGCTGAATCGTTTCGCCTTGGCGCAGGCGCTGCAAAATATCTTCATAGTCTTGCGGATTGCTGAAAAATTGCAGCGCATCCGCGCCATGCGCCAGGGTTTGCGTGGTCTGGAACAATTCAACAAAATTTTGATTGGCGAATACGCGCTGACGGCTCTCCAGATTGTCAATCGACAGCGCCAGCGGGCTGGCGTTGAGCACATGCAGCAGGCCGGCATTCGCGCTTTGCCAGTTTTCCTGGGCGCGCCGGCGTTCTGTCACATCGGTATGAATCGCCACATACTGCGCCCCTTGGCCATCAGGCCCGGGGAAGGGCACAATCGTGGTTTCGACCCAGAAATAGCTGCCGTCGCGCGCCCGGTTGCGCAATTCGCCCTGCCAGGTCTGGCCCATGCCGATGCTGCGCCACAGGTCGGCGAAAAATTGCTTGCTGTGGTAGGCCGAATTGAAAATGCGGTAATCCTGTCCCAATAATTCCTGCTGCGTATATTGGGTGACATGACAGAATTTATCGTTGGCGTAAGTGATCTTGCCATACTGGTCGGTGATCGCCACCAGCGAATGCTGATCCAGCGCCTGTTTCAAAATCTTGGTCTTGGCCATGCTGGCCAGCAATTCGGCGCGGCTTTTTTCCGCCAGCAGCAGACTTTCATATGCGCGCAAGGAGGAAATCACGGAAGTGAACAGCTTTTGCGCGGTCAGCTCGGTCTTGGATTTATAGTCGTTGATGTCGTATTCCATCACCACCGACTGTTCCGGGGCCTGGCCCGGCTGGCCGGTGCGCAGCACCACCCGCACCAGCTGATTATTCAGCTCATTGCGGATCTGCCGCGCCAGGGACAGGCCGGCGTCATCGGTCTCCATCACCACATCCAGCAGCACCAGCGCGATTTCAGGCGTGTCGCGCAGCATGGCGTATGCTTCCTGCCGGCTGTAGGCGGACAGAAAGCGCAGGCCGCGATTTTTATAGCGCACTTTGTGCAAGGCTAAGCGCGTCACGGCGTGCACATCCAGATCGTCATCCACAATCAGGATTTGCCAGGCGCGGCTGTCTTCGCCGCCTTTGCCATCGCCTTCGCCATTCAGATCGTCATAGATCAGCCAATCTTCATCATCATCATCTTCTTGCGCCAATTCCACTTCAGTGTTCATGCGTCCATCTCCTGTGATTTGCCGCTTTCCATTTGCGCTGCGCCTGCCGGCTGGCTGGCGGGCAATTCAAAATAAAATACGCTGCCTTGATTCGGGCTGGAATGAAAACCGATATGACCGCGCATGCCTTGCACCAGTTCGCGCGTAATCGCCAAACCCAGCCCGGTGCCGCCGCGCTGGCGCGTGGCGGAGGCGTCTGCTTGTGAGAATTTTTCAAAAATTCTTTGCTGAAATTCCGGCGCAATGCCGCTGCCTTGGTCGCACACTTCGATGCGCCAATGAGCCGGCGCGCCAGGCTGCAGGCGCACTTCGACCGTGCTGCCCGGCGGTGAAAATTTGGCCGCATTCGATAAGAGATTGAGCAGCACCTGGTGCAGGCGCTGGGCGTCCACTTCCGCATACGCGGCATGCGCCGTTGTGGTGAAGGTGAATCGCACCTGATATTGCGCGCCATAGCTGTCTGTGCTCTCCAGCGCCTGTTGGATCAGCGGGGCCAATTCCTGGCATTGCAAATCAAAACTGAATTTGCCGGCCATTAATTTTTCCAGATCCAGCAAATCATTCACCAGGCTGCTTAAACGCTGGCAATTTCTTTGCGCCACTTCCACCATGGATCTGAGTTTGTCGGGCAGAGGCGCCACCGCATTGCCGGCCATCAAACCCAGCACGCCATTGATCGCGGTCAGCGGCGTGCGCAATTCGTGGTTGATGGTGGAAATGAATTCGGATTTCATTTTTTCCACCCGCAGCCGTTCGCTGATATCCGTCAGGGAGCCGGCCATGCGCACCGCTTTGCCTTGCGCATCGCGCGCTGCGATGCCGCGTGCGTTGAACCATTGATATTCGCCATTCGGCGCGGCGCGCATGCGGAATTCAAGATTGTATGGCGTATTTTCTTCCAGATGCGCGTTGATCGCCGCTTCCACTTTGGGCAAGTCCTCGGGGTGCACGCGGCTGGCGAAAAAGGCGTATCCCTGTTCCAGATCTTGCGGCGAGCTGCCCAGCATGGCGTGCAGACGCGGTGAGTAATACAGGGTGTTGCTGGCGATTGACCAGTCCCAAATGCCATCGCTTGAGCCTTTCACCGCCAGCTCAAAACGTTCTTCGCTGGCGCGCAGCAAGGCTTCGCTGGCGCGGATATCTGCAGTCATCTGTTGCGCCAATTCCTGCGCGCGCTGCTGTTGAAACACCAGGCTGGAAATCAGCATAAAGGTCAGCATGCCGATGCTCACGCCGGTGATGCGGATGAAAGATGGCATTTGCGAATGCGTGCTTTGCGCGAAGGCGGGCCGGCTTTGCAAATGCAGCGTCCAGGCGTGGCCAAAATGGCGCATGGTGCGTTTGAGGGCGTGCGGCGCGCTCAGATGTTGTTCCGGCGCATGAAAATGCGCGGAATCAAACATCAATGCTTCCGGCGCATCCTGCGCTCCATCATAGATCCGCAAATCGAGTAGATTCAGCTCTTGATTGAAGGTGCCGGCCATCATGTCTTCCATCCGGTAAGGGCTGTACACAAAGCCGGTCAGGGCGGCTCTGCGTTGCTCCGGATTATGCGGCGCGGGTTTCTTTTTATACACCGGGATGCACATCAAAAAGCCGGCTTGCACCTTGCCTTGATTTTCCTGCACCAGGCGGACTTTGCCGGTGATGGTGGTTTCTCCGCTGTCGGTGGCCAGCTCCAGCGCGCGCCGGCGCACCGGCTCCGAATACAGATCGTAGCCGAATGCGGCCAGATTGCGCCCGCTCATCGGCTCTAAAAATTCGATCGGCGCGTATGCCGCGCGCACCCCGGGCGGGCGCACCTGGAAATCAGGAAATCCTTCCGCCTGCACCTTGGCCTGAAATGCGGCAATCCCGGACCCGGGAACATACCGGGCGAAACCGACCCCTAAAATACCGGGCAGGTGCTGGCCCAACTCCAGCCGCGCGATATAGTCATGCCATTCGTGCCGCTCCAGATTTTCTTTATCCGCTTCAAACAGCGCCGCGCCGCCGGTCAGGATCTGTTCATGCTGATGCATGCGCGCACTGAGTTTGGAGATGACTTCCTGGGCGTGCAGCTCAAATTGGCGGGCGGCGTTTTGTTCCGCTTCCTGCGCTACGCTCCAGGCGATGCCCTGCGTCACCAGCAGAGCCAGGGCAAAAATCAGCCAGGCCGGCAGATTGCGGCGGCTGAACAGGCGTAGCATCAAGACGCTGGCGCGACCAGACATTGGAAAGCCCCTGCTGGTTAAATGGTTGCTGTCGATTGTGCAGTCTGCGCCGGGTTTTGACAAGCTGCAGTTTTTACCGGCGCATGCCGTACATCATCCAGCTGGCCAGGGTGGCGCGCGCAGGCGCAAACAAGTCCAGCGCGCCCAGCGAGAGCGCCAGCGCACCTTGCGGTAAGCCTCCCTGGCTGGTGAAGATGCGCGCCAGACTGTCAGTTAGACGCACGATCAGGCGGCGGTCGTTTGCCCGCTCACGCGCGAATTGCGCCAATTGCTGCGGCGCGTTTTCGCGCGCCAGCAAGCGCGCCAG
Organism: Massilia sp. W12; assembly: GCF_037300705.1. Lineage (NCBI taxonomy): Bacteria > Pseudomonadati > Pseudomonadota > Betaproteobacteria > Burkholderiales > Oxalobacteraceae > Massilia > Massilia sp. W12. The sequence continues at coordinate 4,409,020 of NZ_CP147776.1, read as the reverse complement.
TACGGTGGCGTCGCGCAGACCCAGATTTAAACCCTGGCCCGCCACCGGGTGCAGGGTTTGCGCAGCATTGCCGATGGCGATCATGCGCTGCCCCTGGGGGGCGCCGGCATTCACGCCCAGCTTGAAAGCGTGACGCGTGCTGCAATCCAGGAATTGCCCCATGCGCGCGCCAAATGCGGTTTGCAGTTCTTGCAAAAAGGCTGGCGCTTCCAAGCTTTGCAAGTGCGCGGCCTGTTCCGCTTGCACGCACCAAACCAGTGCATATTGCATGCCTTGTGCGCCGGGCGGAATCGGCAACAGCGCCAGCGGGCCTTGATCGGTGAAGCGCTCATAGGCGCGCCCGGCCTGCGCCTGACTCACCCGCACTTCGCAGATGATGGCGGTTTGCGCATAGTCGCGCACAAAGGCGCGCGCGGCTTGCTGGCCGAACAGGCCGCCTTCGGCTTGCGCCAGAATTTCACAATCGAAAGTTTGTGCGCCCTGCGGCGTGGCAAATTGCAGGCTGCAGCCGGATGGCTGCTCTTGCGCATCCTGCAATTGCCAGCCCCGGCGGATTTCCAGGCCGGCCTCTGCGGCGCGCGTCAGCAGGCTTTGCATCAAATCGCCGTAACGCAGCACATAGCCCAAGGCCGGTAAGCCGTACTCGCCGCTGGTGATCATGGTGCGGCCAAAATAGCCGCGCCGCGAGACATGGATTTCTTCAATCGCCGCCGCCTGTTGCGGAAAGGCGTGAATGTTTTGCAAGATTTGCCGGCTGCCCCAGGATAAGGCCAGGGTGCGCGGATCGCTCAGGGCTTTATCCGCGCTGCCGGCGTCAAACAGGCAGATCTGTTGCGCCGCCATGCCGCGCGCGCGCAATAGCAGGGCCAGCGCCAGCCCGCAGGGGCCGGCGCCGCAAATCGCCAGCGGCAAAGGGGTGCGGCACTCCACCATCACCCCCGCATCACGGCTTCAATCTCATCAATCTGCTTGGGCGCGGCGGCGCTCAGATTGTGCGGGCCTTGCGCGGTGATCAAGACATCATCTTCAATCCGGATGCCGATATTCCAGAACGCTTCCGGCACGCCTTCTTCCGGCCGCACATAAATCCCCGGTTCAATCGTGATCACCATGCCGGCCTGCAGCGTGCGCCAGGGGCGGGTCGGGCCGTCAAATTGGAAATGCGGATGGCGGTAATGTCCGGCGTCGTGCACATCCAGCCCGAGCCAGTGGCCGGTGCCGTGCATGAAGTATTTGCGGTAGGCTTTTTTCTCTATCACGTCTTGCAAGCCGCCGACTTTATTCGCGTCCAGCAATCCCAGATCGAGCATGCCTTGCGACATCACTTTGACCACGGCGTCATGCCCGTCCATATAGTGGGCATCGACTTTGGCGTGTTCAAACGCGGCCAGTTGCGCATCCAGCACCAATTGATATACATCGCGTTGCGGCGCAGTGAATTTGCCATTCGCCGGGAAGGCGCGCGTGATGTCGGCGGCGTAGCCGTCAAATTCGCAGCCGGCGTCAATCAAAACGATATCGCCGTCATTGATATGCGCATTATTGGCGGAATAGTGCAGGATGCAGGCGTTGGCGCCGGCGGCCACAATCGGGGTGTAAGCCGGCGCTTGTGCGCCGTTTTTGCGGAATTCGTACAGCAACTCGGCTTCCAGCGCATATTCATGCAGTCCGGGGCGGCAGGCGCGCATGGCGCGCACATGGGCGGCGGCGGAAATATCGCCGGCTTTTTGCATCAGGCTGATTTCATGCGCATCTTTGAACAGGCGCAATTCGCCGATCAGGCTTTCCGCATCATGCGCTTGCTGCGCCAGCCATTCGCCATTGCGGCCATTGTTGCGCACATGCTCCAGCCAGCCTTGCAGGCGCGGCAGGAAGCGATAGGGATCGCGGAAGTTGTAAAACAGATTTTGCGCATTCGCCAGCAGCCTGGGCATTTCCGCATCCAGCTGGTCGAGGTTGTGCGCGGCGTCAAAGCCGAAGGTGGCGCAAGCCTGTTGCGGGCCATAGCGGAACCCGTCCCAGATTTCGCGCTCGACATCCTTGGGGCGGCAAAACAGGGTGGCGCGGCCCGGCCCGGTCTGGCCGATGCTCAACACCAGTACCGCGTCCGGCTCGCCAAATCCGCTCAGATAATAAAAATCGCTGTCAAAGCGGAATGGGTAATGCGAATCGCCATTGCGCAAAATTTCGCTGGCGGTGGGCAGGACGGCGACGCCGCCACCCAATGCTTGCATGTGCGCAAACAGGCGTGCGCGGCGTGCGGCAAAAGTACTCATATCAGTTTCCAATCTGCTCAAAGCGGGATGTTCTTGCATTCAAAAAGTCTGGGCGTTCAGAGCCTGCAAACGCTCAGGGGTTCCCACATCAGTCCATATACCCGGATACACTTCGCCGCCCAATACGCCCAGCTCCGCATAATGCTGAAACAGGCTGACCAGCTTGGCCGGTTGCCCCGGCGTCAGGCCGGCGAACATCTCGGGGCGGTACACGCCGATGCCGGTGAAAGTGAAACGGTGTTCGCCCTGATTGCAGATGCTGTAGAGCTTCATGCCGAAATCGCCTTGCGGGTGGTGCGGCGGATTTTTGGTCATGAACAGCCAGCCGATATCGCGCTCGTCGGCGGCATAGGGCTTGCCCCACATATCCGCATCCTGCAGCACCGTTTTGGCTTGCTCAAATTCAAAATGCGGGCAATACACATCCGCCGCAATGCAGACAAAGGGCGCTTCGCCTAACAGCGGCAGGGCTTGCACAATGCCGCCGGCGGTTTCCAGCAACTCGCTTTCATGGCTGTAACGCAGTTTGGCCCCGTAGCGGCTGCCATCGCCCAGATAATCGGCGATCATCGCGCCTTTATAGTGCAGATTGATGACAATCTCTTTGATGCCGGCGCGCACCAGATTCAGGATGTGCCAGACGATCAAGGGCCGCCCGCGCACTTCCAGCAGCGGCTTGGGCGTGTGCTCGGTCAGCGGGCGCATGCGCTCGCCGCGTCCGGCCGCCAAAATCATTGCTTTCATGGCCGGCCCCGCTTAAAAACTGTAGGTGTATTGCGGCTGGCGCTGCTCCAGCACATCCAGCAGGCGCGCCAGCGGTTTCAATTCGCTGTAACGGTTTACGGTTTTGCGCACATAGTCCAGCACCAGCGGCAAATCCTGCAAATAATGCGGCTTGCCGTCGCGATAATTCAGGCGGCAGAAAATGCCCAGGATTTTCAAATGGCGCTGCAGCCCCATGTATTCAAAATCGCGGTAAAACTGATCGATATTGTGGTGCACCGGCAATTGCATGCGCTTGGCCTGTTCCCAATAGCGGATCAGCCAATCCAGCACCATTTCCTCATCCCATTGCACATAGGCGTCGCGCAGCAGCGATACGCAATCGTAAGTGATCGGGCCGTATACCGCATCCTGGAAATCCAGTACGCCGGGGGCGCCGCCGTCAATCGCCATCAGATTGCGCGAATGGTAATCGCGGTGCATGAAGACCTGCGGCTGGGCGCAGCATTGCGCCAAAATCAGCTCAAAACATTTGTCCAGATCCTGGCGCTGTTTATCGCTTAATTCAAACTGCAAATGGGTTTTGATAAACCACTCCGGGAATAAATCCAATTCGCGCTGCATAAATGCGCGGTCATATTCCGGCAGCACGCCGGGCCGGCTGTGGCGCTGCAATTGCACCAGCGCAGCCAGCGCCTGCATATATAAATGGTGGGCGTTATCCGCGCTGAGTTGGTGCAAATAGGTGGTGCTGCCGAAATCATCCAACAGTAAAAAACCTTGAGTATGATCCGCCGCCAGCACGCGCGGCACGCGCAGATTGCAAGAGGCGAACAGGGCGCCGACACGGGCGAATTTTTCGGTATCTTCCGGCGGCGGCGCATCCATCGCGATCAGGCTGGCGCCTTCTGCGGCGTCGAGGCGGAAATAACGGCGGCTGCTGGCGTCCGCCGAGGCCGGGCGCAGGCTGTCGGCTTGCAGCGCCAGACCTTGCGGGCTTAATGTTTGCAGCCAGTCACGCAGGGCGCTGATGCGCGCATCTTGGGTTAATTGTTGTTCTGACATGAAAATCTTATTAAATATGATTAATTGCGTATGTGTTGCGCGCTGTGCGCAAAAAGCGGGCGCGCTGCAAATCCCCGTATAATACGGGATTCCGATCAAAAAGGCGTCGCTGCAAAGCTGACCCGCAGGAGCTGATTCGAATTCATGAGCTGGTTATCGGCATACCCTTTCCGTCGCTATTGCTTGCACGCCGGCCTCAGCGCCTCGGTGTGCCTGCTCGCGCCTCTATTGGCGCAGGCGCAAAGCCAGCCGCCCAAGAGTAAGGGCGCGAAGCTGGACAAGTCCGCCAAAGTCGAAGACAAAAATGCGCCGGTGATTTTGCGTGGCGAAGAATTGCGCGGACGCCCCGAGCGTGAGGTGCAATTACTGGGCAATGCCGAGTTGGTGCGCGATAAAACCATTGTCAACGCCGCTTCTATCAATTGGCTGCAACTCGACAATGAGGTGCAAGCCGAGGGCGGGGTGCGCATGCGCCGCTTTGACGATGTGTACACCGGCGAGCGTCTGCGCTTGAACCTCGATACCGGGGCCGGCATGATCAGCAAGCCAAGTTACCGCCTGGAGCTGAATTCGGCCCAGGGCCGCGCCGAGCGCGTCGATTTCATCGACCAGGAGCAGGCGGTGGTGGTCAACGGCACCTATTCCACTTGCGAGGGAACCGATCCGGCCTGGTATTTGCAAGCCGACACCCTGCACCTGGATTTCGGGCGCGATGTCGGCGCCGCCGGCAAAACCCTGGTGTATTTCAAGCATTTGCCGATTCTCGGCACGCCCGCGCTGTCTTTCCCGCTGACTTCGGCGCGCCGAAGCGGCGTCTTGCCGCCCACGTTTGGCGCGACCTCGAATGGCGGCCTGGAATTGACCGTACCTTATTATTTCAATATCGCGCCCAATCGCGATTTGACCCTGTATCCCAAACTGATTGCGCGGCGCGGCTTGCAATTGGGCGCGAATGCGCGTTATCTGGGCACGGATTATCGCGGCGAAACCAATCTCGAAGTATTGCCGGGCGACCGCAAAGCCGGGCGCAGCCGCTATTCCCTGGCCTCGCTGCACAGCCAGCAATTGACGCAAAAATTTTCCTTCGGCTGGAATCTGAACACCGCTTCAGACGATGCGTATCCGACCGATTTCGCCGGCTCGCTGGCCATCAGCAGCCAGCGCCAATTGGTGCGCGAATTACGCTTTGATTACCAGGGCAGTTTTTGGAACGCCAGCGCGCGCGTGCAAAACTATCAGATTTTGCAAGACCCGGAATCCGTCTTTGATCCCAGCCTGAAGGTCAACCGCCCTTATGACCGCCTGCCAGAATTTAACTGGAATGGCGTCAAGCGCGATGTCGCCGGCTTTGATTTTGCGCTGGATGCGCAATGGACGTATTTCTGGCATCCCGATGAAGTGCGCGGCCAGCGCCTGGTGTTCAATCCGCAGATTTCCTATCCGCTGTTGCATCCCGCCGGCTTTTTGACGCCGCGCCTGTCCTTGCACAGCAGCAGCTACAACACCGAAGCGCGCGCCGCGCGGCCGGGCGTGGCGGCGCAGGCTGAAAAAAATCTGAACCGCTTTGTGCCCACCTTCTCACTCGACGGCGGGCTGGTGTTTGAGCGCCCGGTGAAGTGGGGCGGCGACAAACTGACCCAGACGCTGGAGCCGCGCCTGTTTTACGTCAACACGCCCTACCGCGAGCAAAGCCAGTTTCCCTTGTTTGACACTGCCGAAGCCGGCTTTAATTTCGCCCAGCTGTTTGCGGAAAACCGCTTCACCGGACACGACCGCATCAGCGACGCCAATCAAGTCACGCTGGCGGTGGTGTCGCGCCTGCTGGAATCCAGCGGCGCGGAGCGCATGCGCTTCGCCCTGGGACAGCGCTTTTATTTCCGCAACCAGCGCGTGCAACTTGATCCGAACGGCAGCGAAATCCGCGACAGCCGCTCGGATATCCTGCTGTCTGCCGCCGGCCAGCTGACGCCGACCATCAATTTTGACAGCGGTTTGCAATACAGCGTCTCGAAGCACCAGGTGTACGCCGCCAACTATGGCGTGCAATGGGCGCCGCAACCCAAACATGTGCTCAATGCCGAGTATCGCTATCTGCGCAACAGCTTTGAGTTATTGAATGTCTCCGGCCAATGGCCGTTGGCAGGACGTTATTACGCCGTGGGCAGAATCAGTTATTCGCTGCCTGAACGCCAGACCGTCAAGAGTCTGGCCGGATTTGAATACAATGCCGATTGCTGGGTATTCCGTTTTGCGGCCCAGCGTTTTTCCACCTCGACCAAGGGCGCCACCACCACCCTGTTCCTGCAATTGGAACTGAACGGATTGTCGCGCCTGGGCTCGAACCCGATCGACGCCTTGTCGAAAAACATTCCGGGCTATCAAAAAGTGAATCAGCCGGATTGACAGGATGAATACCATGAAGAAATTGCAGCAAACCTTGCGAATCACGGCGCTGTGCGCAGTTCTGGCGGCATCAACCGGCGGCGCGCCCGCCGCACTGGCGGCCGGCAAGAGCGAGACGGTGGATTCGATTGCGCTGGTGGTAAACGATGAAGTGATCACCCGCCGCGAATTGGAAATCCGCCTCAACGCCGTGGTTGAGCGCCTGAAAAAACAGCGCGTTGAATTGCCTTCGCAAGCCGACTTGATGCGCCAGCTGGCTGAACGCATGATTACTGAACGCGCCCAGCTGCAACTGGCCAAGGAATACGGCATGCGGGTGGATGACATCATGCTCGACCGCGCGATTGCCCGGATTGCCGAGGGCAATAAAATGAATTTGCAGCAATTCCGCAATCAGCTGGAAAAAGACGGCATTCCGTTTGCCTCCTTCCGCGAAGAAATCCGTGATGAAATCGTGATTTCCCGCCTGCGCGAACGCGAAGTGGAAAGCAAGCTCATCATCAGCGATTCCGAAGTGGAAAACTATCTGGCCGAACAAAGCCAGCAAACCCAGACCGCGCAGGAATTCAATCTGGCCCACATTCTGGTGCGCCTGCCGGAAAATGCCTCGCCCGAGCAAATCGCCCAGCGCCGCGCGCGCGCTGAAGACGTGATGCGCCAATTGCGCCTGGGCGCGGACTTTGGCAAAACCGCCGCCGCCTATTCTGATTCGCCGGAAGGCTTGCGCGGCGGCGAAATCGGCTGGCGCAATCCAGACCGTCTGCCGCAATTATTCGTGGATGCGATTGCCGAATTGAAAGACGGCCAGATCACGCAGATTTTGCGCAGCCCGAATGGCTTCCATATTTTGAAAGTGCTGGGCAAGCGCAGCTTAAATCAGGCATCCGCCGCGATTCCGACGCAAAGCCAGCAAACCCGCGCGCGCCACATTCTGATCAAAGTCACGCCGGCCATGCCCTTGCCGGAAGCGCGCAAGAAAATCGCCGAATTGCGCGATAAATTGGTGAATAAGACCGCTAAATTTGAAGATCTGGCGCGTCAATTCTCGGGCGACGGCTCCGCCGCCAAGGGTGGCGATCTGGGCTGGCTGTATCCGGGCGACACCCTGCCGGAATTTGAAGGCGCGATGAATAAATTGAAGCTGGGCGAAGTCAGCGAAGCGGTTGAAACCAGCTATGGTTTGCACTTGATCGAAGTGCTGGAGCGCAAATCGGACGATGTGTCCAAAGAGCGCCAAAAGCAAGTCGCCCGCGCCGCACTGCGTGAGCGCAAGATGGAAGAAGCGGTGGAAGACTGGGCGCGCCAGGTGCGCGACCGCGCCTATGTTGAATACCGCATCGAAGAGTTAAAGCAGTCTGACGGCAAGAAGTGAGGCCGGCATGCGTGCGCAAGCCTTGCCGGTTTTAGCCATCAGCTGCGGCGAGCCGGCTGGCATCGGCCCGGAAATCAGCCTGCGCGCCGCCTGGGCCATGCGCGCGCAAGTCTCTTGCGTGCTGTTTGGCGACGCCGCCTGGCTGTCCACGCTGGCCGCCGATTTGGCGCAGGAATTGCCGGGCTTGCGTTTGCGCGCCTGGAATCTGGCCGACATCAAAGCCGGCGCGCGCCCGGTGTTTGGCGCTGATTATTTATGTGTGGTCGATTGCAGTCTGGCCGCACCGGTTGCGGCCGGCGTGCTCAACCGCGCCAACGCCGCCGGCGTGCTGCAAATGCTGGACGCCGCCTGCGACGCCTGCCGCGATAGCTGGTGTCAGGCCCTGGTCACCGCGCCGCTGCAAAAATCCGTCATCAACGACGCCGGCACCCCGTTTTCCGGCCATACCGAATACCTCGCCGCGCGTTGCGGCGTGGCGCAAGTGGTGATGATGCTGGCCGGCCCCGCCGCCATGCCCGCCGCGCCGGACTATATGTTGCGGGTCGCCCTGGCCACCACCCATCTGCCGCTGCAACAAGTCAGCGCCCACATTACGCAGGCTGGATTGGCGCAAACCCTGGATATCATCGCGCACGATTTGCGGCGTGACTTCGGCCTGCCGCAGCCGCGTATTCTGGTGTGCGGCTTAAATCCGCATGCCGGTGAAGGCGGCCATTTAGGCGATGAGGAACAGCGCATCATCGAACCGGCCATCGCCGCCGCGCGCGCGCGCGGCCTGGATGTGCGCGGCCCTTATCCGGCGGACACCTTATTTCAAGCGCGCCATTTGATAGAGGCGGATTGCGTGCTGGCGATGTACCACGACCAGGGCTTGCCGGTGCTCAAATACGCCACTTTCGGACGCGGCGTGAATATCACCCTGGGCCTGCCCATCATCCGCACCTCGGTTGACCACGGCACAGCGCTGGATTTGGCGGCGCAGGGGCTGGGCCTGGCCGATGACGGCAGCATGCGCACCGCGCTGCAAGTGGCGGCGCAAATGGCGCGCGCACGGCAGCGCTAGGTCGGATTTTTTCGGCATCGTTTGGATTTGTTATGGAATTGAAAACCCTGTTAGCCCTGTTGTTTGCGATTTCGCTGGTCTTTCAAGGCTTGCTGCTGGTGCGTTTTAAACAATGGAAGGGCAAAACCCGTGTGCTGCTGGCCAGCGGCGCTTTGTTGTTCTTACTCTTGACCATAGGGTTTTCCCTGTTTTATCCCGCTTAACCTCCTAATTACCTGCACACAGCGCCTACACTCCCGGATTCGGGAGGGGGGCGTGCTATTATTCTGCGTTAGCGCCTTTTGCTTGTTATTGGTGTCAAATGTCTCTAACAAGGCGCAGCGGCACGAAGCATGCGACCTCTTCATGTCATTCGGCTTAGTCTTCCCAGCCGTGTGCTAACAACTCAGTCAGACAGCTCTGCTGCATTGCCGCTCAGTTTGACTTCCCTTCGCTGGCGCTTCGAGACCGATTACTCCCCCCTTGGATGCGCGCCAACCCGCTCACGCATCCTGAATCAACAATTCCCCCACTTTATAGGAGAACCACAATGCCATTTCCATGTCACTACACAAATTCAGAAACCCAAAAGACGTATTTGGTAACGATTGGTCAGAGTGGCCATCTCACAGAAATCAAGGCTGTCGCTGGACCACACGATTGGGGCTCAGTTGACTGGGAAATTGTTGGGAACCAATTTCTTCTCCATACCATTCAATCACATCCAGCGAAAGGCACGGGCCTGGGCAGCCTGCTGATGCACCTCGCCGCCTCTGAAGCACTTCAGGCAAACTGCCAAAGGATGCAAATCCTGTCTGCGGCACAAAGCGAGCGCAGTTTCTATCAAATGATGGGGTGCACCATCGATACGACAGCTTTAGCCAGCTTTAATCAACAGAATTTCACTCAGCAAGAATGGGCTGGCTTGTCCAGTTCCTGCCCTGTTGTCGCTGATCCCTCGCAGGTGCTTGTCTCCTCGTCAGCGAGTGTATATAAGCGTTGGTCATAATCAAGCCAAAGATGGCCGGCGCAGATCTGCGCAAGGTCCGGCTGTGGGTGGACGTAACAATCCTGGCGGCATCAAAGCGCATATTTTGCCGCCATCCGCTGTTGTCACAAGTGTGCTAGCATTGCTGTCATTGCTGTCATTGCTGTCATTGCTGTCGCGTTTTATGCCATCCGGGAGCCGTATCATGTCCACCCTGACCATCCGTAATCTTGAACCTGCTATTAAAACCCGCTTACGGGTTTCCGCTGCTATCCATGGCCGCTCGATGGAAGAAGAAGCGCGTGTGATTTTGGGGCAGGCGCTGCAAGCGCAAGAAGAAAAAATCGGCATGGGCAGCAAGATTTTGCAGCGCCGCCGCGCAATTTTTGCTGAGGATGAGGCGGCCGAGTTGCTTTTACCTGAACGCCGCGAGATGCCGCGCAGCGTGGAATTTGAGCCATGATTTTGCTGGACACCAATGTTTTATCTGAATTGATGCGTCCTCAGCCAGAGCAAAAAGTGTTGCAATGGATAGATACGCAAGCGCCTTCCCGTCTCAGAATCAGCAGTCTGACTGTGGCCGAAATTTCACTCGGCATTGCGCGCCTGCCGGATGGCAAGCGCAAGGAAAATTTCACCAGGCTGGCGCAAGCGCTGTTTGAAGAGGATTTTGCCGGCAAAATTTTGCCATTCGATACGGCGGCTGCGCATCACTATGCGCAAATCGTGGCGCAAAGGGAAAAAGCCGGCAGACCGATCAGTATGGCGGATGCGCAAATTGCCGCCATTTGTCAGAACATCCCCGGCCCTGCGGCATTGGCGACGCGCAATGTGAAAGATTTTGCCGGTTTGGATATTGCCTTAATCAATCCATGGGAATAAGAGCGCAGCCAAATTTAAGTCCAAAATGCAGGCCGGGTTGAGCGTAGCGATAAGCCGGCGTCCGACAGCGTGGAATACACAAAGGAATCCGAGCGGGCCGGATAAGCTCGACTTACGGCACAAACCGCAGCCAACGAGCGTTAAATGCATCAAACGCCGCCAATAATGGCGCATAGCGCTGCTGCGCGTTTTCCACTTGCGCCAATGCCAGCGCACAGGCTTCCAGGGTGGAGAGTTGGTGCGGCGCATGCGCTTTGCGGATCAGATAACGCCGCTCTTGCTGCGCATGCAGGGCCAGGCGCGGCAGGCTGACAAGCGTTGGAAAATCGCGCAACAGGGCGCGGCTTTTACGCCAGGTGGCGTCGAGCGCAACCAGACGCATTTGCTGCGGCGCGAGCCTCAGCGGCGATGGGGGCGGCGCGCCGGGATCGGGTGGATACAGCAACACAGGCTGGCGCCCGTCTGCATACAGCATCTCATACAAGGCGGCGGCGCCGAGATCCCGGCTGCATTGCAGCACACTGTGTTGCAAAGACAGATGCAAGAGCCGCGCGCTGCCCTTGGCTTCTTTTTCTTCATCCGGGTGCTGCACAATCAATAGCGCGGCTTGATTATCGATGCGCGCCGCGTCAGGGCACAGATCGCAGATGCAAGTGCGCATTGCGCGCAGGCAGCGCCCGCAATGCGCGCGCCTGCCTGTGGCGCTCTCGCTGCTTGCGGGAATCGCGTTCAAACCGGGTTGCTGTCTTTCTTCCTGCATCATTCCAACTCTTCCAGTAGACGCAAACCGCCCTCAAAGCGCCAGGCGCGGCGGATTTCCACTTCATCGTATTTCGCCGCCAATCCCGGCGGGAAGCTGGAAAATGGGCTGTTTAACTGAATAATGCGGCGGATTGCCGCGTCCAGCGCAGAGCTGCCGCTGGAGCGCACGATGGCCACGCTTTCCACTGAGCCGTCAGCGCGCACAATCACCGAGACCAGCGCGTCATATGGCGCACGCTCACTGGCTTGCTGGGAATAATTCAAACGGCCATTGCGCTCAATCTTGTTGCGCCAGGATTCGAGATACATGCGCAGCGGCACATCCTGGTTCGCGCTGCCCAGGGGCGAGCGGCGCGGCGGTTTGTCAGCTTGCGGTGCGCGGCTGGCTTCCCGCAGCAAATCGCGCGCGCGGCTGCCCAGATCCAAGGGGCGGCTGCTGCGGCTGTCCGGCGCGGGCGGCGCTGCGCTGTTGCCCGCGCCCACGCCATCCGCTTGCCGGCCCTGGCCAGCGCCATCCGGCCTGTTGCCGCTTTGCAGCGCCTGACGCGCCGCTTCGCGCGCAGCCTCTTGTGCGGCGGCTTCTCTTGCTGCGGCGTCTTTGCGGGCGGCTTCTCTGGCCGCAGCTTCTTTTGCTGCAGCTTCTTTCGCAGCGATTTCTTTTGCGGCGGCCTCACGCGCGGCTTGTTGCGCGCGTTCTTGCGCCTGCTTTTGCTGCTCCTGCCTTAACAGCTCTTGCTTGATCAATTCCTGTTGTTGCAAGGCTTGTTTGATTTGCTCCTGTTTCAGCTGTTCCTGCTTGAGTTGCTCTTGGCGTTGTTGCGCAAGGCGCAGCTGCTCAAGCTTTTGCTGTTCCTGGCGCTGTTGTTCTAGCTGTTGCTGCGCCAGTCGCTGTTGTTCCGCACGCAGTTGTTCCTGTTTTTGCAATTCCTGCTGTTGCGCCTGTTCCTGCTTGATTTGCCCGGCGCGGCGTTGCTCTTGCGCCAGTTTTTCGCGCGCCGCCAGTTCTTGCGCCAGCTTTTCTTCCTGTGCGGCTTTTTCGCGGGCGGCGTTTTCAGCGGCTTGTTTTTCCGCAGCCAGTTTGGCGGCAGCTTGTTTTTCCTCCGCCAATTTCTCCGCCAGCGCTTGTTCCGCAGCGGTTTTTTCAGCGGCCGCCTGCGCGTCCCGGGCCTGTTGTTCCTGGCTGGCGGACACGCCATCTTCCTCACCATCTTCCGCGCCGTTTTGCGGCAGGCTGGGAGCGGCGCTTTCTTCAGACTGGGCGACCAGAAAACCGTCTTCCTGATGGCGGCTTTCAGTCAGCACCGCGCTGGGGCGCGCTTTCGCCTTGCGTTTGCTGGCAGTCTTGGGGCTGTTGGCGCTGACGCTTTTGGCCGATGGCGCGGGCGCTGTTTCCGCTGGTGGCGGTGGCGGCGGCAGATTCACCCATTGCAATGCGGTCAGCGGCACGGCAGGCGCCGGCGCCAATTCTGGCGCGGGGGCGGGGGCCGGCTCGGGCGTTGCCGCCGCTGCGCTGCCAGCTTCGGCAGGCTGCTGGTTTTCTTGCGCGATGCGTTTGCGCCAAGGCAGTTCAAAGCCGGGTACACCCAGTCCGGCCACCCCTAAATGCATAGAGAGCAGCAGGGCGTGAAACAGCAGGGAAATGCCGATGCCGATTTGCATGCGGCGTTCGGGCGAGAGCGGCGGACGATACGCTTTACGCCGGCGTTGCGCAGCATGATGTGGTGTTTTACCGCCTGATGGCGCAGGATGGTGTGGCGTTGGCCGGTTTTGCGGCATGGGTGGCGCAGTGTTGCGGCCTGGCGTCACTTGCGCTGCGCGTGTGGCGGCGGGCGCGCCCGGGGCGCGATTGTCTGGCGGGTTGACGGCGGATGCTTGCGGCTTGGCTGCAGATGTCTGCGGATTGACGCCAGATGGGCGGCGTTCGGGTAAAGGACTGACTTGCGCCGGCGCGCTGGTCTCCACGGGAGGCGCAGCTGCTTGCTGCGCGGCGGGCGCGCCGGGCTTGGCGCCTGGGCGCTGGGGGGCGGAAGTTGTCATGCATACACCGGCGTCAAAGGCTTTGCCGGAATGTTCCCGCACTGCCTGGAGTTACAAAAAGCTGTGCGTGGATATGCACAGCTTTTTGATTATCGCATGCATGGCGCGGCCTTGCCACAGGCCGGGGAGGGGATTTTTTCCGCCTCACCCGGCGCAGGATTCACGCGCGCTGTTGCTTGCGGCAGTGCGGGCAGGAGTGGCCGGCCACATACCATTCGGATTCGCGCTCTATCGGCGTGACCACTGCGCGGCAGGCGAAACATTGGGTGGTTTCGCTGGGCGAAAGGTCGGGTTTGAGCGCGGTGCGGTAATCGAACACAAAGCAATCGCCTTTGTAGTGCGCGCCGCCGACTTCCTCAAAGTATTTCAAAATCCCGCCTTCGAGCTGATACAAATGCTCGTAGCCGATGTTTTTCATGTGAATGGCCGCTTTTTCACAGCGGATGCCGCCAGTGCAGAAAGTCACCACGGTTTTATCCGCCAATTCCGCACGGTGCGCTTCGGCCACTGCCGGGAATTCGGTGAATTTGCTGATGCGGTAATCCAGGGTGTTTTCAAAGGTGCCGACATCGACTTCAAAGGCGTTGCGGGTTTCCATCATCACCACTTCACGGCCTTCGTCATCGCGGCCCTGATCCAGCCAGCGTTTCAAGGTCTTGGCGTCCACCACCGGCGCGCGGCCAAGCTCGGGCTTGATCAGCGGCATGCGCATGGTGATGATTTCCTTTTTCAACTTCACCAGCATGCGCTTGAAAGGCACATTGTCGGAATAGCTGTATTTGGCTTCGATATCGGCAAACCGGGCATCGCTGCGCAACCACGCCAGATAGGCGGCGATATCGGCATGCTCGCCGCACAAAAACATATTGATGCCCTCAGGCGTGAGCAGAATCGTGCCTTTTAAATTCAATTCCTCACATTTGGCGCGAAATACCGGGCGTTGCTCTGCGGTATCTTCAATCGTCACAAATTTATACGAGGAAATATTGGTGTAGCGGGAGTTGTCGGCAGTTTTGCCGGGTTCAGCGACCGGAGTCGCCGCTTCGGCATTCGCAAAAGAGGCTGAGGCGTGCATGGCGTCTTGCTCGGGAAATCGGGAATCCGGCATTATACGGCCCGCAAGCCAAGGGCCCAATAGGCCATTCTGTCTAGCAGCCTGCATGCCGGATGAATGGCGGCGGGCGGCTGCGGTAAAATGCCGGGATGAATACGCCTGATTTTATCCACCTCCGCCTGCACTCTGAATATTCAATCGTCGATGGCCTGGTGCGCCTTGATGATGTGGTTGCAGCCGCCGCCAAAGACGGCCAGGCCGCGCTGGCCATCACTGATCTGGCCAATTTGTTTGGTATGGTCAAGTTCTATAAAGGCGCACGCGACAAGGGCATCAAGCCGATTATCGGTTGCGATGTCTGGATCAGCAATGATGCAGATAAAGACAAACCTTCGCGTTTGCTGCTGTTCGTGCGCAATCACAACGGTTATCTGCAGTTGTGCGAATTACTCTCACAAGCCTGGCTTACCAATCAGCAGCGCGGGCGCGCCGAATTGCGTCCCGAATGGCTGGCCGCGCTCAACAGCGATGCGCGCGGCAATGGCTTGCTGGCGGTTTCAGGCAGCCAATATGGCGATATCGGCATGGCCTTCGAGGCGGGCAATCCGGCTTTGGCGGAGCGCTGCGCACAGCACTGGATGGAAGTGTTTCCTGATGCGTTTTACATCGAAGTGCAGCGCGCCGGCTTCCCGAATGGCGAAGCGCTGTTGCGCCAATCGGTGGCGCTGGCGGCCAAACTCGGCTTGCCGGTGGTGGCGACCCATCCTATCCAATTTCAGCGCGATGATGAATTTATCGCACACGAAGCGCGCACTTGCATTGCCGAAGGCGAAACCCTGG
Source organism: Massilia sp. W12 (assembly GCF_037300705.1). Classification (NCBI taxonomy): domain Bacteria; kingdom Pseudomonadati; phylum Pseudomonadota; class Betaproteobacteria; order Burkholderiales; family Oxalobacteraceae; genus Massilia; species Massilia sp. W12. Next base: position 4,393,576 of record NZ_CP147776.1, on the reverse strand, counting down.
CCAATCCGAAACGGCAGCGCCGCTTTAATGAAAATCAAAGCTTCAAAACCCGCGCCCAGATGTGCGAATTGTTCGCCGATATGCCCTTGGCGCTGCAAAACACAGTCGAGCTGGCCAAACGCTGCAATCTGACCCTGGTGCTGGGCAAGCCGCAATTGCCGAATTTCCCCACGCCGCCGGGCATGACGATTGATGAATTCCTGGTTTCGGAAGCCAAGGCCGGCCTGGAAAAGCGTTTGCTGCATTTATTCCCCGATCCGGCCAAACGCGAGCAGATGCGGCCTAAATATGAAGAGCGGCTGGAATTTGAAACCTCGATCATCAATAAGATGAAGTTTCCCGGCTACTTCCTGATTGTGGCTGAATTTATCCAGTGGGCGAAAAACAATGGCGTGCCGGTGGGGCCGGGGCGCGGTTCCGGGGCCGGTTCGCTGGTGGCCTACTGCCTGCTCATCACCGATCTCGACCCGCTTGAATACAATCTGCTGTTTGAGCGCTTTTTGAATCCAGAACGCGTCTCGATGCCTGACTTTGATATCGATTTCTGTCAGGAAGGGCGTGATAAGGTGATTCAGCACGTCAAGGATTTATACGGACGTGAGGCGGTGTCGCAAATCGCCACCTTCGGCACCATGGCGGCCAAGGGCGCGATTCGCGACGTGGGCCGCGTGATGGATTTCAGCTACACCTTTTGCGATGGCGTTTCCAAGCTGATTCCATTCAAACCGGGCAAACAGGTATCGATTGCGGATGCGATTGAAGAAGAACCTTTGCTCAAAGAACGCGCCGAGAAGGAAGAAGAAGTCAAACAATTGCTGGATTTGGCGCAGCAGGTGGAAGGCATTGCGCGGAATATCGGCATGCACGCCGGCGGCGTGTTGATCGCGCCCGGCAAATTGACAGATTTTTGTCCGCTCTACACCCAGGGCGGCGATTCCGGCGTGGTCTCGCAGTACGATAAGGACGATGTGGAAGCGGTCGGTCTGGTCAAGTTTGACTTTTTGGGTTTGACCACGCTGACGATTTTGGATTGGGCGGTGCGCTATATCCGCGCGCTCGATCCGCAAGACGCTGAATTTGCGCTGGAAACGCTGCCCTTGGATGACCGCGCCAGCTACAAGCTCTTGACTGAAGCCAAAACCGTGGCCGTGTTCCAGCTGGAAAGTCGCGGCATGCAAGGCATGCTGAAAGAAGCGCGGCCCGACCGTTTTGAAGACATTATCGCGCTGGTGGCCTTGTACCGCCCCGGCCCGATGGATCTGATTCCCGACTTTTGCGCGCGTAAGCACGGCGAAGCGTTTGATTATCCCGATCCGCGCACCGAAAAGATTTTGTCAGAAACCTACGGCATCATGGTGTATCAGGAGCAGGTGATGCAGATGGCGCAGGTGGTCGGCGGCTACACCCTGGGCGGCGCGGATATGTTGCGGCGCGCGATGGGTAAGAAAAAGCCGGAGGAAATGGCCAAACACCGCCAGATTTTCCGCGACGGCGCGGCCAAAGATGGCTTGACCGAGCAAAAAGCCGACGAAATTTTCGATTTGATGGAAAAATTCGCCGGCTACGGTTTTAATAAATCGCATGCCGCCGCGTATGCCCTGCTGGCCTATCACACCGCATATTTGAAGGCGCATCACACTGCCGCGTTTATGGCGGCGAATATGTCGCTCGCCATGGATGACACCGATAAGGTGAAAATCCTGGTGGAAGACGCGATAGATGTTTGCAGTTTGACGGTGTTGCCGCCGGATGTGAACATTTCCGACTATCGTTTCACACCAGCGGGCGAGCCGCGCAGCAAAACCGGTAAGCCTGTGACGCAGATCCGCTATGGTCTGGGGGCGATTAAAGGCAGTGGCCAGAATGCGATTGAAGCGATTTTGGCGGCGCGCCGCGAAGGCGGCCCGTTCACCAGCCTGTTTGATTTCTGTAAGCGGGTCGATAAGCGCCAGATCAACCGCCGCACCATCGAAGCCTTCATCCGCGCCGGCGCGTTTGATTGCTTTGGCGTGGATCGCGGCATTTTGATGGCCAGTGTGCAATTTGCGATTGACTACGCCGAGCAGGAGCTGGCCTCGAAAAATCAGGTCAGCCTGTTTGGCGATGAAAACAGCGACCTGACCCCGCCGCCGGATTATGTGAAAGTCACGCCGTGGTCAGATAAGCAGCGTTTATCAGAAGAAAAATCCGCCCTGGGTTATTACCTGTCGGGCCATTTGTTCGACGCCTATGCGCGCGAGGCGCGCCGCTTTGTGCGCACCAAGCTGGCTGATTTATCGCCTTCACGCGATGCGCGCCTGATGGCTGGCGTGATTTGCGGCATCCGGCCCCAGATGACTCAGCGCGGCAAGTTGTGGATTGTGGCGATTGATGACAAAACCGCTGTGGTTGAGGTGACCGTATTTGGCGAGGTGTACGACGAACATCGTGAAATGTTCAAAGAAGACGAGTTTCTGCTGGTTTCCGGCAAGGTTTCTGAAGACCGTTTCACCGGCGGCGTGCGCGTCAGTGCGGAAAAAGTCTGGAATCTCGCCGCTGCACGCATCAGTTATGGCAAGAAATACAGCTTTTCCCTGCCAAAGAAGGTGGAAAGCGCGAAGTTGCGCGATGTATTAACGCCTTTTGTTAAAGCCGGCGGTCTTCAGGTCGGCATCCGTTACCGCACGAGCGGCGCCGAGTGTGAAATCACCCTGGGCGATGAGTGGCGCGTGGCGCCGGGCGATGAACTCAGTTTGGCGCTGCAAAATCAATTGGGTGTGCTGGGGGCGGCGGTGGAGTATTGAGGATTTGCCAGCAACCCCGAGGCTGTGCCCAGGGTTGCTGGCGGATCAGAATCAATGCGACTTGTGCGCAATGCTCAGGTTGTGCATTAATTTGTCGGTATAGGCGATGCCGATGGCCGACAAAATAAACGATACATGGATGATGGTTTGCCACATCACGCCGGCCTCAGTGAATTTGGCGCCTGGCATGCCAATATTGCCTGCTTCGATAAAGGTCTTGAGCAAGTGCACCGAAGAAATGCCGATGATTGCCAGTGCTAACTTAACTTTCAAGACTGTGGCGTTGACATGGCTTAGCCATTCCGGCTGATCCGGGTGCCCATTCAAGCGCAAGCGCGAAACAAAAGTTTCATATCCGCCAACGATGACCATCACCAGCAGATTGGAAATCATCACCACGTCAATCAAACCCAGAACAATCAGCATAATGGCTTGTTCGGTGAGCGCATTGATGTCCGTCACCAAGTGCGCCAATTCCTTTAAAAATAGGAAAACATAAGCACATTGCGCAACAATCAAACCCAGATACAGCGGTAATTGCAGCCAGCGTGAACTGAAGATCAGTTTGGGCAGCAGATTCGTTTTTTGTGCTAGCTTGTCTTCTTGCATGAGGGCTCCTTGAGGATTGTTGGGCGGCGATGCGCCTGAATTTGCGCTGATATGGGGGCAAGATGCGGTATTGCAAGCCCTTCGCAGCATGTAATGAGGGGAGATGTTGCGCGACCCTCCCCGATTTTTTCGGAGGATGGTGACATACTTTTATTTCAGTTATCTGAAAATGTATGGCAGGGAAATTGATGTGTGCCGGTTTTTCGTTGTAATGGCAGCAGCCTTGCAGTTTGATCAAAGCTGCTGAAAATTCTGCGTGAAAAGGTTTTTATAGCGGGTTTTTCTCGAAATGTGCAAGCAATTGCGATAGTGGGCTTAAATCTTCCGGCGCCTGTATTTGCCTTTGCTCATACTCATCTTCAAGCGGTGTGCGACCGATCAGTAAATCTTGCAAATATAGACCCAGTTCCTCACTTTCCTCATCGCTGACATCATCTTGATACAGTCGATGACGCAGTCTGCTGATTTCAGCAGAGGTGGCGCGAAGCAGGGCAATCAAGGGGGCGGTATTTAATTGACTGAGTGTAATCATAATCAGCTTTCTTTTGCGACAAGTTTGGCGTGTAGTGCGACTGCTTTCAGGGTTTGAATGAATAGGGCCAATGGCATATCGTCCTTTGGTCCCAGGGTGTAATGGGTGGCGCCTGTCCCTCTGGAATAATGGTCGCGCGTCACCATCAGTGCGCCAGGTATTGGGGTTCCGGCAGGAATGAGGTAATTTCTCCATTTTGGGCCAAGCCATGTGATGGTGATGTCGAATAGCGAAATGCCGCGAAAGTGGCCAGAAAGACATCTGCAGCCCAGGACTACAGATTGCCCATCCCGTTCAATAACTTTTACATCGGGCGGACGCTCATTTTGTAATGACACCATTTTCATCTCGCTTAATGTATCCGGGGTGTGGGTACATGATGAAAACATCTTTTTTGAAATCTTGATCACTTTGTGCCCGCCACAGATCTACCGGAGTCGTTACATCAAAATACGCATCAGACATGCCTGCGGCGGCATACATTTGTTTCAATGTATCACTCATACGCTTCCTTTTAATTTGAAAGCGAGAGATTTGCTGGTGGGAAATGTTGGGCTTGATAGTGAAAAAGCCCGCAATCTTGCGATTGCGGGCTTTTTGAAGCTTGGTGCCGAGAGCCGGAATCGAACCGGCACGCCTTGCGGCGCGGGATTTTGAGTCCCGTGCGTCTACCTATTCCGCCACCTCGGCAACGGAAGACAGAATTATGCCAAGCTTTTTTGAAGTCTGCAAGTGAAATCCGGATTTCCGGATTTTTCTATCTGATTTCATCGTGCTTCAACTGCAGCCAAGTGATTGGAATTGCCATCAGCACGCATGGCCCGTTTTTCAATAAAACGCAAATAGGGGTAAAGCAGCAGCGCCAGCCACACCAGGCTCAGACTGTTCGCCAGCCAAAAGCCCTGCACCCCGGAAATCGCCGGCGATAATGAGAGATCGAGTAAGTTCAGGCCAAGTATGCAGCCGACCAGCAAACCCATGCCCCACAAGGCGAAAGCATTCGCCAGCATCGGCCAAAACACCACATTCCAGGCCCGCAGCACAAAGGCGATGATGCATTGGGTGGCGTCGAAAATCTGATAGGCGGCCAGGAATAAGAATAGCGGCAGGGCGCGTTGCACCACTTGCGGGTCATGGGTGTACAGGCCCAGCAGACTGTCGCGCAGCAGCCAGCAAGCGAGGCCGAAGATAAAGGCTCCGCCTATGCCCAGTTGCAAGCCGTGGCGGGTAATCGCCAGTGCTTGCGGCAGCATGCCGGCCCCGCGCGCTTGCGCCACCAGCGTGGAGGTGGCGTGCGCGACGGAAAGCGGCCACATAAATATAATTGCGCCGATATTGGCCATGATCTGGTGCGCCCCCACGGCGGATTCGCCCAAGCGTGAGATAAAGATCGCCATGAAGGTGAAAGAGCTGACTTCAATGAAATACGAGGCGCCGATTGGCAAGCCCAGCGCCAGCAGGCTGCGCAGGGTGGGCCAATGCGGTTTTTCCCAGGCGCGGCCAAACAGGCGATAGCTGCGATAGGCGCGCTTTTGTTTTAACAGCCACCATGCCAGCGCCAGATTGACCCAGGCCACGATCATGGTCGCCAGCGCGCAGCCTGGGCCGCCCAGCGCCGGCAGTCCGGCCATGCCATAGATAAAGCCGGCGTTCAGCACGATTTTCAACAGCAGGCCAAAGACTTGCAACACCATCACCATGCGCGGTTGTGCGCTGCCATTATTGATTGCGCTGTACACCACGAACGCCAGGGTGGCCGGCAAAGCCGGGGCTAAGGTGCGCAGATATTGCAAGACTTTGGCCTGCATTTCCGGCCCTGCCTTGGCCAGCGCCAGCAGGGGATAGGGGAAGCACAGGGCAATTGCGCCCAGCAAGGCAAGCGCGAGCGCAAGCCAGATGCCCTGGTGCGCCAGATGGCCGATTTTTTCCCCTTCACGCGCGCCGAAAGCATGCGCGATTTGCGGCGTGAGCGCCTGCAAAATGCCGGATAAGCCAAGGAAGATGCTGATGTAGATGGAGGAGCCAACCGCCAGCGCGGCCAGATCGGCTGCGCTGTAGCGCGCCGTCATCATGGTGTCAGCCACGCCGTAGGCGATCACGGCGATTTGCCCGATCAGTGTGGGCCAGGTCAGATGCAAGATGCGTTGATGCTGGCTTGCAGTTTTTTCCTTGTCTTGATGCATTGTGAAACCTCGAAATCCTGGTCGCAAGAGCGGCGCTTGCTGCTTACTCAATCATGTGGTGTGGCGCCGTGAGTTCATTTCAGCGGCGCTGGCAGCCTGGCGGGGCCGGTCAAGCGTGGCGGCAAATGCAGAGCAAAGATAAATTGCATCGGCTTTACAGGATCAATCGCAGGCTATTGAGCAATAAGACGCTGCAAGATGGTTCGCGCTGCCGGTTTCCCTGACGATTGTTGCTCAGTCCGGCAGGCAGCCGGTATGCGAGACGGGCCTACATCGGCTTGCGGCGGTACAGGCGGAAGCGCTCATCGCGGTCAGCGGGGCGCCGCCCTTCCCACATCAATTGCCAGGAAGGCGTGCGCCATTGCGAGGCCAATTCGCGCTCATCGCGCAGGCGCACGCTATCGCGCAGCAGCAGCCATTCGCACTCAGAGCCGCCAAAGGCGGAGAAGCGCACGCCGCCCAGGTAGGCGAAGGAAGCGCGCTGCGCCGGGCTGACATTGCTTTCGACGCAGGCGCCGGGCGGCAGTTTGGCGGCGATTTGCTGCGCCACGCCGGCATAGCTCAAGCGGTAATTACTCCATTGCAAGAACAAGCTCATCAACAACAGCCAGCACAAAATCACGCCAGCGGAAGACAGCACCACCGCGCGCCACAGCACGGTGGGGCGGCGCAGCAGGCGCCAGCGCACCAGGCCAATCCAGGCCAGCGTGGCGGCGAGTGCGGCGCTAAAGGCGAGCGGATCGAACTGCACTTGCATGCCGGGGGCCAGCTTGAGCATATTTTTTGATAATTGCGCCGGCCAGCCGGTTTGCAGCGCCAGCCAGTGCAGCCAGATCAAGCCGGCGGTCATCGACAGGATAATCATGGCGAACCAATCGACCGCATTCAATGCGCCGCGCTTGAGGGCGGGCAGGCCGAAGGCGGCCAGAATCGCCGCTGGCGGCAAGAGCGGCAGCAATTGGCTTTCCGCCAGTTCGGGATTGCACAGGGCCAGCACGGCCAGCGGCAGCATCAGGGCCAGCGGCAAGGCGATGTGCAGGGCGCGGTGTTGGCGGCGCCAGGCATATACGGCCCAGCCGGCCAGCGCCCAGGCCGGCCAGAAAAACCAGATGCCGTAGCGCAGAAAATAATGCAGGCTGGCGCCGCTGGGCGTGGCCAACTGGGTGTTGTGCCAGCCCAGCCAGGCATACAGCGGGGTTGAGCCATACGGGCGCAGCAGATGCGCCGGCAACAGCCACAGCGCCAGCACGGCGGCCATGGTGCATAAGGTCAGCGCCATATGGCGCAGGCACAATGGGGTGCTGCGCAGCCAGAGCAGGCAGATCAACAGGGCCGCCCACAGCGTCAGAGGAACCAGCAAGCCGCGCGTGAGCGCCAGCGCGCCCAGGGTCAGGCCGAGGCGCACCGCATGGCGCCAGTGCGGTTCGTCGGCGTAGCGGATGCTGACATAGGTCAGCAAGCCCATCAGCGCGGTCAGCAGCGGGTGCGAGCTGGTTTGGTGGCTGTTCAGCAGCAGGCCGAAGCAGGCCAGATAAATCAAGAGTGCGGCGTCGGCCAGGGTGCGGCCAAAGTCCTTGGCTTCCGGCTGGCCGCCGAAGGCGAGTTTGAGCGGTTGCGCTTCGGGCCGGCGGCCCAAGTGGTAAGCGCTGTACCAGACCGAGGCGGCGCCGAGCAAAAAGGCGGCGGCGGTGGATAAGCGCGCCGCCAGCACATCGCCCAGCAAGGGGGCGCTGAGTTTGATCATCAGCGCGCCAAGCCAGAACGCCAGCGGGCCTTCCTGCGGCATCGGCAGCCCGGCCACATTCGGCCACAGCCAATCCTGCCAGCTGCCATGCGCCATGCTCCACATCACGCCAAAGCCTGACGCATCTGCGTTTTTCCATGGGTCGCGCCCGATCAGGCCGGGGATGATGTACAGCAGGCAGAGTAAAAATAAAACCCGGCGCGGCAATGCCAGTGTTGCGGAAGCGGGCAGGCGCACAGGTTTCATGGGTGTTCAGTGTTGTGTTGCGATGTGCGGCAATGAAAAAGGCAGCGCAAGGCTGCCTTTTTCAGTTTGCCGAAGCAAATCAGCCGGCGGCGACTTGGGTCTTGGAGCCAACCGAACCGAACTTCTGGCGGAATTTTTCCACGCGACCAGCGGTATCGACGATCTTGTGTTTGCCGGTGTAGAACGGGTGGGATTGCGAAGAAACTTCGATCTTCACCAGCGGGTAGGTCTTGCCTTCAAATTCGGTGGTTTCACGGGTGTTGATCGTGGAACGGGTGATGAATTTGAAATCGCAGGACAGATCGTGGAACACGACTTCGCGGTAATCCGGATGGATATCAGCTTTCATTTATGCCTCAAAATAAGTTTGGTAGCCAATCAACACTTCGTCGGTCAGTGCTGCATCTCGACCCGATTGCCAATCACTTGCCAGGTTGGGAAAAATCAACCTGCGATTATACGATGTTTTTCAGATCGACGCACAAGCCCGAAGCCCGAAAACAATCAGGGCTGGCCGCAAATGCAGGTTGGCGCCGCAGCCCAGCCCGGCGCCGGCGGCTACGCAAAGGAATTCAAGTCTCCGCGCTTACCGCGCCACGCGCAAAGTGGCGTTATTTTCCACAATCTTGCTGTCCAGCGCGTTCAGGAAGGCCAGCAAATCGGTGATTTCGGATGGCGTCAGCTGCATCGGGTCACGCTCATTGTGGCCGATGCTGGCCGGGGTCGCTTTTTGATAATGCGCCGCGACTCTTTCCAGATTCGCCATTTGTCCCGCGTGCATATACGGCGCGCGTTTGCCGACGCCGCGCAGACTGGGGGTTTTGAAAGCCGCCAGCCAAGCCGGATTGTCATTCGATAAAAAGCGCAATTCACCGCATAAATCCGCTTTCGCATCAGAAAACGGCCCCAGGCAGTTAAATGGATCAGAGGTCAATTTTTCCAGTGCGCTGGAGCGCCCCGCCGCCAGTTCCTGAATCGAGGCCGGCGGCACGCCGGTATTGTGGAAGCTGTAATCAGTCAGCAGCGGGCCATTGTGGCAGGTGATGCACTGGGCTTTGCCGATGAACAGGCGCATGCCGTTTTTTTCCGATGTGCTCAGCACCTTCCATTCGTCGCGCCGGTTGAGCAACAGCGCTTCGATATAGTGATCGACCCGGCCCGGCGTGTATTGCAGGGTTTTTTCCCAGGCCGCAATCGCTTTGCCGATATTCGCGAAGGCTTGCGAAATTTCATGCCGGTTCTGGCGCGGCAGGCTTTGCCAGGCGTCTTGCTGCTCCGGCGTGCCTTGCGGCCCGGCTTGCTGCGGCAAGCCTTCGGTCTTGGGCAGGGCGCCGAATACTTTTTCATAATCAGCTTTGTAATGCGCCGTCATCAGATGCAGCAAGCCGGTGCGGGTCATGCCGTGTTCTTTCGGATTTTCCAGCGGCTCCAGCGCTTGCGACCACAAGCTGTCTTTGCGGCCATCCCAGAAAAAGAAAGGGTGGTAGCCGACCGAACCTAAGCTCATGGTGCGGCGATTGCCTTGCGCCAGTCCCTGGCCCAGCGCTTTGCCGTCCTGGAAATCCTTGGCCGGATCGTGACAGCTGGCGCAGGACACCGCGCCATTGGTGGATAAGCGCACATCGTGAAACAGGCGCTTACCCAGCGCAATCGCTTCCGGTTTCAACTCATATTTATTGGAGGGATCGAGCGGCGGCGGGCCGAGTTTGCTCAGCAGCAGTGAAGACAGCACTTTACGCTCGTCATCGCTCCAGGCGTCCGGGCCGCTGCTTTCGCTGCTCCAGGCCGGCAGTTTGTCCAAAATCGACAGCGCAGGCGTCACCAGGAAGCCGAACGCAGCCAGGGAAATCAGGGCGGTTGAGAGGCGGATTTTCATTTGCCCCCCGGCATATTCATTCCGCTATGCTGGCCGGCCTGGGCCGGAGCGGCGCCGGGCGCCGGCGGCAAATCAATCAAAATCTGGAAATTGACGCGGTCTTTTTGTTTTTCGCTTTCGATATGCAAGGTCAGCTCCCACCAGCCGGGCATATTAAAGCGCATGCCTTCGAGTAAATAAATGCCATGCCCCCGGTTTTGCGTGACTTGCGGGCGGGTCGGCAGGCCATGATTATGTTGCGGCATGCCGCCGTCAATGCGGAAGGTGGCTTTTTCCACCGGTTTGCCCTCGGCATTGCTCAAGCGCACCTGCCAGCTGTGCATGCGGTTGATCGCCACCCCTTCCGGCGGCGGGATCAGTGTCACCATATACACTTGGCGGCTGCTGGCGCGGGTAAGCGGTTGCAGGCGCGCTTCCAGCGCGTGCGCGGCGTGCGCGCTCAGGCACAAGAACAACAGGAACAGGCGCACACAGGCGCGCAGGCTGATAGGGGTTTGCATAGATGAAATGGAATGTCGGCCAGAAGCCGTATTATCCGCAAGAATGCGGGGCAAATGTCAAATTTATCTGTTGCATAGCAACATCTTGCGCCGTGCTGCAAGACACGGCTGCGCATTACTGCAATGCTTCAGGTATCTGCACTTGCTGTTGCGGTGCGGTTTGCGGCAAATCAATGATAAAGCGTGTTCCTTTGCCCGGCTCGCTTTCAACCTGGATTTTGCCATTCAGCAGGGTGGTCACGATGTTATAAATGATGGACAGCCCGAGGCCGCTGCCGCCGGCGTCGCGTTTGGTGGTGAAGAAGGGGTCGAAAATCCGGCTCATATGCTCCGGCGCAATACCATCGCCATCATCCGCGAAAATAATCCGCACGGCGCCGACCATGATCTGGCGCGCGCTCAAACTCATGCAGCCGCCGCTTTTGCCATGGAAGGCGTGCAGCAGGGCGTTGTTGATGAAATTGGTGATGATCTGGCCATAGGGGCCGGGGTAGCCATCCATCACAATATCTTTCGGAATATCGAGATCGATCACATGGCCGGCGGCGCGGATCTGATTCATCATGGTGGCCACGATTTCATGCGTGGCCTGCAGCAAATCGTACATGCGCCGGTGCGCCGTGGTGCGATCCACCGCCACCTGTTTGAAGCTGGCCACCAGATCGGAGGCGGCAGACAGTCCGCGTATCAAGAGCAGCGCCACTTCCTGGGTTTCTTCCAGATAATCAGACAAATCCTGTTGCTGCAGCGATTGGTGATGCAAATGGCGCTGCACGGCGTCGGTTTTTTCCTGCAGCGAGCTGGCTAACATCAGGCTGTTGCCGATCGGCGTATTCAATTCATGCGCCACGCCAGCCACCAGGCTGCCGAGCGCGGCCATTTTTTCATGGCCGATTAATTGCGCCTGGGTTTGCTGCAATTGCCGATAGGCGTGCGCATTGTCGAGCGCAATCGCGCCGAAGGCGCACAGGGTGCGGAAAATCAGGCGCTCGCGCTCATCCCACAAATGTTGCGCCGGGCTTTGAATCGCCATCACGCCAATCACAATCTCGCCGACATACAGCGGCGCGAACAGGGCATGCGGCAGATCCGCATCGGTGCGCAGCAATTCGGTTTTTTCCAGCGCCGCGCGGATATGCCAATGCGCCGCGCCGCTCAGCTTGTGCGGGCCATCTTCTTCGCCGGGGCTGGTGGCCGGGCCATACACCCGCGCCATGGTTTGCTGTTCCGGGTCGAACAGGTAGATGCTGAATTCGACCGGCTGCAGCAGGCTGACAATATGCCGGTTCAAGGCTTCATACACCACCGTGGCGTCGAGCTGGGCGGTGATTTCCTGGCCCACAGCGCATAAATGTTCGAGTGTCAGGCTGGTTTGCTGCAACACTTCCGCGCGGCTGGCGTCGATTTCGGCCAGCTGGCGCAAATGCTCGGCCTGCGCCGCCTGGCGTTCGGCCTCATGTTTGACTTGCATCGCCACCATCAATTCGGCCTGCGTTTCACGCAGGGTTTGCAGGGTCGCTTCCAGATGGCGGTAAGCGCTGGCGTTATCAAAGGCAATCGCGCCATACGCGCACAGGGCGCGGAAAATCAAACGCTCGCGTTCGCCATAAGCATGGCGGCGGCGCGATTGAATCGTCATCACCCCCAGCACCTGATCGCCAATCGCCAGCGGCGCATACAGCCGGCTCAAGGTCGGCGTCCGTTCGCCGCCCAGCTGGCTTTGGTCAATCAGAATTTCACGCCGGTCGCGCACGCAGCGCACCACATCCGCACTTTGTTCGGTGAGTTCGATGCGATAAGTCGGCAAGGGCTGGCCGTCATCCACGCCAAAGGTCAGATTCAGGGCAAAGCCGTCGGGGTCAAGCAGGTACACCGCAAACAGCGAAACATCGAGCAAGCCATGCAAATGTTTGTTGAGGGTTTCAAACACGGCATACAAATCCAGGTGGGCGGTGATTTCCTGCCCGATGGCGTCGAGTTGCGCCAGGGTGGTGCTGGTTTGTTGCAATGCTTCGGCGCGGCGCGCTTCGGCGGCCGCCATTTGCCGGTGCTTCTCACCCTCGGCGCGCTCGCGCTCGGTTTCATGCCGCACTTGCAGCGCGATGGCATGGTTGATGGCTTCCTGGCTGTGGGTTTTGTCGCGCGCATCGCGTGCTTTGCGCGCGTAGGCGAACGCTTCCTTGTCCTGTCCTGCCGCGCTGTAGGCGTCGGCCAATTCGTCAAGCAATTGATCCGGTGCGTTATACCCTTCAATCGGGTTGGAGAGTTGAATCGCTTGCTGCAAATAATGCAGGGGCGGATTGGCCGCATCAATATTGGCCGGCAGTTGCGGGTAGCATTGATGCACTTTGGCCAGCACCCGCAAGGCGTCGATTTGCAGCGCCAGCATCTGGTCTTTATGCGCAATCTCATAAGCGCTGTGGGCGGCGCGCAAAGCGGCTTGCGCCTCTCCCATGCGGCACAAGGCATGCGCCTGACCGCGCCGCGCGGCGGATTGGAAATCGGTTTGATGCAGGGCGTCGGCGCGCTCTTCCAATTGCTGAAAGGTTTCCAGCGCTTCCGCATCGTCCTGGCGGTCAAGCGCCAAATCGCCCAGATTGCGCAAGGCCAGGGTGTAGCTGCGCGAATCTGACAAGGGGGCCAGGGTGGCGCGCGCCTTGGCCAGCAGCTCGTGCGCGGTGTCGAGCCGGCCCAGCAGGCGCAGGGTGTCGGCGGTGTGAATCAAGGCTAAACCGAGTGAACCCGGCCAGCCGGTCGGCAGCGCCAGATCCAGGCCGCGCTGTTTCCAGTCGAGCGCGGCGAAATGGTCGTTCAGGTGGGCGAAACTGGCCCCGATATTGGTGGCGGCGCAAATCGCGCGTTGAATCTGGCCCGAGGCCAGCGCTGCTTCATAAGCGTGGGTGCGGTAGGCTGCGGACAGGCCGAAATCATTTTCCTGAAACGCCAGCGCGCCGAAATAATCATGCAGCCAGTGCGCCACCCCCGGCGGTTTATGCGGCAGATCGTCAGGAGAAAAACGGCTGCCCCATTGCGCTTGATCTGCGCGTTTGCAGCGCCACACAGACAAGCGCGCCAGGGCGGCTTCGGCAATATCGAGCCGCACCAGATCTTGCGCATTGCGCGCGTGGCTGGCGGCGGCTTCCAGTCCGGCGTCGCGCGCCAGGCTGTGGCCACGGTCGCCGGCGATCCAGGCCAGCAGCCAGTGCGCATCGGCGGCGCCGGCTTCATCGCCCATGCTGATGCATTCTTTGAGCGCGGCCACGGCCAGTGCTTCCGCCGTGTCCAGCTGGGCGTACAGCCAGCGCACTTCGGCCCGCACCAGATTCAGGCGCGCTTGCGCCTGCCGTCTTTTTTGCGGCGCCAGACTTTTGTGCAGCAACAGGGTTTCGGCTTCCTCCGCCAGTTGCAAGGCGCGGCGCGCATCGCGTTGGCGCAGCGCCCAGGCGAGCGGCAACATGACCGTCAGGCGGGCAGTCTCATGCAATTGGGGTAACTCGGCTTCCAGCCGCGCTACCTCCTCGTCTGACCAAAACATGTCCATTGCAGGAACCCGGGCGATTCTGGCGGGAGCCTTTTGCACGACTCCCGGCTGTTTTCAAACAGTGGCGCAAGCCACCGGGCGCGCACCTGCTTGCGGGTGCTTCAGGAAATATAGCATTACTGTCCCGTGAATTCATATCTTTGGCGGGATTTCCTTTCGGCCAGCGCGCCAATTCCGCATCACGGGGCGAATCATTTGTTTTGTGCTGATATTTTTGCCATCTTTATTCGCAAAATTTTTCTATTTTCTTCGATGCTTCTGGCCGGTTTGTTGCCCCTGACGCCACAAATACACCGATAGCAAAACCATGCTCATTTGTCCGGCCGCCAGGCCGCGCAGATCGCTGGCCAGGAAGGGCGCAACCACCCCGGCCACCAGGGCGCACAGCATGGTCAGGCAAAATGATTGGCAGGCTGCGGCTGCCCCGCGAATATGTGGAAACTGGTCCAATACCTGCATGGTGGCCGGCGGGGTGATGATGGAATGTCCTGCGCTGTAAAAGAACAGCGGCAGCACACTCCAGGGCAGCGCTGGCGGCTGCAACAGATGCCACAGCAGTTGCATGCCTGCCGCGCTCAGCAACAGCGAAAAGCCGATCGCGGTTTGGCGCGTCGAAGCCAGACGTCCGGCCATCCGGTTGGCGGCCAGTGAGCCTAAAAACATGCCGCTGACGGTGGGAATGAAGAGCCAGGAATAGCCGTGCACGCTCAAATTCAAATGTTGTTGAATGATCACCGGGGCCGAGCTGATATATAAAAAAAGGCCGGCGAAATTCAGCGCCACCGGCCCGGCGCGCTGCCAAAAGCGCACGTTGCCCATGACTTGCCGCAAGCTGGCCAGCGCAGGTCGCGGCGCAAACGGAATGCGATCTGATTGCGGATGCGATTCCGGCAGCCAGCGCCAGCAGGCCAGCAACAGCAGCAGGGTGTAAGCAGTCAGCAGCCAGAAAATCATATGCCAGTCGGTCACGCTGATGATTAAGCCGCCGATGATGGGCGCAATCGCCGGCGCGATTGAAAAAATCATGGTCACCAGCGACATCAGGCGCTCGGCTTGCGGCCCGCTGTGCCAGTCGCGGATGATGGCGCGCCCGACCACCGTGCCGGCCCCCGAAGACAGACCTTGCAAGACGCGGAAGCACCACAGGGTTTGCACATTCTGCGCCAGGGCGCAGCCGATTGAGGCCAGTAAAAACACGGCCAGCGACAGCAAAATCACGCGCCGCCGCCCATATGAGTCTGACAGCGGGCCATGCCAGATCACCATCAGCGAAAACGCAAACATATACGCGCTCAGGGTTTGTTGCACTTGCAGCGGCGTGGCGCGCAGGCTTTGTCCGATCAATTCAAATGCCGGTAAATAGGTGTCAACTGAAAACGGGCCAAGCATGGCCAGCGCCGCTAACATGAAAGCCAGGATGGCGAAGGGGGGCGCAGACGCGCGTTCAGAATGTGATGATGCAGACAAAACAGCTCCCAAAAAACAAACGGCCCGCAGCGCGGGCCGTTTTGGCGGGGTGCGGGGGCGGCCGGGGCCGCCTGGCAGCCTGTCGGATGGTGAATCGTAGCGAAAAATCTGCAGTGGGGGAGGGTTTTTGCCGCCTTTGCATCATGCCCGGGGCTATTGATGCAAAGGCGCTGAAATCTGACCCGCTCTGCCGGCTTTTGCGCCGATTCTTGCTGCCTCCTTCAGGCTGCTGATTTAAAACTCTTCCCAGCCGTCTTCCGATGGCGTGGCTTTTTTCCCGGAGGCGGCGGCGGATGGCGCCGGGGCTGGTCTGGGAGCTGGACGGGGCGCCGGTTTTGGCCGCGCCGCCGGGCGCGGTTTCACGTTTGCAGCCGGCAAGCGCGGCGGGGCCGACGCGGCGCGCGGCGCGCTGCGCGCAACGCTGCTGCCCAAGTCCAGATTTTGCATGATTTCCATCAATTGTGCTGCGTGCTCCTGCATGCTCTCGGCGGCGGCGGAGGCTTCTTCCACCAGTGCGGCGTTTTGCTGCGTCATTTCGTCCATTTGCGCAATGGCGTCATTGACTTGCTCAATCCCTGCGCTTTGTTCCTGGCTGGCGGCGGTGATTTCACCCATGATGTCGGCCACCTGACGCACCGAAGTCACAATCAATTCCATGGTTTGCCCGGCTTCATCCACCAGCTTGCCGCCGGCATCGACCTTTTCCACCGAGTCGCTGATCAAATGTTTGATTTCTTTGGCGGCGGATGCTGAGCGTTGCGCCAGATTGCGCACCTCAGTCGCCACCACTGCAAAACCGCGCCCCTGTTCACCGGCGCGCGCCGCTTCCACTGCCGCATTCAAGGCCAGGATATTGGTCTGGAAGGCGATGCCGTCAATCACGCTGATGATATCCACCACTTTGCGTGAGCTTTCCTTGATCGAGCCCATGGTGTCCACCACCTGGCCGACCAGCTCGCCGCCCTTGGCCGCCACCGCCGAGGCGGACAGCACCAGCTGATTGGCCTGGCGCGCATTGTCTGCGTTTTGCTTCACAGTGGAAGTCAGTTCTTCCATCGTGCTTGAGGTTTCTTCCAGGGAGCTGGCTTGCGATTCTGTGCGCGCAGACAAATCGGCATTGCCGCTGGCGATTTCCTGCGCCGCAGTATTGATCACATCCACCCCGCTGCGCGCTTCCGACATGGCGTTGCGCAAGGCTTCATAAGAATGTCTTGTGCTGTTGTCCACTCCGCTTTCCTGCACGATTTCCTGCTTGATGGTGGTGGCGATATAGCACAGCACGCCGGCGGCCACTACCACATAGCTTGCATGCAGCGCCACCATACTCCAGGAAGGCTGGGTGAAGCAGATTGCGTCATAGCCGCTGGATTGCAAATAATTGAACCAGATGTGATGCAGCGCCGCCGCTACCGCCGCCGCCGCAATGACGCGCCAGTCTTTATACAGCAGCAGAAAGGACAGGCCGACGAAAATGCCGAAATGCAATTCGGTCATGCCGCCTGATTGATGGATGTGCAAAGCACAGAAAAACATCAGCGACACCCCGACCGCGATCCGCGTCAGCAGATCATTCGGCCGCAAAGTGGTTAAAGCCAGGGGAATAAGAAAGAGCGGCAGGCCGTAGGCAAATGCCGCGCCCCATGTGCTGCGCATACTGGCCAAGGCCAGGGCCAGCAGGAACATGCCGCCTAACAAACCGATGAAAAAACGATGTGCTTTTACTTCAGACTGCCTGGTTTCCTGATCCATTGCTCCACTCCCTTTGTGGGCATTTGCCCGTGGTCATTTGCGCAAACATCATGGCGCGGTGTCGCGCCGGCACATATTCAGCATGTGCGCCTAGCGTAGCAGAAAAGGCGGCGGCTGTCGGCTGTTTTGCGCGAACTGTTGCGCCGCTGCGCCCGTCTGCTTCCGCCACGCGGGACGGAGCGCTTATTGCGCTGCGGCGGGCGGCGGAGTTTTACGGTTGGAGCCGGCCACCATGTCAAAGCGGAATAAACGGCATTCCAGCGCGCCATTGAAGAAAGGCGTTTTGCGTGATTCTTTCAAGCGCAGCATCTTGGGCAAACCCAGATCTGCGGTGAACAAAAAGATTTGCCAACCGGCAAAGCGTTGCTTGAGCGTGCTGCCGAAACTGTTGTAAAACTGCTGCGCCAGATCATCGCTTTCCAGGCGCGCATCGCCGCGCACGCCGATCCGCTCGCCATACGGCGGGTTGGTCAGGATGATGCCGGGCGCATCGCATGGCGCTTTGACTTCCTGCGCCTCAATCTGCTTGAGCGGAACCTCAAAAGGAATCCCGGCCTGACGCAGATTGTGGCGCGTCATCTCCACCATATCGCCGGAAATATCCGAGCCGAAAATCACCGGCTGCGCCGGCAAGGGACGGGGCTTTACGCTGCCCTTGATTTCCTGCCATTGACTGGCGGAGAAATTGCGCAATTTTTCAAAACCGAAACGGCGTCTGGCGCCGGGCGGGATGCCGGCCTGGATTTGCGCCGCTTCGATCAAAATCGTGCCGGAGCCGCACATCGGGTCAAACAAAGGCATGTCCGGCTTCCAGCCGGAAGTGCGCAGCAAGCCGGCGGCCAGATTTTCGCGCAGCGGCGCATCGCCTTTTTGCTCGCGCCAGCCGCGTTTGAACAGCGCTTCGCCGGAGGTGTCTAAATACAGGGTGTAGCTGGTGGCGTCGAGAAAGGCGGCGATGCGCACATCCGGGTTGCGCGTATCCACCGAAGGACGGCGCCCGCATTGATCGCGGAAACGGTCGCACACCGCATCTTTAATCTTGAGCGTGATGTATTCCAGGCTCTTGATCGGGGCCTTGATCGCCGTCACATCCACGCGCAAATTGTTATCGACTTCAAACCAGTCTTCCCAGCGCGTGTCGAGCGTGATGTCATAGATATCATTTTCGTTTTTGTAACCGCCCTGATTTAAGCGCAGCAAGACGCGCGAGGCGATGCGTGAATGCAGATTCAGGCGGTAAATATCGGCCATGCTGCCGGAGCAATGCACGCCGCCCGGCACTTGTTGAAATACGCGCAGGCTGCTGCCCGGCTGTTGGGCGATTTCGCCCATTTCTTCCGCCAGCGCCGCCTCCAGGCCGCGCGGGCAGGGGCAGAAACAAGAATGGAATTTGGTATTGCTGTTGGCTTGATTCATCGGGGCGCCTTTATCCGTTATGCGTCAAAACGCAGAAAAACTGCTTGCTATGGTAACAAGAATAAAGGATGCGCGCGCTGAATCCGGCGCGCCGCAAGCGCGGCGGCGCGCCGTCATACATCAGAATTTATGGTTCACGCCAGCGCCGAAAAAGCGCACGCTGGTCGCTGCGGCTTTATTCGATGCTTCCACATACACATAGGTGCGTTTGGACAGGCTGTGGTGGTAGCCCAGCGAGGTTTGCTTGGTGCTCACCGCGCCATCCGGCTTTTTCTGACCATAACCAAACAGAATCTTGCCGGCGCCCACGCTGTAATTTGCGCCCAGCACCCAGGCGGTGGTGACGGAATTGAGCGCCTTGCTGTGATTCTGGTCTTGTTTGGCGTAGTTGGCGGTCAGCTTCAATTCAGGCAAAGCCTGCCAGCCCAGATGCAGACCCCAGACTTTGGTTTGAATCGCATTCCGTTCATAGCCCAGCAAGGCGCTGAAATCGCCCGATTTCCAGCCGGCTGCCAGAGAGAACGGCAAGGCCGAGGCTTGCGAGTTGGCCGGGAATTGCGGCGCAGCGGCAGTGCCGCGTCCGACGATGGCTGCGCCGCCATTGCTTTCTTTGCTGGCAATGGCCGCCGAGAATTGGAAGCCCTGGACAGTGGGCGAGTTGTACCACAGGCCATTATTGAAGCGGTCATTGCTGCTGCCAGCCGGATCAAGCGGTTGCGCGTTATAGCCCGCCACCTGCAAATCGCCCTTGAAGCCGGCGGTGCTGGAGACCCCGTTCCAGGGATCGAAGGCGTCTTTTGCATCCAGATAGGCAGTCACGCCGCGCCCGATGCGGATCTGGCCGAAATCGCCTTGCAGGCCGACCCGGGTTTGTCCCTGAAACAGCGGACGTGAGCCGGATTCCACCGTGCCGGTATCCGGTTCAAAGCGCATTTCCATTTGGAACACAGCTTTCAAACCGCCGCCCAGGTCTTCCACGCCGCGCACGCCGAGACGGTTGGAATCGCCCTTGGCGATCGCTGTGGTTTTGTCCGTCACTTTGGCAAAGCCGGCGTCAATTGTGCCGTACACGGTGACATTGCTTTGCTGCGCGTGCGCGCCGGCAGCCAAGGCCAGGGCGAGGGAGGAGAACAGGATTTTTTTCATGATTCAATAGATAGATTTGGGTAAAAACACTTGTCCGCAACAATTGCGTCAACGCAGTATTGTTCCAGCGCAAGATGACAAGCATGTGAATGCCAGATCTTGTGAAAAACCGGGAACTGAGCGTATTCGATTTAAACGGATTTTTTTGCGTTGCAAAACGAAGTTTTTTGCATAATTAAATACACTTTGTAAAAATTCGGCTGTCGCCGTCAGATAAAGGCGCTTACAACAATTGATTTGGTGCGCTGAAATCAATGGGGTCTGAAATCAATGGGGTCAGACTCGATTGATTTGCATTGTTTGCTTACACATTGTGCCGTGCAGAGCGCCATGCAAAGCCGGGGGGGCATGCTGATAAGTCAGGACGTTAAGAATGATGTGCTGTGCGGTTGTGGAAATGGCATTTCCGATAAGCAACGACCCCGCCCCGCCAATGAGGCGGGAGCGGCTTGAAAAATCAATCCAGTCTGACCCCATTGATCCTTTGAGGCTGTTTTTTTGCAATCTGCAAATCCAGGTGGAAGTGCAGTAACAAATTTTCCGGCCCATGCCAATTCGGATTGCCTCCGCTATCCAAATGACCGGTAAAGCTGACATAGCCGTTTTTTGCTTGGGAATTGACGGCTTTGGCGACGACAAAATCGTTGTACAGGATATTCCACTTTGCATTCATGGCGACGGCGACTTGATCCATCGACTTTAAAAACGCCACGGCTTGTTCAACTTGCCAAAAGCCGCGCTGATCGGTGCCTGCTGCCTCGGTTCCGAGCGAATCCCTTTTTCCGGGATTGTCACTTCTCTGACGTAAATAAATATCCACGGAAAACCATTTATTGCTGAAAGCTCTGGGATTGGCGTCTTTGCCGCCGCCATGATTATTCCGGTTATCCGCCTGGAAAAGCGGGGTGTTCGGGATTTTGGATATATTGTCGAGAAATTCGGCCAGTTCAGGCGCTACGCCGGGCATGTTTGCTTTTTCTGATTCGCTGCCGCGTTGCAGATGCGCAGGAATCGGAACCCGATCTTCCAGGGCGACCACATAGCCGGGGATAATTTGCCCCACTGGTGCGGATTTGACAGCTATCGTCGCAAAATCATACTGCTCGCGCCGCCCGACCGCCCAGGCAAAGCTGACAGCTTCGATCTGCTTCAGAATATTCGCGCGCAAATCAAAGCGCAACTTGTCCATGGCGGCTTCCACTTCAGCTTCAATTGCGTCGGCTGTCTTGGCCGGTGGCGGCGTTTCTCCCTTTTTCACCTTGGGAGTGGCGCTCTTGGCTTTGAGCAATGCATTACGCTTGGCGTTCAGTTCCGTTTGCATTCTTGACAGCCAGCCTGCGCGCCTTGATTTGACGACCGCTTCCAGCGTTTTTTTATAATCCAATTCCAGGCTGTCCTCATGCTCCTTGGCAAGCTCACTTGTCACCAGAGCGATATCCTGTTTTTGCACACTGGCGCGCGCCTGTTCCGTGTGGCTCTTGGCCGCCAGACTGGCCGCAAGTGTGGCGCTGGCTTTGGCGCGTTTGAGGGCGGCGGCATCTTTCGGATTGATGCCCTCAATCGCCGCCGCCAGGGCGGCGGCGGCATTGGCTTTATTTTCATTTTGGGCCTGGCTTAAGGCCGTGTTGAGCGCCTTCTCGTAGCGTGATTGCACAACGCCGGCCACGTCGCGCTTAGCACGGGCCAATGCCAGTTGTTTGGCGAATTGCGCCAGTTCAGCATCGTTCCGGAAATGGCTGAAGTCGAGCGGTGGCAGGGTGGCGGTTTCTTTTTCAGGTAAACGTTTGGCCGGTGCGGGGTTGTACTCGGGAATGATGGTTTTTCTCAGCGGCGCATCGGGGTAGGCGGCCAAGCTTGGCGGGGCCGGCGTGTGGCCCCCCACGGTCTGCCGGATACCCGAGACGCTAAGCGTCACGCCATCTTCAGCTGGCGTTGTCGAGGGGGCTGCAGTCGCGTCGTTTGCAGGCGCCTTCGCACCAGGCGCAGCCGCCGCAGTCGCTGCTGTTGTGGGTGCAGAAGCAGCTGCTGGCGGTGCATCGTTTGCCTGCGCTTGCGCGCCTGGGTTGGCGCTGTCCGCCGCCTTGGCGATATCCGTCGCAGCGCGGCGCTTTATTTCTTCCTCAGTCTCATCCGGCTGGCGCGCAAGCCGCATGGCGCTGCCGGCCTGCAAGGTATGCGCCAGCTCATGCGCCAGTAAGCGCCGTCCTGCATGTGTGTCTGGCTGGTATTGCCCGCTTTTAAAAATGATATTGCGCCCAACCGTGTATGCAAGCGCACTCACGCTTTGCGCAGAGCTGGACGCCCGGGCGTCAGTGTGTACGCGGATATTGCTGAAATCGCGGCCAAAGCGCGCTTCCATGAAGGTGCGGGTTGTGGGGGAAAGCGCTTGTCCGCTGCCCAGCCAGGCCATGTGCGCATGTCCACTTTCAGGCGCGCGAGCTTGCAAAGGGTGTGCTCCGGTTGGCAATGCAGGCGCTGATGGTGTCGGCTGCACAGGCCGCATCACTTGCGCAGCAATCTGTTCAGCCTGTTGTTCCAGCGCATCGTTGGGTGCACTGAATGCAAGTTGCTGTGGGGTTGCGCTGAGTTCTGCGCCTGATTGGAATATGCCGCCGGATTTGCTGTTGGCTTGAGGCGAAGCGTTTGCTTGCTCAGAAGTCTGCTTGGAAGAAGATTTGGATAGTGAGGCAAAGGTTCTCATCGGCGTGCTCCGGCGTCAATGTCAGGCGGATTGAAAGCAGCCCTGCGCCCCCGGCTTGCCGCCGGGGATTTGCTCAGTCGAAAGAAGTCTAACACGCGCTCCCGGCTGGGCCTTCGCCTGGGGACAATATTTTCACTTACTGGATCACGACCCGGCGCAGGCAAAACCGCATCTGCCGCAAAGACCCGGAGGTTGGCGCAAGCTGGACAAGATATTGCCGGGGCTATGCAGGTTTTCTGTGTCCAGCGCAGAAAAAGCAAGAAGCGCATGCGGGTTGGCGTTGGATGAATCCTTGCTGTTCCGCAGATCAATGGAGATCGATCAAGATCAATGTGGTCAGACTCGATTGATTTGCATTGTTCGCTTATACATTGTGCCATGCAGAGCACCATGCAAAGCCCGGGGGGGGCATGCTGATAAGTCAAGACGTTAAGAATGATGTGCTGTGCAGCTGCGGAAATGGCATTTTCGATAAGAAACAACGACCCCGCCCAGCGAATGTGGCGGGAGCGGCTTGAAAAATCAATCCAGTCTGACCCCATTGATCCGCA
This sequence comes from Massilia sp. W12, assembly GCF_037300705.1. Lineage (NCBI taxonomy): Bacteria > Pseudomonadati > Pseudomonadota > Betaproteobacteria > Burkholderiales > Oxalobacteraceae > Massilia > Massilia sp. W12. The sequence continues at coordinate 4,370,532 of NZ_CP147776.1, read as the reverse complement.
GTCTGACCCCATTGATCCGCTGAGTCGCGCACTCATTGCTCAGAGTGCGCGACGATACAGCCGGGAGTATTTCGGATTTGCGTCACAAGGTGAATTGAAGCAAGGCGCTCCAGTTACCGTTGCCGTAGCTGTTGACCGGCTGCACTTGCCATGAATGAGAGCCTGGCGCCAGTGTGGCATCGGTTCGGGTGCACAGGCCGACCCCGTCCGGGCAGTTGGCTTGCGCTGCAGTGTAGTTGGTGATCATGCCATTGATACGCAGATTGTAGGAGGTTGCACCGGGTACGGCTTTCCAGGTATACACCGGTGTATTGGACGTGACCGGGCTGATGGCTTGCGGGGTGACGGCGGGGGCGCTGCCGAACAAATTAACCGTATTTTGCGGGAATGGCGGCGTGATCAAGTTGCCAGCGCCATGTTGGCCGTAAGTATTGTTGCCCCAGCACTGTACCCCGCCCTTGACAATGGCGCAGGCGTGGTTTGTGCCAATTGCAATTGCACTGGCTGCGCCAGCCAGCCCTGTCACCGCAGATGGTAGCGCTTGGTTGACATTGTTTCCATTGCCAAGCTGGTAGTTGTCGTTTGCACCCCAGCATTTTGCGCCGCCGCTGGCCACGGCGCAGGTAGCTGCAGCGTAGGACGATGAGTGAATTTGTGTAACGCCGCTCAAGCCGGTGACCGCAACAGGGCTTGTTGCATTGGTAGTGGCGCCATTGCCGAGCTGGCCTGAGCTGTTCATCCCCCAACACTTGGCTGTGCCGGCGCTTGTTCTGACGCAAGTGTGAAACAGCCCCGCAGTGATCGCGGTGGCATCGGTCAAGCCGGTGACATCGACCCGGGTTCTGCTGCCGGTCGTTGTGCCATTGCCCAGTTGGCCATATTGGTTATTGCCCCAGCACTGCACCTTCCGGTTACTGAGTGCTGCACAAGTATGGTTGCTGCCAAGTGCGAGCGATTTCGCTCCGCTCACGCCCAAGACGTCAACCGGTATCAGGCTTCCGCCGCCGCCGTTGCCCAATTGTCCGTCGCTGCCATTGCCCCAGCACTTCACTTGGCCGGTGGCCAGCACTGCGCAGCTATGATACATGCCGACACCGATCGCTACGACGCCGCTCAGATTGGAGACTTGCACAGGCGGGCTGTAATCGGAAACCTTGCCAATACCCATTTGTCCTACGCCGTTATACCCCCAGCATTGCACGGCGCCATTATTGAGTAAGGCGCAACTATGGTACAGACCCGTTGCAATACTGCTTACGTTGCTGCTCAAGCCTGTCACCGCAACCGGCACATTGCTGTCGGTTCTGGAGCCGTCACCCAGTTGCCCATAAGTATTTGCTCCCCAGCACAGTACGCCGCCGGCTGTTGTCAGTGCGCAGGAATTTACATGTCCTGCGCCGAGCATCGTCGCCTGTGCTGCGCTCGCAGTTTGCGGCGTCAGCGCTATTCCCGAAATCACCAGTATTGCTGCAGTTATCCGACTCATCATCATGTCTCCATTGAAGGTTGGTTGCTACTGATATTTCCGCCTTGCTGGGCGTAATTGATTATATGTTTCATTTGCAATCATTTACGCCCCAGGGAAGTAAAAACAAAAAACTTACCCTCGATTAGCAACAGTACCTGGCTTTCCTATTAGCAAAATATTGCTGTGTCGCAACAAATTCAAACCAGCACAAGCCCGCCGCCGGCATCGTTTACATCTGCCAGGCAAATGAAAAACCCTTGCTGCTGCGCAATAAAATTCCACATTATGAAACAACGTATCGTAATTTGGAAAATATAGAGGAATCCTGTTAGAATTTCACCCATCAAAACGGCAAGGCCGGCGTGCGCCTGTGCGGTGCGCGTTGGACTGTGGAAACTCAACCAGGAGATTGCAAGTATGTCTGCTCAACTCGATCAATTGCTGGCTCAGGCCGCGAACGATCCCGATACCGTCGAAACCAGAGAATGGCTGGATGCGTTGGAAGCGGTGATCGACAATGAAGGCCCGGAACGCGCCCACTACTTGATGGAGCGCATGCTTGATCTGGCGCGCCGCCGTGGCGCCCATATCCCTTTCTCCGCCAACACGGCCTACGTCAACACGATTCCGGCCCACCTCGAAGTGCATTGCCCCGGCAATCTGGAGTATGAAGAGCGGCTGCGCTCGTATATGCGCTGGAATGCCATGGCGATGGTGGTCAAGGCCAACCGCGTCGATGGCGATTTGGGCGGCCATATTTCATCTTTCGCCTCGCTGGCGAATATGCTGGGCATCGGTTTTAACCATTTCTGGCACGCGCCGACCGAAGAACATGGCGGCGACTTGATTTATCTGCAAGGCCATTCCTCCCCCGGCGTGTATGCGCGCGCCTTCCTCGAAGGGCGCTTGAGCGAAGATCAACTCTTGAATTTCCGCCGTGAAGTCGATGGCAAAGGCCTGTCCTCCTACCCGCATCCCAAGTTGATGCCGGAATTTTGGCAATTCCCCACCGTTTCCATGGGTTTAGGCCCCTTGATGGCGATTTATCAGGCGCGCTTTTTGAAATACCTGCACGCGCGCGGCATCGCCGACACCGAAAAACGCAAAGTCTGGGTCTTCTGCGGCGATGGTGAAATGGATGAACCGGAATCCATGGGCGCGATCGGCATGGCTGCCCGCGAACGTCTGGATAATCTGGTGATGGTGGTCAACTGCAATCTGCAGCGCCTGGATGGCCCGGTGCGCGGCAATGGCAAAATCATCCAGGAACTGGAAGCCGATTTCCGTGGCGCCGGCTGGAATGTGGTGAAAGTGATTTGGGGTTCCGGCTGGGATACCTTGCTGGCCAAAGACAAAGAAGGCATTTTGCAGCGCGTCATGATGGAAACCGTGGACGGTGAATATCAGCTCTACAAAGCGCGTGACGGCGCTTACGTGCGCGAACACTTCTTCGGTAAACATCCCAAGCTGCTCGAAATGGTGGCGAATATGTCGGATGATGACATCTTCCGCTTAACCCGTGGCGGCAATGATCCGCACAAGATTTACGCCGCCTTCAAACGCGCCCAGGAACACAAAGGTCAGCCGACCGTGCTCTTGATCAAAACCGTAAAAGGGTTTGGCATGGGCAAATCGGGCGAGGCGCGCAATACCGCGCACCAGACCAAAAAGCTCGATGATGACGCCGTGCGCGAAATGCGCGACCGCTTCGCACTGCCGATTGCTGACGAAAAACTGGCCGAGATTCCCTTCTTCAAACCGCCGCTGAATTCGCCGGAAATGCAATATCTGCACGAGCGCCGCAAAGCGCTGGGCGGCTATCTGCCGCAACGCCGGCCAAAAGCGGATGAAGTGCTGCCGGTGCCGCCTTTGTCTGCTTTCCAAAACGTGCTGGAGCCAACTGCAGAAGGGCGTGAAATCTCCACCACCCAAGCCTATGTGCGCATCATCACCGCACTCCTGCGCGATCCGCATTTAGGCCAGCGCATTGTGCCGATTCTGGTGGACGAATCGCGCACCTTCGGCATGGAAGGGCTGTTCCGCCAAATCGGCATCTTCAATCAGCAAGGCCAGCTGTACGAGCCGGTGGATCGCGATCAAGTCATGTACTACCGCGAAGACAAGGCCGGTCAGATTTTGCAAGAAGGCATTAATGAAGCGGGCGGCATGAGTTCCTGGATTGCGGCGGCCACCTCCTACTCCAGCAACAACCGCATCATGCTGCCGTTCTACACCTTCTACTCGATGTTCGGCCTGCAGCGCATCGGCGATTTGGCCTGGGCCGCAGGCGATATGCGCGCACGCGGCTTCCTGATGGGCGGCACCGCTGGCCGCACCACCTTGAACGGCGAAGGGTTGCAACACGAAGACGGCCACAGCCACATCATGGCGGCCACGATTCCGAATTGCATTCCGTATGACCCCAGCTTCGGCCATGAATTGGCGGTCATCATTCATGACGGCCTGCGCCGCATGATCGGCAATCAGGAAGATGTGTTCTATTACATCACCATCATGAATGAAAATTATGCCCACCCGGGCCTGACTCCAGGCCAGGAAGAAGGCATCCTGAAAGGCATGTATCTGCTCAAGCGCGGCGGCGAGGCCAAACAGCGCGTGCAGTTGATCGGTTGCGGCACGATTTTGCGCGAATCGATTGCCGCCGCCGACTTGCTGCAAAACGATTGGGGCATTGCCGCCGATATCTGGTCAGCGCCCAGCCTGACCTTGCTGGCGCGCGACGGCCACGACTGCGAGCGCTGGAATCTGTTGAATCCGACCGCTGAAGCGCGCGTGCCGTATGTGACGCAGCTGCTGGCCGAAAGCGCCGGCCCGATTGTCGCCACCACCGACTATATGCGCGCATTCGCCGAACAGATCCGCGCCTATGTGCCGAAGGGACGCAGCTACCGCGTGCTGGGCACGGATGGCTTTGGCCGCTCCGACAGCCGGGTAAAATTGCGCGAGTTCTTTGAAGTCAACCGCTATTTCATCACCGTCGCCGCCTTGAAGACCCTGGCGGAAGAAGGCAGCATCTCGCCCTCAGTGGTGGCGCAAGCGGTGGCCAAATACGGCCTCGACCCGAACAAGCCGAACCCGGTCAGCGTATAACATCAGGCGCGGCGGCCAGCCGCGCGCAGAATATGGAGTCAACATGAGTATGGTCGAAGTGAAAGTCCCGGACATCGGCGACTTCAAGAGTGTGGAAGTGATCGAAGTGATGGTCAAAGCCGGCGATACCATTGCGGTGGACCAATCGCTGCTGACGGTGGAATCGGACAAGGCCAGTATGGAAATCCCGTCTTCGCATGCGGGCAAGGTGCTCGAAGTGCTGGTCAAACTGGGCGATAAAGTATCCGAAGGCAGCCTCTTGCTGCGCCTGGAAGCGCAAGGCGCAGCGACGGCCCCCGCCGCCGCGTCTGCGCCGGCCGCTGCTGCAGCGCCAGCCCCGGCCCCGGCGGCCCCGCAGGCCGCAGCACCCGCGCCGGCGCCTGTCCCGGCGCCAGCGCCGGCTGTCGCGCCAGCTGTGGCGCAGGCGGAAGCCGGCAGCGCAGGCAAATTGCCGCACGCCTCGCCTTCGGTGCGCAAATTTGCGCGTGAACTGGGCGTTGACTTGCGCCTGGTGGCAGGCAGCGGCCCGAAAGGCCGCATCGTGCTGGAAGACGTGCAAGGCTTTGTCAAACGCGCACTGGCTGGCGGCGTGGCCGCGCCGGCGGCAGTGGCCGGCGCCGGCGGCCCCGGCTTGCAAGTGCTGGCCTGGCCATCGCTGGATTTCTCCAAATTCGGCGAAACCGAGCTGCAAGCCTTGACCCGCATCAAGAAAATTTCAGGCCCGAATCTGCATCGCAACTGGGTGATGATCCCGCATGTCACCCAATTTGAAGACGCTGATATCACCGAGCTGGAAGAATTCCGTCAGCAAACCAACGCCGCCATGGCCAAGGCCGGCGTGAAACTGACCATGCTGGCTTTTGTCATCAAAGCCAGCGTGGCGGCGCTCAAAAAATATCCGGCCTTCAATGCCTCGCTGGATGAAAAAGGTGAAAACTTAATCCTCAAGCGCTATTACAACATCGGCTTTGCCGCCGATACCCCGCAAGGCCTGGTGGTGCCGGTGATCAAGCAAGCAGATCAAAAAGGCTTGCTGCAAATCGCTCAGGAAATGGCGGAGCTGTCCGCCGCCGCGCGCGATGGCAAACTCAAACCGGGCGATATGCAAGGCGCCAGCTTCACTATTTCCTCGCTCGGCGGCATCGGCGGCACCGCCTTCACGCCTATCGTGAATGCGCCGGAAGTGGCGATTCTCGGCCTCTCGCGCTCTGCCATGAAACCGGTGTGGGACGGCAAGCAATTCGCGCCGCGCTTAATGCTGCCGCTCTCGCTCTCCTATGATCACCGCGTGATCGACGGCGCGATGGGCGCACGGTTTGCCGTGTATCTGGCCGAAGTGCTGGCGGACATGCGCCGAACCTTGCTCTGAGTTGAGGTAAGCTGACGCATCAGCCCGCCCGCTGGCGGCGGGCGTCAACAGAATGAGGTTTGCATGACTACTTGCGTCGTTGTCAGAAAAAATAATGAAATCGCCATTGCGTCAGACAGTCTGGTGACATTTGGCGATACCCGCTTGTCGCACCGCTACGAGGAAAATGAAAAAATTTTCCCGGTCGGTCAGGCATTTGTCGGCCTGTCCGGCTCGGCGGCGCATTTTCCGGTGATGAAAAAACTGTTGCGTCAGATGGAAGCTGAAGGCAAATGCCAGTTGTACGACCGCGACAGCGTGTTCAACACCTTTTCACAGGCGCATGAATTGCTCAAGGATAAATTTTTCCTCAATACCAAGGAGGAAGAAGATGATCCTTATGAGTCATCGCAAATCACCGCTGTGATCGCCAGCCCGGGCGGCATTTTCGGCGTGTATTCCTACCGCGAAGTGTTTTCCTTTGACCGCTTCTGGGGCATAGGCTCAGGCCGCAACTTTGCCCTGGGCGCGATGTATGCCGTGTATGAACGCGATCTGAGCGCGCGCGAAATCGCCGAAATCGGCGTCGCCGCAGGTGCGGAATTCGATAAAAGCAGCGGCGGCCCCTGCCGCATCCATGTGCTGCCCTGGAATCCCGATTGGCGACCGGCCCCGCCGCCCGCGCCGCAGACAAACAATCCACCACCCGCGCCGGAAACCGGCGCGGCTTCTGAAGCGAAAGAAGAGTAAAGATGAGCATAATCGAAGTCTTGACGCCGGATATCGGCGATTTCAAAGGCGTGGAAGTGATCGAGGTGATGGTCAAAGCCGGCGATGTGATCCGCCAGGAACAATCGCTGATCACCGTCGAATCGGATAAAGCCAGTATGGAAATTCCTTCTTCGCACGCTGGCGTGGTGCGCGAAGTCAAGGTCAAGCTGGGCGACAAAGTATCGCAAGGCAGTCTGCTGCTGTTGCTGGAAGAGCAGGGCGCAGCCGCGTCCGCGCCGGCAGCCGCGCCGGCGCCAGCTCCGGCCTCCGCTCCGGCTCCGGCGCCCACCCCCGCCCCTGCCGTTGCGCCCGCCGCCGGCAATTACAGCGGCAAAATTGATCTCGAATGCGACATGCTGGTCTTGGGCGGCGGCCCCGGCGGCTATTCCGCCGCCTTCCGCGCGGCTGATCTGGGCATGCAAACCGTGCTGGTCGAGCGTTACGGCACACTCGGCGGCGTATGTTTAAACGTCGGCTGCATTCCCTCTAAAGCCCTGCTGCATGTGGCGGCGGTGATCGACGAAACTCAGGCCATGGCGGCGCATGGCATCCGCTTTGGCAAACCGGAAATTGATCTGGACGGCTTGCGCGGCTGGAAAGAAAAAGTCATAGTCAAAATGACCGGCGGCTTAGCCGGCATGGCGCGCGCGCGCAAAGTGAATGTGGTGCGCGGCGTCGGCCAGTTTGTCGGCAGCCACCAACTGCAAGTCACGGCGGCGGATGGTGCGCAACAAGTGATTCAATTCAAACAAGCCATCATCGCCGCCGGCTCCTCCGTGGTGAAACTGCCCTTTGTGCCGGAAGATCCGCGCATCGTCGATTCCACCGGCGCGCTCGAACTGCGCTTCACCCCGAAACGTATGCTGGTGATCGGCGGCGGCATCATCGGCCTGGAAATGGCCACCGTTTATTCCACCCTGGGTGCGCGCATCGACGTGGTGGAAATGATGGACGGTTTAATGCAAGGCGCTGACCGCGACCTGGTGCGGGTGTGGCAAAAATTCAATGAAAAGCGTTTCGACAATATCTGGCTCAAGACCAAAACCGTGGCGGTGGAAGCCTTGCCGGAAGGCGTTAAAGTCAGCTTCGCGCCCGGCGTGGAAGGCGGCAGCGCACCCGAACCTCAGCTCTACGACATGGTGCTGGTGGCGGTCGGACGCAGCCCCAACGGCAAAAAGCTGGCCGCCGAAGCCGCCGGCGTGGCGGTGAGCGAGCGCGGCTTCATTCCGGTGGATCAGCAAATGCGCACCAACCAGCCGCATATTTTCGCCATCGGCGACATTGTCGGCCAACCGATGTTGGCGCATAAAGCGGTGCATGAAGCGCATGTCGCCGCCGAAGCCGCCGCCGGTCACAAAGCATTTTTTGATGCCCGCGTGATTCCATCCGTGGCCTATACGGATCCGGAAGTGGCCTGGGTTGGCCTGACCGAAGACGAGGCCAAAGCCAAGGGGATCAAAGTCGAAAAAGGCTTATTCCCCTGGGCCGCCTCCGGGCGCGCAGTGGCCAATGGGCGCGAAGAAGGCTTCACCAAGCTCTTGTTTGACGCCGAAACCCACCGCATCGTCGGCGGCGGCATCGTCGGCACACACGCCGGCGACATGATTGGCGAAATCGCGCTGGCGATTGAAATGGGCGCGGACGCGGTGGACATCGGCAAAACCATCCACCCGCATCCGACCCTGGGCGAGTCGATCGGCATGGCGGCGGAAGTGTTTGAAGGCGTCTGCACCGACTTACCGCCGGCGCGCAAGCGTTAAGCTTGTCCGCAAGCTGAAGAAACCGCCAGCGATGGCGGTTTTTTTACGACTGCCGCCATTGATCCAAACGTTGGCGGCGCGCATCAACTGTGCGCACTTGCGCCGCGCTTCGGTTATGATGGCGTGATATGCAACATGCTTTCGTTTGGCAGGACACAGCAATGGGGGGCGCTTTCAAGCGCCAAGTCAAAGGAGCAAGTATGGATTTAATCGCATCCAGCGATGCCGCCACTGAAGAAGAGTGGCTGATCGACGATGATGCCGAAGGCCCGGGCCAGGCGCCGGGTTCAGACTTGCCGCCTTGGCGCATTCTGATTGTCGATGACGAACCGGATGTGCACTTGATGACCGGCTTTGCGCTGGATAATGTCAGCTTCAAAGGCCGCCGTCTGCAGCTATTGAGCGCCTACAGCCGGCGCCAGGCGCTCGAAGTCTTGCGCGAAACCCCCGATATCGCCCTGGTCTTGCTCGACGTGGTGATGGAAACCGATGACGCCGGCCTGGTGCTGGCGCGCCAGATCCGCGAAGAATTGGATAACCACTTAGTGCGCGTGGTCTTGCGCACCGGCCAGCCGGGCCAGGCTCCGGAACAACGCGTGATCGTCGATTACGACATCAACGACTACAAAGCCAAGACAGAACTCACCAAACAAAAACTGTTTACCGTAGTGATTGCCTCTTTGCGCGCCTATGAAAATCTGGTGCAGATGGTGCACAGTCAGGTTGCGCTATCGGAATCGCAAAGCAAAGTCAGCAATCTGACCCTGGCTTTGGATCAGCACTCAAGTGTGGCGATTACCGATCAGTATGGCGACATCATCTACGCCAATGATAAGTTTTGCGCAGTGTCGCAATACAGCCACGAGGAACTGCAGGGCAAAAATCACAGAATTCTGAAATCAGGCCGGCAAACCCCTGAGTTTTACGCCAAGCTGTGGCAAACCATCGCCCGTGGGCAGGTCTGGCAAGGCGAGATCTGCAACTGCGCCAAAGACGGCAGCGAATATTGGATGGACACCACCATCGTGCCCTTCCTCGACGCCAGCCGCCAGCCCTATCAATACGTGGCGATTCACACCGACATCACCGAGCGTAAAAAAGCCCAGGAAACCGTGCTCAAATCCGAGCAGCGCATGCGGCATTTGCTCGAAATCAGCCCGATCGCCGTCGCCATCAAACATTTACACGATGGTCGGCGGGTGTTCGTCAACCAATGTTTTCTGGATATGTTCCAAGGCACGATGGAACAGGTATTGCAAGCTGATGTGGCCTGCTTTTACCGCAATCTGGCCGACTATGAGCAAGCCATGCGCGAAATCGAGTTGCATGGCAAAGTGCAAAATCGCGAACTGTGCATGACCACCCTGGAAGGCAAACCGTTCTGGGTGCTTGCGTCATACTCCAAAATTGAATACGAAGGCCAGACCGCGCTGATGGGCTGGTTTTACGATATTACCGACCTGCGCGACGCCAAAGAAGCGGCGGAAGCGGCCAACCGCGCCAAATCAGAATTCCTGTCGAATATGAGTCATGAAATCCGCACCCCGATGAACGGGGTGATCGGCATGACAGATTTATTGCTCGACACCCAGCTCGAAAGCGGGCAGCGCGAATATGCGCAAATCATCCGCGATTGCGCCCGCTCCTTGATGACCATCGTCAACGACATACTGGATTTTTCCAAAATCGAAGCCGGCAAACTGGATATCGAAGAAATCGATATGTCATTGCCGAAAGTGATTGAATCCAGCATGGAAATCCTGGCCGCCAGGGCGCGCGAAAAAGACTTGCGCCTGGAAATGCAGCTCGATCCCGAAATTCCTGCGCATTTGATGGGCGACCCCGGGCGTTTGCGCCAGATCATGATCAATTTGATCGGCAACGCCGTCAAATTCACCAAAGCCGGTGAAATCCGCGTCAGCGTGCGGCTGCTGAAAAAGAAACAGGAGCGCTTTTTGCTCCGTTTTGAAGTCAAAGACAGCGGCATCGGCATGTCAGACGAAGTGCTGGCGCGCTTATTCCGTCCCTTCACCCAGGCCGACGGCAGTTTCAGCCGCAAATACGGCGGCACCGGGCTGGGCCTGTCGATTTGCAAGCGGCTGGTCGAATTGATGGGCGGCATGATCGGCGTCGAAAGCAAAGAAGGGGCCGGCTCCTTATTCTGGTTTGAGCTGGCGATGTTGCCCGGCAAGCAGGATGGCGGCCTGGATACGCGCCAACTGGCGCAACGCCGCATCTTATTGGTCGATGGCAATGAACAGGAACGCATGAATCTGCTGCAGATTTTGCAATCCTGGGAAATGACTGTCGCCTTGGCGCGGTCCGGCATCGAAGCGCTGCAAGTTTTGCAAAGCGAAAACAATTACGAGCTGGCGATTTTATCCAGCCACACCCCGGATATGAAATTGCGCGCCCTGGTTGGCGCCTTGCGCGCCGTCGCGCCGAAAATGGCTTTGCTGGTGCTCGATGGCGGCGATGCGCAAAGCGCCGACGATATGCACGCGCCGCCCGCCAAAGTCCAATTGCCTTTGCGCCAGGGGCAATTGTTTGAAACCATTGTGCAGCAACTCAACCCGCCCAAGAGCAGTCCTCCAGCCCAATTGAGCGCGCCCGCGCCGGTCCCGCTGCCGGCGCCTCCGCCTGTGGTGCTGAAAAGCGGCGCGGCAACCCAGGAGCGTCCCCTGATTCTGCTGGTGGATGACAATACCGTGAATCAGAAACTGGGTGCGGCCTTGCTTTCCAAATTCGGTTATCGCTGCGATGTCGCCGGCAATGGCCGCGAAGCGTTGGAAATGCTGACAGTAAAGAAATATGCCCTGGTGCTGATGGATTGCCAGATGCCGGTGATGGATGGCTTTGAAGCCACCACCCTGTTGCGCGCCAGCGAGCAGGGCACCGAGCGGCATCACATTGTGGTGGCGATGACAGCGAATGTGATTCAAGGCGACCGCGAGCGCTGCCTGGCCTGCGGCATGGATGACTACCTGCCCAAACCGATCGATCCGGTCGTGATGGAAATGACGCTGGCGCGCTGGCTTTCCAATCCCAAGGCCGTCGAAGAAGTCCGGGCCGAGGTCAGGGAAGAAGCGGCGAGCGCGCATACCCACCCGGCCCCGCGCATGCGGCAAGATCAAGTCTTGAATCTGGGGCGGCTGCAGGAAATCTGCGATGACGAAAAACAGGCCGAGCGTGAATTGCTGCAGGAATTCCAGCGCAACAGCAGCGCCTTGATGGATAAAATCAAAGCCGCCCTGAGCACCATGGATTTACAGCAGATCGAAAAATTGGCGCATGAAATGACCGGGGCCGCCTCCAATGTTGGCGCCGAACAACTTGAAACCCTGTCCCGCTCTATGAATCAGGCGGCGCAGGAAGCCGACAGCGAACAATGCAAAGCGGTGCTGGCGCTACTGCTGCTGGCGCATAAACGGGTGATGGAATTAGTGCGCAAGCAAATTGCATAAAGCATCAAATTGCTTGATGTGTTGGATTAAAGTGGAAGGTCGCGGCGGGGGCTTGGCCGCAATGTGCTGTTGGTCAGATCAGACGGGCAGCTGCGGCAATCACAAACTTGCCGGTAGAGGATCTCATGGTTTCCAATACTGAGGCGGTGTTGAATGGTTTGACCACAAAACCATTGGCCCCGCGTTCCAAAGCGAGATCAATCATTTTCTTTTCGTTTTGCGTCGTCACCATCAAAATCACGGCATTCGGCAGCGAAGTGCGCAAAGGGGCCACGATATCCACCCCATAGCCATTCGGCATATTGTGGTCTAACAACACCACATCAGGATGCAGCTTGCGCGCCATCTCCAGTCCTTCTTTGGCAGTGGTCGCTTCGCCTACCACTTGATAATCGCCGCTGCGCATAATCACGCCCAGCAGCGAGCGGGTCAATTCGTTATCGTCAACGATCAACACCCGGATCGGTTTATTTCCGCTCATATGAGTCACCTGTTATGGATGTTTGTTCCGGCCAGCGGGAGGCATTCCGCAAGCGGTCGCTATAAATCATGATACCCCCATTTTTCACCTTTGGCACAAAACTTTAAACGCGCGCCGGAAGCGCAAGACAAATCTTGTACAGCTGATAATGAATTTCGCGCGCAGACACAGAAAGTGTTTGTCTGTACCCACAGCAGGCAAAAAAATAAGCATTCAAGACCACACTTTGCAATGCCAGTGCTATATTAGCTGCAAGGCTTGTTGCGACGTGCGTCAAAAAATCAGTGCGCACCCGGATCGCAGTAAGACCAGGAAGCAGTGTTGCACTTGCCCCCTATCCCTGTTGAGGACGTGCAAGGCAGTGTGGCAAGGGGAGGCAGCTCTGCTTGCGCACAGGATTCTTGTTGTCTGGCTGCTTTTACCGGTTTCCACTTTTTTGGGGATAGTCCGTTGATGAGTACCGTGCATGAATCAAGGCGGCAGGCCTTCCTCATCCAGCGCTACGGGCTGGCTGCAGCGATTGCCCTATGTGCTGCATTGCCCCTCTTTACGGTGGTAAACGGGTGGACCATCAGCGCCTGGCTGATGGCGACGACGCTGGCCTTTGTCGCCGCATGGCTTGGCGGCAGAGAGCTGACCCGGGTCGAAGAGGAAAAACAGGAGACGCAGCAGAGCGTGCACAGCGAAGATGCGCTCGCGCCCTTGCTGCAAGCCGTGCTGCCGGTCTGGCTGCGCCATCTCGATTCCGTGAAAAGCCAGACCGAAGGCTCGGTCAGTCAATTAATCACCAGCTTTTCTTCCATGGTCAGGCAATTTGATATGGCCGGCTTTGGCGGCGTGTCCGGGCGTGAAGACGCCGGCCACGAAGACATGACCATCAGCCTGCTCACGCTGGCCGAACGTGAATTGGGGCCGGTGGTGCATGTGCTGGAAAAAGTCATCAACAGCAAAGATGAATTGCTCTCATCGGTGCGCAATCTCTCCAATGTCACCCTGGATTTAAAAGAAATGGCCGGCGAAGTCACCTTGATCGCCGCCCATACCAATTTGCTGGCCATCAATGCCGCGATTGAAGCGGCGCGCGCCGGCAGCGCCGGGCGCGGCTTTGCCGTGGTCGCCGGCGAAGTCCGCAAACTGTCCCAACTCTCCGCCGAAACCGGCAAACGCATCGCCGAGCGCGTGGTGCAAATCTCAGAAATGATGGATGTCACACTCAACGCCGCCGCCCGCGCCGCCGAGCAGGATAAGCGCGCCATCGTTGCTTCCGGCGATGTGGTGCAGGATGTGTTAATGCATGTGCGCAACCTGGGCGCTTCCGCTGAGCGCATGCGCGAACAGGGCGTGGTGATCCGGCGCGACGTTGAAAATCTGCTGGTGACATTGCAATATCAGGATCGCGTTTCGCAAATTCTGGAAGTGATTGATGGCGATATGAACCGTTTGCTGGAATCCGTCGGCGGCGGTGAAGCTTTCTCTGCCACGCCCGAAGAATGGTTGCATCATTTGGGACAGCATTACACCATGGATGACGAACGTGAAAACCACTTTGCGGAACCCGGCTCACGCAAGAGTTCGGCTGCCGCACAACCCGAAACAGAAGTGACATTCTTTTGAAGCAGGCGGCGGCATGCCGCATACGTGTAAAACCAGAGGTGAAACAAAATGGCCAAGACTATTCTGATCGTTGATGACTCTTCCAGCTTGCGGCGGGTGGTTGATATCGCGCTCACCGGCGCGGGATACGAGGTGATTCAAGCCGCAGACGGCCGCGATGCGCTGAGCAAACTTGCAGGCTTGGGCGGCAAAAAAGTCAACTTGATCATCAGTGACGTAAATATGCCGAATATGAACGGGATTGAATTTGTCACCGAGGTGAAAAAAGATCCCGCTTATAAATTCGTGCCGGTGATCATGCTCACCACAGAAGGGCAGGATGAGGTGAAGGACATGGGGCGCAAAGCCGGGGCCAAAGCCTGGATTGTCAAACCATTTAACCCGACCCAGATGTTGAATGCCGTGCAAAAATTGATTCTTCCCTGATTTTTGCCTGGCGCCCGCAGCGTTCCCCGACTCTGAACGCCGCAAAATGTAAGGAGTGCAAAACAGCAGCACTCCGGCCGCGTATTGTGATTGCAGCAATCATGCTGCAGCGCGGCTGATTGTGCGGCGCAAGCCTTGCCTCAGAATCCGTCAGACTTGCCCGAATCAGTAAAAAGTAAGCGCTACCCGCAGCAGGTGGAATGGCGCATTCTTTTGTCAGCAGGAGAGATCATGGCTGTGTTGAGTCTGGAAGGCGACTTTACGATTTATCAGGCGGCGGAACTCAAGCCGCTCTTATTGCAGGTATTGCAAGAGTCGCGCAACGATGGCAAACCCCTGGAGCTGGATATGAGCGCGGTGACAGAGTGCGATGGGGCAGGCATGCAATTACTCTTGGCCTTGGCCAAAAGCGCGTCCGAATTCGGCGTCGCGGTGTACTTGCGCGGCTTGCAGCAAACGCTGCTCGACATGCTGGAGTTGTATGGCGTGAGCAACCGCTTTGTGGTCACGGGAGCAGGCAATGAGTAATAACGAGGGTTTGTACGATGACGCGCTGGCGACGTTTTACGCCGAATCGCGTGATATGTTGACCCAGATCGAAGACACTTTGCTGGCCCTGGAAAGTGATCCGAGCGACCGGGAAAACATTAACGCCCTGTTCCGCGCCGCCCACACTATCAAAGGTTCCGCAGGCTTGTTCGGACTGGATCGCGTAGTGGCTTTTACGCATCAGGTCGAAAGCGTGCTCGACAAAGTGCGCAATGGCGAATTGATGATTGATATTGATATGAGCGATGTCCTGCTCAAATCAAGCGATGTGATCGCCGCCTTGCTGAGTGAAGCGGAAAGCAAGACCAGCGACCCGGCAGATCTGGCGCAAGTGGATAACCTGGCCAATGTCGCGCTCGAAAAACTGGGACGCTACCTTGGCAAAAAAGTCGAAATGGCGGTCACCCAGCAAGCTGACGAGGGCGCAGCGCAGCGCGGCGGCGCCGCTGCCGCAGGCGTTTGGCACATCTCGATGCGCTTTGGCGAAAACACCTTCCGCAACGGCTTTGACCCGCTCTCCGTGATCGCCTATTTGAGCACGCTGGGCGAATTGAAAACCGTGATCATGGTGGATCAAAACCTGCCAGGTCTTGATGCGCTTGACGCCGAATCCTGCTATCTCGGCTTTGAAGTGCGCCTGCTGACAGAAGCGCCGAAAGCCGATATCGACGGTGCGTTTGAATTTCTGCGCGAAGACTGCATCCTGCATATTTTTCCGCCCAACCGGCGCGCTTCCGACTTCATCGCCCTGCTGCGCGAATTGCCGGATGAGGCGCATTTGGGCGAATTGCTGGTCGAATGCGGCGCGCTCTCCAAGAGTGCGCTTGAGGCCGCTCTGGCGCAACAGGGACAGCAAGCGGAAAACGACAGGCGCGGCGCCAAATCCCTGGGCGAAATTCTGGTCGAGCAAAAGAAAGTCCATCCAGAAGTGCTCGACGCTGCCTTGCAAAAGCAGGGCCGGCCCAAAGAAAGCAAGAGCGAAGAATCGCGCTTTGTGCGGGTGCCGGCAGACAAACTGGATGACTTGATCAATCTGGTAGGCGAATTGGTGATTTGCGGCGCCAGCGCCAATCTGCTGGCGCAACGTCTGCGCGACCCGCAAATGATTGAGACCACCCAGCAAATGAGCGGGCTGGTGGAAGAAATCCGCAATGGCACGCTGGGCTTGCGCATGGTGCAGATCGGCGAAACCTTCGCCCGCTTCCGCCGCGTGGTGCGCGACACCGCTGCAGAGCTGGGCAAAGAAATCCATCTCGAAATTGAAGGCGCTGAAACCGAGCTGGATAAATCCGTGGTGGAAAAAATCGGCGACCCCCTGATGCATCTGGTGCGCAACGCCATGGACCATGGCATCGAAATGCCGGAAGTGCGCAAAGAATTGGGCAAAGCCCCGTATGGCACCTTGAAACTCTCGGCCCACCACGATTCCGGCCACATCGTGATTCAAGTCGATGACGACGGCAAAGGTCTGGACGGCGAAAAGATTTTAGCCAAGGCCAAAGAACGCGGCCTGGTGGCGCCGAATCAAATCCTGTCCGAATCGGACAAATTGAATTTGATTTTCGAGCCGGGCTTTTCCACCGCCGAAAAAGTCACCAATCTGTCCGGGCGCGGCGTCGGCATGGACGTGGTGAAGAAAAACATTGAAGCACTGCGCGGCAGCGTGGTGCTGCGCTCTGAAGTCGGGGCCGGCTCCACCATCGAAATCCGGCTGCCGCTGACCCTGGCCATCATTGATGGCTTCCTGGTCAAAGTCGGACGCAACTCCTATGTCATACCGCTGCACTCCGTGATCGAATGCATCAACCCCGAACAAAGCGAATTGGCCGGCCTGGGCAACACCTGGACCGGCGTGCTCGATTTGCGCGGCGAAGTGCTGCCCTTCCTGGATATGCGCCGCGTATTTGAAGTGGAGGAGCCGGCCCCGGCGCGGCGCAGTGTGGTGGTGGTCAGAAACGGAGAGATGATGGCCGGGCTGGTGGTTGATCAATTGCTGGGCGAATACCAGACCGTGATTAAACCGCTGGGCAAATTGTTCCGTCAGTTGCGCGGCATCAGCGGCTCCACCGTTCTCGGTTCCGGCGAAGTGGCATTGATTTTGGATGTGGTGGCCTTGACCCGCTTGGCGGTTGAACGTGCTGAGCAGGATGAGATGCAAAGAGCGATGGCAGGTGTGCAGGTTTAATTGCAAATAACAGGAGCGGGGGAGTTTCTCATGAAACTGGATAATTTCACGATACGCCAGAGGATGATCGGTGGTTTTGCCCTGATCGTCGCCTTAATGGTGGGTTTGGCCTGGTATGCCGTGGCCAGCATGCAAGAAGAGTATCAGGACTTCAATAAGCTCCTCGAAATCTCCGATGGCGCAACCGATATGGTGGAATTGGAAGCCGGCGTGCGCGCCAATGGCCGCCGCCTGTTTGAATTGCTGGCGGTTGAAAAAGACAAGCAGGGACAGATTAAAGACCGTATCGCAGCGAATAAAAAAACCGTCGACGACGCGTTAAAAGAGTTGTATCTGCACGCTGAAACCGAGGCGGAAAAAGCCGCGCTGAAAAAAGCGGAAGAGCTGCGTGACGCGTTTGTCGCAGAACTCAAAAAAGTCATCGATGCAGTGGACGCCGGCGAGCGCGAGAAAGCGGTGCAAATCGCGCTCAGCGCAGCCAGCCCGGCGCTGGATAAATTGAACACCCATACCAAAGAGCTGGTGGAAGGCGCGGAAAAGAAACTCAAACAACGAAAAGAGCAACTTGACGCCGCATACAAAAGCAGTTTGCGCACCATCTGGATGGTGGTGTTGGCGATTGCCGGATTCGCCACCGCCTGCGCTTTTTTTATCACACGCTCCATCACCGGCCCGATAGACCGCGCGGTGGACGCTGCTGAAAGCGTGGCGGCAGGCGACTTCGCCATCAGTCTTGACACCAGCGCGCGCGATGAAATCGGTTCCTTGATGCGCGCCTTGCAAACCATGATCACCAGCATCCAGAATTTCCGCGCTGAGCAAAAGAAAATGGCGGAAAAACATGAGCAAGGCTGGATTGATGAAAAAATTCCAGCTGACAATTTCGCCGGCGAATTCGCCGCCATGGCGCACAGCATCAATGATCTGGTGCAAGCCCATATCAACGTCAAGATGTCGGTAGTTGAACATGTCACCGCCTACGCCAATTGCGATTTCAGCAAACCGATGCAGGATTTGCCGGGCAAGAAAGCGATGATCAGCAAGGCGGTGAATGAGGTGCGCAGCCAGCTGCAATGGTCGGCTGACGCCGCCGTCACCAATTCACGCATCCGGCAGGCGCTCGATAATTGCTCGACCAATGTCATGATCGCCAATAAAGACGGTGAAATCGTGTATATGAATGCGGCGGTGCACAGCATGTTGAGCATTGCCCAAAATGATATCCGCAGCCAATTGCCAGGCTTTGATGTGAGCAAGGTGATCGGCTCCAGTTTTGACCAATTCCATAAAAACCCATCCCATCAACGCAATCTGCTGGGCAGTCTGCGCAGCACGCACCGCGCGCAAATCAAAGTCGGCCCGCGCATTTTCTCCCTGATCGCCAACCCGATCACCTCGGCCCAGGGCGAGCGCATCGGCACCGTGGTGGAGTGGGGCGACCGCACCGCCGAAGTGCTGGCTGAAACGGAATTGGCCGATCTGGTGACTGCCGCCGCCGCCGGCGATTTCTCCCAGCGCGTTGATGAAAACGGTAAGAGCGGCTTTGTCGGCGTGATGGCGCGCGCAATGAACCAATTGCTGCAAGTCTCGGAAGAGGGCTTGAACGATGTGGCGCGCGTCTTGTCTGCGCTGGCCGCTGGCGACTTGTCGCAACGCATCCACGGCGACTATCACGGCACCTTCGGCGCTTTGAAAGACGACGCCAATCTGACCAGTGAACGCTTATCAGAGGTGATGTATGAAGTACGGCAGGCGGCTGACGCCTTGAGCGGCGCCGCCGGTCAGATCAGCGCCACTGCGCAAAGCCTGTCGCAAGCGGCATCAGAGCAAGCCTCCGGCGTTGAGCGCACCAGCGCTTCGGTTGAGCAAATGTCGGCCTCGGTGGCGCAAAACAGTGAAAACGCCAAGATTACCGACGGCATGGCCTCGCAATCTTCACAAGAAGCAGTGCAAGGCGGCGAAGCGGTGCAAAAAACCGCCGACGCCATGAAACAAATCGCCGCCAAGATCGGGATTGTGGACGACATCGCCTACCAAACCAATTTGCTGGCCTTGAATGCCGCGATTGAAGCCGCGCGCGCCGGTGAACACGGCAAAGGCTTTGCCGTGGTGGCGGCGGAAGTGCGCAAACTGGCCGAGCGCAGCCAGGTCGCCGCCAAGGAAATCGGCGAACTGGCCGCATCCAGCGTCACCGTGTCTGACCAGGCCGGCAATCTGCTGCAAGCCATGATTCCCTCGATCCGCAAAACCTCGGATCTGGTGCAGGAAATCAGTGCAGCCTCAGAAGAACAATCGCTGGGTTTGGGGCAAATCTCGCAAGCCATGAGTCAATTGAACCAAGTCACCCAGCAAAACGCCTCGGCCTCGGAAGAGCTGGCGGCCACCGCAGAAGAAATGTCGGGGCAGGCGGAACAATTGCAGGATCTGGTCGGCTTCTTCCAGATTGACGGCAGCGCAAAACGGCAAGAAGAGCGCGCCCTGCCGCCGCCAGCCGCCAGCAAACCCAAGCGCGCCAGCGCGGCCCCGGCGCCGGCGGCCTTGCCGGATGAATCCATGTTCCGCCGCTTTTGATGCCTGGAGAGCGTGATGAAAGTCTCCACCAAAGGCCAGCCGGCTGCACATGCTGAAGAGATCCGGCAATATCTCAGCTTTGTGCTGGGCAAAGATGCGTTTGCCGTGAATATTTTATGCATCAAGGAAATTTTGCAGTTCGCCAGCCCGACCGAAGTGCCCTTGATGCCGCCCTGGCTGCGCGGCGTCATCAATTTGCGCGGCGCGGTGGTGCCGGTGATTGATCTGGCCTACCGCCTCGGGCGCGGCTTGAGTCAGGAAGGCCGGCGCAGTTGTGTGGTGATTCTGGAAGTCCGCTTTGGCGGGCAGGTGGTGGATATCGGCGTGATGGTGGACGCGGTATCGGCGGTGATTGATATCGACGCCAGACAAATCGAAGCCGCGCCGGCCCTGGGCGGCAGTTTGCAGACCGACTTCATGGAAGGCATAGGCAAGCTGGAAAGCGGTTTTGTGATCATTCTCAACATCAGCAAGATATTCAGCAGCGGAGAGTTAAGCGCGCTGGCGAATATGCAATTACAAGAAGCTTAAAGCGCAATCGCGCAGACTCCAGGGGGGCAGATCGTGCGTGCAATATTAAACCGGATGTTGCTGTGGCAGAAATTTGCGGTGTTGGGCGTGTTGGCGCTGGTGATGACCATGTTTCCGCTCACGCTGTATTTGAATGAAGCGCAAAAACTGGTGGATTACACCAAGACCGAGTTGAAAGGCACACCCTACTTTCCGCGTCTGTATGAATTGATGCGCTTGACGCAACAGCATCGCGGTTTATCGAACATCACCTTGAGCGGGAACCAGGCAGTCAAAGAAAAGCGCAGCGCCCTGGCGCAGGATATCGGCTTGAAGCTGGCCGCCTTCAGCAAATCCATGCAGCATGGCGACTCCGGCGATGAAGTGCTGGGTAAGCTGATGCAACAGGCGCAGAGCCAGTGGCAAGACCTGCAAAGCAAAGTCAGCGAGAACAAAATTGACGCCGATCACAGCTTTGCCGCACATACCCAGCTGATTGCCATACTGCAAAAAGTCAATACAGAAATAGTGGATGAATACGGGCTGGCGCTGGATCCGGATGCCGACACCTATTACCTGATTGACGCCGCGATGACGCAAATGCCGCCGATGATGGAAAGTCTGGCCATGATGCGCGGCGCCGGCAGCCGGATGCTGGAAGAAACCCTGGCGCTGGTGCAGCAAAAAACCCGCCTGGAAGCCATGATAGACCGGACTGAGAGCCGCCGTTTGAGCTTGGAGAGTTCGCTCGAACATGCTTTCCGCGCCAATGCCCAATTGCGCGAGTCATTGAAGGAGAAGCAGAAAGCAGCGCATGCTGCCACCATTCAGGCGGTCGAATTGACACGGCGTGAAATTCTGGAGGCGCATAATTTTTCCTATAAGCCGCAACTCTATTTCGAGCAAGTGACGCAGGCGGTGGATTTGCAATTCGCCTTGCATACGCAGATTTTGACCGAGCTGGATGTGCTGTTGAAACAACGCGTGCAAGAGAAACAGCGCGCCATGTGGATGTTGGGCGGGGCCGCTTTCTTGATTATTCTTTTCTCCGCCATGTTCGCCGTGATGGTGGTGCGCTCGATCACCCGCCCTTTATTGTTTGCCGTGCGGGTGGCGCAACAAGTCGCGGATGGCGATTTGCAAGCCGGGATTGAAGTGCGCGCCTCAAATGAAATCGGCAAACTGATGTCCGCACTGCAGGCCATGACTGGCAAGCTGCAATTATTTGAAGACGAGCAGCAAAAGATGGCGGCAGCGCACAGTGCGGGTCAGGTCGATGCGCGCATGCCCTTGGCGGAATTTTCCGGCAGCTATCGCCGCATGGCGGACTCTATCAATCAATTGGTGGAAGGGCATTTGCAAACCAAGCACCGGATTGTCGAAAGCATGAGCGCTTTTGCCGATGGCGATTTCAGCGGCAAGTTTATCCGTTTGCCGGGACAGGAATTGCAAATCAGCCAGGCGATAGACCGGGTGCAAGCCAATTTGCAGGATGCGGCGCAGCAAGCAGTGATCAATCTGCGCATACGCCAGGCGCTGGACGCCTGTTCCACCTGTGTCTTGATTGCCGACGCAGATGGCGTGATCAGCTATGGCAATCAGGCGGTGATGCAAATGTTTGGCGACGCGCAAAACGACATCCGGCAGCAATTGCCAAACTTTGACGCCGCCAAAGTGCTGGGCGCGAATATTGATCAATTCCACAAACAGCCGTCCCATCAACGCCAATTACTGAACGGACTGGATCACACTCACCGCGCGGAAATCACGATAGGCAAGCGCTACTTCTCACTGGCGGCGACGCCAATCATGAGC
The DNA here is from genome assembly GCF_037300705.1 of Massilia sp. W12. Lineage (NCBI taxonomy): Bacteria > Pseudomonadati > Pseudomonadota > Betaproteobacteria > Burkholderiales > Oxalobacteraceae > Massilia > Massilia sp. W12. Next base: position 4,348,459 of record NZ_CP147776.1, on the reverse strand, counting down.
CATGGGAAAAACCTGGGCGCGGTGGTGGAATGGCATGACCGCACAGCGGAAAAAGCGATTGAGCGTCAAGTCACCGAGATTGTGCAAGGCGCGGCGCATGGCGACTTTAACCAGCGCCTGCAGTTCAGCGACAGCAATCTGTTCTTCGCCAATCTGGCGACCAATATCAACCGCCTGATGGAAACCGCCGATGCGGGTTTAAACGATGTGGCGCGCGTGCTGGCGGCGATTGCGCGCGGCGATTTGAGTCAGCGCATCAGTAATGACTATGAGGGCACGTTTGGCCGCGTCAAACAGGATGTGAATATGACTGGCGAGCGCCTGCATGACATCATCTCGCGCGTGCGCGCTGCCGCAGAGTCGCTCAATACTGCAGCAGGGCAGGTCAGCACCACTGCCGCCAGCATTTCCAGTTCCGCCGGGCAGGAAGCTGATGGCGTGGTGCGCACCACTGCCTCGGTTGAGGAAATGTCGGCATCTGTTTCACAAAATGCGGAGAATGCGCGCGTCACAGACAGCCATGCGCTGGAAGCAGTGGAAAAAGCCAGCCAAGGGGGCGAAGCGGTGCGCCAGACGGTGGATGCGATGCAAAAAATCGCCGCCAAAATCGGCATCGTCGATGATATTGCCTACCAAACCAATTTACTGGCGCTGAATGCCGCAATTGAAGCCGCACGCGCTGGAGAACATGGCAAAGGCTTTGCCGTGGTGGCGGGCGAGGTGCGCAAATTGGCTGAGCGCAGCCAGGGCGCCGCGCGTGAAATCGGCGAATTGGCGGCTGCTTCCGTGCAAGTGTCCCAAGGCGCAGGCCGCCTGTTGGGGGAGATGATTCCGGCGATTCGCAAAACCTCGGATCTGGTGCGCGAAATTTCCGCCGCCTCGGAAGAGCAAAGCAGCGGCTTGCAGCAAATGACGCAGGCCATGGGGCGCTTGTCCGAAACCACACAGCAAAACGCCAGCGCTTCTGAAGAGTTGGCGGCGACGGCACAGGAAATGAGCGGGCATGCCAGCGAGTTACAGGAACTGATGAGCTTCTTCCAGACGGGAGGGCAAGCCGCCGCCGCCGCCCTGCCCAAGCCTGCGCCAGCGCTTGGCCGCAAGCAAGCGCGGCCCAAGCTGCCGGCGCAAGCCATGCCGGCGTTGGCGGATGAAAGTTTTTTCAAGAAATTTTGAGCTGGACAGCGATTCAGTCTGATGTCGCGGCGCGTGAAATGAGGCGCACCATGTTGGCGCATGGTAAATTCAGCGCTGAGGCAAACTGAATCGTCATGGAGCACAGGCCCAGCCCCTGCCTGAACACCGGCCAGCAATGCCTGGAGCTGCGCCGGATTGATTAACCGAGGCCTGTAGGAAGAGCGATATGCTAAAGAACATGAAAATATCTGTGCGGCTCCTGTTGCTGAGCATTAGCGGTTTGCTGTTTACCGCAATCGCCGGCGGCACAGGATATTGGGCCGCCGGGCAACTGGGCGCAGCGAAAGAGGAAATCGCACGCAACAGTAAAGCACTGTCGAGCCAACAGACCGCCGACATGATGCATGACGGCATGCGCGCTGATGTGCTGGGCGCCATGCTGGCCGGTTCGGCTGGCGAAAAAGATAAAGAAGAAGAGTTGCTCAAAGAGTCTGCCGAGCACACCAAGATTTTTCGCGACGCTATCGAAGACCTCGAAAAACTGCATTTAAATGACAAAGTCCAAGTCGCTGTGGCCAAGGTCAAACCGGCGATGGAAGACTACATCAGAAAAACGGTTGAATTCTCCAAACTCGGTCTGAACAATTATCCGGAAGCGCAAAAACGGTATCCCGAATTTGAAAAATCCTTTGAAGTTCTGGAAAAGGAAATGGGCGAGTTGAGCGATTTCATCAATACGCTCAACGATGAAACCAATAAAAAATATGACACTGGCGCAGCCCTGCAATTCATTCTCTGGGGCACCGTCGGCGCCGGGATTTTACTGTTGAGCGGCGGGATTTATATTGGCCGCAGCATTGTGCGCCCGCTGCAGCAAGCCGTGCATGTGGCGCAAGAGGTCGAGCAAGGCCATCTCGATTGCTATATTGATGGCGAGGGACGGGATGAAACCGCGCAACTGATGCGCGCGCTGGAGGGCATGGTCGGCACGCTCAAAAAATTTGCCGCAGCCCAGCTGGAAATGGGGCAGGAGCATGCCCGTGGCATGACGGATTACAGAATTGACGGCAGCGCCATGCAAGGCCAGTTGCGCCAAATGGCGGACAGCATGAATGCGCTGGCGCAAGGCCATATCGAGACCAAGCAAAAACTGGTGCAAGTTTTTTCCGCCTACGCCGCTGGCGACTATAGCCAGAAAATGCCGGCCCTGCCGGGGCAGGAAGCCATGATTTCCGATACCGTGGAACAAGTGCGCAGCCAGCTGGAGCAAGCCGCAGCGCAAGCGCTGGAAAATGCGCGTGTGCGTCAGGCCTTGGACAGCTCGCCCTCGGCGGTGATGATCGCCGATGCCCAGGCGGTGTTGCGCTATGTGAATCAAGCCGGGCAACAACTGATGCAGGAAGCACATAGCGAGATTCGCCAGGTCAACGGCAGGTTTGACGCCGCCGCCTTGCTCGGTATGGCGGCGGCAGAATTCAGCGCCAATCTGCATCCGGCTGCGCTGGCGCAGCTGCAATCAGCGCAGTCGCAGGAATTGCAATTCGGCGCATATTTATTGCGCTTAGTCTGCACCCCGGTGCATTTCCAGGGCCGCCATCTGGGCACGGTGCTGGAATGGCAAGACCGCACGCGCGAGGTGGCGATTGAAGCGGAAATCGCCGAAGTGGTGCAAAGCGCGGCGCACGGCGATTTCTCCGCCCGCCTGCAAGAAGATGGCAAGCAAGGCTTTTTCGCGCTGCTGGCTGAACGCATGAATATGCTGCTGGAAAATGCGGAGAGCGGTTTGCAGCAAGTGGCGGATGTGCTGGGCGCGGTCTCACGCGGCGATTTGAGCCAGCGCATCGATGGTGAGCGGCAAGGCATTTTTGGCCAATTGCAGGCCGATGTGAATCAGGTTGGCGATAAGCTCAGCGAAGTGATTACCCAGGTGCGCGACGCCGGCGAAGCGCTGGCGAACGCCGCACGCGAACTTTCCTCCACTGCGCAAGACTTGTCCGGCGCCGCCAGCAGCCAGGCCGACAGTGTGGACCGCACCTTCGGCGCGATTGGCGATATGGGCGAATCGGTGCAGCAAAATGCGGATAACGCCAAACTCACCGATGAAATGGCGCGCGCAGCAGTGAGTCAGGCCAGACAAACCGGTGATGCGGTGCAGCAAACCGCCAAAGCCATGCATGAGATCGCCGGCAAGATCGGGATTGTCGATGACATCGCCTACCAGACCAATTTGCTGGCCTTGAATGCTGCGATTGAAGCCGCACGCGCCGGCGAGCACGGCAAGGGCTTTGCGGTGGTGGCGGCGGAAGTGCGCAAGTTGGCCGAGCGCAGTCAGGTGGCGGCGCGCGATATTGGCGAACTGGCGCAAAAATCGCTCAAAGTCTCGGATCAGGCCGGCAGTCTGTTGGCGCAAATGGCCCCTTCAATCGGCAAAACTTCCGATCTGGTGCATGAAATCTCAGCGGCCTCAGAAGAGCAAAGCAATGGCTTGAATCAAATCACCCATGCGATGCAAAATCTGTCTGAGGGTACGCAGCAAAACGCGGCGGCTTCTGAGCAATTGGCGGCGACAGCGGAGGAAATGAGTTCGCAAGCCAGTAACTTGCAACAACTGATGGCTTTCTTTACGCTGGGGGATGAGACGGCGCGCACAACAGGATGGCATGCCCTGTCAGCGCCGTCCGGCAAGGCAGCGCTGCAAAGCGGCGGGCGCAGATTGGCATTGCCTGAGCCGTCGCAGCATTTTTAAAAGGCTGGAGAGACGCGATGAAAGTGACAGCAGCCGGGCAGGATGTGGAAGACGGGGGCAGTGTGCACGCCGGTCAATACCTCAGTTTCTGGGTGGGTAAAGAGGTGTTTGCGGTGGGCATTCTGGCAATCAAGGAAATCATTCAGTACGGCCAATTAACCGCCGTGCCCTTGATGCCAAGCTATATCCGGGGCGTGATCAATCTGCGCGGTTCAGTGGTGCCGGTGATTGATCTGTCGGTGCGGCTCGGGCGTGGCGTGGCCGCAGTGGGCAAACGCAGTTGCATCGTGATTCTTGAAACCTGGGCCGATGGCGAGCGCATGGATATCGGCGTGATGGTGGACGGGGTTTCCGCTGTGATTGAGATCGGGCCGGAAAATATTGAAGACGCGCCGATGTTCGGCGCCAGCGTGCGCGCTGACTTCATCGAAGGCATAGGCAAGCTGGATCAGCAGTTCATCATCATTCTGGATATTAATCGCACCTTCGCCATGGAGGAGCTGGCCGGAATGGATGGCGCCATGGTGGCTTGAAATTGACCGTTTAGCATAGCTTGACTGGATACTATGGAAATTGAGGCGCTGACCGAACTGGAATACCGGACCATCCGCGAACTGCTCTATAAATTGGCAGGCATTTCACTCGGGCCGAACAAAAAAACCCTGGTTACCGGACGTTTGTTCAAACGCTTGCAGACCTTGCAACTGCGCACCTATGGTGAATACTTTGAGCGCATCAGCAGCGGTAAATTTCCAGAGGAATTGCAGATTGCGATTAATCTGCTGACCACCAATGAGACCTATTTCTTCCGTGAAGCGAAGCACTTTGCGATGCTGGAAGAATTGTTTTTGAAAGCGCATCACGAGGAAACTTTCCGTGTCTGGAGCGCTGCCTGTTCCACTGGTGAAGAGGTGTACACCATCGCCATCACCTTGCAGGAGGCATCGAATAAACGCCGCTGCGCTCCATGGGAAGTGCGCGGCTCGGATATTTCGACCCGGGTGCTGGATGTGGCGCGCGCCGGCTTGTACAGCCAGGACCGCACCGAGGGCATTCCGCCTGAAGTATTAAAGCGTTATTTTCTGTATGGCACCGGGCCATATGAGGGCAAGATTCTGGTCGAGCGGCCTTTGCGCGAGCGGGCAGAGTTTGCGCAAATCAATCTGATCGACCCTTTGCCGGAGCTGGTGCCGTTTGATGTCATTTTCCTGCGCAATGTCATGATCTATTTTGATAATGACACCAAGCGCAAAGTGGTGGCCCAATTGTTGGCCAATTTAAAGCCGGAAGGCGTATTATTTATTGGCCTTGCTGAGTCATTGAATGGTTTGATTGATGGTCTGGTGAATGTCGGTCCCGGCGCTTATCGGCGCGACCGCCGTCGCTAGAAGTCTGTCGGGATCAGAGAATCGTATTTTTCTCAGACCCGCAGCTTCATGGACTTAATTGGAGAACAAGATGAGCCCACCCACTCAGGGCGCTGGCGCCAGTGGTCAGATCCGTGTATTGATCGTCGATGATTCGGCGGTGGTGCGACAGGTGATGGGCCAGGTGCTGGAAAAGGATGCGCAAATCCGCGTGATCGGGGTGGCCGCTGATCCGATTCTGGCGCAGGAAAAAATGGCGCATGAATGGCCGGATGTGATTGTGCTGGACGTGGAAATGCCGCGTATGGACGGCATCACTTTTTTGCGCAAGATCATGGCCGAACGGCCAACTCCGGTGGTGATTTGTTCGACCCTGACTGAAAAAGGCGCGGAAACCACCATGCAGGCGCTGGCCGCCGGCGCCGTCGGCTATGTCACCAAACCCAAGATCGGTTTAAAAGATTTCATTTCGGCCTCCGGCCAGGAATTAATCCGCAATGTCAAAATGGCGGCGCAAACCCGCCCGCGCGCGATGCGCGCGCCAAGCTTGCCGGAAGTCTTGCCGGAAGCCTCAACCCGGGTGGCGGCCTTGTCCGCCGCAGCGCACAGCGCGCCCGACAGCCATCCCAGTCTTTCGCGCACCACCGAAAAAATTGTCGCCATCGGCACTTCCACCGGCGGCACTCAGGCGCTGGAAGTGGTGCTGACCGGTTTGCCGCGCGTCTCGCCCGGGATTGTGATCGTGCAGCATATGCCGGAAAAATTCACCGCTATGTTCGCTTCCCGCCTGGATGGCCTGTGTCAGATCGAGGTGCGCGAGGCCAAGCATGGCGACCGTGTGATTCCGGGCCGCGCCCTGGTGGCGCCGGGCGGCTTGCATATGCGGCTGGTCAGAAACGGCGCGTATTATCATGTCGATGTGATTGACGGCCCGCCGGTGAACCGGCATAAACCCTCGGTCGATGTCTTGTTCAAGTCGGTTGCGCAATGCGCCGCCGGCAATGCGCTGGGCATCATCATGACCGGCATGGGCGATGATGGCGCGCGCGGTTTGCGCGAGATGCATGAGGCTGGCGCGCGCACGATTGCGCAGGATGAAGCCAGTTGCGTGGTGTTTGGCATGCCGCGTGAGGCGATCAAACTCGGCGCAGCGGATGTCGAATTGCCGCTGGATCAAATCGCAGCGGAAATCGTGCGTTTCGGTAAATAAGGCAGAGACCATCATGGATCAGATACAGGCCATGTTGCAAAAGCTGCGCGACAATTATCTGGCTGAAATGCCGGATCGTCTGGAGCAGTTGGAAAGCCTGGTGTTAAGCCTGGAGCGCGGCGGTTTTGATGCCGATACCTTTCACGAGTTGTATCGTCAGGTGCACAGCCTGAAAGGCAGCGGCGGCACCTACGGCTTGCATGTGTTGACCGCGATCTGTCACCCGTTTGAGGATTTTTTGAGCCTGGCCAGTGAAAACCAGGATTTGCAGGCGCTCGATTTCGCCAATATCTCATTGGAATATCTTGACATCATGCGCCATGTCACCGAGCGTTTGCGGCAGCGGCCTGATATGGCATTCGATGTCGATGCGCTGCTGGCGCGGGTGCGCAAACCGGCGCAAAGCGCGGCCTATCATGTCTTGCTGGTGGAAAATTCGAGTACGGTCATCAAGCTCGCGAGCAAGGTCTTGCAACGCAATAATTTCCATATTTCAGTCGAAGGCGATGGTTATCAAGCCTTGGGGCGGGCCTTGAGCGAGCGCTTTGATTTGCTGCTGACTGCGCAGGAAGTCCGAATGCTTAACGGCGGCGCCTTGATCGCCGCGCTCAAGCTCAATCATATGTTGCGTTTGCCCAAACTGGTGCTGATGACTGCAAATCCCGCTTTGCAAAATGGACTGATTCAGCCAGACTATACCTTGTGCAAAGATGACCAGCTCAGCACCCGCCTGGATGCTCTGTTGAAATCCATTCTCAGCGAATGGGAGGCGGCGTAAGGCGCGCTTTGCGCTTGCTTTGCATTCACCCAAAGGAGTGTGTGTGCTTGCCGCCAGATCCCTGTCACTGATTACTGTGCGCCGGCGTTTCCTGCTGCGCCTGTCTTGCGCAGCGTGCCTCATGTGGTGCGCGCTTGTTCCGGCGCTGGCGGCGGAGCAAGTGGTATTGCAGCTGAAATGGCTGCATCAATTTCAATTCGCCGGATATTACGCGGCGCAGGAAAAAGGCTTTTTTCGTGAAGCCGGTTTGGATGTAACGCTGAAAGAGGCGCGTCCCGGCTACGATGAGCAAGAAGAAGTCTTGAGCGGGCGCGCGCAGTTTGGCGTCGCCAACAGCAGTCTTTTATTACAGCGCGGACGTGGCCGCCCGGTGGTTTTGCTGGCCTCTATCTTTCAACATTCCCCCAATGTCCTGCTGGTGCGGCAAGCCTCCGGCGTCAAACGGATTGAGCAATTGCTGGGCCGGCAAGTGATGCTGGGCCAGCATGATGAAGAAATTCACGCCTTGTTCAAACGCATGAATCTGCCGCTGGATGGTTTGCAGCGGGTTGAACACAGCTTCAATGTGCAGGATTTGAAAGCGGGCCGGGTGGATGCGATGAGCGCCTATGTCACCGACGCCATGTACTGGCTGGACAAGCAGGCCACGCCATATCTGATGTTTTCCCCGCGCAGCGTGGGGATTGATTTTTATGGCGACAATCTGTTTACCACCGAAAAAATGTTGCGCGATAAACCGGAGCTGGTGCGCAAATTCCGCGCCGCCAGCATGCGCGGCTGGAAGTACGCGATGGCGCATCCGGATGAAATCGTTGATCTGATTTTGCAAAAATACAGCAAGCGCATGACGCGCGAACAGCTGATGTATGAAGCGCAGCAAATGGACGCCTTATTGCAACCGCGCCTGGTGGAAATGGGCTATTCCAATCATTTGCGCTGGAAGCAGATCGCGAATGTGTATGCCGAACTTGGCATGTTGCGCCAGGATTTTCCACTGGATGGTTTTTTATATGAAGAAGCGCCGCAAACCTGGTCCTGGCAAAGTATCGCCAGCATCGGCGCGGCCATTCTGGTATTGGCGCTGAGTTTGGCGATGAGCCAGTATTACCGCCGCCGCCATCTGCAAACCCAGCGCAGCAATGCGCAACAACAGCTGGAATTGGAAGCGCACCGAAAGCGCGCTGATTGGTTGCATATGGCGGTGGCCAGCGCCGGCGACGGGGTTTGGGACTGGGACAATGTGGCGGGCAAGGTGACCTATTCCGACAGCTATAAAGCAATGCTGGGATATTGCGATGCCGATTTCCCGGATGACCCCGACGCATGGAAGCGCTTGGTGCACCCGGAAGATCGGCAGCAGATGGCGGAGGGGGTGCGCCGGTATTTTCTGTCGCGCCCGATGCCGGACGGCGAAGAGCCGGTGTTTGTCAGCGAATACCGGATGCAGCATAAAGACGGGCGCTGGCTGTGGATGATGTCGCGCGGCAGAGTCGCGCAGCGCGGCGCGGATGGCAAGCCGCAGCGGATGAACGGCACCCTGACCAACATCACCCAGCGCAAAGAGGCGGAGCAGGAACAGATGCAACGCTTGCTGGAAGCTTCGCCGGAAGCCATGCTGATGGTCGATGGTCATGGCCAGATTCAATTCGCCAACCGCAGCGCATTGCAATTATTCGGCTATGAATCGGGTGAGTTATGCGGCCAGCAGGTGGAATTATTGGCGCCTTTGTTAAAGCGCGAAGCGCACGTCAAATTGCGCGCCAATTTCACCTCGGAAGGCGGGGCGCGCAAAATGGCCCCGGGGCAGCGCAAAGTGATGGCGGCGCGTAAGGGCGGCGGTGAAATTCCGGTTGAAATCACGCTTTCCATGCTGGAAATCAGCGGCCAGAAGATGGTGGTGACAACGGTGCGCGACATCAGCGAACGCGAGCGTGCGGAAAGTGATTTGCGCAGCAGTGAAGAGCGCTACCGGCGGATTGTCGAAACCGCAGTCGAAGGCGTGTGGGTGATTGATATGCGCGGCAAGACCACCTTTGTCAATCAGCGTTTGTGCCGCATGCTGGGCTATGACGAAATTGAGATCAGTGGCCGTCCGCTGACCGATTTCATGGACGAAGAGGGGATTCAAATCGCGCGCAAATTTCTGGCCCAGATGGAAGAGGGCAGCAAAGAGCGCATGGACTTGAAATTCAGCCGCAAAGACGGTTCGGTCTTGTGGGTGATTATGGCCGCCACCCCGGTGTTGGACGCCAAAGGAAATATGAATGGCGCGATGGCGATGCTGACCGATGTGACAGAGCGGCATGAAGCGGTGCTCGATTTGCGTGCGCATAAAGAGCGGCTTGATTCCCTGTTTAACGCCATCACCAATGGCGTGATTTTGCAAGATGCGCGCGGCGTGATTGTGGAGTCGAATATGGCGGCGCAGGATATGCTGGAATTAAGCGAGCTGCGCCAATTGCCAGCCAACCAGCGCTTGTGCGCAGAAGATGGCGGGGTGGCGCATTTTCCGGCGGACGAAGTGTTCGCCACTTCGCTGCCGGTGCGCGCGCGCGTGCTGGGCTTGCAGCGCAGCGGCGGCGGTTTGCGCTGGCTGTCAGTCAACGCCGAGCCGATCCGCGACCAGTCTGGCCGCGCGCATTTAGTGGTCAGCAGTTTCACCGACATCACCGAAAGCAAGCGCGCCGCCGATTTGCTGCGCGATAGCGAAGAACGCTTATTGCACATCATCGAAGCCAGTCCGGTGGCGATTTTCATTTGCGATCCGCAATTCCGCTTCACCCTCATCAACCGCGTGTTTGAGCAGCTCAGCGGTTGCAAACTGGCGCGCTTGCAGAACTGCGATGGCAAAGACGCGCTGCGCGCCGAGCAATACCAGATTTTGCAAAGCTTGCAGCGCCACACCTGGCAGAGCGGCGCTTTGCTGGAGCAGGAAATCGTGATGGAGCATGCGCAAAGCGCGCAAGAGGTGTATTTGCGCATGTATTTGCGCCCGGTGTTTACCAGCGGCGAGCCGGCTTATCTGATTGGCGTGGCGGTGGATATGACGGAAAACAAGCGCGCCGAAAATGATTTGCGCAGCTGGAGTGAAAACCTGGAAAAACTGGTGGGCGAGCGCACCGCCCAGGCTTTGCAGGCGCAACGGGTGGCGGAAGAAGCCAGCAGCGCCAAGGATTTATTCCTGGCCAATATGAGTCATGAGATCCGCACGCCGATGAACGGGGTGATTGGCATGGCCCATCTGGCCTTGCAGACCCGGCTTGATGCGCGCCAGCGCGACTATCTGGAAAAAATCCATATGGCCGGCCAGCATTTGATGGGCATCATCAATGACATTTTGGATTTTTCCAAAATCGGGGCCGGCATGCTGGAGTTGGAAAGCGAACCCTTCAGACTGGAAGATTTGTTGCAAAACGTCCTGTCGCTGATTGCCACCCGGGCCGAAGAAAAAGGTTTGCAGCTGCGCTTGCAATATGCGCCGGACTTGCCCCGGATCTTGCTGGGCGATGCGGTGCGCTTGCGTCAGATTTTATTGAATTTGTGCGGCAATGCGCTCAAATTCAGCAGTCGCGGCACGCTTGAATTGCGCGCCGCCTTGCTCAGCCGTCAACAGAACAGCTGTGAATTGCGCTTTGATGTGCGCGACCAGGGCATAGGCATCAGCCGCGATGGGGTGCAAAAACTGTTCCAAAGTTTTCAGCAGGCGGATTCTTCGATCACCCGCGAATTCGGCGGCACCGGGCTGGGGCTGGCGATTTCACGCAGCCTGGTGCGCAAGATGGGCGGTGAAATTTATGTCGAAAGCACGCCCGGGCTTGGCAGCACATTTTGGTTTACCGTGATTTTCCAACAAGCTGCGGACGACACCCCGCTCACGTCCAGCCCCTTGTCTGCGACGGTCGGTTGCGATCTGCAAGTTTTGCGCAAGCGCTTGCAGGGTGGCCGGGTTTTGCTGGCGGAAGATAATCCTTTTAATCAGCAAGTGGCGCTTGAAATGCTGCAACAGGTCGGCATCGATGTGATGCTGGCCGAAAATGGCGAGCAGGCCCTGGAATTATTGGAGCAGGCGGCGCAAAACGGCAAACTGCCCGGCTTGATTTTGATGGATATGCAAATGCCGCATATGGATGGCCTGAGCGCCTGCCGCGCCTTGCGCGCTGACCCCCGCTTTGCCACGCTGCCGGTGATTGCGCTGACCGCGAACGCCACCGTGCAAGACCGTGAAGCCTGTCTGGCCGCCGGCATGCATGATTTTGTCAGCAAACCGGTGCAGCCGGGTTTGCTGTACCACACCCTGTTGCGGTTTTTGGATCAGGGTGCGCCAACCTCGCCCACGCCGGCCCCGGCGCCGCCGCCCATGATGCCGGAAATGCTCTTGCCGCAGGATAGCGAAATTATCGATTTGCGCCAGTTGCAAAACATGGTCGGCGCCAAGCCGGAAAAGCTGCGCACCTTTGTCGGCCATTTCATGCACAGCAGCACAGCGACGATCGGCGAATTGCAGGCCGCGCTGGTGGCGCAGGATCTGGCCTTATGCCGTGAGCTGGGGCATCGCATGAAATCTTCCGCGCGCACCGTCGGCGCCTTCGGGCTGGCCCAGCTGTGTCAGGAACTGGAGCAGAGTGAGCAGCAAAGCGTAGAGCAAGTCAGAGATTTATGCGCCACCATCATGCAGGTGTTGGCGCAAATTGAAACCGAGCTGGCGCGTTATCCCTGGTTGGCGGCGGTGGCGTAAAGCGCTTCGCGCCAGCGCGCCAGCCACGCCTGGCAGGCTTGCTCCCAATCACCGGCGGCGTTTTGCGCTGCGCCGTAGCGCGCCTGGCTGTAGCTGTGCAGCAGGGCTTGCAATTGGGCTGCGCAGTCCGGCGGCAGCGCGCTGGCGATGCGCGCGCCCCAGGCTTGCAGGCTTTCATGCGGCGGACGGCCCAGGCCGATATCCTGCAAACAAGTCTGCAGCGCTTGCAACAGCGCGGGCGGAGTGCTGGCGCGCCACTGTGTGGCGCTTGTTTGCTGCGGCCCGGCGCCAGCGCGCCGCCGCCACAGCAGCCACAGCAAAGGCAGCGGCAGCACAGCCCACAGCCAGAGCGGAACATGCGATTCCTGCCAGGCGCTTTTCAGGCTGAACCAGAAACTGTTCCACCATTCCCAATTGCTGCGCGGGGTGGCTTGATTCCAGTCTGGCGGGGTGGGGTCGAAATCGCGCCAGTGGCCGTCATAAAATACTTTGACCCAGGCGTGCGCGTGGCGCTGCCGCACCAACAGGCCCTGGCCGAGCCAATCCTCTTCCTGCGCCGAATAGCCGGTGATGTAGCGCGCCGGCAAACCGCTGGCGCGCAGCAGCAAGGCGCCGGCGCTGGCGAAGTGTTCACAATGTCCCGTGCGTGCGCGCTGCAGAAAATCGGCCAGCGGCGACATGCCGTGCTGATCGCTGCGCCAGGTGCTGTAACGGAACTGGCGCGCAAACCAGGCTTGCAGATGCGCCAGCCGCTGCGCCGGTGGCAGTTGCGCCAGTCCCAGCTCTTGCGCCAGCTGGCGCAATAAGGCTTGTTCGCGTTCCGGCAATTGCATATCTTTCGGCCCCGGCGCCAGCGCGCCCTGTTCGTGCATTCCGCTTTGCACGCTGTAATGCAGATAGCCGTTTTGCGGCAGCACGGCTTGCAGCGAACCGAGCGGATTGCGCGACAGGCGCAGCCAGGGCGTGCTTTGCTCCAGCAAGCGGATTTCCTGGCTGGCCGGCGGCAGCGGCAGCAGCACTTGCGCGGTCCCGCTCCACATCTGGATCTGCCAGTCATTTTGCGGCGTCGCGCTGTGCAGGCGCCAGGCGCCAGGCTGCGGCCCCGCCGGCACATCGCGATAACTGTTGTTTCCGCTCAATTTCCATACCGTGTCCTGGTACACGTTATAGCTGGCTTGCTGCAACAGCACAGGCCCCGCCGGCAAGCGTTTGGCGCGCAAGAGCAGCACCACATCATCCGATAAATGCAAGGCGCCGATATGGCCAAGCGCGGTCTGGCTGCGCAAACCATCTTCCGGCTGGCGCATCATCCAGCGCATGGCCCATTCTTCAACATGTCCCTGCAAGCGCTGCAAACCGAGTTGCACGCCCAGCCCGCAAGCCGCCGCCAGCGCCAGCATGAGCAGCGCAGGGGCCACGCGCGCCGGGCGGCGCGGCCACAGCGCAAAGGCGCTGATGAGGCAAGCCGCCGGGTAAAACCAGACTCCCTGGTGGCTGCTGGCGCCGGCGGCCAACAGCCACCAGCCCAGCCACAGCGGGCCGGGATACAAGGGCGGCGCGCCATGCGCCTGTGGCTTACCGTCCAGCATGCTGCGCGCAATGCCGTCGCCCTGCGTGCGTAAAACATACAGCGCCAGCGGCAGCGCGGCCAAGGGCGACCAGGCGATCAGCGGCAAGCCTTCGCGCGGATTGTCATTACTCCATAACCAGATCAGCAGCAGCAGCGCGGCCCCGCTGGCCACCAGCGCCGCCTGTTGCAAAGCGGCGGCGCGCAAAGTCAGCGGCGCGCGCCGGCCCAGCCATTGCGCGCCTTCCTGCAGGGCGCCGAGCAGCAGCGCCAGCAAAAGGTGATGGCCCTGCCAGCCCCACAGCAGGGTGGCGGCCAGCATGAGGCCGGGAAAGGTCTTCATGCCGCCTCCAGCGGTTCGCAGGGACGCCAGCTGACCCAGGCCGGCAAATCGGACGGCGCCTGCGCGCTGACCAGCCACACATGCAGGGACAAACCCTGGCGCTGCAGGCGGTGCAGCATATGGCGTCTTTCCTCATCCCAGCTTTGCGCGATATACAGGCAGGCGCTGTAGCCGGCGGCGCGCGACATCAGCATGGCGTTGAGCATCGGCAGCAGCGGCGCGCGGCTGGCGCGCAAGCCGGACAGAATGTGCAACAGCGCCTGGCGCGACATCGCCCCCGGCCCGGCGCAGGCCAGCGCGCAGTGCTGCTCGATATACAGCAAATCGAGCAAATCGCGCTCCACATCAAATTGCAAGATGGCGCCGGCGGCCAGGCTGATGGCGTGCTCAAACAGTACGCCGGCAGGGGCCGCCACACTATCCGCCACCAGCAGAAAGCGGGTGCTGAATTCGCTCTCAAATTCTTTCACCACCGGGCGCCCGAGGCGGGCGAAACTTTTCCAGTGCACCATGCGCAGGCTGTCGCCGGCACGGTAGTCGCGCAGTCCGCTGAATTCTTCGCCATCGCCGGTCAGGCCGTGGCTGCTGTCGGCTTGCGCGCGGCGTGATTGCGGCAGCGCCGGCAGCGCTTGCAGCAGCGGCGCCGGCCACACCTGGCATTCGCTGCGCAATTCCAGAAAATACAGGCGCCGCATCAATCCCAGCGGATCGGTTTGCGCCAGCCAGACCCCGACCAGCACCAAATGGCCGCGCGCAAAGGGGATAAAGGTATGGTCCAGCGACAAACTGGCGCCAGGGGCCAGCGGCGGCAGATGCACTTCGGCGATATCGGCGATGCGGTTCATGCGCACCAGCCAAGCCCAGCGGTAATAGCCGATCACGCGGTCAAACCAGTTGCGCCGCTCTGCGCCCGGCTCAATCGCATGCGCATATTGGGCCGGACTGGGGCGCGGATCGTGGCATTGTTCCAGCAGGCGCACATCATGCAGGGTATGCGCGCCGCGCCAGTGGATGTCGTAATGAAAATGGGCCAGATGGCCGACGCTGGCTTGCGCCGGAAAGTGGCGTTGCACCTGCAATTGTTCAGACAGCGCTTTGCGCCAGGGCCAGCGCAAAGTCCACAGCCAGGCGCAGAACAGCAGGCCGACGCACAAAGCAAACAATTGATAAATCAAGACTTGACGCGTATTCACGCCCAGCACTGCGCACGTCAGCGCGGCCCCCAGCAGCAGCATGCCGCTGCGCGTGAAGCGCAGCCGGACTTTGTGCTGAAAGCCGGACAGCAGGGAAAAATGACGCAGCAGGCGGCGCCTAAACAGGGATCGGAGTTTCATGCAAAATCCGCGTCACCAGGGCGCTCGCATCGGCCCCGCTGTATTTCGCTTCGGTACTGAGCACCAATCGGTGCGCCAGCACATCGCAGGCCAGCGCTTGCACATGGTCGGGCGTGACAAAATCACTGCCGCTGCCCAGCGCCAGCGCCTTGGCGCAGCGCACCAGGGCCAGACTGGCGCGCGGCCCGGCGCCGAGCCGGATTTCGGGCATGGTGCGGGTGGCGCGCACCAGTTCCACCGCATAGCGCGTGAGTTCGGGCGCAATATGCACCTGTTGCACGGCCTGGCGCAAACCCAGCATTTGTTCGCGTGTGACGCAAGGCGGCAAGACGCTCCAGGCTTCGCCGGCATGGCGCGCTTCGACCATCGCGGTTTCGCTTTGCGCATCCAGATAACCCAGCGCCAATTTGAGGGCAAAACGGTCCATTTGCGCTTCCGGCAGCGGGTACGCGCCACGGAACTCGACCGGATTTTGCGTCGCCACCACAAAAAACAGCGCATCCATTTGATATTGCCGCCCATCCAGGCTGACCTGGTTTTCCGCCATCGCTTCCAGCAAGGCGGACTGGGTGCGCGGGGTGGCGCGGTTGATTTCATCGGCCAGCAGGATTTGCGTGAAAATAGGGCCGGGGTGGAATTCAAATTGTTGTTTGGCCGCCTCAAAAATCGACATCCCGAGAATATCCGCCGGCAACAGATCGGGCGTGAACTGGACGCGCTTGAAATCGGCCCCGATCGCCGCCGCCAGCGCCTTGGCCAGCGTGGTCTTGCCGGTGCCGGGCACATCCTCCAGCAAAACATGCCCGCCAGCCGCCAGCGCCGCCAGCAATTTGCGCAAGGTAAGCGGCTGTCCGAGAATGACTTGATTCAAGCGCTGATATAACTGATCCCAGCAGAGGCGGGCGGCGACAAATTCAGGGGAGCTGGACATGGGCGTTTCGGAAAGACTGTGGTGCAGTCATTGTACGCCAAAGCGCAGCGCAGGCCGCTTGGCGCAGGCGCGCGCTGCTTGGGCAAATCAATGGGGTCAATCAATGGGGGCAGGCAAATCAATGGGGTCACAAATCAATGGGGTCAGACTCGATTGATTTCGCAAATCAATGGGGTCAGACTCGATTGATTTCACAAACCGCACACGTCACATTGGAGGGATGGCGTGGCAGCCTTTTTCCTGAAATCAATGGGGTCAGACTCAATCAATGGGGTCAGACTCGATTGATTTCACAAACCGCACAGGCCACATTGGCGGAACGGCGTGGCAGCCTTTTTCCTGCAACAGTGCAACACACCATTTTTACCGGGTGGGTTTATCGGCCTAGCCATTTCGGCCTTGCTTTGCGTGGCCCTCTGGGCGCCATGCTTTATGAGCGTTGATTTCAGCTTCAAAGAACGTAAATCAATCGAGTCTGACCCCATTGATTTTGCAAAGAACGTAAATCAATCGAGTCTGACCCCATTGATTTTGAATCAATCGAGTCTGACCCCATTGATTTTGAAGAACGCAAATCAATCGAGTCTGACCCCATTGATCCCATTGATCCACCATTGATCTTGATCTTGGCTGAGCTGCCCGCCAGGCCGCCACAAGGCGGCCCCGCAGGCGCTTTGCCGCGCTTACTTCGGAATCGCCCCTTCCACGCCTTTCACATACCAATTCATGGCGCGCAATTCTTCGTCGTTCATTTGCTTGCCGGCGGCGACTTTTTCCGCGCCGCTTTGATCTTGCAGCGGGCCTTGGAAGGGGTGCAGTTTGTCGCTCTTGATCTCAGTGCTCTTTTGTTCGACCAATTGTTTCAGATCTGCCGGCAGGGCGGCATTGAAAGAGACCAGGCCGACCGCGCCTTCTTTCAAGCCCCACCAGACTTTGCCGGGCTGCCATGTGCCGGCCAGCACATCGCCAACCGTCTTCTTATAATAGGGCCCCCAGTTGATTACGGCTGAGGCCAGGTGCGCGCGCGGGCCGAATTTCGACATGTCCGAGTCCCAGCCAAAGGCAAACACGCCTTTTTCTTCCGCCGCTTGAATCGGCGCCGGCGAATCGGTGTTTTGAATCAGCACATCCACACCCTGGCCGATCAGGGTCAGCGCGGCTTCACGCTCTTTGCCCGGATCAAACCATTTATTTACCCACACTGCGCGCGTGCTGATGGCCGGATTCACGCTTTGCGCGCCCAGGGTGAAGGCATTGATGTTGCGGATCACTTCAGGAATCGGGATCGAGGCCACCACGCCGAGTTTCTTGCTCTTGGTCATTTTGCCGGCGATCACCCCGGCCAGATACGCGCCTTCATAGGTGCGCGAATCGTAGAAATTCATATTCGGCGCAGTTTTATAACCGGTGGCGTGCTCGAATTTAACATCCGGGAAGGCTTTCGCGGTTTTTTGCATCGCTTCCATATAGCCGAAAGTCGTGCCGAAAATCAGCTTGTGGCCATTGTCGGCCAGATCGCGGAACACGCGCTCGGCATCCGCGCCTTCGGGAATGCTTTCGACAAAAGTGGTTTTGACTTGTGCGCCGAACTTCTCTTCGACTTCTTTGCGCCCGAGATCGTGGGCATAGGTCCAACCTGCGCTGCCAACCGGGCCGATATACACAAAGCCGACTTTGAGCGGAGCGCCGGCGGCGGCGCTGGCCGGTGCGCTTGCGCTGGCGGCTGCAGCGGAGGTCGAAGCCGGCGCAGTGTTTTTATCGCCGCATGCGGCCAGACTCAGGCTGGCCAGCACGGCCAGCGCGGACAATTTGAAAGCATCAAACATGAGTTTCCCCGGGAAAATTGGAATCAGCCGCCGGTAACATGACCGGGGCCCCATCTACAAATTGCAAAAACTGACCGGGCGACATTTGACACCAGATTTCATCACGGGTCAAAGGCGTGGTTGCGATCACTGCCACCTGATCGCTTTCCTGCGTCACTGCGGCGAAATCGATTTGCAAATCTTCATCGGCCAACTGGGCGCGGCTGAAAGGATGGCGGCGCACGATGTAATGCAAATTGGTGGAACAGTGCACATATAGCGACTGGCCATCCGAGAGCATCATATTAAAAGCGCCAAATTGCGCTAACTGTGCGCATTGTGCGCGTAAAAACGCGCTTAACACCGCAGGCGCCGGGCGGGTGTCGGCAAACTCGCGACGCAGGTTTTGCAGCAGCAGGCAAAACGCGCGTTCGCTGTCGGTTGTGCCGACCGGGCGGTATGGCCCGTCAAATACCGGCTGAAAATCTTTTAAGCAGCCATTGTGCGCAAACACCCAATACCGTCCCCACAACTCGCGCACAAAAGGATGGCAATTTTCCAGCGTTACTTCGCCCTGGGTGGCTTTGCGGATGTGGGCAATCACGTTTTGCGATTTGATCGGCCAGCTTTTGACAAAATCCGCCAAGGGCGAAGACATGGCGGGATCGCGGTCAACAAAATGACGCACGCCGGCCCCTTCAAAAAATGCAATGCCCCAGCCATCGCCATGGTGGTCGGTTTTGCCTGAACGCGGCAGCAAGCCGCAAAAGCTGAACACGATGTCAGTCGGGTTATTGCAATTCATGCCAAGCAATTGACACATCGCGCTTCCTTTCTGTTGAATATGGCGCAAATCCTGAATCGATTTTTTGCCGGCAGCAAGCAGATTACAACATTTGCGGCGGCGCTAACCACTTTGTATATTGCGCCTCCTGCAGCTGGGCCGCCAACTGCGGTAAATGGCCGGGATCTGACAGCGCCAGCACCAGGCGCGCCAAGGGTTGGCGGCTGCGCAAGAGGCGATTGAGTTGCACCCGCATGCTCAGATTGCCGGCGCAGCACAGACAGGCCGGGGCCAAGCGCACGATTTGCAGATGCGGCAGTTCAGCCAGCAGATGGGCTTGTGGCCCGGGCCAGCCTTCAATCATGAGGGCCGAGGGCGATGGCGCGGCGGTGAAAAAAGCCAGCAGGCGCGATTCCAGCTGTGCGCTGTCAGCGGCGGCGCACAGCCAGAGTGGAATAGGGGTGGGATGCGGCAAGGCGGATGAAATCAGGTGGCGACTTTCTTCGCCAGTTTGCCAGGCTCCACCCCGAGTTGCTTGAGTTTGCGGTACAAGTGGGTGCGTTCCAAGCCGGTTTTTTCAGCAACCCGCGTCATACTGCCGCCTTCACGCTGCAAATGGTGCTCAAAATACTTGCGCTCGAAAGCATCGCGCGCTTCGCGCAAAGGCAGGTCGAAAGACAGGCTGATTTGATGCAGATCGGCCAGATTGGCGCCGCGCAGCATGCCGTTGGGAACATAATTGCCGTGGATTACTTCCGGGCCGAATTGCGCCGCCGGACGTGGATTGGCGGGGCGGTTTTCCGCTGCCTTGGTCAAGCCTTGCTGCACTGCCTTGAGCAGTTTTTGCATGGAAATCGGCTTTTCCAGGAAATTCAAGGCGCCGATGCGGGTCGCTTCCACCGCAGTGTCGATGGTGGCGTGGCCTGACATCATGATCACCGGCATGGTCAGCAAGCCATCGCGCTGCCATTCTTTTAACAGTGTCACGCCATCGGTATCTGGCATCCAGATGTCCAATAAGACCAGGTCGGGTGCGCCTTGCGCACGGATATCGCGCGCCTGCTGCGCATTTTCGGCGGTTTGAATCGCATGGCCTTCATCGCTCAAGATTTCCGAGAGCAATTCACGAATACCCATTTCATCATCAACGACCAGAATGTTTGCCATCTCTGTATGCCTTCCCCGTTTGAATCAGGACTGCCGTATTGCTGCTGTTGCGGCAATCTTCATGCTTCTTCTTGTTGCAGCCACCGGGCCACTGTTGCACAGTGACCAACAGGCAGCACGTATTCTACATGATTTCCCGGCCTGTACTGCAGTTCGTCCGGCTAAATGTTCTACTGTTGACAGTCTTACTGCGGCGCCAATTTTAACAGCAGTATCAGGATTCTTGCGCCGCTGATTTCTGTTTCTCCATCATTATCATGACGGTTCTGCAATTCGATGCGGCCGCCATGCTCATCCACGATTTTTTTCACTGTGGCCAAGCCCAGTCCGGTGCCGCGCGCCTTGGTGGTGACATACGGCTCAAATGCGCGCGCCAGGATGTTTGGCGGAAAGCCCGGGCCATTGTCGCGCACCTCCAGCCGCACCGCGCTGCGCTCTTCGCCATTGGTGGCGTGGTAGCGCACTTCCTCGGTGCCGATGGCGACAAAATGTTCCCGCCCGTCTTTCAGATCGCTCAAGGCGTCTTGCGCATTTTGCAGCAAATTATGGATAACTTGCCGCAATTGGGTCGCATCGCCCATGATCAGCGGCAAAGCCGGGGCCAGATTCACTTGCACGGTCTCATGCTCGGCGCCGGCGTTATACAGATTCAGCACTTCGGCCACCAATTCGTTCAAATCCAGCGGCATGAGTACGGCGGGCGGGGTTTTGGCGTAATTGCGGAAATCGTCCACCATCCGTTTCATGGCGGAAACCTGATTCACAATGGTATTCGTGGCGCGTTTGAGCAGATCGACATCCGCCGGCATCAGCTTGTCTTCCAGCTTCATTTGCAAGCGTTCTGCCGACAATTGAATCGGGGTCAGCGGATTTTTGATTTCATGCGCGAGCCGGCGCGCCACTTCGCCCCAGGCGATCGAGCGTTCCGCTGAAATCAGGCCGGAAATATCGTCAAACACCAGGATATAGCCCGAGCCTGCCGGGGCCGGCAAATGTGAGCCGCGCGTCAGCAGGGTGATGTCGTGGTCGGTTTCGTCGTCGCCGATCTGGCGCGGAATCTCGATTTGCTTTTGCCAGTGCACCCCGGCCCCGTCGGCCACGGCGCTTTGCTCGATAAACATTTTTTGCACTTCTGCGGCAAAGGGATTCAGGCCGGCGATGCTGTCCAGGGTTTGGCCCAGATGCTGCACAAAATCATGCTGCAAAATGCGCGACACTGAATCATTGCAGCTGAGCAGAACAAATTGGCGATCCAGCACCATCACCCCGGCTGACATATTCGCCAGCACGGATTCCAAGTGCGCCTTGGCGCGCTCCAGCTCGGCGCGGTTGTTTTCGACCGCGATGCGCGCATCCTGCAATTGGCTGGTCATGGCGTTAAAGGATTTGGTCAGGGTGCCCAATTCATCATTGGTGGCGACAATCGGGCGCGGGGAAAAGTCGCCATCGGCCACTGCGCGCGTGCCCTGCGCCAGCAGCAGCAGCGGTTTGGCGAAATTGCTGGCGATTAAAAACGCGCTGCCGATCGCCGCCACAATCGCCAGCAATAAGGTTAAAGTCAGGGTGCCCAGGTACATTTTGCGCAAACCGCTGCGCCCCAGTGAGCGTACCTGGTATTCATTCGAGGCCAGGCGCAGCGCTTCCGCATTGGAGGCCAGCGCGCCGGGCACATGTTGCAGCAATTGCAGATATCGTTGCTCATTTTGCAGGCTGCTGGTGCTGGTTGAGCCGGGCAGGGCCACCACCACGCGCAAGCGCAGGCTGCCGGGCTTGGCTTCTTTATCCACCACTTCATTGCCGGTTTCAATCGCGGCAAAGCCGCGCGAGCTGCGCGCCTCACGCAACATGGCGCTGCTGGGCTGCTCCGGTTTTAAATTCATTTTTTCGCCAACGCTGGTCAATACGCGCCCATTGGCGTTGAATACGGTGGCTTCGTAGAACTGACCCTGTTCCTGCAGGCGCGAGAGGGTGGTGGTTTGGGCGGATAGCGGCAAATCGGCCAGATCGAGCGCCATATGGTGGGCGCGCGTGCTCAATTCAGATAATGAGGTGTCCAGCGCGGCGCGGCCCAGATTCAAGCCGGATTCAATCGCTGACTCCACCCGCACATCAAACCAGGATTCAATCGAGCGTGAGACGAATTGCACCGAGACCAGGTAAATCAAGGCGCCGGGCACAATCCCCATGGTGGCGAACAGCAAGACCAGGCGCAGCATCAGGCGCGAGCCGAATTTTTGCTGGCGGTAGCGCCGTCCGAGCCGGATCAGCAGCAGCGAGACCAGGCACAGCAGGACGAAGGCGACCAGGCCATTCAAGCCCAGCAGCCAGGGATAGTTTTTTTCAAAGAAATCGGAATTTTCAGAGGCGGATGCGAGCAGAAACAGCAAAATCACCAAAACCGCGCCACCCAGCACCAGGGCATATCGGAAACGCCGGCTCACTTTTCTTCCGCCTTGAAACTGAAGTTTTTGCGATCAGAGCCAAACCGCCAATCGCTGTTATTTAAGGCGTTCACCTGTAAAGGTTTGGACATCAGCTGCAAATCCAGGCCGATGCGCAGGGAAACATTATAGGTTTCGCCCATTTTCAGGCTGGCGCGCGGGGCGATAGTCCAGCGCGCAGGGCGGCGCAAGGCCAGCAGGGCTTCTTCCAGGGTGTTGAAACTTTGCTGCACATTGCCGACCACGCCAGCGGCGTATTTGCGCGTCAAGACGTTGTAGCTGATGCGCAAAGTTTGTTTGGCGCTGGCGTTTTTTTCATCCAGCCAATACCAGCGCGGGCGGGTGATTTCCACTTCTGTTGTGAAATACAGGGGAATGCCACGGTTCAAGGCGTCTTCCAGGCCGTGATTCAAATCCAGATCATAGGCCGCAGCCAGCCGCCAGCCATCTTCCGCCAATTCCAGGCGCGCATTGCGCACTTCAATTCCGTCTTGTGCATAGACCGCCCCGGCTTGCATCAGCAAGCCAAGCGCCAGCAGCAAAGGCAAGAGAATTCTGAGCATGAGAAATGGGGTGGATGAATCAACTCCCTGCATTATGCTGCAGTTTTTTCAAACAACGCATAAAACAGGCCATCCGGATCGCTGATTGTTGCAGCCGGGTGCGCCACGCCGGGTAAAAGCTGGCCCGGGGCCGGCAAACGCTGCGCATCGCCATGGCGCGCGCCAAAGGCTTGCGCCTGCAACTCTGATTCTTGCGGCCAGAGTGAACAGGTGACTAATAACAAACGTCCACCGGGGGCCAGCATATGCCATAAATTATCCAGAATGCGCGCCGACAAGCGCGCCAGGCGTTGCGCATCTTCGGCCTGACGCAGCCAGCGGATATCCGGGTGGCGGCGCACAATGCCGGAGGCGCTGCAGGGCAGATCCGCCATGATGCGCTGATACGGCAGGCCATCCCACCAGGTGCGTGCGCTCGCATCGCCGCAACGCAATTGCGCCCCGCTCAACTGCAGACGCTGCAGATTCTCTTGCACCCTGGTCAAGCGCTGCGCATCAATATCCAAGGCGGTCATGTGCACATCGGCCAGCTCTAAGACATGGCAGGTCTTGCCGCCGGGCGCGGCGCAGGCGTCCAGCACGCGCATGCCGTGTTCGGCCGCCAGCAACGGGGCGGCCAGTTGCGCCGCCGTATCCTGCACCGAAAACAGACCGTCGCTAAAGCCGGGAATCAGCGGCGCCGGCATCGGCTTATCCAGGCGCAAGGCATACGGGCCGCAGCGTTGCGCGCCGACGCCATGTTGCGCCAGCCAATCTTGCGCCGCCGCCGTTTCCATGCGCCGCGCATTGACGCGCAACACCAGCGGCGGATTGCAATTGCCGGCCTGCATAATCGCCTTCGCCTGATCGCCCCAGGCGGCTTGCAAATCACGCACCCACCAATCGGGATAATTTTCACGCGCCAGCACATCGTTTTGCTGCGCTTGCAAGAGGCTGTCGCGTTCGCGCAAAAAGCGCCGCAAAATCGCATTCAACATATTTTTGCCGTGCGCAATTTCAGCTTGCGCGCCGGCCAGGCTGACCGCCTGATCGACCAGGGTGAAAGGGGAGTAGGGCGCCGGCTCTTCCAGCAACAGCGCCAGACTGAGCGTGGCCAGGGCGTATAAAAGTTCCGGGCCGGGCGGCTTGCTGGTCATTTGCGCCAGCAGACATTGCGCACTGCCGAAGCGGCGCAAAGCGCGGTGCGCCAGATCTTGCATGGCGCCGCGCGCCGGCGCTTCCGCCCGCGTCAGGCTGAACGCGCTCTGCAAGGCTTCCGGCAGGGCGCTGCCGGCCTGCACCCGCGCCAAGGCGACAGCGGCGCCGAATAAATGAAAGGCCAGCGACTCTTGCGCCGGCAGCGGCTGCGGCAGGGCCGGCAAGGCCAGATATTCCGCCTGCACATTGCCTTCGCGCAGGCGTTGCAATGGCGTCAGCGGCGCTGCCGTTTCCTGCGCCGGGGCCGGCGCGGGCGGCGCCTGGCGCGGCCCCTGCGCTGCACGCGCGCCCGGGGCCGGGCGCGCATCCGGCTTGCGGCGCGCAGCTGCCGGCGCGGCGGTTTTCTTTTTATTCAGAGTCAGCAGGGGGCGTTTTTGCATGTTAGCGGGCAGAAAGAAAAATCGGGGGCGTCCACATGCGCCGCCGGCCCCACATTGTAAGGCCAAAGCCGGCGCCACAGCCGCGCAACAACGCCGCCTGTGGCGCGCGCCGCCAAACCACAGCCGGGTTTGCGTTTTGCCGCCGCAGCCCGGCTTGCCGCTATAATGGGCATTTTGCATATTCCGGGCAGGCCCATCCTGCCGAGACACTCATGTTAGCCGAACAAAAAAACCGCATCACGGCGTTGATCGCCGAAGCGCTGGCGCCGCATCTGGCGGGCAGCGATCTGCAACCGACGATTCTGCTGGAAGTGCCGCGCGACCCGGGCATGGGCGACCTGGCCTGCAATATCGCGATGCAATTGGCGAAAGCCTTGAAGAAAAATCCGCGTGAACTGGGCCAGGCCATCGCCAGCCATCTGCAAGCGCATTGCAGCGCTGACGGTTTGCTGGCCGGCGTGGAAGTGGCCGGCCTCGGCTTTATCAATCTGCGCCTGTCATCCAAAGCCAAGCAGGAAGTGGTGAAACTGGCTTTGGCGCAAGGCGCTGATTTTGGCAAATCGCGCGCCGGCGAGGGCAAGAAGGTGATTGTTGAATTCGTCTCCGCCAATCCGACCGGCCCGCTGCATATCGGCCATGGCCGCCAGGGCGCTTTGGGCGACAGCCTGTGCGCTTTGCTGGAAACCCAATCCTGGCAAGTGACGCGCGAGTTTTATTACAACGATGCCGGGGTGCAAATCGCCAATCTGACCCGCTCAGTCCAGGCGCGCGCGCGCGGACTCGCGCCCGGCCACGCCGATTGGCCGGCAGATGCTTACAACGGCGATTATATTGCTGAGATCGCCGCTGATTTCATGGCGAAAAAGACTGTTTCCGCTTCCGACGGCCAGCCGGTGACCGGCAGCGCCGATATCGAAGACGTGGAAAACATCCGCGCCTTTGCTGTGACCTATCTGCGTCATGAGCAGGATATGGATTTGCAGGCGTTTAACGTCAAATTCGACAATTACTACCTCGAATCTTCGCTCTACACCGATGGAAAAGTGGACGCCACCGTGGCTGCGCTGGAGCATTCCGGCAAAACCTATGAGAAAGATGGCGCGCTGTGGCTGGCCACCAGCGAATATGGCGACGATAAAGACCGCGTGATGCGCAAATCCGACGGCACTTACACCTATTTCCTGCCGGACGTGGCTTACCACATCAATAAATGGGAGCGCGGCTTCGTCAAGGCGATCAATGTGCAAGGTTCCGATCACCATGGCACGGTGGCGCGGGTGCGCGCCGGCCTGCAAGCGGTGAATCAGGGCATCGCGCAAGGCTACCCGGACTATGTGTTGCACCGTATGGTGACGGTGATGAAGGGCGGCGAAGAAGTCAAACTCTCAAAACGCGCCGGTTCTTACGTCACTTTGCGCGATCTGATCGAATGGTGCGGCAATGGCGATGAAGTGCGGGGGCGCGATGCGGTGCGTTTCTTCCTGATTTCGCGTAAAGCTGACACGGAATTTGTGTTCGATATTGATCTGGCTTTGAAGCAGAACGACGAAAATCCCGTGCTTTACGTGCAGTATGCGCATGCGCGGATTTGCTCGGTGCTGGAAAAATGGGGCGGCGACATCAACACCCTGCACAGCGCTGATCTGAGTCTGTTGAGCAGCAGCCATGAATTGCAATTGATGGCCCTGCTTGCCCAATACCCCGACATGTTGCAAAAAGCGCTGGCGGAATTGGGGCCGCATCAAGTCGCCTTCTATCTGCGCGATCTGGCCGGTTTGTATCACAGCTACTATTTCGCCGAAAAAGTGCTGATCGACGACACCGCCCTGCGCGACGCGCGTCTGGCGCTGTACCTGGCCGTGCGCCAGGTCTTGCAAAACGGATTGCGCATTCTTGGCGTTTCCGCGCCTAACCGCATGTAACACAGGACAGCAGCATGAAAAAAGCTTCATCCGACACACAGCAGCGCCGCTCCGCGCAAACCGGCAGCACGTTGCTGGGCATTATCATCGGTTTGATCGTCGGTTTGGCGATTGCAGTGGTGGTGGCGCTGGTGATCACCAAGGGCAATTCGCCTTTTACCAATAAGCTGGGCAAAACCGAGCGCGCCAGCGAAAGCGCATCCGCCCCGCTGATCGACCCCAACAAGCCTTTGTATGGCAACCGCGAGCCGGCCAAGGAAGCGGCGAAAGAGTTTGCGCCGGAAAGCGCGCCGACGCCAGCGCCAACTGCGCAAGCCACGCCGGCCGCCACGCCGGCCCCGCAAGCTGCGGCAGACCCGAACAAGGCTAAGCCTGCGGTCACGCCGACCCCGGCCCCGCAAGCCGCGGCCAGTCCGGCCCCTGGCGCGACGCCTCAGCCTGCGGCCAATCCGGAAGAAAAATGGATTTACTATCTGCAGGCAGGGGCTTTCCGCGACCAGGCGGATGCCGAAAAAACCCGCGCCAATCTGGCATTATTGGGTTTTGAAGCCGCTATCAGTGAACGAAACAGCGATAACGGCGTCTTATATCGCGTTCGTCTTGGCCCCTTCAATCAAGTTGAGGCAATGAACCGGGCACGCGCCAAGCTGTCCGAGAATGGTGTGGACGTCTCCGTAGTCCGCAATCAAAAGTGACGCCGCACGCGCGTTTTAAACGAGAAAGAGGAAAAATATGCGTATTCTGCAAAAATTTTGGCAGTTCGTCGGCATCACCTTGTTAGCGTTGGGCGCAAGCCAGCTGCAAGCTCAGGCCAACGAGGGCTACACCACCCTGCAAAACCCGCTGCCGACTGAATCGGGCAAGAAAGTCGAAGTCATTGAATTTTTCTGGTATGGCTGCCCGCACTGTAACGATTTCGATCCTTATCTTGAGGATTGGGTGAAAAAGCAAGGCGATAAGATTGCTTTCAAACGTATTCCCGCCAATTTCCGTGAAAGCTTTGTCCCGCAGCAAAAAACTTACTATGCGCTGGAAGCCATGGGCAAGCTGGAGCAATACCACAGCAAGATTTTCGCCGCCATTCATAAAGAGCGTCAAAAGCTTGATACTGAAGCGCAACTCACTGATTTTCTGGTGAAAAACGGCATCGACAAAGCCAAATTCCAGGAAGCCTTCAATTCCTTCTCGGTGCAAACCAAGGCCCGCCGCGCCAGCGGTCTGCAAGGCGACTATCGGATTGACGGCGTGCCGACCATCGTCATTAATGGCCGTTATATCACCTCGCCATCCAAGATGGGTGAAGTAATGGGGCGTGTGCCGGAGCCGGCGCTGTTCCAGGCCACGCTGAAACTGATGAGTCAGCTGGTTGATAAATCAGCCGCCAAGTAAGATGAAAAAAGCCGCGTTCTGCGGCTTTTTTTACAGCTGCAGAAAGCAGCGCAGTCGAATAGAGGACGTGCATGTCGTTTCTTTTCCTTTCCCTTGCCGGCGGCCTCATCTTGGGCGGCTTGTTTTATGCTCTTTGGCGCATGCTGCACAGAAAACAGAAACGGTCTGATGGCAGCGATGGCAGCGGTGCGTATGACGATGTCGCATCCGCTGACGCCGATGGTGGCGGGGGGGGGGATTGAGCGGCAGCCGGATTCACGCAACAGATGCTGCGCTGCGGCAGGCATGATTCCGTACGGATCAATTTCCCCGCCTGCATGATTCCCGCCTTATTTGCAAGAACATGCACACACCCTGGCGCTGGTCTGTGCGCTCATGCGCGCTTGACCCCGGCATGGCCTTGTGGCATGTTCGTTTCACTATGCGCACAATTTTTCATTTCCCCTGCTTTGGCGTCGCGTTTTGCGCGCTGGCCTTGCTGTGTGGCGCGCCTTTGGCGCAGGCGGCGGAGGCGGTGTTGCTGCGTTTCGCTTACGAAACCAAGGATGTGCCGCCGTATTTCATCGGCGATGGTGAGCAGATTCCGGCCAAGCCTGGCGTGACGCCGGAGTTAATGCGCTTGCTGGAGACAAAAATCCCCGGCTTGAAAGTCCAGTTGCAGCGCATGCCCTGGAAGCGCTGCCTGAGCAGCTTGCAATCCGGTGAAAGCGATGCGGTGGTGGCCAGCTTCAATAAAGAAAGGCGCTCACTCGGACACTATCCGATGAAGGGCGAGGCGCCTGATCCCGCTTTGCGCATCGACACCAAAGCCTATTTTCTGTATTCCCATGTGAAAAGCAAAATCAGCTGGAATGGCCGGCAGTTCAGCGGCGTCAACGGCGCAATTGGCGCGCCGCTGGGGTATTCGATTGTCGAGGACCTGAAAAACCAGGGTTTGGCGGTGGAAGAGTCCAAAAGCGCGCAACAGTTGCTGGAAAAACTCAGCCTGCAGCGGGTGGCGGCGGTGGCTTTACTGGAGCGCGTCGGCGATGCGCTGCTGCAGGATGGCGCCTATCCGCATATCCTCAAACATCCCGCACCGCTGGCGGGCAAGGATTATTATGTTTTGCTGAGTCAGACTTTTGTCAGCAAATATCCAGCCATGGCGCGCCAGATTTGGCAGGCGGTGGCGCAATTGCGCGAGCAGGAGGGCGAGGCTTTGATCAAGCAGTATTTGGCGTTGCCCGGCGAGTAAGGCCGGCTTGCCGCGCATGCTGTCTGCGCGTTTTGATAAGGAGGAGCATGCAATGATTGTGTATAACATGGTCGGCACTTCCGGCCGCAAATGCATTTGTAAAACCGGCCCGCGCACCTGGCTGTCACATTGGGAGCGCGGCACGAATGAAAATTTGCCCGACAAGTGTTGCGCCAAGTACTGCCGCAATGAGGTCGAAGTCGGCGCGCATGTCAAAATCGAGGGCGAGGATGGGCGTATTCCCTGGATTGTGCCGTTTTGCCAATATCACAATAAGCGCCCCAGTTCTGAACCCATCGAGCTGAAATCCGGCGTCACCTTGTGCGGCGCTGCGAAGGTGGATTGCGAGGTCTGAACCGCTCTTTTGCGCCGCAAGCCCTGGCGGCGCAGCGCTTTCCGCTTCCTGGCGGGAACTTTTCCGGCGCAGCCTGTCTATGCAGCGCTGCGCCGCTTCACACTGCCTGATCGGGCGCCAGCGATACAATCAATGTGAGCGCAGCGCAATGCGGCAGCATCACACATCAGGAAGTCAATTCAAAGAGGACGATTCATGTTTAAACAAACGTTGGGCGCGGTTTGCTGTGCAATGTTGAGTGTTTCAGGTGCGCAGGCGGGCGCTGCGGCGGCGGCCAATCCCACCCCGCCGCAGGCGATCAAGGGCGACTGGCAGGAAGTGCGCCATGGTGAGACGGTGAAAGATGAATATCGCTGGCTGCAGCAAAAAGACAGCCCGCAAGTGAAAGCCCATCTGGATGCAGAAAATGCTTACGCCGAACAAATGACGGCATCGCTCAAGCCCTTGACGGAAAAACTGTTCCAGGAAATGCGCAGCCGCATCAAGGAAACCGATTTATCCGTGCCGGTGCGGCGCGGCGGGTTTTATTACTATGCGCGCACCGAAGCCGGTAAGCAATATCAGATTCATTGCCGCCGCCGCGCCGGCGACAAGATGCAATATGATGAAAAAGCGGCGGAAGAGGTCTTGCTGGATGTGAATCAACTGGCCGAAGGCAAAAAATTCATGTCGGTGATGACCTATGAAGTCAGCCCGGACGGGCGCTATCTGGCGTATGCGATGGATGATGTCGGCTACCGCCAATACAAGCTGCAGATCAAGGATTTGCAAAGCGGCAAACTCTTGCCCGACAGCGTGGAGCGCACCACTTCCTTTGCCTGGGCGGCGGACAGCAAAACGTTGTTGCTGACGCAGGAAGACGCGACCACCAAGCGTTCTGACCGGGTTTTGCGCCTGACCCTGGGCGCCAAGCCGGAACAAGTGTATTACGAGCCGGTGGAGCAGTTTGGCTTGCAGGTGTTCACCAGCAAAGACCATAAATATTTGATGTTCAGTGCAGACTCAACCGATACGGAGGAAGTATTTTATGCGCCAGCGCAGCAGCCGCAGGCGGCCTTCAAATCGGTGTTGGGACGCAAGAACGGGCATCGCTATTCGGTCGAACATTATGAAGGTCAATGGCTGATCAAGAGCAATCGCCAAGGCGCTAAAGAGGCCAAAAATTTCCGTCTCTACATGCTGCCGGTGGGACAGACTGAGGGCGGCCAGGAATTGGTGGCGCATGACGCCCGCATCCTGCTGACGGATATGGAAGTGTTCAAGGGCCGGCTGGCGGTGCGCGAAAAAGAAAAAGCGCAGCATCGTATCCGCATTTACGATTTCAACAGCAAGCAATGGCAAACCCTGGCCATGCAGGAAGAAGTGTATTCCCTGCGTTTTGGCGCCAATCCGGAATATGACAGCGAGCGTTTGCGCTTTTCTTATCAGTCTCCCTTATCGCCATCTGCGGTGAAAGAAGTGGAGATGGGCAGCGGCAAGCAATATTTGCTCAAGCAGCAGGAAGTGTTAGGCGGTTTTGACGCCGGCAAATATCAAACCCGCCGCTTGTGGGCCACGGCGGCGGATGGCGTGCAAGTGCCTTTGTGGCTGGTGGCGCGCAAAGATATCAAGCTGGATGGCAAAAATCCGCTGTTTTTGAATGGCTATGGCAGTTATGGCATACCGTCTGATCCTTATTTTTCATCGCAAAGCTTGAGCATGCTGGATCGCGGCGTGGTGATGGTGACGGCGCAGATTCGCGGCGGCAATGATCTGGGCGAGGCATGGCATGAAGATGGCATGTTGATGAAAAAGAAAAACACGTTCACCGATTTCATCAGCGCGGCGGAACATTTGATCAAGGAAAAATGGACCAGCCCGGATAAGCTGATCATTGAAGGCGGTTCCGCCGGCGGCTTGCTGGTCGGCGCGGTGTTGAATATGCGTCCCGATTTGTTCAAGGCGGCGCATGCGGCGGTGCCATTTGTGGATGTGATGAACACCATGATGGACAGCAGCTTGCCGCTGACTGCCGGCGAGTATCTGGAATGGGGCAATCCGAATCAAAAAGCGGCATATGACTATATGCGGAGCTATTCGCCGTATGACAATGTGAAAAAGCAAAACTATCCGGCGCTGCTGGTCACCACAGGTTTTCATGACAGCCAGGTGATGTATTGGGAGCCGGCCAAGTGGGTCGCCAAGTTGCGCGCGCACAAGACGGATAACAATCCATTGCTGTTTAAAGTGAATATGCACGCCGGCCACGGCGGCGCTTCGGGCCGTTATGACGCCTTGCGCGAATATGCTTTTGAAATGGCATGGATGTTCCAGCAGTGGGGCTTGCCGCAATAAGATCCTGGCTTGCATGATCAGGGTGAACGGTTCGCAAGAGTTCCCGCGCTTGCGGGCCGTTCGCCCTGAGCCTGTCAAATGCCTTATCGCGGCCTGCGCTTTGTCCTGCTGCGCGCCTTGGGCGGGCGGAGAACAAACTCAAGGCGCCACTCCATGCTGTTGCAAGGCCCAGGCCACATGTTCGCGCACCAGTTCAGACGGGTGATGGGCGCGGCTTTGCAGGGCGGCGACGATGGCCGGATTGCCTTTTACGCTGCGTGCGGCATTGCCCAGGCCCACCGCCAGATTGCGCAGCCAGCGTTCATGGCCGATGCGGCGGATTGCGCTGCCTTCCATTTTTTGCAGGAAAGTCGCTTCGTCCCAGGCAAACAGGGTCAGCAAATCGGCCTGGTCTAATTGGTGGCGCGGGGCGAAGTCGGGCAGGGCGGTGCTTTGCGCAAATTTATTCCAGGGGCAGGCCAGTTGGCAGTCGTCGCAACCGTAGATGCGGTTGCCCAGCAGGGGGCGGAGTGCTTCCGGTATGCTGCCTTTGAGTTCAATCGTCAGATAGGAAATGCAGCGGCGCGCATCCAGCTGGCCGGGGCCGAGGATGGCGCCGGTCGGGCAGATATCGATGCAGGCGCGGCACTGGCCGCAATGATTGCTGAGCGGCGGATCGGGCGGCAAGGCCAGGTTGACGAATAATTCGCCCAGGAAAAACATAGAGCCGGCTTCGCGCGTGAGCAAAAGCGTGTGCTTGCCGCGCCAGCCCAGCCCGCTTTGCTTGCCCAATTCGACTTCCAGCACCGGGGCCGAATCAGCAAAGGCGCGGCTTTCCAGCGCAGGCGTCAGTCCCAGTTCGCAGCAGCGCTGTTCCAGCCATTGCGCCAATTGCTGCAAACGGTTGCGCACCACTTTGTGATAGTCGCGCCCGCGCGCATACAGCGCCACCTGGGCGGCGCGCGGGTCGGCGATGCGGCGCCATTCGCGCGCGCGCCAGTCTTTGTCTTCCCCGTTTTCCTGCTGCCCCGGCAGATAATCGATGCGCACGCTTAATACCGCTTGCGTGCCGGCTTGTAAAAGCGCGGGGTGGATGCGTTTCAATCCATGGCTTGCCATATAATCCATTTCGCCATGAAAGCCTTGCGCTAACCAGTCTTGATAGGGTTGCTCTGCTTGCGGCAGCCAGGCCGGGGCGATGCGCGCGCCGTGAAAGCCGAGAATGTGCGCCTGCTGTTTCAATTCCTGCGCCAATTGCTGCAGGAGGAGCCCGGAATCTGCGCCGGGGCGCTGCGTGGATTGTGAAGGATTATGCATGTTAACTAAGATACACCACCATCTGCCGGATGAAAATGCGACTGCCGCTTGCGGCGCCGCACTGGCCGATTGTCTGACGCCGGGTTTGATGATCTGGCTGCATGGCGATCTGGGCGCCGGTAAAACCGCGCTCACGCGCGCCCTGCTGCATGCCGCCGGCCATGCCGGCAGTGTGAAAAGCCCGACTTACGCCCTGGCGGAACCTTACCGTGTGCAGCATCCGCGTCTCGGTTCTTTGAGTTTGTTGCATTTTGACTTATACCGTATGTCAAGCCCGCAAGAATTCATTGAAGCCGGCTTGCAAGACGAGGTGGATGGCCGCAATATCTGTATCGTTGAATGGCCGGAGCAAGGCGCCGGCGTGTTGGCCGCGCCTGATTGGCGCATTACTCTCACTTATCTGGCGCAAGGGCGCGATTTTACACTGGAAGCATGCAGCGAACGAGGCACACAATGTCTGAACCGATTTCATTTCGCCGCCCGTCTGTGACGCCGGGCCGCCACCGTCGCACCGTATTGCGCGCCGGCGGCGCCTTGTTGCTGTCGGTGTTTGCGCCGCTGCCGGCGCGGGCGGCGCAGATTTTAGCGGTGCGCGTGTGGCCTGCGGCAGACTATACCCGGGTGACGCTGGAAAATGACAGCGATTTAAAGGCCACCCACTTTATCGTCAAAGACCCCGAACGCATGGTGGTCGATATCGAGGGGCTGGAACTCAATCCCACGCTGAAAACCTTGGTCGCCAAGATCAAGGCGAATGATCCCTATATCAAACAGGTGCGGGTCGGGCAAAACCGGCCGAATGTGGTGCGCCTGGTATTTGATTTGAAAGAAGAAGTGGCGCCGCAGGTGTTCACCCTGGCCCCGGTCGGCAATTACAAGCACCGCTTGATTTTCGATTTATACCCGGTCAATCCGCCAGATCCGATTGCGGCCCTGATTGAGCGCGAAAATGCGCGGCGTGAAGAGGGGCAGTTAGCGTTGAATGGCGCCGATGCTCTGAAACAATTGCCGGACAAGGTGGAAAAAGGCTTGGAGAAGGCTGCCGGCGCAGACAAAGGGCAGGACAAGGCGGCAGAGAAACATGCCGAGAAAAACAGCGAAAAGGGCGCTGAGAAAACTGCCGAGAAAGGCGCGGAAAAGAGCAAAGCGCGCGATGATGGCGCGGAAGACAGCCTCAAGCGCAAGGGCGACGGCGTGACGCGCATGATCACGATTGCGCTTGACCCCGGCCACGGCGGCGAAGATCCGGGTGCGATCGGGCGCGGCGGCAGCCGGGAAAAAGATGTGGTGCTGGCGATTGCCAAGCGCTTGAAGCGCAAAATGGAAGAGCTGCCGAATTTCCGCGTCATGCTCACGCGCGACGATGATTATTTTGTGCCGCTTCAGGTGCGGGTGCAAAAAGCGCGCAAGGTGCAGGCTGATTTATTCATGTCGATTCATGCCGACGCCTTTGTCGAGGCCACCGCGCGCGGCTCTTCGGTCTTTGTGTTGTCTGAAAAAGGGGCCAGTTCGACGGCGGCGCGCTGGCTCGCGAATAAGGAAAATGCGGCGGATTTGATTGGCGGCGTTAATATCAAGGGACATGACGCGCAACTCGCGCGGGTGCTGTTGGAAATGTCCACCACGGCGCAAATCAAAGACAGTATGAAACTGGGCAGTGCGGTGTTAAAAGAAATCGGCGGCATCAACCGTTTGCACAAAGGTTCGGTGGAGCAGGCCGGTTTCGCGGTGTTGAAAGCGCCGGATATCCCCTCGATTTTGATTGAAACCGCTTTTATCTCCAACCCCGAGGAAGAAGCGAAGCTGAATGACAATGCTTATCAGGAGCAATTGGCGGATGCGGTGTTGAAAGGCGTAAAGCAGTATTTCGCGAAAAATCCGCCATTGGCGAAAAACCGTATGACATGAGGGAGGGCAGATGAGTACCCCAAGCATGTGTAAAGCAGGAAATCTGGATGCGCTGGAATTGGTGGCGGCGGATGGCGCAAGCGCCACCATCAGCTTGTTTGGCGCGCATGTGTTGTCGTGGCAGACGGCGGACGGGCGCGAGCGCTTGCTGTTGTCAGGCAAGGCGGCGCTGGACGGCAGCCGCCCGGTGCGCGGCGGGATTCCGGTGATTTTTCCGCAGTTTTCCGACCAGGGCGCCGGCCAGCGCCACGGCTTCGCCCGCACCACCGTTTGGCAGGCGGAAGAATGCGGCGAGTTGGAAGACGGGCGGCAATATGTGGAAATGGTTTTGACCCCGGAGCTGCTGCCGCCGGCGCTGGCGGCGGCCTGGCCCTGCCGTCTGCGTTATCGCGTCACCATCGGCGGGCAGGAAATGCAGCTGATGTTGCAAGTCGATAATCTGGGCGACAAGCCTTTGCATTTCGCCGCCGCGCTGCACAGTTATTTGCGTGTGCTGGAAGTGCGCGATGCGGTGGTGCATGGCTTGCAGGGGGTGCGCTATACCGATAGCGTGAGCAAACAGGACGGGGTGGAAGAGCGCAGCGAATTCCAGCTGAGCGATAAATATGACCGCCTATACCGTCATTTGCTGCGCCCGCTGGCTTTGGAGACGGGACAGGGCCGCCTGCATTTGACGCAAAGCGGTTTTTCCGATGCGGCGGTGTGGAATCCCGGCCCGGCGGATTGCGCCGCGCTGCCGGATATGGCGGATGATGAGTGGCGCGATTTCATTTGCATCGAGCCGGCCCAGATCAGCCCGGTGGCCCTGCCGCCGGGACAGAGCTGGATTGGCCGCCACAGTCTGCTGGTGGAGTGAGCTGATTCAGGCGCCGGCGGCGTGCCGGCTTTCGATTTCGCGCAAGACTTTAAAGCACAGCCACACGCCCAGCACGCCGAACAGTACCACGCCCAGGCCGTAGCCGGCCATAATTCCTTCCACCCCATACCAGATGCCGCCCAGCCAGATAAAGGGAATCACCCCCAGGGTTGAGCGGCCCCAGTTCAGCATGGTGGAATAAAAGGGATAGCCCAGATTATTGAAGGCGGCATTCGCTACGAATAAGGCGCCGTTGAATAAGAAGCTGGCCGAGACAAACAAGCAAAAGAAGTCCACCACTTGCGCGCCCGGCCCTTGCACGCCGAACAGTTTGACGATGATGTTATGTCCCAGCGCCAGGGCGGCCCACACCGCCAGCACATACACCAGCGTCACCAGCAAGCTGTCGCGCATGGTGGAGCGCAGGCGCGCATATTGGCGCGCGCCCAGGTTTTGTCCGAGGATCGGGCCGACCGCGCCGGAGAGGGCGAACAGGGCGGAAAATGCAACCGGAATCAAGCGGCTGACCACGGCCCAGCCAGCCACGGCTTCGTCGCCATACGCGCCCATGGCGCTGGTCACGGCGGCGTTGCCAAACGGGGTCGCGATCTGGGTCAAAATGGCCGGGATGCCGATGGCCAGAAAGGGGCGCAGATTCTGCTGGAAATCCTGCCATTGTGGATGTTGATACAGTCGGTGCACGCGCAATAAGCCGTGCAGGCCGACCGCCAGCAAGGCGCAGCGCGCCAGTATATTCGCCAGGGCGGCGCCATCCAGGCCCATACCCAGGCCGAAAATAAACAGCGGATCCAGAATTGCGGTGGTCAGCGCCGCGCTCAAGGTGGTGTACATGCCGCGTTTGCCGTCGCCGACGGCGCGCAACAGGGCGCCGACGCTCATGCCCACGGTCAGGATTGGGGTGGATGGCAGCAGGATCATGCCAAAGCGCAGCGCCAGCTGATGCGTTTCACCTTTGGCGCCTAAAAAACTGAGCAGCGGCGAGAGCAAGGGGATGGTCAGCAGCGAGATCAGGGTGGCGACGGCGGCGGTCAGCCACAAGCTGAAGCCGGCGATGCGTTGCGCTTGCTGGCGTTCGCCGGCCCCGAGTGCGCGCGCGCACATGGCGCTGGCGGCAATCGATAAGCCAATTGACAGCGCGGTGTGAAAAAACAGCAGAGTGGTGGCGTAACCGACCGCCGCTGCTAATTCGCGCTGGCCTAAGCGGGCGATGTAAAACAGATTCAGTGCGTCCACCACAAAAATCGCCAGCAGCCCGATGGTGCTGGTGGCTGTCATATTGATCACATGACGCATGGTGGAGCCGCTGACGAATTTGCCCGGCTGATTCATATTGTGTCCTTTGTGTGCGGCGCGGCCCGGGCCGCTCGCGCTGTTGCTCAGGTGTTGCGGTAGCCGCCGGCGGCGGCTTGCGCCATCCATTGGCGCGCCAGTCCTTCATCCGCCGGCACGCCCAAGCCGCGTTGATACAACATGCCCAGGCTGTACATGGCGGCGGCGACGCCGCGTTCGGCGGCGCTGCGGTACAGTTCCGCCGCCAGCGCATGGTTGAGCGGCATGCCCTGGCCGTGCTCGGCCATGGCCCCAAGATTGCAGGCGGCTTCCGCCATGCCGGCTTGCTCGGCCTGTTCATACCAGTGGCGCGCCTGGGCGAAGTCCTGCTCCGTGAATTGGCCGCGCATATATTGCAGACCCAGAGAATATTGGGCGGCGGCGTCGCCGGCTTGCGCCGCCAATTGCAGCCAGTACATGGCTTGTTCGCCGTTTTGCAGGCCGTATTGCGGGTTGCTGTACAAAATGCCGAGTGTGGATTGGGCTTCGAGCAGGCCGGCTTGCGCCGCCTGGCTGATCCAGCGCAGCGCCTGGCGCATATCGCGCGATACGCCGCGCCCTTCCAGATACAGTTTGCCAAACAGCAGCGCGGCCGGCATATGGCCGTTGCGCGCGGCGCTGCGCAGCAGGGTGTAGGCGTTGGCGTCATTGCGCGGCAGGGTTTCGCCCAGGCTGTATTGCAGGCCGAGCAAATATTGCGCATCGCCCAGGCCCATGTCGGCGGCGCTTTGCAATAATTGTTCAGCGCGCGCGGTGTCGGCTTCGACCGCGATTCCCTGCAACATCAGATTCGCCAGAATCGTCAGCGCGCGTGCGTCGCGCGCGGCGCTGCGTTGCTCCAGCCAGCGCACGCAATCGGCGGCAAAGTCGATGCTGTTGCGCGCCACCAGCAGCGGGCTGTCGTTTTGCAGCATGAGCGCGAAGGGCTGCGGTTGGCGGCAGTCTTGCAGCAAGAGCGCGATTAAATCGCCATCCTGCTGCATGATATTGCAGATGCGCGCCGGGTACAGACCACGGTTCCACAATACGGCGTCGCCGACTTGCATCAATTGGCCATCGGCGTATTTGGGCTGCAGCGGCGGGGCGTATTCCAGCATCAGGCTGGCGTGGCTGAGGTCTGGCGTTTCCAGCGCCAGCAGGGTGCGCGCGACGTGGCGGCAGAATTCTTCACTGCTGGCGTGCGGCGCCTGCGCGCGCAGGGTTTTCAGGGCGCTGCTGCGCGGATTGAGTTTGCCGGCTTCCAGCGGCAAATCAAAAAAATCGCTTTCCTGCCCGGCGGCGGCGGTTTGATCATGCCAATTGCCGCTGGCGACGGCCTTGCCGCGTCCATCCGCTTCCAGCAAGACCGCACCAAAATAGGGCGCGGCGGCGTGTGTGGCCAGCAAAAAACCGGGTTGCGCCAGCGCTTTGCTGATTTCGGTGAAATGAATCTGTGCTTGGGCGCCGCGTCTGGCCAGCCAGCCGAAATCATCCGCCACCAGCGCCAGCCAGCCTTTGCCGCCGGTGACAATGCCCAGCTTCAGGCTGCCGGCCCCGTTGGCGCAGCGGCGCCACCCCGCTGCTTCCAGCATGCGGTCGAGCGCTGCAGCCAATGGTTGCGGGTCAGACAAACGGTAATACGCGACGTGGGAGGAAAAACCTTGCATGACAGCATCTAAAAGCGGGTGGCAGAGGCGTGATTATCGCTGGTGGCAGAGTTCTGCACAAGGCCGGCTTTCATGCGAAGGCCAGCACAGCGGCGATGGCGCATAACATCAGCCCTGCGGCCAGGTTGACGGCGCGCAGCAGCCAGCCATGGCGGGTGGCCCAGGCGGCGATCAGTCCGCCGGCGAAAATCGCCAGCAAATCGGCGGGAATTGCGGTCAGCGGGATCAGGGACGACAACACAAACATGCCGCCCATGCTGTGCTTGGCGGCATAGGGTGTGATGAAAGAGAGAAAAAACAGCACGGTCTTCGGATTCGAGATTTCAATCAACACGCCTTGCCCGAACAGGCGCAATAAACCGGGGTGCGGGGCCGGCGCGCCTGGCGCGTCGACATCAGGCGCGCTGGCGGCGCCGCTTTGAAATGCGGCGCGGATTGCATCCTGTCCCAGATACAGCAGATACAGAGCGCCCAGATATTTCATGCCCAGCATCAGCCAGGGCGCTTGCGCCGCCAGCAGCGCCAGACCGCAGGCGGCCAGCAGGGCGTGGCCAATGCCGCCAACCGCCAGGCCCAGCGAAGACATCAGGCCGGCGCTGTGGCCGTATTGCGCGCTGCGCGATAACACATAGGCCATGGAAGGCCCGGGCGAGGCGGACAGCAGCAAGCCGGCCAGGGCCACTTGCAGCATGGTTTCTATTGTGGGCATGCGATTTTTTCCTGCAAAAAGGGATTGGCGTCGGCCAGCAGTTGGCGTTTGGCGCGCAAATAGGCAAAGTCGCGCACCACTTGCTGTTCCAGATGCTGACCGCTGTGCAGACGCGGCGCATCGGCCTGGCCTGCTTGCGGCCCGCACAGCGGGCTGAGCACGGTATCGTAATCGAAGGTGGCGAAGTAGGGCATGGAATAGCGCGTCTTGCCGCTGTGCAGCACGCGGTGCGGATTGGAGCGGTAGCGGGCGCCGGAAATTACTTGCGCCAGATCGCCGACATTCATCACCAGCGTGCCCGGCAGCGGCGGCGCGTCACGCCAGACGCCGTGCGGGTCCATGCTTTGCAAGCCGGTGCTGCTTTGATACAGCAGCGTGAAAAATTCATAATCCGTGTGCGCGCCCATATTTGTGCGCTGCGTTTCCGCGCGCGCTTGCGCCGGATAGTGGATCAGTCGCAATTGCGAACAGGGTTTGCGCATCAGATGTTGCAAATTTCCTGGCGCCAGGCCGAGCGCGGCTTCGAGCGCGCCGCTCAGGCGCTGCGCGAGTTGGCTCAGCGCCTCGTAATAGCCATACACCGCAGCGCGAAAACCGGGTTGATCGGGCCAGGTGTTGGGGCCATAAAAAATATTCCCGCGTAAAAAATCAGGGTCATCCGCAGTCAACTCCAGGCCCAGATCAAAGGCTTCATACATGCGCGCCTGTTCGTCCTGATATAAGCCTTTTTCTGAAAACGGGACATATCCGGCATGGCGCGGAGCCTGCGCGATGGCGTATTGCAATTTATAGCTGTCGCTTTGGGCGAAGAAGGCGCGGGCGGCGGCCTGCGCGGCGTCGATGCAGCTTTGCGCAATGCCATGGCCTTGCAGATAGCAGCAGCCGTATTCCTGCAAGGCGTGGTCAAGCGCCGCCACGGTGGCGGGATCGCGCGCATGCGCAAGCAAAGGCTTCAGATCAATAAGGGGCAACATGGCTTGAAAGCGGCTCTGTCTCAGCCGGGTGCGGCTTGGCTGTGGTTTGTGGAAAAAAGCATGCAAGAATAGCATGCTGGCAGCCGGATGAACATGTTTGCAGCGTCTTGCTGCAGACAAAAAAACGGCAAGCTTGCGCTTGCCGTTGTCAGATACTGCAATGGAGGAGGTTTATTATTCGGCAGCTGCTGCGGTTTCGACGGCAGCCGGGGCGCTCACGGCGGCTTCAGTCTTGACAGCTTTGGCTTTCGGGGCAGCGCGCTTGACAGCGGCTTTCTTGGCGACCGGCTTCACTTCAGCTTTGGCGACCGGCTTGGCGGCGGCTTTCGGTGCGGCTTTCGGTGCAGCGGCTTTTTTCGGGGCCAGCTTGGATTTTTTCACTTCAACGGTCAGCGGCTCGATTTTTTCAGCCAGCTCGTTCAGCTTTTCAGCCACTTGTTCAGCGCGCTTGGCCATTGCGACCAGGTTTTTGTGCGCCAGACGGGTGACGGTGATCTTGCCGTCTTTCTGTGCTTTTTGCAGCGAAACCTGGGCCGATTCCCAGATTTTTTCTGCGGAAGAACGCATTGCTTCAACGTATTGCAGATCGTTCAGTTTGCTCAGTGCTTGGGTTGCGTATGCCATGATGGGCTCCATATCAAATAAACGGTGATGGTCTTCTCTTTTACCTGTCGCCGGTTGTGTTTGGCGCCTGCAACGGGTTGTGAGCGATCCTTGAAAACTGGCTGCAGAATCAGTCTGCGGCCTTGGAATGCTTTGCAGTGTAAAGAGAAAAACTAGAGGGGGAAATCAAATGGGGGGAGTTTTTCTAGAGGCGCCGGTCTAAACCCCGGGCGACTGGCGGCGTGGTCTGGCGCCACGCCGCCGCAGATCAATTCGATTCTTTAATGACCCGTCCCCCATTGGGTTGGATAGGCCGCGCATTCATTGGATACAGACGCGAGAACAGCGCTAATTGTGCGCCGGAAGCCTGTACCGGCTCTTTCATCACCATCCACAATACGCCCTCGCTGCAAGGCGGTGTGGTGAGCGAACCCATGTAGGTGAAATAATCGCGCCGGTTCGGCAGCAGGTCATTCATGTCGATCACGATGGAGGGTTGAACCACATCATTTTTTTCCAGCGGCAGATTATTCCAGATGGTTTGGATCAGCGGTTGCGCGCGTCCGCGCTCGATCAACACCGCCACCACGGCCAGCCGCCCTTCCGGATCTTTATGCACCAGATGCGCCACCATCTCAAAACCGCGCCCGTTGATTTTTTCTTCCGAGGGGCGGTGGAAATGGAATTGCATGAGTTCGTAAGTGCGTCCCATGATGGTGATGAAATTGCCGCCGCTGATGCCAACCTGGATGGTGTGGCCATTGTTCACGACGGTAAAGCCGGACGGACGGTAATCGAAATTGATCAGCTCCAGATCGACCTTCATGCCGTCGCGGATATCGATTGGCGATTGGCGGTTGCCGCTGGCGCATTTGATCCAATCGGGATTGATCTTGCCCCAGTTGCGCGGGCCGAGTTCGCCTTCGTAACTCCAATGCTCGCTGTGCATCATGGGCGGCGCGGCTTTTTCCACTTTGGCGGCTTTACGTTTGGCCTGACGGCTGGAAGTGGCGGCGTGCGCGGCTTTTTCCGCCTGCTGTGCGCGCAATGCGGCTAAGCGTTGTGCGATTTTGGTGGAAAGCTCGATTTCATTCATTTCCTCGCGCCCTTTGGCGGCGGCGGAAGGCGGACTTTCCGCTGCCGGCGCAGGGGC
The DNA here is from genome assembly GCF_037300705.1 of Massilia sp. W12. Lineage (NCBI taxonomy): Bacteria > Pseudomonadati > Pseudomonadota > Betaproteobacteria > Burkholderiales > Oxalobacteraceae > Massilia > Massilia sp. W12. Next base: position 4,306,248 of record NZ_CP147776.1, on the reverse strand, counting down.
CGGGCTTGCGCCTGGCGCACTGGCGGCGCTTTTTGCGCTGCCGGCTTTCGCTGTGGCGGCGGCGGAGGCCGGGGCCGAAGCGCTCTTCGCGCCGGGGGCGGGCAGGCCGGCGGGTTTGGCCGCCGGCGCGCTGGCTGGTGGGGCGCTGTCTGCCGCCCAGGCATAGCCGCTAAACAGGATAGCGGCGATCAAGGCTTTGAGGATACGCATACCTGTCCAAAAGAGTAAGGGAAATCAGACGAAGTGCAAAACCTGCTCAAGCCTTTTACGGTTCGCGGGGCGGCAAACTTTACCCCGCGTTTTCCTGCTTTTGTTTGTCCCCGCGTTGCAATAAGCGCTGGCCGAACTTCCAGACCGCGCCCAGCATCACCGGCACGATGGCGGCGCTGATGCCGACCACCACAATCGCGGTCAGATTGTCTTTGATGAAGGGGATGTTGCCAAACAGATAGCCGCCGCCAACCAGCGACACCACCCAACCGAAGGCGCCGATGAAATTGTAAAACTGGAATTTCGCGAAAGTCATTTGCGACACCCCGGCGACAAACGGGGCAAAGGTGCGCACGATAGGCACGAAGCGGGCGATGATGATGGTTTTGCCGCCATGCTTTTCAAAGAAGGAGTGGGTGCGCTGCAGCGCATCGCGGTTGATCCAGCGGTAATCGTGGGTGAATACCCGGTTCCCCAGCATGCGCCCGATATAGTAATTCGAGGTGTTGCCGGTAATTGCGGCAATGATCAGCAGCAGCATCAAAACCCAGACATTCATGCTGCCGGTGGCGCACATGGCGCCGGCCACGAACAGCAGCGAATCGCCAGGCAGGAAGAAAAACACGACCAGGCCGGTTTCTGCGAACACAATCGCAAACAGCAAGGCGTACACCAGCAGGCCGTATTGATCGACGAATATTTTTAAAGTCTTATCGACGTGCACCAGCATGTCGAGCAATTGCATAAAATCCATAACTCTCCTTGCAGCCGCATTTTCACAGCCGTCTGGTTGACGGAAGTCCCGAAAATTTGCAGCCTCTGCAAGGCTTTTCCATGGCTTCCAAAATCTGAAACGCTTGGCGATTCAGCGAGCGCATCATACACTACCTGCCGCGCCAGCGCAGCTTGGCCCTGGTGCGTACAGCCTCAAGTGTGCCTGTGAATCCTTGCGGGCGTTTCCCATTTTCTGGAGTGTTTGATGAACAAATCTCTGTTGGCCCTGGCCGCCATGCTGTGCGTCAGCCTGACGCATGCGGCGCCGTCGAAGTTGTCGATGTCGGAAGTCTTGCAGCAGTCGGCGGATGCGGAGTGGCGCACGGTCGATCCTGAACAAACCCTGTATCTGGAATTGGACAAGGGCCGGGTGGTGATTGAGTTGGCCCCGCAGTTTGCGCCGCGTCATGTGGAAAATGTCAAAACCCTGGTGCGCGAGGGTTATTTCGATGGTTTGTCGGTGATGCGGGTGCAGGAAAATTATGTGGTGCAATGGGGCGACCCGGATGAAAAAAATCCGCGTCAGATGAAGCAGGGCAAACGCCAATTGGCGCCGGAATTCAGCGTCGCCGCCAAGCCGGAGCAGCGCTTTGTGCGGCTGCCGGATCGCGATGGGTATGCGGCCCAGGTCGGGCATGCGGATGGCATGCCGGCAGGCTATGACCCGAAAACCCGGCAAACCTGGCTGGCGCATTGCTATGGCATGGTGGGGGCCGGGCGCGATATGGCGGCGGATTCCGGCAGCGGCGCGGAAATGTATGTGGTGATCGGCCATGCGCCGCGCCATCTGGATCGCAATGTCACGCTGTTTGGCCGGGTTTTGCAGGGCATGCCCTTGCTCACAACTTTGCCGCGCGGTACGGCAGCGCTGGGTTTTTATGATAAACCGGAGCAATTCGTGAAGATCAATGCGGTCCGGGTGGCGGCGGATGTGGCCCCGGAGCAGCGCGTCAAATTGCAAGTCCTGAAAAGCGAATCGGCCAGCTTTAAGAAAGCAGTGGAAGCGTTGCGCAACCGTGGCGGCGATTGGTATAAAGCGCCGGCTGGCCATGTCGAGCTGTGCAATGTGCCTTTGATGGTGCGCGAACAGAAATAAACCCGGCGGCCTCAATCAAACAGCTTGGGGCCGGTTTGCAATTTTTCTTGCAGATAGCGGGTGTTGACCAGCAAGTCATTGACATCCGGCGAGAGCAGATTTTCTTCCAGACTGTGCACATGTTCGCCCAGCATTTGCAATTGTTCAACCAGTAATTGCTGTGCGGTTTTGCCGGGCATGACTTCTTTATTCTGGTAATGCTTGGGCAGGCGCAAAAAGGTTTCAATCGCGTCCGGCAGCAAGCGCGTCACAGTCTGCTTTAACATGGCGCGGCTTTGCGCTTCAATCGCGCCTTGCTGCTCCATTTCTTTTAAGCGCGGCATCAGATTGTCCACCGTCTGCAGAATTTTTTGCAGCTCTTGCTTGGGGGCTAAAGGCAGGCGCGGCAACATATGTTTGCGCAGCTGTTCCAGCGCTTCATGGGTGGATAATCCATCAGCGATGTGCAGCACTTCCGGCTCGCGCGTAAAGGCCAGCGGCAGCAGCGCGCCGCCGGCATACGCGCCCAGGGTCAGCAACAGCCAGCCATTGCCGATCAGGCCGAGGAAAAACAGTATCAGCACCAGCAGCGCAGCCGCGCTGCCGGCCAGATTGCTGTTTGAGGTCAGATAACGCCACATATACACGCCAAAGAAAGGTGGACATACGAAAAACCGTCCCAGCGGCGTTGCACTGCCTTGTCGTACTTGCGTACTGCCTGCGGCAGTGCGCCTTGCCGGAACAATTTTGCGTAAGTCCTGAAAAAAGTTACTGGTAAGTGCGGATCTCGCGCATCACTTGCGGCAAGCTCACCTTGCGCGCATCAAACACTCGGCCACCGGTGATTTGCGCCAGCGCATCCATTTCCTCTTGTTTGGCGTCGCCATACAAAATGGCAAACACCGGCACTTTCGGCACGCCGCGCGAGTCAATGAACTGGCGGAATTCTTCCAGCCGCATGCCATCGGTGTTCTGGCCGTCAGTCAGCAAGACGATGGAAACGCTGCGCTCTTCCGACTTGGCTTCTTTTTGCGCCTGGGTATAGGCTTGCGCCACCGAGCTGAAAATCGCCGTACCGCCGCGCGCCTCCAATTGATTCACCGCGCTGCCTAATTGCTGCAGGATTTCACGGTTTTTTTCGCGGTCTTCGCCCAGATTGAAGTCGTTTTGCGTTTGCAGCTTGTTACTAAACGGCAGCAGGTGAATTTGCTCGCGCGCGCGCAACAGCGCAAAGCGGCCACTGGTGGAGCCATCGCCAAACGCCAGCGCCTGCATCGATTCGCGCAGTTGCTCAATCCGTTTGCCGGCCATCGAGCCGGATACGTCCAGCACAAAGTAGGAGGTGGCGGGGCGCGAATAGCTGTCCATAAAACCTTGCAACACGCTTTCCACCACCGCCAGGCGTGAGGGGAAGGGCAATTCATTCACCACCACATCGCTGCCGCTGCCGCGCAAAGGCGTGCGCAGGGTTTCGCTGGCGATGCGTTGTTGCGCCTGATCGCTTTTAATCCAGGCGGCCAGCTTGCGGTAAAACCCTTCCTGCTTCGAGTTGCCCATCAACATCAGCGGATAGTCCGCCGTGATCACGCCCTCTTTCGGAGTGAGCACGTTCAGGCTTTTATCCTGCAGCGCCAACTTGCGGATCACGTTTTCATAATTGATGATGCCATCCACCCGTCCCGGATTGGCGGCGTACATGTCGGCCAGCGTGCCGGAGGAGCCTGCAGTCATGGCTTGCGCGGCGAAAAATTCGCGCAACTCCTTGGCCGGAATATCTTTTTCTTCCAGCGCATCGCCCTTGCCGGACAATTCAGCGGCCAGGCCAAGCAGGGCGGTGAAGCCGGTGTTGGAGCCGGCTGGATTGGTCATGCCGAAGCGGAATTTGCCGGCCTTGGCCGCCGCTTGCACATCTTTCCAGCTGGTTTGTCCGGACTGCCAGCCCAGCCGCTTCATGACTTCCGGCTTGACTCCCAGCACCACCGGCGCATACATGGTTTTTTCGCTGGCTTTGATCTGACTGGCGACTTGCGGAATCAGCTGCAGATATTTGCCGTTGGAAATCCACACGGCGTCATAGTTGTGCGGGCTTTTCAGCTTGTCCACCGCGTCCAGCGTGCCGCTGTATTCAAAACGCAGATTGATGTTTTCGCGCCGCGCGAATTCCTGCGTCATGGCGGCCACGTCTTTGAGTTCGGTGCCGGCCAGGATCACAAATTCGCCGCCGCTGGCGGGCGGAGGGGCCGTTGCGCTGGCATTGGCGCTGCCCTTGGCCTTGTCCGCCAGTTGTTGGGCCTTGTCACAGGCGCTCAAACCCAGCGCAAGACTGAGCAAAAACATCAGGCGCAGCAGCATGGTCGCCTCACAGTTCCAGAATCGGCTTGGCCGCTTCCACCGATTGCAAATGGGTATTCGCCTGCCGGTCGTTTTTGATGCGATCCTGCGCCTTGACGATTTGATCGCGCAGCATTTGGTTATTGGTTTGCATATTGCTTAGTGCTTCGCTGCGGAATTTTTCCATCTTGTCCATGGCCGAGAAAGTCTTGTCGAACATGTTTTGCAACTCTTGCACGCCAAGCAGGGGATCGGCGGAAAAGCGGTTGGTCGCATCCACATGTGAATTCAGCGCGTCGCCGGTGGCGGCGATCAGATTTTGGATGTCGGTTTTGGCCCCGGACAGCATTTGCTGGGTCTTGATTTGATTGCCGGTGGCGCGCGCCAGCGTTACCGCCACTGAGAGCGCGGCCATGCCGAGGGTGGCGACGCGGTCGCAGCCATTGATGGTTTCGCGCCCGGTTTTACGCAATTCGGAAATCACATTGTAGGCATTGATCGCCAGCGCTTGTGCGGCTTGCACATCGCCCAGATTTTGCCGCACGTAGTACAGCACTTCCTGTTCCAGCGCGCGGCCACGGTCTGGCTCGCGCTGCTTGATCGACTCAATGCTGGTGGCTAAGCGTTGATCCAGGGTGCGCATGAAGTAAGAGGCGCCTTCCAGTTTTTCCAGTGAGGCCCAGATTTGCTGACGCGCCACGCCCAGTTCCGCCACATCCTTTTGCAATTCATCCTTGGCTTTCATCAGATGTTCCTGCAATTTGCCCAGATGGGTTTCCGCGCTTTCATAGCGGCGCAGATAATTCGCCAGCTTATTGCCGAAAGGCACTGGAATGCCGAGGATTTTGGTGGGGGTGAATAAATCACCCTGTTTGGCCGGATTCAATTCGTCAAACAGGGTGCGCATGCTGGTGATGGCCTGGAACGCCGGAGTGTCGGCGGCGTCGCGGAAATCCATCTTGGTGAAACGGTTGGAGAGCGTGGTGGAGTCGGAAATTTCCTTGCGGCCAATCGAAAACGCCTGATCCATCTTGCTCTTGAATTCATCGGAAGAAGGATCGCCTTTGAGCAGCGTTTCCATGAAGGCATTGAGCTGGTTTTCAACTTTTTCTTTCATCAAGTCCGGCAGGCGCACCGCGCCGGCAACCCGGCTTTCCGCCACCGGTTGAATGACTTCGGGCGCTTGCAGAACCAGCGGTGCTTCTTCCGGCGGGGTGATTACGGGCGTGGTCATGATCGGTTCTCCATGGTATCGATGATATGTTGCACCATTGCATCCAGAATGGCGCTGCCGGGTGCGTCCGCTTGATTCAGAATTTCCGGCGCATCCAATCCCAATTCTTTTGCCTGCGCCGCAAACAGCGCGGGATCGTTGGTGCGGAAACCATATTTAGCGATGATTTTTTGGATTTCAATGTTGTTGGCGAGAAGTTCGCCTAACTTTTTCCCGCCTTCTGTCTTGGCCACCAGGATGTGTTTTAACACCATGCCCGGCTGCGGGTAGTAAAGCAAATGCGCGTCGCGCAGTTTTTGCGCCCGGCGCGCTTCCAGGAATTGGCTTTCATACACCAGCACCATCGGCGCCTTGCCCATACCCTGGCCCAGATAATCTTCAAACGGGCCGGCCAGCGTGCCCTCCTGAAAGCCCTGGCGTGTGATCAAGGGGGCCAATTCTTTGGCCAGTTCGAGCGCCTTTTCACGTTTTTGCGGCACTTCGCTGTTATTCCGGATATACGCCAGCGCGGCGATGTATTGCGCGGCGGTGTTGGATTTGCGGATATCCGGGGTGTTGATCAAGAAGCTGCGGTTGACCGCAAACACGGTATTGTCTTGCAACTGGTTCCAGCGTTTCCCCTCCAGCATCAGGGGCAGCGCTTTATCCAGGTAAAAATCGCCATGCGCATTACCGGTGGATTTGGCCAGACCGTTTTTCTCCAGCACCGGCAAAAGCGCGCGCCAGCTGGCGATGGTCAGCGGGCTGGACATGACCAGGAAGGCTTTATTGCCGGCAATTAATTCCTGCCAGTCAGCGGCTTGATTCGCCCCCGCTGGCCAGACCGCATCGAGTTGTTCGACCAGGCTTTTGTCTTGCTCAAAATTGCCCGATTTTTTCAATTCCAGCGTGATGCCGTTTTTGCGCAGCAGGGCGCTGAGTTCGGCGTCTTGCAACAGGGCGAATTTGGCGCTGCCGGTGAGCAACTTCACGGTTTGCTGCGGAACCGCTTTTTGCGGAATCAAATCGCCTAAGGGCGCGGCGCTCTGGGCGCCGGGGTTTTGCTTGGCGTGGTAGGAACGCCAAACGCCAAAACCCACTGCTCCCAGCATCAGCAGGGAGAGCAGGATGGTAATTGCTTTTTTCATGCTTGCCTTTCAGCAGAAAATGCCGCCAGCCGCGCGGGGCGGGCGGCGGTTGTGCTTATTGGAACAGGCGTAAAGAGAAGGGGTAGGTATAGGCTTGGCCTTTGGATACGGCAATCGCTGCAATAATGCAAAACACCCAGTTCACCAGCACAGCGATGGGCAGCAGGAGAAAACCGATTAACACCACTTTCAAGACCACGCAAACCAGGTAGATCAGAAAGAATGTGATCTGGAAATTCAAGGCTTCGGTTGCTTGCCGCGAGACAAAGTTGGATTTGTCGCGCGTCATCAGAAAAACGATGATTGGGGCTAAAAAACTGGTGAACATCCCCAGCAAATGGGCGACCACTGCAAAATTGCAGTCTTCTTTGCTCGGCGCGCCGCTTTCAATAATCACTTCACTCATGATGCATTCCTGTCAAAAAAGGGATCAGGCCGCTTTTTTGCTGCGGCTGGTGGCTTTTTTCACACCCTCTTTCGGGGTGCTGCTTTTCGCTGTGCTTTCTCCCGTACTTTTGCTGGTTTTGGCAGTTTTGCGCTCCTCGAATTCAAAACTGATTTTGCCATCCTTGCCGCGCACCAGAAAGGCCTTGAACGGGCGCCGGGTGCGTTGCGAAATAAAGCCTGGCAGCAAATCGGTTTTGCCATCCTGCAGCAGCTTGCTCATCTGCTCTGGCAGAATTTCCTGCTGCAGGATGATGCGGCCACTGCGGAAATCGCATGCCTTGGGTTTGGCCACGCTGGCTTCGCAGACATAGGCTAAACCCATTTCGTATACATGTTTACCACACTTCGGACAATTTCCCAATACGGCCTGCTCGCTGAAGTCCGGTGCTTCGCTGTCATCGCCTTCTTCCTGGTTCTGGCCAAAATCAAATTCCAGTTTGTGGTTATTGCTTTCCTCATCCTTGACAATACGCAAAATGGCGGCGAAAGGCCGGCCCATTTTGGAGCGGAAGCCTTGCAGCGGGCCGATGGTGCGGTTTTGCAGCAGCTCTTCGACTTCGGCGATTTCAAACTGGCGCCCGCCCGGCGTCTTGGTCATGGAAAATTCGCACTTGGTGCAGGCAAAGCGGCGATAGTTTTCTTTCACCTCGCCGCCGCAATGCGGGCAGGGCGTGGCCAGGGTGTGGTATTCGCCCGGAATGGTGTCTTTATCGTATTCGCGCGCGCGCTTGACGATGACTTGCGTCATCTGCGCAATTTCACGCATAAATTCTTCACGCGAGATATTGCCGCGCTCCATTTGCGAGAGTTTGTGCTCCCATTCGCCGGTCAGTTCCGGCGCGGTCAGTTCGGAGACGCCCAGGCCGCGCAACAAGGTCATCAATTGGAAGGCCTTGGCGGTTGGCATCAATTCGCGCCCTTCGCGCAGCAAATATTTTTCCGTCAGCAAGCCTTCAATGATGGAGGCGCGCGTGGCTGGCGTGCCCAGCCCCTTGCCGGCCATGGCGTCGCGCAATTCATCATCTTCCACCAGCTTGCCGGCGCCTTCCATGGCCGACAGCAAGGTGGCTTCCGTGTAGCGCGCCGGCGGTTTGGTGGTCAGGCCGTTGATGTTCAGTTTGTCTGTCAGCACCTGCTCGCCGGCGGCCACCGGCACCAGATTGCCGCTGCTTTCCTTGTCATCCTCGCTTTGCGCTTCTTTGCCGTAGATCGCCAGCCAACCGGGGTTGGTCATGATCTTGCCCTCAGTTTTGAACTGATGGCCGGAGACTTCGGTAAAGCGGGTGGTGACCAGAAATTCCGCTGCCGGGAAAAACACCGCCATGAAGCGGCGTGTCACCAATTCATACAGTTTTTGCTCAGGCTCGCTCAGATTTTTCGGCGCAATCGGGGTCGGGATGATGGCGAAGTGATCGGAAATTTTGGTGTTATCGAAAATCCGCTTATTCGGCTTGACCCAATCTTTGTCCAGAATTTGACGCGCATACGGCTGGTAAGCCGGATTGCCGGCCACCACGTCCAGAGTTTGGCGCACGGTCTGCAAATAATCTTCCGGCAAATGGCGCGAATCGGTACGCGGATAAGTCAGCACTTTATGCTTTTCATACAGCGCCTGCGCTAAGGCCAGGGTGTTTTTGGCGGAAAAACCAAAGCGTGAGTTGGCTTCGCGCTGCAAGCTGGTCAGATCAAACAAGCCGGGCGACATCGAGGTGGTGGGTTTGGATTCTTCGCGCACCTTGCCCGGTTTGCCGCGACAGGCGGCGACTACGGATTCGGCGGCGGCGCGGCTCCATAAACGCTCGGCCTTCTTTTCCGGGTCGTTTTCATCTTTCTTGAATTTGTCATCCAGCCAGCGGCCTTGATACACCCCGGCGGCGCAGACGAAATCGGCCCGCACTTCCCAATAGTCGCGCGGCACGAATTTTTTAATCTTTTCTTCGCGCTCGACCACAATCGATAGGGTTGGGGTTTGCACCCGGCCCACGGTGGTCAGATAAAAGCCGCCGTCTTTCGAGTTGAATGCAGTCATGGCGCGCGTGCCATTGATGCCGATCAGCCAGTCCGCTTCAGAGCGACAGCGCGCCGCATGCGCCAGCGGCAGCATATCGGCGTCGCTGCGCAGATGCTGGAAGCCGTCGCGGATCGCATTCGGCGTCATGGATTGCAGCCACAGGCGTTTGATCGGTTGCTTGGCGTTGGCGTTTTGCGCGATCAGGCGGAAAATCAATTCCCCTTCGCGCCCCGCGTCGCAGGCGTTGATCAGCGTGGTTACGTCTTTGCGCTTGATCAGCTTATTCAGTAATTTCAGCCGGCTTTCCGTCTTGGCGATGGGCGACAAGGCGAAATAGGGCGGGATCACGGGAAGATTGGCGAAACTCCATTTGCCGCGTTTGACTTCATGTTCTGGCGGTGCGGCGATTTCCAACAGATGGCCGACGGCGGAGGATAAGACATATTCGTCCGATTCAAAGTACTCATCGTGTTTGGTGAAGCCGCCGAGCGATTTGGCGATATCGTTCGCAACTGAAGGTTTTTCGGCAATGATGAGGGCTTTACTCATATTTGTTTCCCGGCTAATGTTCGTCTGGCAACGCCAGAATAGTACAGCAGTTTGTTAAAGGCCTCTCGAAACCCCGCCGCCCATGCTGTGGGCTGTGCGCCTGCATATATATAGGTGCAATCGGCCAGGCTTGCAAGAGATGGGGCGGGATTGTTCTCAAGTTGAGGTTGCGCAACTTGTTTAAAAAGAGCGGGCAATGATAAGCGGCATGCGGGGAAATCTGCAAGTTGCGCGGATTTGGCGGCGTGTTTTGCTGCCAGGGGCAGATGAGTATGCGCCCGTTGTGACGATGCAACAATCCGGCTTTGCCGCCTCATGCCTGCAGGCGCTGATAGCGCCCGTCCAATAAGCGTTCGACTTTACCGTCGAGTTCGAGGGCCAATAATTGCTCGGCCAGTTCGTCTGCGGCCAGTTTGCTGCGCTCGCTCAATTCGTCGAGTGAAACCGGGCTATGGCCAAGATTGTGCAACAACGCATCTTCCTGTTCCGGCGCCGCCGCATGATGTTGCGGGGCTTTGCGGCTGATGCCGGTAAAGCGCAGTTCTTCCAACACGTCTTGCGCGCTTTCCACCAGTTTCGCGCCTTGCTTGATCAGCTGGTGACAGCCTTTGGCCAGCGGCGCATGGATGGAGCCGGGCAGGGCGAATACTTCGCGCCCCTGTTCAGC